>DAOLUH010000008.1:0-132591 GCA_035420085.1 Anaerolineae bacterium
CCAATGACCAACCAGGTTTTCCGGGACATGTGGAACCTCCTTCGTGATGCGTGATACATGAAGACTATAATTCACGCTGACCATTCATTCAATTTCATACATAAAGACGTTCTGGGGGAAATGGAAGTTCCATTCTGTGCTATAATCATTATAGAGGATGTAGGAGAATATGCACGAAATCAGTGAACTCGCACTGCGTCAATATAAAGAGACGATGCGTCATCGAGAAGCAAACACACGTCAGGCGCTCGAAGGACGCAAAGCACGCGCCTGGGATGTAGCGCGTCATGCTGCCGCGCTGTTATATAACCAGTTTAACGCTTCACGCGTCGTCACATTCGGGTCGCTCGTCCACGGAATGTGGTTCTCCCCTACGTCGGACATCGATCTGGCCGCTTGGGATGTTTCTGACGAAGATTACTTCACTGCGGTCGCCAAATTGCAGGACCTCGCGCCGGAATTCAAAATAGATCTGGTTGTTATGGAACGCTGCAAACCCCGCCTCCGCCAAGTCATCGAACATGAAGGGGTGCCATTATGAACACAACCTATCGTACCATTGCCGGACGCATCCGCGCTGACCTGGCCGACTTGACCCAGCTCGTCGAACGCACTTTACAAATCTGGCGCGAGGGCCAAACATCAGGTGTTTATTTCTACCTGGACGCCGTCGCGCTCAATCTGCACGGATTCTACGCGGGATTGGAACGGCTGCTGGAAATGATCGCTGACGGCGTGGATGGAACCAAGCCCACTGGGGCGCAGTGGCACCAGCAATTGCTGCGCCAAATGACGGCTGAGATTGCAGAAGTAAGGCCTGCCGTACTCAGCTCTGACCTTCGGGATCGGCTTGATCGCTATCGCGGTTTCCGCCACGTCGTGCGCAACGTTTACACTTTCAACCTCGATTCAGAACAAATTGAAATTCTCGTCCGGCATCTCCCCGCTACAATGACGCAACTGCGCCAAGAATTACTGGCGTTTGCCGATTTCCTGGAAGACCTCTCAATGTAAGTCTTCCAATATGACGTCTGCCAGCACCGGCATGTGATCCGACGGATAGCGCCTGCCGTCCCAGTAGTCGGCGAGGGTGGCGTGCCGGAGGACGCGGATGCCTTCAGTCACGAAGATGTAATCAATGCGCTCGCGCAAGACGCCGGTGAAGGCATGGAACGTGCCTGACGGGCCGTGATGCGGCGTCGCCGCTTGGGTTTTGGCGTCGCGCAGACGCAGGGGAATCGGCTTCACGCCATCGGTCAGCCAGCGATAAGCCGTAGCGCGTTCATCGCAGTTCAAATCGCCGACGACGATGGCCGGCAATGCACCGGTGCGCGCAGCGATGTCTTTGAGCAACAACCGCGCGCTTTCACGGCGGGCGATGGCGCCGACGTGATCAAAGTGCGTGTTGTAGAAGAAGAATTCCGCGTCCGTTGCCATATCACGCAACTTAGCCCAGGTAGCAATACGGACACAAGCTGCATCCCACCCCAGGCTGCCGGGGACGTCCGGCGCCTTGGATAGCCAGAACGTCCCCTGATCCAACAACGTGAGCCGCGCACAGCGATAAAAAATCGCGGCGAACTCGCCCTTGCGCGCGCCATCTTCGCGCCCCACCCCCACCCACGCGAAGTCAGGCAGGCGCGCTGCCAGATCATCCACCTGGTCAGGCAAGGCCTCCTGAAGTCCCACAATGTCCGGCTGATGCAGGTGCAACATACTGGCGGCCAAATCTTTACGATGGGGCCATACGTTCGGGCCATCGCCAGCAACGTTCAAACGGATGTTGAACGACATCGCGCGTAAAGTTTTCATGTGCATTTCCTCGCAAAGCGTAGTGGCGACTTCAGTCGCCTGTCTCACAAGAACGACTGAAGTCGTCACTACACACGCCCATTAGAACGCCAGCTCGCACGCACCCGCCGAGCAGGCCACTTCCTGCGCCGCCGTGGTGAGGTCTTTGTCCTCGTAGCGCCAAATCTTGGAGAAATCAATGGACGGGAAAGCGGCGACCCGCTGCAAGTACTCCTCTTCGGAGATTTCTACGTAAGGCATCTGATCATACTGCGCGTCGAACGCCGGGAGGAACGTCATCCCGTTGATCTGGCTCTGGTGCTCCCACACCCATTTGATGATGTCCAAGACTTCATGGGGATGATAGGTGATCGTCACGCTCGGATTGTGCTCGGTCCAATAGGTTTTGTTTTGCAGCCAGTATTCGCATTGCTCAATAGCCGAACGCATATTGCGCGTGATCGCCCCTTCTGGCGACTTGACCGGGAAATGCACAACCCATGTGTCGGCGGTCTCCGGCGTCTGGCCGTTTTCGGGATTCATCGGCACACCGGCATCCTGGAGGATTTTGTAGATCGGGGTGAAGGCGCTGACGCGCACATTGCGGACGTAGTACGGCGACCAACGCGCGTGAATGCCGGACGAGCAATCCAACAACAGCGACGAATTGCCCGACGGCTTGACGCACGTCGTCGCTGCCGACTGGTTGATGTGTAATTGCGCGGCGACCTGACGGTTCGTCTCGATAACAACCTGCCGCAAGCGCGCTTGCACTTCGGGATCGCGGGCCAGCGCGCCGTCCAACTGGCCGTTGAGGTCCACGCCGAGCAGACGCTCGTCCTCGCAGTTCTGCCTCCACTGGGGACGTAAGCCGGGGAAGAACGTCGCCATCGATTGGATGGTCGCAATCATCGTCGCCATCTCGACTTTCTCGCGCAAGCTCTCGTAGGTGTCATCCGCACGGACGACGGCACTCGACAGGTTACAGAATTCCCACGGCCGCAAGATAATCTCGCCGCATGGATTCGTGCCAAACTCCGCCATAGCGCGCCGCTCCGGTCGCGCGTCGATGGCCGCCTGACGATTGAAGATGCCCGGCTCGCCGCGCCCGGTGTCCACCATATCCAGGATATAGTGCGCGACTTCGGCCTGGGTGAGCCGTCGCGCCGGCCACACCGCCGAGTTGTTGGCATTCCAGCGTTGGCTGTTCTCGCGCCAGAAGTCGCCGTCCTTGCAGGTTTTCATCTCTGTGTCGTCCTGGTCGAAGAGGGCGATCATCGCCGTGCGACGCACGCCGCCGGAAACCGCCGCCCCGCCGATCGCGCACATGATGTCGTGCGCGTCGAGGGGGCGCAGGAAGCTGCCCTGACGCGCCAGGATGCGCGCGCGCGTAAAATCGAGCATCTTGCGCAGCGGCTCTGGCCCAGAGGCGCGTCCGCCTTTAATGCGCAGCGGCGCACCCGCCGGGCGCACGAGAGAGAAATCAAAATTGACGTCCCCACCCTCAAACCACGTCTCCAGGCCAAAGCGCAGCGCATCTGCCCAACCCTCGGCTGAGTCTTCGATCACATGGCGGGCCGGCGTCAGGCTGAGTTGTCGCTGGATACGCGGGAAATTCTCCACGTACTGGCGTTCCACGGAATAGCCCACGCCGCAGCCGCTCATCGAGATGACCAGGGCTTCGACGAAAGAGTCCAGGCTTTCCACCGGTTGATACGAGCAGTTGTAGATGGCGATATTGTTACGCCGCGCCGCCGGTCCCGCCATCGCTAACAAACGCATTGACGGCATGGCGCGCATATCGAGAATGGCCTGGCGAACGCGCGCGTAGGTTTCGGCGGTCAGACGGTATTCGGAAAGCTCCTTGAGATAATCCACTGCGCGATCCACCGTTTCAACCCAGGTCTCGCGCCGGCCCAATTCGTAGTTGAAACGCGAATACTTGTCATAGAATTGAAATTTCTGAAGCTGGGTGGGGAAATACTCGTCCGATGCGGCAAACGCTGAACGTACACTTTCAGGAATCGGGCGGGTCTGGCGCAGTTTGGCGCGCTCGGCGCGATAGAGGATGTAGTGCTTAGCCGCCTCGTACTCGCCAGCTGCCAGCAACACCATCTCGACAATGTCCTGAATCTGCTCAACAGTCGGCTGCGCGTATTTCGCGGCAACGATATTGACAGCTTGCTGTGTCAACTCGCTGGTGGAGATGACGGGACGGCGGCTCAGGCTATTAAAACAGCGCTTCAAGGCCGTCTCGATACGGTCGGCGTCGAAAGCGACAACCCGCCCGTCGCGTTTGACGATCGTTTCCGGTATGGTAATCTGTGGTACACTCACGTCAATATAATCAAGCGCCTGCTCCAACATGGTTATTCCCTCCTGGAATTCGTGATGAATGGATTGGTGAGGATCACACAAAATAAAAAAGCAATGCTTATTGCATTACTTTTGCATTTGATTTTATATATCCCACAGTTTGGGATTTATGTTTATAATACCACAATAGACAGGGGTGTCAAATCTGATTTTGCAAGTTAAATATGATAAATAAGGCCGGTACTGGTCAACATTCCCGACGTTCTCTATTCAAGCCATGAGGCGGGTCGCACGGATCAGGCGAGTATGACACAAAGCTGGTTCCTGTCAAACCCCGAAAGGATACCATCAAAACGGGAAATGCAAAATGGAGAAATCCCACCAACCGCCACATAGCCCGGTTGTTGTGGTGAGCCTACAGGTTGCACAATTCGCAAGAGTGTAGTATACTTCATGGAGTATTCTATCCTAAAACTAACCTAATTGCCACAGAACTGCCATATAGTGCTAACAATACAACCGTGAAACTGTGTTATGCTATCAACAAAGAGTTAGTTGTTCACACAAAAGTTTAAGTTAAGATTGAATTAACGATGTTCAGAAAACTCCAGGATTTATTCGAGAAATGGAGCAACCGTAAAATCGCCGTTGCCGTGATTGCTGTGGCTATTGTGTTTTCTGAAATCGTCGTCATAACCTCGGATTTGCTGCTCCAAAAAGCACTCGTACCACAAGCGATTATTCGTGCTTTTTTCATTTCAGCCGGTATTTCTACATTTATGACGCTGACGTATTCGCAATTCATGGAGCGTCTGCGTAACACCGAAGCTGCGCTGCGCAAAAGTGAAGCGGAAAACAACGCTATCTTACAGGCGCTCCCGGATATACTGTTTCGGCTTTCGAATGACGGCCATTTCTTGCAATACCACACGGCACAATCCAGCCTTCTTTGGCGTCCGCCGGAGCAGTTCATCGGCAAATCACTCTATGAGGTTTTCCCCCTAGAATTTGCCGATCAGGTGATGCATCACATCGCCCAAGCTATGCGCACACAAGAGATGCAACAGTACGAATATCAGCTCCCTTATCCAGACGCACAACGTTACTTTGAGGCGCGCATAGTCAAGTGTGACGGAGACAGTGTGTTGACGATCATCCGTGACATCACTGCGCAAAAGATGGCAGAAGCAGCCCTGCAAACAGAACGGGAATCGTTGGCCCGGCGAGTGGAGGAACGGACAGCCACTCTACAAGCAGCCAACGTGCAAATTTTACACGCACTCCAAACACGGGACGAATTCCTCGCCAACATCAATCATGAGTTACGCACACCGCTCACCCCAATTCTGGCTTTCGCCGATCTACTTTACAATGAACATTATGGTTCAATGAACGAACGTCAACGGCAAGTAGCAGCGAACATCAAAGATAGCGCACAACATCTTGCCGACCTTTTGAATGATATATTGGATTTTTCAGACTTCAAGAGTGGGCAACTAAGGTTGAAGATAGAGTCGGTCAATGTCGAAGAAATCTGTCAAGCCAGCCTACGTCAAGTCGAGCCTGCCGCACACAGCAAGGGACTTACCATCATGACGACCTTCGACAGCGCTGTGTCCACCATTCAGGCCGATGCAAAACATTTCAAAAAGATACTGGATAATCTACTCAATAATGCTGTGAAGTTCACGCCAAAAGATGGAACGATTGGACTGGAAGTCAAAGGGGATAAGATCACACACATGGCTCATTTTACCGTGTGGGATACGGGGATTGGCATCACGGAGGCCAACATCGCGTCGCTCTTCCAGCCTTTCGCACAACTTGAAACCAGCATCACACGGGAGTATGGAGGATCAGGCCTGGGATTAGCATTTGTGCGCTACCTTGTGGAAATGCATGGCGGCGCGATCGCTGTGGAAAGCCAGGTCGGGCAAGGCAGCCGCTTCACGGTTTCTATGCCGTGGAGTGTTCCAACGCCGGAGTGCATGGACACACCGCTTATCCCGGTCAAATCACCAGCAACTACATCCCAGCCAAACCACAAGACGTTAATCCTGGTGGTCGAAGATAATGCGATGAATCGCAAAGTTCTCTGTCAAATGCTGAACCTGGCAGGCTACCGCACCATCACAGCATCGGACGGGGCAACGGCCATTGATGCGGCGCGCGCGCACCAACCGCACCTGATTTTGATGGACATCCAAATGCCCGGCATGAACGGGGTTGAGGCCACACGACACATCCGCAGTGATACGGCCTTGCAGGCCATTCCCATTATTGCCGTCACAGCACTGACCATGCCCGGCGACCGGGAACGTTGCCTGGCCGCGGGTGCTAACGAATATGTCAGCAAACCGATGGATATGAAGCAATTACTCAAAATAATCGGGGAGATGCTGCCGCAGCAGACTCATGATCAGCCGACTTAGACAGCGCATGATAAAAATCGTTGCGATCGTGACCGCCGCATTGCTTTCCTTGAGCGCGGCGGTCAATGTATTGGCGCAGGCGCCGGACACGTTTGACGTGCGTTTCGATCATGTCTTCGATATGGGCGCGCCGGGAAGCCCGGCGTTCTTACAGGACAACGACGGTTTCCTGTGGATTGGTTCTGAGGGCGGTGGATTGTTCCGTTGGGACGGGTACACGCTGCGTAATTACGGCAGCGGAGCCGATAAACTCTCCGGCGGCAGCGTCTTCAGGATCGTGGCCGACCAGGAAAATCCTGACATTCTGTGGATAGGAACAACCGGCGGGCTTAACCGTTTCGACAAAGCGATTGAGTCTTTCACCCACTATTCGCATGACCCCAACATTCCAGACAGCTTAAGCGACGATACGATTCAGGATATCGTGCAGGATAGCCAAGACCCGCGCATCCTCTGGCTTGCCACCACCAACGGTCTCAATCGCTTCGACAAAACGAACGGAACCTGCACCCACTACCTTCACGATCCCAACAATGCGAACACCGTCAATTTTCCCGATCTCTGGCGATTGCTGGAGGATGCCGTCTCCCCCAATATCCTGTGGATTGGAACGTATGGCGGCGGACTGGATAAATTCGACAAGGCAAACGGAACTTTCACCCATTATACCCACGACCCTGCAGACCCGAACAGCCTCAATGATCCCGACAATCTGATTGATGCCATTGCGCAGGACAAGGATAACCCGCAATTCTTGTGGATCGGCTCGCCCACTACGGGATTGAGCAAGTTTGACACGCGTACAGAGACCTTCACCCATTATCCGGTCACAGCAACCCACGGTGAGGTAGGCTTGATTTACGACGATGGGCAGGGACGGCTATGGCTGGGTGGCTACGTCACCGACAATGGTTTGACAGCCTTCAACAAGACAAGCAGAACTTTCACCAACTATGTTCACGACCCTGGTGCGCCCCGTAGCCTGATCAATAACCTGGTTGTCAACGTCTACAGAGATCGCGCCGGCATCCTCTGGATCGTCACCTACGCCGGCAAAGTAGATAAACTCGATCCTATCAGCCAGAATTTCCAACTTTATCAGAATATCCCGTGGAACGAGAACTCCCTCAGCGATAACGCGGTTACTGCCTTTGCCGAGGACCGAGAAGGCATGATTTGGGTCGGCACACAGGCCGGGCTGAACCGCTTCGATCCGCACAGCGGACAGATCACCCGCTATTCCGTCGCCGATCTGCAAACAACGACCACTGATTACGTCCTCGGTCTCTATGAAGATTCCACCGGCGATTTCTGGGTCTCGCTGTGGTCTGGACCGCTCATCAAACTCGATCGAACGAGCGGGCAAGTCATCAAACGCTATCCGGCCGAAACTGATGGCTTCGCTGCGATCGTGGAAGACCCCGATGATCCAAATATCCTCTGGATCGGCAGTCTGGTAGCCGGTCTGGCCAAGTTCGACAAACGCACGGAAACTTTCACCTTTTATCACCAAGACGCAACCATCCCCACCCTGGGACCGAGTACTGGCTACCTCTACAGCGTGATTCACGACCGCGATGAGGAGGTCCTCTGGCTTGGCGGTTGGTATGGCGGCGGATTGAACAGGTTCGACAAAAAGACCGGGCGCTTCACCCACTATGTAGCGGATCCCGCCGACCTCAGTAGTCTATCGGCTAACGTTGTCACAACCATCTATCAAGACAGCAGGGGACGCGTGTGGGCGGGCACGCAGGGCGGCGGACTCAATAAATTCGATAAACCGACGCAGACTTTCACCCGGTATACCGCAGAACAAGGCATCCCAAGCAATGTGAACGTCATCCTCGAAGACGAGAGCGGCATGTTGTGGCTAGGAACTGACGCGGGACTCCTGGCTTTTGACCCGGAAAAGGAAGCCGTCACACAACGCTACGACGACAGCGACAATCTGCAAGGGAATCTATTCCTCAACGGGAGCGGCCTTAAAACCCGCGCCGGGACGTTGTGGTTGGGCGGCACAAATGGCGCCAATAGCTTCGACCCCGCAAAATTGATCCGCAACCCCTACGTTCCGCCGGTCGTGTTGACCGCGCTGACACACAATGGGGAAACTCTCGTTGGGGAACATGGTCAGATTCCGTCACGGTTGGAAGAGATCACCCTGGACTGGAAAAACAACGCCTTCGAATTCGAGTTTGTTGTGCTCAACTATACCCGCCCAGACAGAAACCAGTATGCATACAAGCTGGAAGGTGTGGATGAAAACTGGCGCTACGTCGGCACACGGCGCTTCGGCAACTACACGACGCTGCCCGCCGGAACGTACGTCCTGCGACTCAAGGGCGCTAACAACCACGGCGTGTGGAACGAGGTAGGAACTTCATTGAAGGTCACCGTCATCCCGCCGTTTTGGCAACGCTGGTGGTTTTATCTCGCCGTCGTGCTCCTGGCCTTTAGCGGGGTTATGACGATCTTCACTTTACGCTTACGGGCCAGCGAAGAACAGAGACGCCGTCTCGAGACGTTGGTGAGCGCGCGCACGCTGAATCTTGAGCAGACTAATTCCCAGCTCAGTTACCAGGTCATCGAGCGACAAAATGCAGAAGAAGCCATCCGTCGGCATGCGCAGGCGCTTACGTATCTGCACCAGATTATCCGCCGGCTCACGGCAACCCATGATCTGGGGAAAATCGCTGTGGAATTGGCGCACATCGGCCTGAACGTCATCGGAACCGAAAGCCTGACCGTGTGGCTGCGAGATAGCAATACCGGAAATCGCTTGCAGTGCCTGGCAGCCGCAGATTATGAAATTGCAGATCCGTTTGCCGCCCCCATCCATGCTTATCTGGCTGCCGATCAAAGTCTCGCCTGGGATGCCATCCACAAAGGCGAAAGCATCATTATCAACAACGTCCCTGACGATCCACACTATTGCCAATATCAACACACAGAGGCATTTCCGCTGCGTTCGCTGCTCATCACGCCATTACACGTCCGGGGCACAACGCTTGGCGTACTGCAAATGGCAAACAAACGTACAGGTGATTTCGACACGAACGACCTGACCCTCACCGAGACGCTCGCCGCTGCCACCGCCATCGCCATTGACAACGCGAACCTGATCACAGAATTGCGCGAATATGCCGCCGATCTCGAAAGTCACATCGCTGAATTGGACGCTTTTGCCCGCACCGTAGCCCATGATCTAAAAAATCCATTGACCATCCTGATCGGATTCAGCACCGTGCTTGAGGAAGATTGGCGCGCCATATCCCCCATTGACGTGGATCTAACCCTCCAACGCATCACACGAACCGGCTACAAACTGGTAAGTATCATAGATGAATTGCTGCTGCTCTTTACCCTGCGACAGACAGACGAAGTCAGGCTGGCGTCACTCGATATGGGCAACATCGTCCATGAAGCCATGAATCGCCTGAGCAATATGATCAGCCAGACACAAGCCGACATTCAGCAACCGGAATCCTGGCCCCAAGCGTGGGGACAGGCCACCTGGGTAGAGGAAATCTGGATGAACTATCTCAGCAACGCCGTCAAGTATGGTGGGCGGCCCGAAGCGGAGATTCCACCTCGTATTCAGGTAGGGTTTGATCCACCGGCAGATGACGATGACTTCGTGCGCTTCTGGGTGCGGGACAACGGCGCGGGATTACCTTCCACGGCACAAGCACGTCTTTTCACGGAATTCACCCGCCTGGATCCGGTTCGCACCCACGGATACGGATTGGGGCTTTCCATCGTGCGCCGCATCGTCGAAAAACTCGGCGGTACCGTTGGTATCGAGAGTACAACCGGCGAAGGAAGCACATTCTGGTTCACATTGCCACATCACGACAATCCAGCGAACAGAACGGTCACCGCTCCAACCCCACCCGCGCCAGGTTAAATACCCTGAAGGGCATCCAGCCCACATCCACGTCTAACTCGGCTTTGTCACACACGGTTGATGTGTTGGCGGCATCAATACGCGATTTCAGCGCCAGCAATGCGCGCGCCAGGGCGCGCTCATCCAACCGCGTCATCAAGCCTTCAATCTCCCGCATCAACGCGCGCGCCTCCGCGATGCGTGCCTCCGTTTCCTGCGCCTTCTCAAGGCTGATTAAGCCGACCTCACGCTTCAACCGGTTCAGCCGAAAACCGGCCTCGTAAGTGACCTCGGCCAACACGTCGCGGTTCATCCAGCGCGTCTCGTAGGAAAGGATGTGCTTCCACGTGGGCTGGAGCAACAAGCGGCGGTGGTCTTCCAACGTGACGGCGTGGCGGATATAGCCGAACTCGTCCGCCTGCTCGTAAGCGCGGCTGCCGGGGTCAAGAAACGGCGCGAGCGGCGAGGTGAACGGGATCAGTCGCCCATCATCAAAGCGTGACAACAGTTCACGGCAGTAATCCACCGTCTGTAAAGCCGATTCCGGCGTCTGCTGCGACAGGCCCATCATAAAGAAGAGGTCAAAACGCCGCGCGCCAACCGCGAGGCACGCGGCAATCGTCTCTTCAATCCCCTGGTTGGAATACCCCTTGCCCGACGCGCGCCGCACCGCCGGGTCATGCGACTCCGGCGAGAATTCCACCAGGAAGTCAGGCAGCGCCGCTGCCAATTCCTCCATATAGGCGCGATCCACAGGATAGAAGAACTCCACAATCGCTGCGCCGCGGAAACCTTGCACAGCCTTGAAAAAGCGGCGCGCGTAGTCCATCCCCGGCTGGCGCAGGTCGCCGAGGATAAAAACCGGCCCGCGGCTCAACATCCCCACTCGCCGGACGTCTTCGGCCAGCTTTTCCGGCGAACGATACGCCGGTCGCCGCCGCCCGGAAAGACGCCGCCCGGCAAACGCCGATCCCCCGCAGATCGTGCAATTCTGCGTACAGCCCTTCACCGTGAGCGAGGCCATGATTGGATATTCCAGCCAATGGCTAAACGGCGCGTAGTTCAGCAAATCGCGGTCGCGCACCACCGCCTTGACCAACGGGTGATAATCCAGGATCAAGTCATCCAGATTGTCCGGCACGTAGGTCAGGGCGTTGACGTGGACCCCGTCCTGAGGATCCTTCCATGTCAGATTCGGCACGTCAACAGGCGGGGTCCCGGCCAGAATGTGCTGTATGAGTCGTTCCAGGGGCAGCTCGGTCGCGTCTCCACGCAGAACATAATCAACAAAGGGGTAACGGATCAGCTCTTCGTGGAAGTAAGTCGCCGAATAGCCGCCGAAGATGATTGGAACAGCGGGGTGATATGTTTTGGCTAACCGGGCCACTTCCAACGCGCCATGGGCGTGCGGAAGCCAGTGCAGGTCAATGCCGAACGCGCGCGTCTCGACAGAGTGCAACAGCTTTTCAGGTCTGAAGCGCGCCGAACGGACCATCCGCGCCGCCAGATTCGCAATGCGCACCCGGTACCCCTCCCGCTGCAAATGAGCCATCAACGTGGCAAAGCCGATAGGATACATATCGAATACCGGCGTCGAAGGTACCAGGTCAGAAATCGGCCCCCACAATGTCGCGCGTTCGCGGAAATCGTAGACACTCGGAGCGTGCAAGAACACTAGATCGTACAAGCCAACCTCCCGCGCAGTTGTAGCCCAGGGCCTCGTGCCCGTTTTGCGCCAACAACACGCCCACACAGGGCTAGACTACTCATTTGAAATGTAATCACTCACACACAGGCATCAGCGCGAGTATAAACGCAACAGAGAGCTTGTCAACATAAAGACGATAGCCGTATTAGAAATTTATTAGAAAAGGAAGAAAATTAACGAATTTTCTTGACGGTGATTTATTATATGCTACAATGAGTATGTTGTTCGATAAGAGCAATAAACAACAAAAACGAATAATGTGGAAAAATTAACTTAGGGGGTATGGAAGAAATGGCTCTGTTGAATGATGAAATCGTACGCAATGTGACCGAAATGTTGTCGGACCTCACGAACGATGTCCGGCTTGTCGTCTTCACGACGAAGAATGGCTGCGAATACTGCAAAGAGATCGTGCAGTTGGCTGAAGAAATCGCTGCGACTTCTGCCAAACTCACAGCCGAAGTCTATGACTTCGATAAAGCGCCGGATAAAGCTAAGGCGTTCAACATCACGATGGCGCCGGCAATTGCGATTGTCGGACAGCGCGATTACGGCCTGCGCTATTACGGCATCCCCTCTGGGCACGAGTTCTCGACGCTGCTGTACGGTATCCAGCGCGCCAGCCTGGGCAGATCCGATTTAGATCCGCAGACTATGAATTTCTTAGACGGACTCAACGAACCGGTGAACATCCAGGTCTTCGTCACCCCGACATGCCCGTACTGCCCGCGCGCGGCCATCCTGGCCTACGAGATGGCCGTCGCCAGCGACAAAGTGGTCGCCGATGTGGTTGAATCTATGGAATTCCCGGATCTCGCTAATCACTTCAACGTGATGGGCGTACCGCTGAGCGTCATCAACAGCAAAGAGCGTGTAGAAGGCGCTGCGCCGCCGCCGGTCATCGTCAACGCGATCAGGGCTGCGCTGTCGGCATAAAATCACCGAGTTAAAAATCCGTGAGGCGTCAGCGCCGCACGCAAGTATCCCACAAGCCCGGCGCACCTTGCCGGGCTTGATGATGCTAAAAATAAAAGGAGAACTATGTTTGAATTCACAATCAGTCAAGAATCTCCCAAAGCAGAAGTAAGCGGTGGTCTGTACGATGTCGTCATCATCGGCGGCGGGGCGGCGGGCCTGACTACGGCGATTTACACGTCGCGTGACGGGCTGAAGACGCTGATTCTGGAACGCGAAGGCACCGGCGGTCTGGCCGCGACGACCGAGATGATCGAGAACTACCCCGGTTTCCCGGATGGCATCAATGGTATGGAGCTTTTGGAACGCTTTCGCAAACAAGCCGAACGGTTCGGCGCCGAGATCGTGGAGTTTGACGAGGTCGTGAAGGTCAATCCGATCAAAAAAGGGGAAATCGAGGTTCACACCCAGAACGGGGAGGTCTATACCGGCAAAACTGTGGTCATCGCTACCGGCAGCCGACCAAAGAAGCTCAACATCCCCGGCGAAAACGAGTTTTACGGACGCGGTGTTTCGTACTGCGCCACGTGTGACGGGCCGTTCTTCAAAGACAAGAACGTCGTCATCATTGGGGCGGGCAATTCTGGGCTACAAGAAGGGCTGCAAGTTCTTGAATACGCGAAACACGTGACGTTCCTGGAGTTCTTACCCTACACCCGCGCCGAGCAAATCCTTCAGGATCGCGTCAAGAACCACCCCAAGAGCACACTGCTCTTCAACCAACAGGTGACGGCGATCAAGGGCGAGAAATCAGTGACCAGCGTGGTCGCCGTAGATCGGGAAACCAAAGAGGAACGCCTTTACCCCACCGATGGCGTATTCATCTATGTGGGCTATTCGCCCTACAGCCAGTTTGTGGCGGAGCTGGTGGAGACCAACAAGTGGGGCTACATCGTCACAGACGAAAAAATGCGCACAAAGGTCGCAGGATTGTACGCCATTGGCGACGTGCGCGCGGATAACCCCGCGCAGCTCAGTGTCTCCGTCGGCGATGGCGCGAAGGCGGCGCTGGCGATTCGTGACTTTATTCTGGAACTTCAAGCGTAAATTCTACCCATGAAAGGAGAGCTTATGAAACCCAATATCGGCGACGGCGAGCGGCTCATCCGCGTGATTCTTGGTATTTATGTAATGCTGGTGGGATTTCTCTTCATCCAGGGCGTGGTTGGCATCATCCTGGGCGTTCTGGGATTGATCGCCTTTGCGACCGGCGCGTCGGGTTGGTGCGGCGTCTACACTTTGCTGGGAAAATCTACACTCACAGTCACCTCACCCAAACCGGAGCAACCGGCGGCAGAGAATACGGCGTCAGCGGACTAGCGAACCATACCAAGCGACAATCATCGCGCGAGCCGCGCGCCATCCGGTCAATGGCTACGCGAAAAGAGCGCGCGAACTTTTACCAGGAGGAGACTTATGCTGATCAAAGAAACAGCCCAGGTGGCAGCGCAAGCCGTGCAAGAGGGAATTGGCATCCGTTGGCTGCTCACTGAGAAGGAGGGCGCGCCGAACTTCGCTATGCGCGTCATCGAGTTGCAGCCCGGCGTCGTTTTCACGCCACACCAGCACCCCTACGAGCACGAAATCTACGTACTTGAGGGTCAGGGGGTCGTCACCAACCTCGAAGGCGATGTAGGCTCGATGCGACCGGGCGTTTTCCTGCTCGTCCCACCGGATGAAATTCACGGCTACCGGAACACGGGCGACACCGCCCTCAAATTCATCTGCGTGATACCCTTGCAAAAGTAAAGGAGCACATCATGACCAACGTACAAGTCACGTGGATGGGTCCAGGGATGCGCATGGTCGGCGATGTCGAAGGCGGGCCGGCCATCATCCTGGATTCCAGCAGTCCCGAATATGGCACCCACAGCGGCCCCAGCCCGATGGAATTGCTCCTGCTTGGGCTGGCCGGCTGCACGGCGATGGATGTGATCTCGATTATGGCGAAAAAACGCCAGCCGATGACCAATCTGCAGATCAAAGTCCAGGGCGAACGCGCGGACACGCATCCCCGCATTTGGACCAAAATCCATCTGGAATACATCGCGTATGGACAAGGCGTCAGCGAGACCGCGTTGGCGCGCGCCATCGAGCTTTCGGAATCTACTTACTGTTCAGTTCACGCGATGCTGAGCAAAGCGGCGGAGATCACCACCTCGTATCGTATTGTCGAGACGGCCAATCCAGGCACGCCGGGGACTATATGACCCTTGCGAAGGTTCGGAAACCTTCGCAAGGATGATTGTGTGTTCGATGAAAGAAAAACTGATCCGCTTCATCAAAGGGGATGGGCTGACCGTCCTCATCGTCGTGACGATAGTGGCGGCCTATGCTTATCTGCGCACGCCAGGCGATGAATTTGCTTCACTCAACGAGCTGGAAGCGCACCTGAGCGCCGGACGCCCCACAGTCGTTGAATTCTACGCTAACAACTGTAGTATTTGTCTGCTCAACAAACCGAAAGTTGACCAACTGGAACGCGATTTGGCAGGCCAGGCCGCCGTGCTGCGTCTCAACGTGAAGGACAGGGTGGGACTGGCGTTAGCTGCGCGGTGGGGCGTCGTCGGAACGCCGACGTTCTTTGTGGCGAATGGCACGGGCGATATCGTCTATGCGCAGGCCGGCGCGCCCGATATTGAGAAAATCAAAGCCGCTGTCACTGCCGCACAATCAACAATGAGATAGGCGCTCAGGCTAGAAGGGGGCCGTCGCATGGAAAAAGCAGCGTTCCCCACACTGATTCCGGGCATCCCGGTTGCGCCGGGTGCGCCGCTGGCGCGCTACCGAACGCCGACGCTGGCGGCGTTCGCGCGCGCGGCTGTCGAAGCTGCCACTGCGCCCGGCGATCTCATCATGGAACTGGGCATCAACGACGCCACATACATCTATGAAACCCTGCAGGTCGAACGGCGTGTGATGGCGCTCAACATCAACCCCATTCCACTGCTCTGGGTGCAGAGCGCGCTGGCCCCGCCCCCGCTTACCGAAGTTCAAACGGCGCTTACCCGGCTAGGAGATTTGCCCAAAGGAGGTCGTCCTCTCATCACCCATCTCCACGACCTTTATCGCAGTCGTTGTCCAACGTGTAAAGCATCCGGCATAGCGGAATGGTTGGCCTGGGACCGCGATATGCAACACCCTTTCGCCAAACGTGTCCACTGCCCCCACTGCGCTGAAGCGCAAGAAGGGGCGGTGGATGCGCAGGATATCGCCCTCGCGGAACAATTCGCCCGTACCGGGCCAGCATACCACATCGCTTTGGGACGCGCGGCGGGTATGGATGATCCACTGCGCGAACGCGCCGCAGATCTGGTCGCCCTATACACACCGCGCAACCTGAGCGCGCTGATGGACATCATCCACCGCCTACCGCAAGCCTCGACCTCACCCGCTGTGCAGCGCAGCTTGACTTTACTCGTCGTCGCCGCTCTGGATGAGGGCAGCAGCTTGATGCTTTACGGAGAATCACCGACGCGCCCGCGCAGCCTGCGGCCAGCGCAACGATTCATCGAGAACAACGTCTGGATGGTGATGGAGAACGCTCTCAAAGGCTATGGCGCGCATTTGACCGCGCCTTTCACACCGTCTGCCGCCGATTCAGTACCGACATTGCTGGAGAGTCCGCCAGGGACATTCGCATTGTTGACGCAGCCGCTGCAAAACATGACCGCCGCGCTGCCGCCGCAATCTGTCGCGGCGCTGCTCATCCAACCTCAGCCGCCAGATGCAAACTTTTGGGCGCTTTCGGCGCTCTGGGCGACCTGGTTGTGGAAAGATGCCATCCATCCTGCACTGCGCGCATTTTTGGGGCGGCGCAGGCTGGATTGGGACTGGTATCAACGCAGCCTTGCCGTCACACTCAAACGCATCGGCCCGCATCTAGCACCAGAAGCGCCAGTGTTCGTCGTCCTCCCTGATGACGATCTCACAGCCCTGGCGCACATCGTTGCCGCTACCGCGCAGGCCGGGTTCCAGATGAACCGCTGGATTGCCTGTCCGCCGTGGGGGTATCGTCTGGCGCTCACCCCGGAACGCGAGCGCGCCGCCCCACCCCCGCTCAATCACGAGCAGCTCGCGCAGATGCTGCGGCGACGCGGCGAGCCAACGCTGGCCACGCTGCTCAGCGCCGCACACCTGATCGCAGCGCGAGAGTGTGCGCCAGAGCAGGTGGAGACGCTGCCGCAGATGATCCACCGCCAGGCTCTCACCCCCATCGCCCCCAAAACCGTGTGGATGCCATCCCCGGCCAAGACTGCCCGACCGCTGGCAGATCGCGTCGAAGAAAACGTGCTGCGGCTTTTACAATCGCAGGAGCGGTGGAGCTGGCTGTCCCTGGAAAGCGCAGTGTATGCCCTGTTTCACGGCGAGCTTTCCGTTGAACCGGCGTTGGTTGCTGCGTGCAGCGACGCTTATACCACCGCCGACGCGCAAGGCAACTTACAGTTGCGCCCGGAAGATATGCCAGCAGCGCGCGGCGTCGAAACACGCCAGATCCGCGGATTGCTGCGGCAGTTGGGGGAACGGCTACGCTTTACCGTGACGCAAACCCAAGATTGGGACATCATCTGGGCGGACGGGGAAAAGCCATTGTACCAGTTCCGCTGCACCACCACGGCGGTGCTGGGTCCGCATCTGCTCACGCCGCTGCCGCCGACCGGCGCGCGCCGCCATCTGGTACTTCCCGGCGGTCGCGCGGCGCTGGTGGCGCTGAAACTGAAACGTGACCCACGCTTGCAGGACAGCGTCGAACGGGACAACTGGGCTTTCATCAAGTTTCGCCATCTGCGACGGATGGCGGCAGAAATCAGCCACCGCGCCGATATTGAGGTCTACCTGGGACTGGATCCAATTGTAGAACAAGAAAAGGTTCAGATTCCTCTGCCGTGGCAATAAAACGAAAAGCGTAAACCAACCATACGTTTTACGTTTTGCAAGGATACAGGCTTTGGAACAAACAAGCCCCCGCTCTCGCGGGGGCTTCGGCATGAAAGACAGATCGGAAAGCGCGCTAAATCTGAAAACCACTCCGCGCCGGCACAACTTTCTGGCGATAGCCCTGGATATACGACAAAAGCCGGTGCTTAGTCCGCAACCACACCTCCGAGACCAGAAAGGACTGGACGAATTGCATGTCGTCGCTTATAAAGCCCATACTGATCTGAGGCCAGGGGCCGTATAACGTGTACCAGGCATCGCTCAGCTCAAGTCCGGCTTGCTGCAAGACAGTCGAGAACTCCTGCATGTAGGTGAAGTAGCTCTTCTCCTGTCCCTGCTTGATATCCCAGGTCAGCACTAACTTAACCGGCGTACTCACTCGAACCTCATCCTTGATCTTGATGATGAAGGTACACGCGCCCGTGAAGCGCGTGTACCATCCGTGTTAATTGTTTCTCAACACCAGCGGCAGGAAGATGAAATAGTTGGATTTGACGACGGTGAAAGTGACAGGAACCAGCACGACGCCCTCATCCGCATCGTTGCTCGCAATGCGCAGCCACGCGTTGTAGTCGCCTTGCGTGAGACCGGTTGGGTTGAAGTAGACCGTCACAGGTGTGCTCGCGCCCGGCGCGGTACTCAAGCCAGGCAGGTAAGCAGTCTGGTCCGAGCCATTGACCGAGAACTTGAGCCAGGTCGCTGTCGTCGGCGTTACCTCGATACTCCAGGTCAAGGCAATCGTTCCGGTATTACTCACCGTCAGCGTCCTCTGCACCGCGCTCGTCGAGCCTTCCTCCACAGAGGCGGTGAGACTCGCGGGACGCCAATCAATCTCCGCCGCGCCAGGATCCACGGTGAAGGAGACCGGAATCTCGACCACGCCTTCATCCACATCATTGCTGGTGATACGCAGGTGCGCGGTGTACGTTCCACCTGCCAGGCCGGCGGGATTGAAGTACACCGTCACCGGAACCTGACCGCCTGGCGCAGTACTGAATCCAGACAGCACCTTGACGGGCGCGCCGCCAGCCGCGATGCTCAGCCAACTCGTCGCCGACGGTGTCACCTCAATGCTCCACAGCAGAGCGATGGTCCCGGTATTGCTCACTGTCAGCGTATCCGACAGCACCAGCAGCGAGCCAGGCGCTGTCGTCTTGGAGAAGCTGGGGGGATTCCAATTAATCTCCGCCGCGCCAGAATCCACGGTGAAGGAAACCGGAATCTCGACCACGCCTTCATCCGCATCATTGCTGGTGATACGCAGGTGCGCGGTGTACGTTCCGCCTGCCAGGCCGGTGGGGTCGAAGTACACCGTCACCGGAACCTGACCGGCGGGCGCAGTATTGAACCCGGACAGCACCTTAGCCGGCGTACCGCCGCCAGCCGCGATGCTCAGCCAACTCGTCGCCGACGGCGTCACCTCGATGCTCCACAGTAAGTTATCACTACCGATGTTGCTCACGGTGAGCGTATCGGTGAGAACGGCCAAAGAACCAGGAGCGGTTGTCTTAGATAGGCTCGGAGGATTCCAACTCAGTTCCGGCGCGCCGGGTGCATAGACGTTCTTCTGCACATTGATACCAGCCGGAGCGCAACTATTGGAAACGGTTAGCTTAACAGTATAGGTCCCAGAGACAGCATACGTGTGATACACCACCTGGCCGCTGCCGTTCTGCGTATCGCCGAAGGTCCAGGCGTAAGCGAGGGGCGCATCGCCAGAAGCCGAAGCCGTAAAGGTGATAGGCTCACCGGCTTTCGGGTTAGGTGACACGGTGAAGTTCACGTTGTAGGGCGGGATACATCCACCGGTGGAGTAGAAGACTTCGGTCGGCGGGGTTGTTTCCAAGGGTGCGGTCTGATCACTGTCAATCACAGCCGTGTTCGTGATCAGGCCCTGCACACTCGCCAGGACAACAATGCGCACCGTGCCGGTCTCGCCCTGATCCAGATCGCCGAGTGAACATGTCACCGTACCACCAAGACCGGTGCCCGACCAAGAGCAACCAGGAGAAGCTGTATGGAACAGAGTCATCGTTGACAAGACATCGCTGAGTGTGACGTTGGTCAACGTCCCACCGCCATCGTTGACATACTGGATGGTGTAGGTAATCGGCGCATTGACCTGCGTCACCAGAGCGGGCGTCGCCGTCTTGGTCACACTGACGTGCGGGTCAAGGATCGTCGTCTCAACCGGAGCGCCATTGTAAGTCTCGGAAGGCAACAACCGCTGCCAGACTGTCGTATTCTCGATGGTGTAGTCCTCATTGACGGCGGTTTGCCCACCCCTTCCGGACTTAACAGTGGCATAGACGACGACTTGCCCAGTGGTAGCCACAGGGACTTCGCCGATTGTCCAAGTCACCAGACCGGCTTGATGTGTACAACTATGGTTGCAACCGACGAAGGCAAGTTGATCGGGCAACTGATCCTTAATGACGACGCCGTAGGCTGCGTACGAACCGGAATTCGTGTAGGTGAGCGTGTAGGTGACTGTATCGCCGGGCGCGACGGGATGTGTGGGAGCGCCGACTTTGGTCACGCTCAGTTTGGGACGCGCGACGAGTGTTTCCAGAGGTGCATCAATGGGACGCGTGGGGATGTCCGCGCCATCGCTCTCGGCATAGTTCACCAGCACCTCGTTCTCGTCCGCTGTCACCTCGCCCCAAATCTGGAAATGGCCGGTAGCGCCAGACACCATTGACGTACAACTCCACGTCGCATAGGGCGAGTTAAACTCAAAATTCCAAGCGGAAGCACAGCCACTTGCACTGGCGGTAGATTGTCCTTGATAGCTGAATCCAGCGGGTAAAGTATCAACGATGACCGCATAAACAACCCCGACGCCGGTATTAGTATAGTAGAGTGTATACGTCAACACACGTCCGGGGAAGGCTGGGACTGGATAAGCCGTCTTTCTCAAAGCGATACTGTGCGACCATACCACCACTTCGGTGTGCTGAACAGTGGTCTGGGCAGAGCGCAGGTCAGCCTGATTCAAATAGCTGTCTTGCAAACCATCAACTTTTACGGTCAACGGGTTGACTGTTGCCGTTACCCCTGGCGCAAGAGAAGCGATTGTATAAGTTGCATACGTTCCGGCGCCGGCGGGCGTCCAACCAGGGCTGGTTAGGAAGCTGGTAGAGACATCCCAGGTATCGGTAATCACCAGATTGGTCGCCGTGTAGGTACCGGTGTTGACCAGTTCAAAGGTATACTGCATAGGATTGCCCACTTGTGACGCCGCAGACTGTCCTAGCTTGCGGAACGTAAACACCGGACGCTGAATCAGTGTGGTCCAAGCGTCGTTCTGCGAAGGTGCGCCAGAGCTGGACAGGTTCACACTGCTACGGACTTCTGCCAGCGTGAACGGCAAGGGTTGGGCGGTGACAAAATTGATCGTCAACGTCTTGTTGCTGCCATTGTTGGGCACGGTATCCGTGAAAACCTTGTTGTCTGTTCCCGCAACCGGCGTCCGCGACGAACTAACGTAGGTGAGGTAAGGGTCATAATCCAGCGTCAACGTAACGGGCGCGTTATTCCACGAACCGGTATTGGAGTAAACCACCGTATAGGCGACATTGCCGCCCGCGTGGGTGAATTGTGGGCCGCTCATACTCACATGCAGGGAAGCAACGTCTATCGGCGTTGTCACGACCCAGGTGCGCGGCGCAGTTTGGTCGCTATCGAGCAGCACGGTGTTCGTTAGCATATAACGCCCGGCAATTTCTGGAAGCACTTGCATCACTAAAGTGATCTGACCGTTGCCGTCAGGTGGCAAGCTCCCCAGATTCCACGTCAATTCCCGCGCGCCAACGTTGTGGCTGTCAGGCGCAGGTGTGGCAGTCTTATACGTGAGCAGAGGATCGTAAGTGTCAACAGCCATCAAGCCGCTGTAGCTGTTGGCGGCGCTGGTATCGGTATAGGCGATGACATAGGTGATCAAATTGCCCGGCGCGACATGGCTCTGCACAGCGGTCTTCGACGCGGCAAGGCCCAGGACCGTGAAGCTGGTGCGTGTATAAGGCAAAGCCGCCGCGATGTCGCTATAGACGCGCTCGCCAACAACTTCGCCCGCCTGGCTGCTATAGGTGGTAACAAAGGCATAGGTATTCTGCAAACCGGGGTACACCCCATTGGTCACGTTCGCTTGATATTTGAACTCGTAAAGCGTTGTGGTCCGATCCAGCGCGGGGACCTGCCAACAAATCGTACCTTCGGCGCCGACCGCAGGCCAGGTGACAGCATCTTTGAAAGGACATTCGGTGGTTGTGCCATTCACAAAACAGCCGTCTTTCTGGGCAAAGACCAGTCCAGGGGGAAGTGTATTGCAGATCTCAAGTTCATAAGCAGTGATAGACTTGCCGCTGACGAGCGCCCCAAGGTTATGGAATCTGGTTGACAAGGCAGGTCTATCGTTGACTTCAAAAGGACCTGCATTCGTCAGTACGATGCGGAACTGATCGCCCGTATACGGTTGGATCACGCCTAACGCCCCGGCATTGGCGCGCGTCGCCGAGCTGTAAGATGAACCGACAGGCGGCGTCCAGGAAAGTACCGCCCCGGTCACACTGCCATTGATAGTCGGCATTGACGCCGTCAAATTGGCCGCCAAAACATAGACCGCCGTCCCGTTATAGTCCAATCCCGTATTCAACGTCGCATAGGTGGCCGTAACCACACGCGCTTGACCGATGGGGACGAGATCACTCATCATCCACTTCAGGGATTCATAGACATTCCCTGTTCCCCCGGCTTGTGTAACGAACGAGATCAGCGGGGCATTCTGCAACGCAAATGTGTCAGTGATGTAGTGGAACCCAAGCGGTTGCGTATCCACCACCTGCGGCGCTTGTAGCAACGTATTCGCGCCTTGGCGGAAGACCACCGTATAGGTAACGACATCGCCCATCGTCACGGCTCCGCTGCCGGGGTTAGAGGTCTTGATCACAGTCGAAAGGCCAGGGCGCAACGTCTGTAGCGCGCCTGCAGTCACATACTTGCCTTCGTAAGGCACATCGCCGGCAAAAGTTTGATAGGCCGCCGTCCCCAGATACGTGAACTGCTGGCCAATCGTAAAAGGATTTGCCAGTGTCGCCGTAACCACCGCCTGCCAGGTTTGAGGATTCAACAAGCTGACGGGGACATTCCAGACCACATACGTAACATCACCGACGGTGCTGACCGTTCCGGCGCCGGCGCCATTGCCGCCGCTCGAAGCGAAGTAAGTCAAGCCCGCGTTCAACGTAGCGGTGTAGACGATATCGTAGGCGGTAGGACGCCCAGTATTGGCGGCAGCAGTGAAAGTCAAGCGCACTTGCCCACCGCCCTCACCAATGCCCAAAGCATCCAGATAGACCGGCGCGCCGTAAGTTGTATTGACGAGAGGCTGCTTTGCAGTCACCTGGCCTGCCGCATCGGTGCCTACAGTGAACTGCAAACCAGGACTACTACAACTCGGATCAAAACAATAACGTAATATCCCTTGTATTCTCAAGTTAGTACCATCAGTGATTTCAGCATAGGGAGGAAGGGCATAGCGGCGTTGCGTGCGCACGGCATAAACTGTCATCGTGATTTTGTCAGTGCCGGTAATGGTGCCCTGATCGGGGAAAATCACCAATGCGCCACTTTGGTAGGTGATATGCGTACCGCTACCCTCATACCCGCGCAAGGCAGTCTGGGTGCCGGTATACATATTGCTCCAAGTGGGAGAAGAACCGGTGGGGAGCAAGCCATCTTCCAGCACGACACGCGGCGAAGCCGCATAAATCGTCTCACCAGAAACCGTGTAGATCACCGTCACCGTGACCAGCTCGCCCGCCACAGCCTGGTTTAGGGCATTGTTCGTCGCTACAATGGAAGTAACGCTACTCTTGCCAATGGTAACGGCAGTAGGCGCCAACGGCGCCGCCAACCCCTGAGTCGCTCTGCTGAAGAATAGCAAGAACAACAATGCGGCTATCCCGATACCAGCCGCGCCAAACCCGTACCGCACCCGCGCGCGGTTTGAAACAGTAGACGTTTGGACTTTCTTCACCATGATAACCTCCTCGTGAACTTATGCTTATAGGACTTACCGAGTTAAACGGCCACAACTGTCAAAAAGCTAAATGAATGAACTCCCCGAAGCATTTTCCGTAGATAGGCCAGGTTTCGTGACCAGGAACGTTAGCAGCACCCGACTTTTCCAACCATAAGTATACCATAAATACGGCAAAAGTATATAAAACAACCGCCAATTCCAACCATTCAAGAACAACTCCGCTACTGCCTCAACTGCGCCAAGATGTCCTGCGCCTCTTTGGCCCAACGCTCTGGCGGTTGTGTATCCAGGAACTTCTGGAGTGTTTCTTTTGCCAGTGCGACTTCGCCTTTTGAGTAATACGCAACACCCAGAGCGTACAGCGCCTCGCGCATCTGAGGATCAGCCTTGACCGCCTGCTCAAGCAGGCCAATGGCCTCATCCACTTTGCTCTGGCTCATGTACAAAGTGCCCAGCCCCACCAGAGCCTCGGGTTTCCCCGGCGCCAGGGTCAATACCTGCTGAAATTCGGCCTCTGCTTTAGTCAGATAAGACAGATCCGCTGTAGAACTGGCAATTTGGAGATACGTGGCGCCAAGTTGATAGTGGCTATCGGGATCATTGGGATCAACCTCTAGTGCGGACTGAAACTCCCGGACCGCGGTTTCCATCTCGCCGGTTTGGTAGGCCAACGCCCCCAGGTTGTGATGCACAGCGGCCGCGCGCCCAGGCTCGAGTTCCAGCGCCTTTAGAAAAGATTCGCGCGCCGTCGCATATTCTCCCAGGTTAAAAAGCGTCAATCCCAGGAGAAAATGCGCCTCGGCGTTTTTGGGATCCGCAACGACGGCTTGTTGCAATGTGTCACGCGCCGCGGCATACTGCCCGGCATCTAGCTGTGCCTGGACCGCTTCCATGTTGATCTCCGTCGCTTTTTTGCTGGAAGAAGGCGCAGATAAGCGTATCGCCAGAAACAGACCCACAACGACCAAGACAACAATGATGCCCACAATGAGAAGTCGTCCGTGTTTTTGCATACAAATACCTCCTGATTTCGTCCATTACCCTTGCTGTGGCTGTAAAAGGACCACCTGGGTCTCCTCTGCCTCGCTCGTGGCAGAGAGCACTTTCAGACTCGGTTGAGCATCACCCCACGTCACCCCCATCTCCTTCAAAAACCGATCCACGGGTTTGCGCGACAGACGCAGGTTAGGGGTGTGATAATTCATCGGCACGACAATATCAGGTTCGATGAGGCTGACAATTTCGGAAGCCATCGCGGGAACTAATCCTCCGGGTAACCCTACCGGGATCAACAGAACATTGACCGATCCCATCGCCTCAACCTGAGTTTGCGTCGGCGTATGCGCCAGTTCGCCCAAATGACACACGACCACGCCGTTGACATTCACCGAAAAGACGACATTTTGTCCCAGTTCCGCGCCATGCTTCCGATCGCGATACGTGGCGACGCCGGTAATGAAAAGCCCACCAATCTCGTACTCCCCCGGCCCAGCCAGAGTACGTGAAACGCCACGCAAGCCTTTCCAACGGGCTTCTTCAGGTTCATCAATAAATGCGCTCGATGTCACAATCTCAGCGCGGCTGCGAGGCAAAACAAGGCCGGTTTCTTCCTCATTGAATGGATCCATCACCACCGCTGGATACCCACGCTCAACAATGCGAAAACATCCTAAACCATACCACGTCAATTCCATGTAACAACCCCTCCAAGAATCGTTGCCAGGCTACAAGTTGCAGGTCGAAGGTATGAATCCATCCAATCTTTCTGCTGACATACTTGTGTAATAGATTATAACAAAAGCCATAAAATGCAAAAGTCGTGTATTGCACAAAAAAGGGTTTGTCCCTCTGGTTGAGTTGTGCTATAATGAAATTCAGAGGTCGCTATGACACAGAATCCACTGCAACTCATCCCGACACAGCAGTCGCGCCAACTCGTCGAGCTGGCAGAACGGGCCCGCTTGGGCCTGAGCCGTTTCGCCGACACCGATGTTGAATACAACGCCGTCGGTCTGCAATTGCTCGATGAATGGATAGACCGTCACCTGAAGCAATTCCCGCGCCCGTCCAAAGAGATCGTGATGGCCTGGGGAACATTCTTAGGCGAAACTTTTCGCCGGCGGTTTGGTGGAGAGTGGGGACTGAATAACGCCGGCAACAAACCTCGGCTCGGTATCGTCGCCGCCAAAGGCGAAACAGATTTGCTGTTCATTGACATTATGGATCAAATGCAACGCCGGATCAAAGACGGGATGAACGAATCCCTGGCGTTTTACTACACGATCAAAGGCGTAGAGTTACGAAGAGAATGATGTTCGAGAGTCACGAAGCCCCGCAGCACGCGGGGCTTCGTCGTTGCATAGCACTACATATTGCTCAGTACGCGCCGCAAGTCTTCAGGCGTATTCGCTACAACCGCGACGTAGTCCACGCCGGCGTAGTATTTGTCAAAGAAGGCTTTGAGGTCGCTAGGCCACCCCTGTGGGTTGACAGCGATGACCTTGCGCTTCGTCGGCCCCCCACCGGCGTCATCGGCGCTCCCGCCAATCGTCCAATGATATTTGCGCCACGCGCCGCTGTCGAGCACAGCGCGCAACCATTCGTCCCCGGCGCCAGGAGGCAACAGGAGGTAAGTCCGGGCGTAATCTTCGCGGGGCGGCACGAAGCCAGGTGTTCCACCGCCAGATGACGGACGTGCTGCTACTTCAAACGCCATTTGCTGCAAAACAGCCCCGTCGGTGGACGCTTTCACGCTGTACACGCCGGGCGTCACCGCCACGCACCGCCAACGACTGACGCCGCCAACGCGCACCACCGCGCCCTGGAAAACCTCCCCACCCTCGAAGTTCACCGTCAGCCGTTCCGGCGCAGGACCACCCGAGGCCGTCACTTCAAACGGCTCGCCTTGCATTGGCTTTGCCGTGGCGAGCGCCAGTGTGACAGGGGCAACCGGCGTTCCACCGCCGCCGTCCACGACCACCAACTCCATCTCATCAAAATAGGCATCGCAATGCTTGAACGGCCACAAGACGGAGCTGCGGACAAAGAAAGTTACCGCTGTCCCCTGCGCCGTGACCTCGACCGGCGGGATTTGCGCATAGACGTTGTAAATATGCGCGCCCTCTCCCCATACGACCGTGCTCGCATACGGATCCGTGCCGCCGGTGGGATCAATCCCCACGGCGAAGGTGAAGTTGCGCACTCCATCCACCTTGTCATAATCAGCGGCGCGGACGAAATAGGCGCCCTCGCCGACGCCATCGCTGGCCCGCGGGTTATCCTGCCCGCTCGACCAGGCGTGCGCCCAGCCTGTGCCGCGCAAACGCGCTCCCGGCGTGATGCCTTCGACACGCTGATAAAAACCGCCGTAGTGGATGCGGAAAAAGCTGAAGAGCTTAACGGCCCGGTTGCCTCCCTGGATGCGCAGGGGATTGAGAAATGGCGGCTCGCGGTTGATGACGTGAATCTCAGGACGGCCATAGCCGATGGGATTGCCCGGATCGTGCGGAACAGGCCCGCCTTCCTTCCAAAATGCCACCCACTGCTCCGGCACAAAAATCTCACCGAACTGTTGCCCGGTGTGGGTCTTCCGCCACCAATTGCCTTCAAAACCAGGATTGTTCAACAGGTTTGTCATAAGCGTTCCTCCTTTCTGGAATCAAGAACACGACGATGAAAACTTTGTAGTCCGAACCACATTGAGTGGATGAAAGCGACCTATCTACCACCCATTAAACTGCGAAACGGCTACATTGTCAATACCGCGTGATGCCACACCGGTTTCTGTCGGAGCAGGGTCGTCGTCGTCATCGTCTTTTTCAGGTTTGGCGTGTTCGGCGAACTTCTTGAGGCGCGCAGCCACCCGCGCGTGGATCGAACCTTCCGTGAAATTGCCTGTCTCGCTGCGCGCTCCGGCAGGCAATCCGGTCAGCAGTTCGAGGCCCTCATCCACCGTCTCCACCACATAAATGTGGAACTGGCCGGCCTGTACTGCCTCGACAATGTCCTCGCGCAGCATCAAGTCTTTCGCGTTGACGGCAGGGATGAGCACGCCCTGCGTCCCCGACAGACCGCGCCGGGCGCACACGTCGAAGAATCCCTCAATCTTTTCGTTGACCCCGCCAATCGGCAGCACCAATCCGTGCTGATCCACAGCGCCGGTCACAGCCAGGTCTTGGCGCAATGGAATCTCCGCCATCGCCGAGATAAGCACGTATAACTCCGCGCACGAGGCGCTGTCTCCGTCAATATCGTCATACGTCTGCTCGAAACTCAAACTCGCTTCCATGGAGAGCGAACAGTCGGTGCCGTACTGCCCGCCGAAATAGCCCACCAACGTCAACAACCCCTTGCTGTGAATCGGGCCGCTCAACTGCACCTCACGGTGAATGTCCAGGACGTTCCCCCGCCCGATGTAGGCGCGGGCAGTGATCCGGCTCGGCATCCCATAGGTGTAGCCGCCCAGTGTCAACACCGTCAGCCCATTGATCTGCCCGACGCGCTCGCCAGCCGTGACAATCACATAGCGGCCCTCAACGATGGCGCGCTGGGTGTATTCTTCGCCCAGGCTCACACGCCGCTTCTGCTGGCGCAGCGCCGCCAGAACATCGCCACGCTGCACTGCCGGACGCTGCTGTTTTTTCGCCCAGTAGGCTGCTTCGCGCACCAGATCGGCGATCTGCCCAAACTGCGTGCTCAGCCGGTCTTGATGCTCGGCAAGCCGCGCGCCGTAATCAATCACCCGTGTCACCGCTTCCTTTGTGAAGGGTAACAGGTTTTCGTCTTCACACAGCGCGCGCACGAATTGGATGTACGTGTACTCAGACTCTGGCGTGCGCTCCATCTCCGCATCGAAGTCGGCCAGCACCTTGAACAATTTGGCGAAGTCCTCGTCGTAGGCATACAGTGCGTAGTAGATGGACGATGAGCCGCGCAAGATCACCTTCACCTGCATAGGAATCGGCTCAGGCACGGGCGTCACGCTGCGCACCAACTGCTGTCCATCCGGCGACTCGATGCGGATCAGTCCGCCGAACAACGCGCGCTTCAGTCCCACCCAGACGTAGGGTTCATCCATCAAAGACTCGGCGTCGAGGATAAGATAGCCGCCGTTCGCGCGGTGCAGCGCGCCAGGGCGGATCAGCGTGTAGTCGGTGATGGTGGCGCCCCGGCGGACATCGTACTCGATCCGCCCGAAAAGTTTGTCATACGTGGGCACGTCCTCGACGATCACCGGCGCGCCTTGCCCGTGGGCGTTATCTACCAACAGGTTGACACGATAGCGCTGGCTGAGCGGAATTTCCAGCAGGGATACGCTGTCATCCTCGGCGTCGCCTTCTCCTTCGCTGCGGAAGATGTCCACGTTCTCCACGATGTCCTTCAAGACTTCGTCGAGGTATTCCTGAACTTCCTCCTGGTCCACGTACTTCTCGCGCAATTCCTGCACCAGTGGGCTGACGGTGAAGCTCGCCACTTCACGGTCCAGGCGCTCGATATCGGCCTGGGTGCGCCGCTCAAACTCACGCCAGCGGCGCATCGCGCTGCCGAGCATATCTTCCAGCAGATTCAGGTTTTGCTCCACGTAGGCGCGGTCATCGGCTTGTAGTTGGCTGAAGGCTTCTGGGGTCAGCAATTCACCGTCGCGCACCGGCGAGATGTACAGCCCGGAAGGCGACCGTACCAGCGCGAAGCCTCGCTCCCGGCAGGCCATATCCACGGAAGACAGTTCGCTCTGTTGCATTTCCCGGAATTGCTGTTCCAGTTTCTCGCGCGCCTCGGCGTATTGGTCGGTCTCGAAGGCCTGGAGCAAACGATCCATCAGACCGCTGTTGAAGCGTTCCATATCGGCGCGTAGCTCGCTGCCCCGGCCCGGCGGCAGGCTGATGGCTCTGGGCGTGCCCGGATCGGCGAAGTGATTGACGTACACCCAATCGTTGGGCGTTGCGGCCCGCGCCGCCTGCTCGCGCACGATGCGTCCCAAAATTGAGCGCCGGCCCGTTCCAACCGGCCCCATCACGAAAACGTTATAACCAGGACTCTGAATGTCCAGCCCAAAATGGATGGCTTCCACAGCCCGATCCTGTCCAATAATCATCGGAACATACGACAACTCGTCGGTTGTCGTGAATGAAAAGCTCCCCGGATCACAGGCGCGACAAAGCGCCGCAGAGGGAAGTTCCCGCGCATATCGTTCTATTTTCTCCATATCTTGTATCACCCAACCAATATCATCACGTAAAACAGGACCAAAAACGAGGCCGGCCATGGCCTCATTCTTGGTCCCGCGATTAGCTGTAGCTATCAGCGGTCAGCCGATGGCTGATAACTGAAGGCTTGTCTAGCGCCGCCCCAGATGCATCGGCATTACGACGTGAACGAAAGCATCGTCCCCGACCGCTTTGACAACGCCGGGATTCGTCGGCGCGTTAAGTTCGAGCGCAACCTGCGGCGTATCCAACGCCGAGAAGACATCAATCAGGAAGCGCACGTTGAACGCAATTTCCAGACCGTCGCCTTCCACGTTCGCCATCAAGCGCGTAGAGCCTTGTCCCGATTCGGCGGAATCCGCCGACACCACGATTTCGCCTGACTCGATGGAGAGCGTGACGATGTTAGCCACATCGCGGGCGAAGATCGCCGCGCGCTTGCAGGCCTGCAGGATTTCCTCGCGGCCCAACACGACCCGCGTGCGGGAGGTGGCCGGAATGATGCGGCGCACGTCGGGGAAGTTTCCGTCAATCAACTGCGAATTCAGCACGGTGTCGGTGAGCTTGAAGAGAATCTGGTTGTGGGGATGGGTCGTCGAGATGTTCACTGGCTCTTCCTGGCTGCCGATGATGCGCATCAACTCAGAGAGCGCCCGCGCCGGGATGATGACGCTAAACGGCGTAGGAACCGGATGGATCAGCGGAATCTGGCGCATGGACAGGCGGAAGCCATCAGCAGCGGCTAACGTGAGCGTGCTGCCCTCGAATTCGGCCAGGACGCCGGTGAGCACCGGATGGCTCTCGTCGGTGGAGGCCGCGAACGTGACCTGCACCAGGCCCGCGCGCAGGTCGGCAGCTTCGACGGCGAAACCATCCCCTTGTTCCGGCTCCGGCACCACCGGGAACTCCTCGGCGGAGATGCCGCGGAAGCTGGCCTTCACCGTGCCGCAGTTCAACGCCAGAGAGAGGGTTTGGTCGTCCATCGTCAGGTCCACCTGATCCGGCGGCAGTGAGTTGATCAGATCAATGAAATTGCGCGCAGGAACGGTCAGCGCGCCATCGGTTTCGACGCGCGCCCCAACCCAATGCACCACACTCAGCTCCAGATTGGTGGCCGCAAGTTTGAGCTGACCATGATCTGTCGCCAATAAAATGTTCCCCAAAATGGGCATCGTCGTGCGGGATGGAACTGCCCGCCCAACAATGCTCAATCCCTTTGACAGATTTTCCTGCAAGCAAGAAAGTTTCATTGAGGGCCTCCTGAGACGTTGTGTTTTGGTTTCATTACATCCAGTATACTCGAAGCTCTTGAAACGGCAAGAAGAGTGGGGAGTGAGGAGTGAAGAATGAAGAGTGAAGAATGAAGAATGAAGAACTGGGAAAAAATTCCGCGGTTTATACCTTACGTTTTGCGTTTTACGCTTTACGTTTTACGGTTTACGCTGGTTGATGCAGTGGCAATTTGCACGGCGGCGGTGGCCAGGCCGACGATCAGCCAAAACAGCGTCACCGAATGGTGAAAATCCAGGCTGAAAAAATAGCGATCCGATAAGCCCGCGATCAAGCCGCCGATAATGGCTGCGTGGATGCCATACCACAGCGGTTCCAGTTCTGGTGATGCTTCCGCGACCTTGCGCCAGCGCCAGAAGCGCACGAGCAGCACCGCAGCAATCACCAAAAAGACCGCCAGGCCGATCAGCCCCATCCGCTCGGCGATGGTAAGATAGACGCTGGCGACAGCGGTGTAGATGTCAATGTCCGGCGCGCCGGCAAATCCTACCCCCAACAAGGGGTAACGTCCAATGAGAATAAAGGCATCTTTGTATTCGCCCAGACGCATTTTCATTGACAAGTCCTGAAGCTGTACACCTTCGATGAAATGCCCAATGTAGGACTGTGTCCAGGGCAAAATCAACACCAGCAGCAGGGCCGCCGCAAACCAGGGCAACAGCTTACGGTAGCGCAGCACACTCACGACCAAAATCGCCAGCGCCACGGCGACCATAGACCCGCGCGAAATGGTCAGCCCCAGACATATCCCCATCACGCCGATGCACACCACGATGAGCCAGCGGGGCAGCAGCGGACGTTTGGCGAAAAGCTGTGGAACGGTCATCGCCAGCGCGAGGTTCAGCAGGCTGCCGAGGACGTTGGGATCAATGGACGTGGAGGTAGCGCGCTGCATCAAGCTGGGGTCATCACGGATGTAACGCAGCACGCCCATACCGGTGGGATAGCCCAACCGTCCCAACGCGGAAAGCAGCCGGATCGTGAGCAGATCAGGCAGAAAATACAACACGATGCCTAAAAACGCCGCCCCCGTCGCGCCCAAAATCAGCCAACGCATCAGCCGCCCCAAACGTCCACCATCGCGCACCGTGTTGACGACAAGGTAGAAGAGGGCCAGGCTCAACAGCGTCTCCGCAAAGCGGCGCACCAGGGTCACGGTCAATGCCGCGTGGCCCAACCCGACGACGAACGTGCCGACGGCGAGGAAGGCGAATACCAGCACCAGCGCGCCCAGAGGCGTGGCGTCAAAACGCTGCTCTTCGCCCAACAGGTAGGGGATCAGCCAGACAAGGAATAATCCGCCCAGCGCCAGGTCCAAAAAAGTTGGCTTGAAACCAATGCTGAAGGGCAGCGAAGCAAAGGGTAAGAGCGTGATAATGCCGATCACACCGGCGTAAGCGATCTCAATGTCGCGCACAATCCAGGCGAACAGCCCCAGCGCGATCAACAAAGCCAGAGCCGGCAGCGCACCGACTTCCACAATCAGCCAACCACCGCCGATGCTCACACCAGCAACCAGCAAGACAGCGATAGCCACTAACAGCCAACGGCGGCGACTGAAGATCAGCGGTCGCAGCACGCTGTTTTCGAGCAAATCCTGAATAGTTGTACGCCAGTTTGTCATTACACCTCTGGCGGGTCATTATACCCGCCCGTGAACGCGCGTCAAGATTCCGGTTGAAGTTGACATTCACGTATTTGCGTGATACACTTAAATACGTGGAGGTGTGAGATGAGTACTGCTATGGAAACTCAAAATGTGACGCTGGCGATTCCCAAAGACGTACTACGCGAGGTAAAAGTTATGGCGGCGCAGCGTGGCACGTCCATATCCGGTCTGTTGATCCAGACATTAAAAGACCTTGTGCGTCAACAAGACGCATACGAAGCTGCCATGCGCCGTCACTTGGCCATCCTTGAGCACGGTTATGACCTGGGCACCGGTGGGAATATCACCTGGTCACGGGAGGAATTGCATGAGCGGTGACGTGAATGACAGCACGACCGGCCAGTTTGTAGACACAAATGTCCTGGTCTATGCCCATGATGTCTCTGCCGGAATGAAACATACCCGTGCCAGGCGCTTGTTACAGACATTGTGGAAGAGTAAACAGGGATGTATGAACATTCAAGTTTTGCAGGAATTCTACGCCAACATCACGCGCAAAGTCACTGCCCCACTGAGCGCAGCGGAAACAGTACGCATTATTCAAGAGTTGGCCGCGTGGAAAATCCATACACCTGAAGTCAACGATATCCTTGAAGCAATCCGCGTGCAACAACGCTATCACCTCTCCTTCTGGGACGCGATGATCGTCTGGAGCGCCGCCCGGCTCGGCTGTGCCATCCTCTGGTCAGAAGATCTCAACCACGGACAAATTTACGAAGGCGTCCAAGTGCAAAACCCATTTGTGGACGATAGCTTACAATGATTGCACCCCTGCTAAGCTGACCACACTACACAGGCAAGCAAACGTTACGTGTCAATTGAGACGCCTATGACATCAACGACACCTGTACAACCACAACAGCGCCGCCGGTTTGTCGGCCTGCGCGTCAAGCTGCTGGTGGGCTTTACGCTGCTGTTTAGCGCCGTCTTCGGCTTGATCTTCTACTGGATTTACCGTTTCACGGATGAACAAACCCTGGCGCACATCCGCGAGCAACTGGTCGCCGCCATTGAGGGCGCGGCAAAGGGCGTAGATGGCGACATGCTTGTGGCGCTGGCGGCTGACGGTCGCCCTAATGCGGCGGGATTCTCCGATGATCCACGGTATGAGGCCCTACTCGACTGGCTGGAACTGGTGCAATCGTTCGAGCCACAGGCCTGGCCTTATCTCTACATCGCCGGCAGCCAGCCGGACGAAGTGGTTTTCGTGGCCGATCTCTGGGCGCGTTATGACTCAGACAAAGCCGCGCCGTTCTTGTATCGAGAAGAAGACGAGGATTTGTACCCTGGTCTAAGCGCGTTACACATCGCGGAGGATGCGTCCGGGCGACTGCTCATCACGAGCGATCAATGGGGCGAATGGGTGACGGCATCTATGCCGGTGATGAACGCGAGCGGCGAGCGTGTCGGCGGCATCGGCATTGACTTCGAGGCAAGCTACGTCCAGCAAGTACGGCGCGCCGTAGCCAGGCGGGTCACCGTCGCGTTTGTCGTCTCGTATGCCATTCTGTTTGTCGTCGTGTTCTTCGCCACGCAGACGGTAGCGCGTCCAGTAGAGGCGTTGAGTCAGGTCGCCCGGCGAGTGGGCGGCGGCGATTATACGCAACGGTTCACCCGATCGCTGGCGGCGCGGTACATTGACGAGTTCGACGTGTTGGCGGAGACTTTCAATGAGATGGTAGCGCAGGTTGATCAGCGGGAGCAATCGTTACGCCGCGAAGTCGCCGAACTGCGCATCGAAATCAACGAAGCCAAACGGCAGAAGAATGTCGAAGATGTGGTGGATACCGAATTTTTCCGCGAATTACAGGCCAAAGCCCAACAGCTACGCCAGCGTTCATGAAGTTGACGCGCACGTGTTTCGCGTATACTTATCGCAACACAATCCAAACAAAGCTTTTCTAATCCTGTCAGAGAATGACAGGGTGCGTAACTACATCTATTATGCCAAAGGGGGGAATTATCTATGCAATACGGCTATTTCGACGACGAGGCAAAAGAATACGTCATCACCCGGCCCGACACGCCCCAATCGTGGAGCAACTATCTAGGTTCCACTGAATACGGCGCGATCATCACCAACAACGCAGGCGGCTACGGCTTCTACAAATCGGGCGCGCGCGGGCGCTTCATGCGCCTGTTCTTCAACAGCATTCCGATGGATCAACCAGGGCGCTACTTCTATCTGCGCGACCGCGAAAACGGCGATTACTGGTCGGCGTCGTGGCAGCCGGTGGGTAAGCCGCTCGACCAGTACCAGTCCACCTGCCGGCACGGCACAGCCTACTCCGTCTTCGAATCGCGCTACGCCGGCATTGCGACCGAAGCCACGTACTTCGTCCCCTTGGGGCAGACCTTCGAGTACTGGCGGCTCAAAGTCACCAACGAGAGCGACCGCCCGCGCGAGATTGACGTGTTCACTTACTGCGAATTCACCAACCAGTGGATGACGTTCCAGGACACGGTGAACCTGCAATACTCGCTCTTCATCGTGCGCGGTTCCTTGACCGACGACAAGCTGCTGCGGATTGCCATCGAGGACAACCTGACGCCCCGTGACGAGGAAACGCTGCTGCATTACAAGGCCAACCAAACGTGGATGGCGTTGGTCGGCGCGCCGCTCGAAGGATACGACACCAGCCGCGAAGCGTTCATCGGCCCGTATCGCAGCTATCACAATCCATTGGCGGTGGAAAAAGGACAGTGCAGCAACAGCCACGCCTACGGCGACAATTCCTGCGGGACGCTGCACACCACGTTGACACTCCAGCCCGGCGAGAGCCGCGAAGTCCTGGTGATGCTCGGTATCGGCGACGCGCGGGTGGTGGGCAAGCGCGCCGTGGCGGAGTATGGCTCAGTGGAACGCGCCGCCGTGGAGCTGCAAAAGTTGAAGGATGCCTGGCACGCCAAACTCGGTAGCCTGGTTGCCCAGACGCCGGACGAGGAACTGAACCACACCATCAACGTGTGGGGTCTTTACAACTGCCTCATCACCTTCGCCTGGTCGCGCGCCGCCAGCCTGGTCTACAACGGCGAGCGCGACGGCCTGGGCTTCCGCGACTCGGTGCAGGACATCCTGGGTGTAACGGCGGCCATTCCCGAAGAAGCGCAGGCGCGCCTCGAATTGATGTTGACCGGGCAAGTGTCCAGCGGCGGCGCGATCCCCGTCATCCAGGCCTTCGGCCATCGCCCCGGCCACGAATCCCCGCCGCCCGACGAAGACTACCGCTCCGACGACTGCCTGTGGTTCTTCAACGTCGTGCCGCTGATGGTGGGCGAAACCGGCGATCTGAGCTTCTACGACAAGGTGCTGCCCTACGCCGACCAGGGCGAGGCAACGGTGTTCGGCCATTTACGCCGCGCCCTGGAATTCAACCTGGAGCGCACTGGCGCGCACGGACTGCCCTGCGGCCTGCACGCCGACTGGAACGACTGTCTCAAACTCGGCTACTACGGCGAAAGCCTGTTCGTCGCCTTCCAGGTGCAGCTTGGCTTGACGATTTACGCCGACATCGCGGAGCGGCTCGGCAAGCCGGAGGAGGCCGCCTGGGCGCGCGCGCAGCACGCGACCCTGGAGGCCAACATCCAAAAATGCGCCTGGGATGGCGACTGGTTCATCTGGGCCATCGGGGATGACGGCACGGTGTACGGCACGAAGGAATCCACCGAGGGGCAAGTCTACCTAAACACGCAAGTCTGGTCGGTCATCAGTGGCAGTGCGACGCCAGAGCAGGCGGAACGCTGTATGCAGACCGTCAAAGAGCGCCTGGCGACGCCCTACGGCTTGATGCTCTGCGCGCCGGCCTTCGTCAATATGCCAGTGGATGTGATGCGCGCGCTGGTCTTCAATCCCGGCATCAAAGAGAACGCCGGCATCTTCAACCACACCCAGGGCTGGGGTGTGATGGCGGAATGTCTGCTCGGTCACGGGGATCAGGCGCACGAATACTACCGCGACTTCATGCCGGCGGCCTACAACGACCGCGCCGAAATCCGCCAGTGCGAACCCTACGTCCAGGCGCAGACGACCTACTCCACCTTCTCGCCGCGCGCGGGCAACACGCGCACCTCGTGGCTCACGGGCGCGGCGGCTTGGGCCTACTTCAGCGCGACGCAGTACATCCTGGGCATCCGCCCGGAGCTGGACGGCCTGCGCATTGACCCGTGCATCCCTTCGACGTGGCCCGGCTTCACCGCCACACGCCGCTTCCGGGGGCGCGCCGTCCACATCGAGGTCAAGAACCCTCACAGCGTCTGTCGCGGCGTCAAGTCGCTCACGTTGAACGGTGAAACCCTGCCCGGCAACCTCGTCCCGGCGGAGCGGCTGGGGGCGGAAAACCACGTCATCGTAATCTTGGGATAAACAAACACGCGCTGAAACACGAACGAAACATAGAAAAAACACGCTCAGGCTGCGCTTGTTCGCGTTTACCTGCCCTGGGGACGGGGGCGGTGAGCAAAATATAAAGCCTGGGGATGCGCTTCAGTTGTGTTTATTTTTGTTTCGTGATATTATGATTTTGATGTTGAGAGGGTTGCACTTTGTAGGATTGTGATTATCATTATTTATGATAATCTTGAAGAGAGATGGACCTCATCTTAACCTGAAGGGAGTGACCTATGTTCGATACATTGCTCGCTAAAGCTTTTACGATTTTTGCGCAGGTTATGGTCAAAATTCAACCCATCTGGGATAAATATAAGCTCTTGATTTCGCTTGCCCTCGGTGTGGCTATCGGCCTGGTCCTCGGTTGGGGTGTGTTCCCGGTGCAATGGGAAGATGCCAATCCCGGCAAACTCCGGGCGGATTTTCGCTCGGTCTACCTTGCCAGTGTCGCCGAAGATTATGCACGGACGAACGACATCCGGGCGGTGCGCGAAAAGCTAGGCATGGGCCTGGATTTACCGCCGGTTCGCACCATCCCCTGGCGCAAAGACCCCAATGTCTTGAAGAGCGACCTCGATGCCGCCGTTAAATACGCGGAGGCCGGGAGATTTAACCTCGGAGATAAGCTCGTCTCCCTCAAGCGGCTGCAACAAGACCTTCCAGGGATGTTGAACGCCTGGAAGGCCGATGAGGCCGCAGCAAAATCGGCTGCAGGAGGACTGCTCAATACGCTGATCCGCCTGCTGGCAGCGCTGCTGCTGATCGTCCTGGTTGCGGCGGCGCTGTGGTATCTCTTCGTCGGGCGTAAGAAGCAACCGGCGCAACCCGCCCCGGCGGCTGCCGTTACAGCGCCGGGAGTAGCAGCGCCGGCCGGCGTCGTGGTCGGCGCGGGCGAGGCTGAACCCTCCTCGGTGAAAACGTACACCTATGTCCTCGGCGACGATTACTTCGATCCCTCGTTCAGCATCGAAATCGGCGCTGATTTCTTCGGCGAGTGCGGCATCGGCATCTCAGAGACGCTTGGCGCCGGCGACCCCAAGAAGGTCACTGCCTTTGAAACCTGGCTCTTCGACAAGAGCGACATCCGCACCGTCACGACGGTACTCGCCAGCGAATATGCCTTCGAGGACCCCGGGTTGATCGAAAAGATTCAACCCAAACGCGAGGGAGACGATTTGCAGGAGATTCGCCCCGGTATGGAGGTCACGCTGGATACAACGGCGCTGCGGGTCAAAGCGCGCATCACAGAGTTGGAATACGCGCAGGGCAATTTCCCACCCAACAGCTTCTTCCAAAAAGTGACGTTCGAACTGCGCGCCTGGGTGAAGCAAATCGAGTAAACGTGATGAAACTGAAAAAAATCCCCTGCCATTCTGGCAGGGGATTTTTTGTATCTTGCGTGAGACCCCGAACGTGATCCTATGGTTGCGGCGTGCTGACGACTTCCGCGCCCTCCGGCGGCGTGTAGCCCGGCCCATACCGGTAGCGCGCCGGCCAGGGAATGAAGTTACTCAGGAAAGTATCCTCGTAGAGCACTTTGCCGTCGGCATCGCGCACGATACGCCCCAGGGTGGCTTTCAACCCATCGTGAGGACGTTCATCCTGGACAACGGTGCCCGCCGGTAGTTTGGGATCATATTCATAGACCGACTTCGTTGAAGGGATGGGAGCGCCCCACGTCGGCCCGATCTGCTCGACGACGCGCCCGGTATTGGTGCTATAGAAGATAAATCGCAGCCGCGCCCGCGCCGCATCCACCTCGGTCTTGATGAGGATGTGGTACGGCGTGTCGTTGGTAAACCGCAGGTCTACCAACGGAGAGTAAACCGTCGCGTCGAAGCCCGGCCCAAAGCCGCCCAACTCATAGTAACCCACCCGATAAGCGTGCGGCCAACGTTCGACGATAGGATAGCCGCCGAAATAGGCCGCGCGGAAGGCCGTCGTCGCCACCTGGCAGATGCCGCCCCCCACCCCCAACACCGTACGGTTGCCGATGATGACGTAAGATTGATCGTACCCGGCCTCAGATGTTACATCGCCCAGGTATTGGTTAAAAGAAAATGTCTGCCCAGGCACGATGATGATCCCGTCAAATTTGGAAGCGCCCAGGCGAATGTTCTTGTCGCGGGCAGAAGAAGAGCCGGTAAAGTACGACTCACCCACCGCCACAACCTCACGGATACCCAGATCGGCGGCTGTGACCGTATCGGGGTAATCGGGAGGCGTTTCGATCAACACGAGGGGCACAAAGTGCTGGCCTTCTTGCAGCATCGTGTTGATGCGTTCGAGCGACGCGGTCACGTCCATCTCGCGCCCCATCACACTCGGCGTTTCGGGCGTCAGGGTGATCGTGGCAGCATCGAAACTAAAAGTCGCGTTGACCGGCTCACGCGCCAGCGCCAGCGCCAGCGGGCCAAGAAACTGCGCCAACGCCGCTTCGTCCAAACCGACGGCGACGCCATCCGCGCCGATGTGGAGGGACAACATCGTCGCCATAACATCCGGCGTCATCGTCCACGGGCCAGGGTCGCCCTCGCGCGGGTTGGACACGACCAGGGTCAATGGCTCTGCCAGGACGTTGCGCGCGATGCCCAATGCCTGCTCAGCTTTGTCGTCGGTGATCTGCGGCGGCACCTTGATGAGCGGTGGCACAATTTCCACCGACTCCAGCGCGTAAAGATGGGGCAGCAGCACCTGCAGGGTCGTTGAAATGTCCATCCGCCGTCCCTCGGCGCCCGGCTCAAGGCGCAGGTTGGCGCCTTCGAGGCGTACCTGCGCGTCCTGAGGCGAGCGGGCTAATTCAGCGGCGATGGACTGCAAGACTTGCCAGGTTTGCTGCTCATTCCAGGCCAACACAGGCGGCAGCATTACGCCATCGAGCATAATCTCCAGACGCTCGGAGAACATCCGGCTGCCCTTCGTCTCATGCCCTACAGCGTAGGCGCGGGCTAACGTCGCTTGCGCATCCACCGTCATACCCAAATCCGCCGGAGAGAGCGCCCAACGTTGCCCCTCTGGCCCCACAATCACCACATTTGGCTGGTGCAGTGGCAGCGACGCTTCAAGATGTATCGCCGCATCGGAGAGCGCCATGCCGCCGAGCGGGGCATTCCAGATCCACACACCGGGCACCAACCGCTGATCCATCCCCGGCCCCAGAACCCACCCTACCACCATGACCGCCGCCAGTAAAGCTACACTCAAGATAATCAATAAACGTGACATGATCGTTTCCTATGACGTAAAACGTAAAACGCAAGGCACACCCTTACGTTTTACGTTTTACGTTTTACGCTTACAGACCCAGTTCAGTCAGACACAACGCCAGTGCGCCCCAAAGTCTAACATCATTTCCCAATTGCGCCAGGACGATGCGGGTACGTTCGCGGTAAATGTTCGGGGCGCGAGCAGCGATCACTTTGCGCAGTGGATCGAGCAACGCCTCACCCGCGAGGCGCGCCAGTCCATCGAGCACAAACAACGAAGGATTCAATATGTGCATCAGGCTGACCATCAGCAGTCCCAGATACACTCCCATCTCCTGCAAGACAGCCTGGGCCAGAGTATCTCCCTGCCGCGCCGCCGCACACACCGCTTCGACGGTTATCTCCACGGGAGCAAAGCCAAACTCTTCTGCCAGCGACGAAGCTGTCCCCCCGGCCATGCGTTCACGAACACGACGTAGCACCGCTTCGCCGGAGATCAATGTCTCAAGGTAGGTCATTTCGGGATTTGACGATTTCGCCCCCGGCAATTCTACCGCGACGTAGCCCAATTGGCCGCCCAGGCCATTGCCACCGGTGAAAAGCTGGTTGTGATAAATCGTCCCGTATTCCAGGCTCTCGTTTACGGCCAGGTAAACCAGATCATCAACATCCCGGCCTACACCGAAACGATGCTCGCCCAGGGCAGCGGTATCCGCAGCTTTCCCCACGAACACCGGCACACCCAACGCCTCGACCAGGGTTTCACGCAGAGGGACATCCACCCATTCGGGGAACCCCGGCAGCGAACGCAGCACGCCGCGCTTGTAATCCACCAACCCCGGCGCTGAAAGGCCAACCGCCGTGATCTGATCTTGCAGCGGCCATACCTGGCGAATGGCGGAGCGTATCCGGCGCATTCCGGCTTCCAGACCATCATAAGCGTCATTGCGCAACGACACCCGCGCTTCCTGCACGCCGTCAATCGTATAGCGGGTGGCCTGAAGATCCGTTCTATTCAGGGCGACAGCGATAAAACGTAGGGGCATTGCCTACACCTCCACACCGCGCTGGCGCAAACGTCGTCTACGCCGATCGAGGATGTCATCTGCAGAAAGGGTGTTCAGGAGATGATGCGGTTCGGCCCAACCGCGTCGCGCCATCGCCACACCGTACTCCAACACCGCAAATCCGTCCTGGTCGTGGGCTGAAGAGCTGATCGCCAATGGGACGCCCAGTGTCACCGCCCGCCGCACATCTATGTCGTTCAGGTCAAGCCGTTGTGGCCAGGCGTTCACCTCAAGCGCCACGCTATAGTCCAATGCCGCTTGGAAGATGGTTTCCATATCCAGATCAACGCCTTCCCGCTTTCCGAGCCAGCGGGCTTTGGGATGGCCGATCATATCCACGTAAGGATTGCGCATCGCCGCGAGTAACCGCCCGGTCATCTGAGACTGAGGAAGCCCAAAATCGGTGTGGAAAGACGCGATGACGAATTCCATCCGCGCCAATGCTTCATCCGGCCAATCCAGCGAACCGTCGGGCTGAATACCTACCTCGATGCCCGCAATCACACGGAAATCGCCGTCGAACAACCGGTTGACCCGCGCGATTTCGGCCAAAACCTGAGGGATAGCATCCACCTGCACGCCATCGCGCCCGGCATGGTCGCTCACCACAAGGTAACGCAGCCCGGCGGCACGCGCCGCCTGCGCCATTTCCGCCAGACTACAGTCGCCATCCGAGAATGACGTATGGCATTGAAAATCGCCCCAGAGGTCGCGGCGCGTGATGAGGTGCGGCAGACGGCCTTCCTGCGCCGCCGCAATCTCGCCGCGATCCTCGCGCAATTCAGGCGGGATCCACGGCAACCCCACGGTCGCGTAGACACACGCCTCGTCGGCGCAGACGATTTCCGGCGCACCCGGCACACAGATTTCGCCAGAGGCGGTTTCGTCAGCAAGACGACGGAAGCCGTATTCGTTGGGTATCAGGCCGCGTTCGCGCGCCAGTGCGCGTAGATGCAGGGTGTGCGCCTGGCTGCCGGTGAAATAATACAACGCGGATCCCCAACGCTCCGGCGGTACGACGCGCAGATCAACTTGTATCCCGTCAATGGTGCGGATGGCAGATCTGGCCGTTCCGGTTGACAGCACGTCCTCAACCATCGGCAGGGTGCGGAAGCAGGTCATCACCGGCTCCGGTGATTCCGCGGCAGCCAGCAAATCCAGGTCGCCGAGGGTTTCGCGCATACGGCGCAGGCTGCCCACCGGTTCAGCCGCGTGGACGCCGGGGACCTCGCGCAGCGCGTTGAGGATTTCAGTCACCAGCGGCCAGGCCACGCCCAGCGGGATGCGCTCGCCGCTTTGCCGCTGCCACGCGCGGATGCCCTCCAGAATCTTCTGCTCCGTCGCCGGCCCGATGCCCTTGACGTGGTGCAATTGCCCGGCGCTGGCAGCCCCCTCCAGGTCCTCGACTGAGGTGATGCCCAGTTCCTGCCACAACAGCCTGGTGCGCCGCGGTCCCATCCCTGGAATTTTGAGGATGGTCAGCAGCCCTAGCGGGATTTGATCCTGGAGCTTCGTGAATGCCTTCACCTCCCCGGTGCGCAGATATTCGTCAATCTTCGCCGCCAGAATCTCGCCGATGCCGGGGATAGAGTCCAGACGGCCCTCCTGCCAGACCTGTTCCAACGGTTCACCCAAAGCGCGCAGGTTGTCTGCGGCGCGCCGGTAAGCCAGAATGCGATGATAGTTCTCACCCTGGATATCCAGGCCGTTGGCAATCGCTTCGAAAATCGTGGCTAGTTCTCTACTCTGCTCGCTCATGGTCGCCTGCCTTTCGTGTAAGTCACAGCGCATACTAGAGTGTCGCACTTTTATTATAAACACGTTCAACAGAAGGTGCAAATTTTTAGCAAAAAATTTATCTAAAAAACTTAAAATTCGTTTTTAATTTAGCAGAATACCGGTTGGTTTGACAAATCCAACGTTCCCGATAACATTTCAGGCTATGGAAACCTACCGTGAATATATCGGCAACCCACACGTTCATTCGGTTTACTCCGACGGCGCGGCTTCGCACAAGGAGATTACCGAGGCGGCCGCTGCTGCGAGCCTCAATTTCGTCATCGTTACCGATCACAATATCCATGCCAATGGCCTGGAGAGTTATTACGGGCGAACCTTGCTGTTGGTGGGAGAAGAGATCCACAACGTTTGCCGCCATCCCTCGGTGAGCCACCTCCTCGTCTACGGGACTGAACAGGAGATCGCGCCGTACTCCTTCGGCAATCCGCAAACGCTCATCCAGACCATCCAGGCGCGAGGCGGGTTTTGCTACATCGCGCATCCCATAGACCGGCGCAGCCGGTTAAAACCAGATTGGCGATCCATGCCCTGGGTTGACTGGCCTGTGCAAGGAGTCGTCGGCATAGAGTTGTGGGATTATATGTCGGAGTTCAAAGGCTTGCTGTGGGCCAAGCTGGTGGCCGCACTTTACGCGCGGCGTCCCGAATGGGGGATACGAGGGCCATACAAGGCCACGCTGCGGTTGTGGGATGAACTGCTCCGCAACGGGCAGCGACTCGCGGCGCTAGGCGGCGCCAACGCACATGGCCCGTCCCAGAAATGGCGGTTGTTCGGCCATGCGGGGCTGTCCTACGAGTATCTTTTCCGTTGCGTCAACACACACATTTTAACGCGCAGTGCTTTGTCGGGTGAGGTAGCAGCTGACAAAGTCTTGATCTACGAGGCGCTGCGCGCGGGGCGCACGTGGGTCGGCTACGATCTCCCCCACCCCACGCGCGGATTTCGCTTCGTCGCCCGGAGCGGCGCAGCGCAGGCCACGATGGGCGAGGAATTGCGCCGGCTGGGGGCCAGCAACATTGAGATTGATCTTCCGGCGGCAGGGGAAATCCACCTGTTACGGGATGGGAAACGTATTCTGCAAGTGCAGGGGACGCAATTGCGGCACACGTCGGCAGAGCCGGGCATCCATCGCGTCGAAGTGTATCGCCAGTTTCAAGGGCGAAAAGTGGGGTGGATATTTTCCAGCCCCATCTACATTATTTAATAAAACGTAAAACGTGAAACGTAAAAAACTTTACGTTTCACGTTTTGCGTGTTTATTTGGACAACGGAATCAGCGGGACGGGCCTAGATCAAATCCTTACCAGGGCCTTTGGTGAAGAAATCGGCGTTCTTCTGCACGAAATCCGCGGCCTCAGCGTCAGCCTCGTCGAAGATGGCCTCGTTAGGGCACTCCGCAGCGCACGCGCCACAGCTAATGCAGGTATCAGGGTTGATGTAGTAGGTAGGCCACTTGGCGTCGCCTTCTACAGCATGAATCGAGTCCGTGGGACATACATCAACACAAACGCCAGCGCGCTCACAAATGTCGGTAATTACGTAAGCCATAGCACAACCTCCTGTCAGATAAAAGTGGTATAGAATGGGACATACTCTTGATTAACGAATTTTATTGTACACCTGAGAGATAAACTGTCAAGCAATTCATCCCGCTCAGCGCGCGTGTTTGGTCTCCTTCAAACGTTCGAGGGCAGAAAGCACGTCGTTGAGCAATTGGTTCTGATCAAACAGACCCTTCTGCAGCAACGCCTCGACGCGCTGTTGCAGGCGCTCGCGTTCGGATTTGCCCAATTCTTTAGCCGTCACCACAACCACAGGAATATCGCGGGTCAACGGCGCCATCTTGAGATTCTCCAAGACCGCAAAGCCATCCACATCCGGCATCATCAAATCCAAAACGATCAAGTTGGGCGGGTTCGTGTGGATAGCATTAATGGCTTCCGCGCCGCCCGTCGCTTCCTCGACCTTGTAGCCGGCATCTTCGAGGATCCGCCGCAGCAATTTGCGATCATCCGCGTTATCGTCCACCACCAACACGTGGCCGGCTGCGCCTGGATGCTCCAGGTGCACAAGCGCATCGAGCAAGTCCTGCTCGGTGACCGGTTTAACCAGGTAATCGGCGACGCCTATGCTCATCCCCTTATCCGCATCGCTCAGGATGGAACACACGATAATGGGAATGTCGCGGGTGTCTGGATCAGCGCGCAGTTCCTGGATGATCTGCCAGCCGTCCTTGCCGGGCATAATCACATCCAGAGTGATGGCATAGGGCTTCAGACGCCTGGCCGTTTCGACGACGCCCTCGCCGGTCGTCATGCCAGCGACCTTGTAGCCCTGCTTTTCCAGGTAACGCTGGAAGAGGGTGATGACGCCTTCATCATCATCAACGGTGAGAATGGTACGGGCGTCAGGCGATGGTGCGGTCTTGTCTGCCTCTTCGCGTTTGGAGGACGGCCCGCCGATGGGAATCCAGAAGAAGAACCGCGAGCCTTCGCCAACGACACTCTCAAAATCCATATCCCCACCGTGGAGCCGGACGAATTCACGGCTGAGAGGCAACCCCAGACCGGTGCCGCCATAACGGCGCGTCGAAGAAGAGTCCACTTGCTCAAATTTTTCGAAGACGGCGTGACGACGATCGTAGGGGATGCCGATACCGGTGTCTTCGACGCTCATCACCACCTGATAACTGTCATACGAAGCCGAGATCTTGATGTAGCCATGTTCGGTGAACTTCACCGCGTTGCCCACCATGTTGGTCAACACCTGGCGAATGCGGCGGCCATCGGCCAAGACCACCGGCAACTGGTCGGGCAGATCCGTCAAAAGCTCTACCGGGCTGCCCTTCAATTGCCCGGCTATCGTCGTGACGACGCCGCGGACGATTTCCTGCAAATCGGTCGGCTCGAAAACCATCTCCATCTTACCGGCGTCAATCTTGGAAATATCCAGAATGTCGTTGATCAATTCCAGCAAGTTCCGTCCGCTTTCGTAGATCGCTGTCAGGTCCGTCTTTTGCATTTCAGTCAACGGGCCATCAATGCCCTTCAAAATCACCCGTGAGAACCCAATGATAGAGTTAAGCGGGGTACGCAGTTCATGGGACATGTTCGCCATAAACTGGTTTTTGAGCTTGTCAACTTCCTGGAGTTTAATGGCGGTTTCCTGCGCCTCCTGGTAAAGAACCGCCGTTTGCAACGCCACACTGACGTTGACGCCCGCGGTGCGCATGAAGTCCTTGACTTCTTCGTTGAAGGGGGCATGGCCTTCCTGACGTCCCAGCACCATAATGCCAAAGATGGTTCCACGCACCCGCAAAGGAACGGCGTAGCCTTCGATAAGGGGCTGGCTGAAGTAAGTCAACGTGCGCTTCAGCATAAAGCCACGGTCATCTGCAAAGTCGAGGGAAACCGGGGCCATCCTGTCAATGACTTGATAGAGCAAGGGAGCGTCAATGCGGGTCAAAGGTGGCGTCATATCGCCGCCTCCGACCAGTTTTCCTCCGGCTTCATGCACGGATACGGAGGTGAGCAGTTGATTGTCCCAGTTCCACATCATCAGCGGGCGATCAAGGCGGGTGGCGATAACTCTGCCAACGTCGCGCATGAGCGAGAGCCTATCCAGCGAACTCGAAGCAGTCCGCAGCACCTCGTTAAGGATGTCGCGCCGTTCCGCCTGCTCGCGCGTCTCCTCGACGAGGTTGATGTTCTGCAGAGCCACGAAAGCCTGGCGCGACACGTTTTCGTAGAAGCGCAATTCCGTGTTGGAGAACTCCCGCGCTTTGCGGCTGTGAATCATCACTGTACCATATTGCACGCCGTAGATGCGCAACTGGAAAGCCGCCATCGCCCGCAGTCCCAGTTGCCCGAACGCGGTGCGGAAGAATTCATCCACTTGCGGGTCTTGGGTCACATCGGGGGTGACATAACTCTCGTCATCCCGCAGCACGGCTGCCAACCGGGGGAACTGCGCGAGTGGGTACGTCTCAAAGGGGATGGGCGCGCCGTCGCGGCTCCACGACCACACGATGCGTAGCTGCGTCGGCGCCTGACGCGGTTCGAGTTGCGCGGCGACGATCCAGTCCGGTTCGGGACGCTGCGAGATACCTTCGACCGCAGCTTTGAAGACATTCTCGACGGTGAGCGCGTCGGTAATCTGCTGCGCGATGCGGTAAAGCATCCGCGTCTCGGCCAGCGAGCTTTGCGAACGGTCGTACAAATCGGCGCTTTCGATCATGTTCGCCAATTGTGTGGCCATAAGTTCGAGCGTAGAGACGATTTCGCTGGTAAACGCGAAACGCCGGTCACTCTCGATGGTGAGCGCGCCGTTGACCTGTCCACGGCTCTTGAGGGGCAACGCGATGGACGACTGCACGCCCGGCAGCAAGGGGTTGTCAAAGTACAGCGGGTCGCGCGTCACGTCCTGAGCGATGCGTGGCCGATCGTTGAGGATGCTCCAACCGACCATCGAGCTGACATTGACACGCACGCGCGTCCCCATACGCAGCAGCTTCTCCGCGACATCCCCGGTGCCGGCCTGCAATACCGCCCACTCCCCCTCTTCGTCCAGCATCCAAATGCCCACGTAGTAGAAACCAAAGCGCGTTTTGAAGAAATCAACCGAGCGTTTGAGCAAATCTTCACGCTCGGAGAGGGCCGTGGCGAGGTTCGCAAAGTCCACGGCGGCGGTCAACTGCTCAGTGCGCGCCTCAGACAGCCGCAGGAGCTTTTGGTTGGAGAGCACGACGGCAGCTTGATCAGCGATGGTGTTGTAAAGGCGCACGTCCTGTTCCGACGGGTGGTATGGCTCCGCGAAACGGATCTGGAGCACACCGATCCCACCGCCGCTGGTCACGCCGACCGCAGAGAGGCGCGCCAGCACAAATGCATGCACGTTCTGCTCAAGATAGAAATCGCGGACCGCCGGGTCTATGTCCGGCGCCATATTGATGTCTTCGCAGATGTACAGTTGTTGCCCCGGCGCGAGGAGTTGCAGCGCCGGGAACTCCGCGACCGACATCCGCCGCCCGACTTCCAGGGGCGCAAGAGAGGACATACTGCTCCACGAACTCACGACTTCCAACAAACTTTGTTCCGCGCCGGTTTCAGGATCAACGATGAACATCGCAATCTCGGCCCAGGCGTATTCCGACAGAATCGTGTGCCCGACGATAGCGCGCAGGACGGTTTCGTAGCTGGTAGCTTCGGCCAACGCGCTGGTCGCTTCGTAGAGGGTGCGCGACTCGCCGGCGCTCTCTTGGGCGCGCTGTAGCAGGTTGGCGCGCTCCATCGCTGAGGCCACTTGCGCCGTCACCTGCAAGAGGATGGGCATCAGTTCAGGCCGCGAGAAGGCACCAGCCTGACGGCTCTCCAGGTTCAACGTTCCCAGGATGCGCGCGCCCAAGCGTAAGGGCATAACCGCACGCGAGACCATTCCCGCCACGATCAGGTGCTCATCCTCCCAGAAACGCGGCGTCTGCCGGATGTCATCAGCCACCAAAGGTTCATCCGCCTCAGCAACCAGGGTGTAGCCTGTGCCTTGCCCTAATTCGATGCCAGCCCAATCCTCCAGGTTGAGCACATTGCCGGTCTGCTCTCCCAAGAAGTGCAACTTACGATTGGCATCATAGCCGGCGATAGAAAGTGAATCCACCGGGATGAATGCCTGCAGGCGCTCGCGCAATTCGTTTTGGGAAGCCACGATGCTCTCCGTCGCATTGAGGAAGGCGGCGACCTCTTGGAGAAAGCGAACTTCACGCTCACGCTGTCGGGCTTCACGCAGCGCGTTTTGGGATTGGTCAATCAACAAACGGTTCTCCAGGGCCAGGGCAAGCTGCTCGCGGACGGCCTCAATGACGGCGACATTGTCTTCAGTCCACGTCCGCGACGCTCCGGGTTCCTCAAAACTCAGGAAGCCCACCGGCTCGCTCCTGACATCGAAAGGCGCAGCCAACATGGCACCGTCTCCGCCATCTTCACCGCTGCGCACAAAGAGCTTGCCGCCCCAAACATCGGCCGGCACACTGGATTGCTCAACGGGCAACGGCGCAACTTCGTTCAGGTCGTAGGTATAGCCAAAAACGTCCTGTTTCTCGACGTAGCCATCCCACATCTCCACGGCATAACGTTGCTGCACCCGCTGCAATTCTTCAAGGCTGGTCTGTGACTGTGCAAAGAGGCGCGCATTACCGATCGCCGTCGCCAGTTGGTCGGCCATCGTCTGAAAGATGGTGACGTCCTCTTTGGAATAAGCCGCCGCTTCCTGCGAGTGCATAGCGACTGCGCCAATCACGACATTCTGGCTGATCAGCGGCAGCACGATGGCCGCGCTCGTAGCGGCGTCTACATCGGCATACGAACGGCGTGACGCCTCGTCCAAATTCAAGACGAGGTAGGGAGCAGCCGTAGACACACACATCCCCACCAATGAACCCTCCCCCACCGGCAACCGCTGACCTTGCGCCACACCGCCAGGCGTCTCGTGGCCAACAGCGCCGGAGGCAGCATGCAAGACCGCCCATTGTCCGGAATCGTCCACCATATACATGCCCACGTGATGTAAGTTGAAACGCTCACGCAGCAGTGCGGCGACGTCGGAGAGCAGGGTCTCTTGATCGAGAATTGACGCGGCGTGCCGGGCAATCCCGGAGGCCGTCTCCATCCGCTCAGCGCGCCGCTCGCTTTCATGGAGCAACGTATAACGATCCAATCCCGTGGAAACCTGATCTATCAAAGTCCGCACAAAAACCTGGATATAGCGGGCCGGGAACTCCTCCACCGGATGTGTGTCATACAGGATCAAGAATCCCAACAGACGGTTGCGCGTACCGAGCGGCGTACCGATCATGCTGTTGTAGCCTTGCGCAAGCAGGCTGGCGCGAATTGGCTCAGGCAATACCAGATCAGTGACTAGATCTTTGCTGACGTGCATCCGGCGTGTGTCGGCAAGTATCCAGGCTAAAAGCTCCTGGTTAATCGCGACGTTCTCCACAACACGAAACTCTTCGCCGGCTTCGCGTGTAAACAAACTATAAACATCCTGGCTCACAGGTCGCCCGGCCTCATCCCAGCGTGTGAAATGGCGCAGCGAGACACCCGCCATACCAATAAACTCACCGACCTGCGCCGCCGCGCGCACGATCTCTTCAACGGATTGCGCCTCGTTGATCGCCAGGCTCACCTCCGTCTGCATTTCACTTTCGGTCAGCGAGGTATTCAGTTGGTCGAACAGGCGGGCGTTCTGAATGGCGTTGGCTAACTGGTCGGCCACCGTCTGCAAGATGGTGATGTCGGTCTCGGAGAAAGCGCGCACTTTGCTGGATTGGATGGACATGGCCCCGATCATCTGGTTGCGGCTGACAAGCGGCAAAGCGATTTCCGCCGTCGTGTTGGGCAGGAGCGGGTTGACGTAACGCACCGCAGTCTCAACGCTGTCGGGGATCTGCGGCGTGGCCTCGGCCACACAGCGTCCGATCATCGAACTGCCGCCGACGGTAAACCCGTGGCGGCGCTCCAACATGATGCGACCGGCCTCGCCTGTACCGGCGCGCAACGCGACCCATTCCCTTGTTTCATCAACCAGGAAAACACCCACGTAGTAAAGATCGAAACGCTCGCGGAGCAGGTCTGCGGCTTGCGGCAACAATTGGTCAAGGTCAATGATGGAGGAGGCGGCGCGCGCCACTTCCGCCGCCGTCTGGAATTGCATCGCGCGGCGCTCGTTTTCGGCGCGCGCGGCCTCCTCGGCGAGGTAAGCGCGCCGCCGCGAGAGCAGCGCCACAGTCGGACGCACCAGACGCCGCAAGAGGAATTGTTCGGTGCTTGATAAAATGTAAGGCCCGGCCCAACTGAGCACGATGACGCCATGTAGACGTCCGCCGCTCAACATGGGCAACACCACCATCGCCGCAAAGCCGCGCTGGATGGCCCATTCGCGCGCCCTGGCATCCATCTGGCTATCCTGGCGCAGATCATAGGTGTACAAAATCTGGTCCAAATCGCCCATCCACAGACGTGACAGCGGGAACGTGTGCGGGGAAAGTGGGCGGTTGAGCAGCGGGTCAGCCAGTTGAATGGCGCCATCATACCAGGAGGCCACAATTTGCGTGGTCAGCGCGCCGTCGGCGGTGGAATCGGTGTACACCAACCATGCTGTGAGAGTTGAGGTATCGCGCACGGCCAGGACAAACACATCCAGGATCTCAGCCTCGGTGTTGGTCTCCGAAAGCGCGGATTCGATCACACTTAACGTTTCCAATTGTTCGGCGCGCTGGCGGGTCTGCTCACCGAGCAAGAAGTTGTCCAACACAACCCCGATCTGATCGGCCAAAGCGCGCACTGCGCCCTGAACCGTGTGCGCAGCGATGATGTGCTGCGGCGCAGTACTGCTAAACGTGAGGAAACCCACCAGTTCGCCGTGCGCCGTCAAGCCGGTAGTCAACGCAGAATGGCAGCCCATCTGCGCCATGCGCGCGCGCACCGGTTCAGGTATGACAGCGTTTTCATCGTGCGGATCGGCATAGAAGATGAACTGCTGTGGATCGTCCAGCAAAGGCGCGACATCGTCAATGGGCGTCGCGTAGGTTACGTGCGTCTGGCGCTCACCAGCGACGAGGGTGGTCGTGTACGTATTCACCTTGAGGGGATCACGTGCGACAATGACGTGCAAGACAGCTTCGCTCAGCGGTATAAACGTGACAGTGTCAAAAATTCCTTCGAGGATGTCTTCGAAGGAGCGCGCGCCGCTGATCGTGCGCGCCGTTTGATAGAGCGCCTCGGTCTCCGCCAGGGAAGTGCGTATCTTCTCCAGCAACCGGATGTTCTGGATGGCATTCGCCAATTGATTCGCCATGATTTGCAGCGCCGTGACATCCTCGGCGGTGAAAGCGCCCGCCTGCACCGATTGCACGGTCATCGCGCCGAGGGTGGCATCACGGCTGATCATCGGCAGCGCCAACTCCGACTGGGTGTGAGGCAAATAGGCGAGCGCCGTGCGTCGCTGCGCCGCCGTCGCATCCTGGGCCAGGCACGGCGCAGCGGTCGCCACACAGTCGCTGATCAACGACTCGCCGCCTACCTCCAGACGGTACCCTGCGGCCAACATGGCGCGCCCCGCTTCACCGGTTCCGGCGCTCAGGACGGCCCACGCGCCGCTATCGTCCACCAGGAAGATGCCCACGTAGTACAGGTCAAAGCGTTGGCGGATGAGATCTACGGCTTGCGGCAACAGCTCATCCAGATCCAAAATGGATGAGGATGCCTGCGAAATTTCCGCCGCGGTGCGCATATTCGTCGCCGTGTGCTGCAATTTGGCGAAAAGATGCCCGCTTTCGACGGCAGCCGCGACCTGGTTCGCCATCGCCACCATCAGGCTCACGTCCTTCTTCGTGAAATCCGGGTCCTCCAGACGATTGACAGCCGCCAACGTGCCCAAAGTCCGTTCCTGGTACCGCAAGGGAACCACCACCACCGAACCGATACTCGCTTCACCAAGCTGGCGCTGAATTTCAGGGCTTTCGCGCGGGTCGGGCGTGCTTTTCGTGGAGAGGATCGGCTGCAGGCTGCGCAGCGCCGCGCCGCTCAACCCATTCCACAATTCATCAAAGGACATCTCCGGCGCGACGCCGGCAGCACCGACGCCGCCCTTGACGAAGTGAATGACTTTACGCTGCTCAAGGTCCACCGTCGTCAGCATGACCTGGTTCGCCAGCAGCATGTCCGCCACGCCATCCACCACAGCCCGCAACAGGCCCGTCAGATCGTCAAAAGCGATGAGGGAACTACTCAGGTGATAGAGGACCTCGGTTTCGGCGATGGCAGCCTGGGTCAACTCAAGCAACATCGTGCTCTTCTCTTCCGCCTTGTTGAGGTCGGTGACATCGAGCAGCACACTCACCACGCCGTCAATGCGTCCATCCGGCCCGGTCAAGGTGGTTTTATGGACGATCACGTCATGGAAAATGCCGTCCGCGTAACAGAGCGGTGTTTCGTAGACGTCAGAGCCGGCCGCGCGCAGCAACAACAGGTCCTTGGGATGATCGGTTTCCACCAACGCTGGGGGCGCAGATTTCGCCAGGTCGTAGACGGTCTGCCCGATGATACGGTCATTCGGCACGCCGAGAACGTCGTCGGCAAAGGCGCGGTTACAGGCGCGATAAACGCCCGCCATATCTTTGTAGAAAATCGGGTTAGGGATGGCGTCTATCAGCGATTGGAGAAAAGTCCCCCCACCCTGGCGTGAAAACTCGGTCAGCGGCGGGCGCGCGGCTCCCGCCCCCTGAGTCACCTGGTTTTTATTCTTTTTGGTATCCATCATCGTCATCTTACATAACCTTTCCCATAACCAGCGGATCGAACACGCTCACGTCCTGCCAGAAAACCCCTATAACGATCGGCCTGGGCAGTTCTCGGCGCCTTACCTTAAGGCTCTTTTGCTCCGTTGGTCTTGACATCGGTAGATTCAGCAGGCGGGCGGAATTGAATTCTGTTCCGCGAAGTTCCAAAGGCCCGCCCCAATTCGCGCACGGCGGCTTGCAGCACTCCTTGCACGTCTGGCGCGGCCTGAATGCGCTCGGTGATTTCACGGATCATCCGTTCCCGATTGACGCGCGCCTCAATGGTGAGCAGTTGCAGACGGTTCTGCGCGGCGATGGCGGCCTGCTGCGTCAAACTCTCCAGACGGCGGCGCTCTTGTTCGGAGAAGGTCACCGCCTGAGGGTACATCGCGTGCAGGAAACCGATCCGCTGCCCGCTGGCAATCAATGGCACCAGGACAACCGCCTTCGCGCCGTAGACGCGGGAGAACAAGGCGCGGTTGCGACGCGATAGCAGCGGGTTGTGCTCGAGGTCATCGAGCAGAATCACCCCGGCGTTGTGGACCAACTCGCGCGATGTGGGGAAGTCGGCGACCCAGTAACGCTGGCGCAGCGCGCTTGTACCCGTCGTCGTCCAGTGCGCGACGACTTCGGCATATTGCGGTTCGTCCTCATCCGTCCAGGGGCGGTCGAAGAGTTGCAGTGTCATGTGATGCGCGCCTTGCCCCAAGATGGTATGGGTGCGCAACACGTTCAAAATGCCATCGTAGGTCTGCGCGAGGTTCAACTCGGCGCTCCCGCGATACAGCGCCTCGGTCTCGGTACGCGACGCCTGCACTTCCTGGAAGACCCGCTCGCGCGCGATGGTGTTCGAGAGGGTGGCGGCAGCGGTCTGCATAGCTACAATTTCCTCCTCCAGCCAGACATTGTCAGCGTCGGCGCGACCGAGCAAGATAATGTTGGGATAGAGGGCTTCACCACGCACCGTCAACACCAACAGCGTGTTGAAACCGAGGGCGTGCATCAGTTCGCGTTCCATATCAGGGAAAGTATCGGGTTGAAGTGCCAGGTAAGGTGTGCCGATAAGTTGATCGGCCCAAGGCTGCATCCGTTCCAGGGAGATATGACGCAGCAGCGCCACATCGAACTGGCCGGCGGGAAGCTCTTCTGCCATCCACATGGCGCGTGACTGCCAGTGCGAGTCGCCCCCAACGCCTTCTGTCCCGTCATCCGCAGCGACGTCATCTTCAGCCGCGTGATACTCCAGATAGAGCACCCCCTGGGCGTTAGATGCCTCGCCGAGCAAACGCAGCACGTCAGCAACCGCCTCGGTGCCACGCTCGGTCAACAGCGCCGCCGCCTGCGAGACGTTGGCCTGATAGCGAGCCTGCCGGCGCACCACACGCAACGCTGCTTCGGTGCGGCCAAATTGCAGCGCGTTCTGGATCGCCGAGGAAACCTGTGTCGCCAGAAATTCCAGCAGGTTCAGTTCACGTTCGTTGAACTGATTGGCCTCACTTCCCGCAACGAGCACCGCGCCCAGAATATCCTCGCCGACCCGCAACGGCACGCCCATCCGCGATAATAAGCCGATGTCGGCCAGGCGCCGGTTGCTCGCGCGGCCATCTACACGGGTGTCCTGGACGAACACGCTCTTGCGCGTCTGCATGATTTCTTCGGTCAGACCGCCAGAACTAGGCTGGCTATCCGCGCGCTCGGCCAGAACATGCGCTGCGCCATCCGCGCTGTGGCCCGACACGAACACGCCAGTATCGGCATCCCGCAAGTAGATGACAGCGTGCGGAACGTCGAAAATACGCCGGGTCCAATCAGCGGCGCGGGCGAGAAGCTGTTCCATATCCCGGATCGGCAACAGGTCAATGCCGGCCTGGGAGAGCAGCGAGAATTCCTCGGCGCGGCGTTGCGCATCTTTGTTCAACCGGGCGTTATCAAATGCGGCGGCGGCCTGCTGGGCGAAGAGATTAGCCAGACGTACTTCTCGATCACCAAAGGCGGCAATCTCTTCAGCGCGTAGAATCAACACACCCTGCGGGCCAAACCGTCCGATCAGCGGCACAGCCATGATCGCATGAAAGCGCGAGCTACGAAGCGCGGGAACGCTTTTCTCCCACACCTCGTAATCTTCGACATAAAGTGTTTGTTGCTTAGCCAGAGCTTCACCCGCCAAGCCCTCGCCGCGCCGCAAACGCAGACCGATCTGGCCCATCGAACCATCCGGCGGCCCCAGCGCGAGAATCAACTCGTCGGTTTCAACATCATACTCAAAGAAACCGCTACTATCCGCATTGAGGAATGTTTCTCCTTGGGCCACGATGGCCGCCAACACATCCGCCGGTTCAAGCAGCTCGCTCAAGACCAACGAGATGTTGTAGAGTGAACGCAATTCTTCGGAGCGTTGCTGCGTCTCCTCCGTCAGCGTCAGGTTATCCAAAACCACTTCGATCTGATTCGCCAGGCGTTGAATGAGGTCGCGCGTTTCAGGGTCGAGGGGCAGCGCGTTATCCCGCGACTGGAGCATCACGATAAACCCATGCTGCGAACCACTGCTCCCCAAGGGGACGTAGAACACGCGCTTGAGTTCGTAAGGCGACAGCAGATCGCGGCTCTCCGGCGCCAGTTCGACACCGCCGAGCAGCGGCAACAGGGGGCCTAATTCTGCGCGGCGCAACCCGCGGAAGAAGGTGAAGTGTTCATCACTCAGCGCAAGCGGTTCGGCCGGTAACGGTAAGCGCACCCCGAAGGGATCGAGAACCGCATGGGGTTGCACACGCGGGAAGTTAGGCGTCGGGAAAGTGTAAATGCCCACGGCCATCCCCAATGCCTGCGCCAGAATCCGGGCGATTTCAGCCAAAACTTCCTCAAAGCTCAGGTCGGGATTGGAGGAAACTTGCAAGACGTTGCTGATGAGGGTCTGCTGGCGTTGACTCTGCTGCGACTCCTCGAAGAGCCGGGCGTTTTCCAGGGCGAGGGCGACCTGCTCACTCACGCTCTCGACCAGCGCCAGCTCTTCTGGGGACCACGTGCGCTGCGAGTCGGCGAGGCCCAGATAGCCCAACACTCGGTCGCCGGCCCGCAGGGTTTCCATCACGACCGGCACGCCGCCATCTATCAACTCGGCGCGCTTCACCCGCCCTTCGCGCAAATCTGGAGGTACGGGCAGGGGCGGGACCGGGTTCACGTCCACGCGGTCATATTCATAGGCCAGGGGGCGCGTCTGCGCCGCGATACGCGCCCACCCCTGGCGGCTATACTCGACCTGCAGATTGTGAACTTCTGCCAGCGCGCTTTCCATCTGCTCAAGCGCGCGCGCGTTGTTGAGCGCCACCGCTAACTGGTCGGCTAACAATTGCAAGGTACTGATGTCCTCGTCAGTGAACGCTTTCGGCACGTCACTTTGCACATCCAGGACGCCGATCACCCCACTTTCTACCAACAACGGCAGCGCCATTTCCGAGCGCGTGTCGGGCAGATCGGGGTTGTTGAACCAAACAGTATCCTCGCCGACGTTGAAGACAATGCGAGGTTTGCCCACGCCCGCCACGAACCCCACAATGCCCGTCTGTCCAACCCGCAGACGATGCCCACGCGCCAACATCCGCCGCCCTCCTTCGGAAGAAGCTGCACGTAGAATTGCCCATACCCTGGCATCATCCAGGATGAAAATTCCCACATGGTAGAAACCAAATTTCTCCGATATAGCCTGGACGGTAGTTTCCAAGAGCAAAATCACGTTACGCACCTGAGCCGCTTCTTTACTCACCAGGCTGATAGTCTCCAGTTGCAGTGATTTGCGTTCCAGCGCCGCTGTACGCTCGGTAATGCGGTGTTCCAGCCCAGACACCATGTCGCGCAGACGGTCCGCCATCCCGTTGAACGACTGCGCGACCACACCGATTTCGTCTTCTCTGTCAACCGGGATCGTGTGCGTCAGATCTCCGCCGCCGATAATCCGCGCCCCTTCTGCCAGGCGGGTGAGCGGTCGCAACACAAGACCTTGCGTCGAAAAGTACAGCAGCGCGATCAGCCCCAGCCCGCTGAGGATACCAGCAATCAACAATGCGGTCATCGAAGGATCAACGACTTCCGCCCGCTCGCCCACGACGATATACAATCTCTGGTTCACATCGCCGGGCATGGGGACGGCGCGCGAGATGAGATAAACCGAACCGAAGTACGCTAATTCGCGCAACTCAATCGGTCTGACGCTGTCCAGACCGGCCAACTCAGCGACCGTCACATTTTTGAGTCCAGGGGTCGAGTGCTCGATGACTTTACCCGCGTTATCAACCAGGGCAACGAAGTCGAACTCCGGACTGCCTTCCACCACTTTCTGCAAAAGCGTCGCCAACCCCGGCGCGTCCTGGAACGTTTCAACGTAGGGCGCGACAGTTTCGAGTGTTTGTTGTAATTGGATGGTGATTAACTCGGCTTTACCCAAGTAGGCCTGCCGATAGGCGTTCCGGTACTGGTTGCTCACGTAGATGAAGACCGGGATCAGGAGCACCATGGGGATTCCGGCAATGATCAGAATCATGCGCCAACGCAGGCTCATGCCCTTCTGTGACATTACTGACCTCCTTCTGCAACGGGCAGGGTACCGTAAATGCGTGCAGCAATCGGGAACGTAACAGGTATGCGCAAGTTCCAGCGGCGGGAAGCGGCCAGATTAACCGCCAGCAGATTGCGCGCCGGACCGCGAATTTCGATATCGGCCGGCGACTCGCCAGCCGCAATCCGCATCACAATTTCGCCGACCGATACGCCCTCTTCATAACCATACGAAACCAGGCCGCCCACTGCGCCGTTGATAATGGCAACGTTAGATAGAGCAAAAACCGGCACGGGGGAATTTTCCAACATCCAGGCGATCACTTCTTGCTCATCAATGGGATTTCCGGCGTCATCCACGATACCCTGATGGCTCGCCAGTAAAATGAAATCTACCGCACTCGCATCCTTCAACACTGTCTCTTGCCAGCGGGACCAGGTTCCCGCCAGACGGAACAGCGGCGTGGGCGTGCCGTACTCGCTCTTTTGCAAAGCCGTGTAAGCCGCCACGGCGCGGGTCTTACCCGATACGGAGCCGTCGCCAAGAACCATATACTGCTGCGCACCTTCGACAAAAGCATACGCCATCGCTACAGTTTGTACGGGATGCAGCGCCTCCAAGACGCCGGTTACATTCAATAGATCCAACCCGTACTGGCTCAGGTCGCTGTTGACGCCACAGAAAACGAAAGGCAACGTGGGATCAAAATACAACGGAATGATGCTGCGCGTCGCTTCTTCGCCAGAAACAATCACAATGTCAGGCTGAAAAGCTCCAAGTTTGTCAACGGCCAGGAGTGCTGCCGGCCTTACGTCCTCCATCAGCGCAACCTGCCGCATCCTCATGTGGAAAGTTTCCATTTCCAGTGTATGATCCACGCTCGTATATCCCCCGCGCGCCAATGTCTCCAAGACCCCGGTGCGCACCTGCTGCGACCAGAAGTCATCCTCGGCGTAGCTGTTGACCCAGAACAGCCGTAGTTTATCGCGCGCTGGCGGCGACGGCGGAGATGCAGGCAAGGCGACATTCTGCGCGGGCTGGCACGCCATCACGCAGGACAACAGGACAATCAATCCCCACAAGCGCCAATGTTTCATCATACGCAACCGTTTATGCCTCTCCTTGTACTAGCGGCGTCTCTGGGCTTTCCAGGCGGCCTTCGCCAGGCGGCAGCAGTTGGATGCGGCTGCGTTCGACTTGCAGCGCGAGGCCCAACTCGCGCGCAGCATTCCGCAGAATCGCATCGGTGCTGGTCATCGCGCGGATGCGGCCCACGATGTCGCTCCGGGCGCGCTCTTGATTCGCGCGCAGCCGCGTCTCTTCAAGCAGACGCGCGTTATCCAGCGCCAGGTCCAACTGCTCGACCACGAAGCGCGCCAATTGAACCTGGTCATCAAGCCACGGCGCTGTTTTCTCAAAAGAAAGTACGCCCACATTGCGGTTCTGGACGCGAATCGGCGCCAGCAAGAGATGCCGCCCATCGTCGGTCCGACGGGTCGTCACTTCGCTCAGCTCACCCACCTCATTCTCCAACGCCACTTCTACATCCGTTGAATAAACAAAGCCAGATTCGAGACCATACCCCACGCGCATCTGTCGCCGGGCCAACGCTTGGCGCCAGGCGCGCAGGGCATCCTGTTCTTGATAACGCTCCAGACGCGCCAAGGCCTTGGTTGTCTCTTCCAGAGAGAGCGAGTTCGCTACGGCCACGGCGATCCCATCGGCCAGGATGCGTAGCACGGTGACGTCTTCTTCCGTGAAGGCAGCCGTGACGTGCGTCTGAATGTCCAGCACGCCGAGGACGGTCTGCCCGCGCGCGATCAATGGCAGGCTCACCTCTGATTGGGTATCCGGCAGATCAGGGTTGTTGAACCAGACCGCATCCTCGCCAACGCTGAAGGCCAGCCGCGGCAAGCCTGTCTCGGCGACATACCCGACAATGCCCTGCCGGCCTACACGCAACCGATGGCCGCGCGCCAGCATACGCTGCCCGCCTTCTGAGGAGGCGGCGCGCAGCACGGCCCATTCGCCGTGTGGATCTACGAAGAAAATTCCCACATGATCGTACCCCAAGCGTTCCGCAATCAGGCGCACGGCGGTATCGAGCAGCAATTGCATGTCCGAAATAGACGCGATGGCGTGGTTAAGTTCAGCGATCGTGCGAAACTGCCCGGCGCGTCTTGCCAGTTCGTCTGTGCGCTCGGCAACCCGTCGCTCTAGCATACGCTGTGTCCCACGCAGGTCCTGGCTGATAAGACGTGAACGAGTAAGAGTCTGGTAAGAACTATTGAGATTCAGGTAGTTGACAAATCCAGCCGTCGCCACCAACATCAACAATGTAAAGGCGCGGGTCAAAAAGTAAAAGAGGTCAAAGGAAAAGCTGGGCACCGTTATTTCGAAGACGGTGGTCCATAGGAACGCCAGCACGCCGTAAAAGATCAACACGCCGAACGCCATACGTACCGCACTCATCGGCCTCAAAAACATACCCGCCAACGTCACTGGCCAGAAAAAGAGCAGCCACCCCGGTGAGTTAACCCCGTCAAAGATCAATACAGCCAGGGCTATACCGATGAAGTTGATCCACACAAATGACCGAGCCGTGGAAGAGACATAGCCTTGCTTGGCGCGGACAAAACTAAAGATAGATAAAGGTATGAAAAGCGTCGGGAAGGCGGTTGCTACCCAGCCCATCCATCGGTTAGGGAATAGATCGCGCAAGGTAGCTATCACAAAAATCAACACCAACGCCAGAGACACCGCAAACGTCAGCACCATCATCACGCATAAGAGCCGTCCCAGTCGCGCCTCTTCTTCATCAGGGACACTGACGGTCAAAAAACGTTCCCACGCTGTCGCTATAGCCGCCTGTCGTTCAGTCCACGATTTCACCATAGTTGGATCCTCATCACACTCGTTGTCAAGCCGAGAACAAATTCCCTGTTTGGATCAGACATTTCCCTGTTCTTGCAGCGCCAGATATACCGCGCCACGCTCAACAGCCAGGGCGCGCCCAAGTTCGCTCAGCGCGCGCTCCAAAACTTCCTCAATCTCCACCGCTTCGCGGATGTGTCCGGTAATTTCACCAGCCATCTGTTCGCGCGCCGCGCGGCGCGTTGTCTCATCAAGCAGGCGCAGGTTTTCCAACGTTTGCGCGAGTTGGTCGGTCACGGCTGTCACCAGCGCCAATTCGTCTTCGCTCCATTCTTCCTGCCGGGTACGGCGCACACCCAACGCGCCGATTAACTGCGCCCGCGCGCCCGAAGCGATAGGGAGCGCCAACTCCTCCTTGCCAACCGTGATCTGCTTGGATTGCACGGCCTGGGTCATCGGCGGCAGCCAGGCATCTTCGACAATGTCAAGACGCGACGTTTCAGTCTGCTCATCCACGTGATAACGATACCCGCCGGGTGCGCGGCCAGCTTCCATCAAACTCTGCCAGGATTGGCGCATGTAGGTTTGCTGCGCAGTCCGCGCTTCATTCAACGCCGACACCAGACTGGCGACCGTCGTATTGATGTATTCCCCCAGGCTGACCAACTCGCGCGGCAAATTGCGCCGTTCGGTCAACGTGCTCAGGTCGAGCGAGGCGCTGTAATCGCCGGCAGCGATGCGCTCCAGGAAATTTACATATTCGCGCGCCACATCCTGAAGCTGATGCGCGACTTCAAGGGCCTGCGCCTCTGCCGTGCGTTCGGCCTCGGCGGCAACCTGCGCGCGTTGGCTCATTTCGGCTAACGCCTCCTCGCGCTTCAGGGAAGCAGAGAGAGCTAAGGCCAGATAAGCGATAAATTGCCGGTTAATCGAGATCATCATGGCAGCCGTCAAGATGAAAGACCCAATCCAGACTAACCGGGCGATCTGTGGCGACATGGAGTAAGGGGTGAGCACGCCGAGACCTTCCAGGATGACGAAAATCACATACGCCACGCCATGAATGATAATCGTAGGTTGAGCATAGCGTCGCTCGCCGACGATGCCGGCGATGAGCATAATGACTGGCGACAGCAAAAGCGCCGGTCCCTGTGTCCCATCGAGAAAATACATAGCAGCAAACAGAATCACGGTCAAACTCACGATGCTAAGTGGCAGCGCCGTCTCAAAGCGTCCTCGCGTGAGCAAGACGAGCACAGCCAACATAGATAGCATCGCCAGCACGTCAACAACAAGCGCGCCAATGGGAAGGTTGGGAGTGGAAAGCAAAGCGATGAGATAACCAACCAGTATCACAGAGCATACCAGCAACACAATCCATACCACAGTGCGCAAAAGACGGCTGCGCCGCGACTGATCTTGAATCAACGCGCTATCGGTTAGCGCGCCGGTGGCTGATGCCCGTGTTCTATTGTTCATAAACCTCTCCTTCCTCATGCGGTGTCAGAAGGTTCTCTGGCCCCAGGCGCGCGACCATCTCAGAAGCGTTCAGAACGCGCGCAATTTCTTGAACAGCGCGTTTCACAGCCTCCTCAATCGTGGAAGCGGCGCGAATGGTATCGGTGATTTCACGCGCGCGCTGTTCGCGGGCGGCGCGGCGTTGAGTGGCTTCGAGCAAGCGCGCGCTCTCCAAAGCCTGGCCTAGCTGCTGCGCGACGGATTGGATCAAGGCCAATTGATCCGCGGAACTGCGCCACTCCCCCTCAGGATCCTCAACGCCCAGCACGCCGATCACCTGGCCGCGCATCTCGATAGGGACGGCCAGTCCAATGCGTTTTTCTTTTGCAGCACTGTCATGCCCCCCGTTACTGACATCATGAGATGTCACCAGAGTGGATTCGTGCAAGGAGCGCACCATCTCTGGGCGCCAGAAATCGGGCTGGACGGCCACCTGACCGCGGCCCGCGCCCGGCTTCGTCGAGGCGTCATAGACAAAAGTATTCTGACGAAGTCGGCGATTCTCTTGCAGGTAGGTCTGCCATTCACGACGCTCGTAACTGCGGCGCGTTTCGGCTTCAGCCGCCAGCGCCGCGCGGGTGTTTTGCAACAAGCGCGCGCGCTCCATAGCCTGGGCCAATTGATTGGCGACCTGTCCCAGCAGCGCCACACGCTCCTGGGTGAATACGCGCGGTTGGCGGCTCGCCATATTCAGCGTGCCTACCACTTGGTCGCCGAATTGCAAGGGCAGGATCAACCGCGAGACAACTCCTTCGGTTATCAGGTTCGCATCTTCAGGGAAGGTTAGCCGGTGACGCATGTCCGCTTCGACCCACGGTCGTTTGTGGGTAATGACCCAACCAGGCGCGGAGCCTTCCAATTCCAGGCGCGTTCCTGAGGGGGCGAAGTGTGTAACATCGGTCTCTAACGCCACGGCAAAGATTGTCACAGATGATTCTCCGGGGGTATATGTCGCTACCGACAACAAGTCCACTGGCGCCAGGCGGCGCAGCGGCGTGACAATCTCAGGCAGGACAGCTAACAAGCCCTGCATATCTTCGCTTGTCCCGATCTTACCGGCGATTTCAAGCAATGCCTGCTCCTGTACAGCGCGCGCCTCGGCCTGCTCAAGGAGTTGGCGGTTCTCGATATAGCCGGTCAGGCGCCGGCTCACATCACCCAGCAGGGCGCTCTCCCCGTCAAGGAATGTGCGTTCTTCAGTGTATGCCACCACGATGCGCCCAACCTGCTCGTCGCCGATGCGCAGACCGTTGACCATCTGGCGCGGCTGGTCAATCGCTGCGATGGCGCCATAGAAGCGTCCCGCGTATTCGATGGCGGTAAGGCACACATCCGCATACTGCATAGCGGCGGGAAGCCGTTCCGCTGTCCACTGCAACAGGTCAGGAATCGCTGGCGACTCGGCGATCCGGCGGCCAATGTCGTTGAGACAGTCCAACTCGCGGATTTGTTTGCTCAACAGGGCGCGCGCGTGTTGGGTTTCGTCGAAGAGCCGCTGGTTCTCCAAGGCCCAGCCGGCTTGCTCAACGATTTCTTCCACGGCTGCGATTTCGTCGGCTTCCCACGGGTGAGCAGCCGGCCGGGTAAGGCCGAGCACGCCGATGGTTTCGCCAGCCCACGTCATGGGTAACGCGAGCATCTGACCTTCGGCGACGTCCTCTGCGACGACTGCGGCGTCTTGCGCTACTGCGTCAGTGAGAGCCGCTGACCACAGCGCCTGATCCGCGCCCGCGACCAACTGCAACTCGTCTACCCCCCTGGTGTAAGTGTAACCCGACTCAGCCGCGGCGTAATCAGCCCACTCGTGTTGGATATAACGGCGTTGAGCGGCGCGCATTTCCTCCAATGCCGCTTCGAGTTGCCGTTTGGAGGCTTCGATCTCGGCACGCGCACGTTTCTGCGCTTCGAGCATATCGCGGATATCATCGAGCATCATATCAATGCCCACGGCCAGTTCCGACAGTTCCTCCACACCTTCGGGCACTTCGACGGCAACGTCAAAGTCACCCAGGGCTGCGGATTGCACGACCGCTAACAATGCGCGGCTCTGGCTCTCCACCATACGCGCTTGCTCGCGCGCAGCGCGCATATCGTGGATGTCGTCAATGAGCATCCCGATCCCGACGGCCAGGTCAGTGAGTACGGGCACGCCTTCAGGGACCTCCCATACCACATCCAGTCCCCCCATCGCCACAGAGCGCACCAAGGCGAGGAGTTGACGACCCTGCGTTTCGACCAATTGCTGATATTCTTCCAATGTGATCTCTGTCATAGAGAGTCCTTTTTTCTGCACCCGCGAACGAGCGCGCCCGTCATTCCTTTAGCCAACTGAGCGCCTGTTCCTGCGTGTCAAAGAAGCGGATATTATCACGCCCGGTAAATTTCAAGATAAACTCACCCAAGACACGACCATAATGTTTTGCGCCAAAGATGGCGACTTTTCCTATCCGTGGATCGCTGTTGAGGTCAGCATAGAATTTACGCACTTCAGAAGAGGCCTTGCCGCCACGTGTATCGTCCCACAGGATGCACAGGGGGTTCTCCACTGTCGCGTGCGCCAGATAAGGCCCAAAATCTGCAATCAAGGCTTCGGCGCCCAGTTTGTCTGTGTCGCCGATGAACATCAGCCGCAGAATACCGTCACTTGCCATCCCCAATTGATGTACCATAGCGCCCCCTAGGATTTCAGCCACACCACAGCCAGCTCTTCAGAGTCGAAAAATCGAATGTTATTACGCCCGGTGGCTTTCAGCACAAATCCCACTAAAACGCGCAGGTAACGATCCAGGCCAACCGTGGCCGACTTACCCAGGCGCGGATCAGCATTGAGATTGGCGAAGGCTTTACGCACCACCGAAGAAACTTTCTGCCCCACCTGATCCGTCGTTGTCAGCGTGCGCAACGGCGCTTCCGGGGTAGCAGATTCCAGGTAGTGTGTAAAATCGCCGACGAATTGTTCCAGTTCGTTACGCTCCAACGCGCCTTCGAAGACAATTTTCAAAATACCATCCTCACGCATCGTCATTTGATAGGGCATCGCATCATTTCCTTTCCATTAACCCAAGCGCGATATTGTTCTCCAAACGGCTCATCCATTAACCTGTTCGTCGGCGTGCGTTGCCGTTTCCTGAGCCGACAACAGCCGCTCGCGGTTACCCAGACGCATCACAGCTTTGGAAGCATCAAACATCTGCACCAGTTCGTGCAGTGTCGCGCGCATAATGACATCGCGGTCCGTGCCACGCCGAATCCGGTCGGTGATCGTGCGCACCAGCCGCTCACGCTCGGCGCGCACGCGCGTCCGCTCCAACAGGCGGATGTTTTCGATGGCGAGGGTGGTTTGATCAGCTAACATTTGCAACATGCGCACATCATGGTCGGTGAAGGCGCTCTTGGAAGTGATGAGGTTGACCGATAAGGTTCCCAGAACACCTTCGCGGCCGATCAGGGGGACTGTAGTATGAGCAACAATCCCGGAAGCGACAAACGCGCGGCGCGCGTGCTCCTGCAGTTGGGCGAAATCACCAGCGACCACCAACGGACGGCGCGTCTCCACCACTTGTTTGGTCAAAGGAAAATCCGCCAACGGGGTGACCTCACCAAGCCGCGCGCGCTGCGACTCATCGAACGGATACATGCCTACCCGGATCATCTGCCCGTTTTCAATCAAGAACATACTGACCCGGTCGGCCTGTACCGCTGTGACCACCGACGACAGCAAGATGTTGACAGCGTCCTCAAACGTAAGCGCCGCTGTCAATGCGGACATTGTTTCCTGGATAAGGGTCATGTCAGCCACGGCGCGGCGCAGTTGTTGGGCCTGCCGTTCCATATCCCGCAACATTTGCTCACGTTCCATCTCAGCCAGCTTACGGGCGGTAATGTCGGTGGAGATGCCAAAAGTGCCGATGATGTTACCCTTTTCATCGCGCAGTGGCATCTTGCTGGTCGAAACCCAGGTGATGTGTCCATCCGGCCACGTTTCTTTCTCCTCCACATTGAGCATCGGTTCGCCGGTGGCGATGATCCGTTGCTCGTCGGCGTAAGCCTGCTCCGCATGTTCGGCGCTGAAGAAGTCGAAGTCCGTCTTCCCGATGGCCTGGGAGGGGTCGTCAAGGTTGTGCCAGCGGGCGTCGGCGGTACTGATACGCAAGAAACGGCTCTGCAGGTCTTTGAAGTAAATGTGATCGGGCACATTGTCCAGCATCGTCTGCAGCAAGTGACGCTCCATCGCCAGCGCCTCTTCCATCGCCTTGCGGGCGCCGATGTCGGTAATCTGGCGCGCCAGATAACGCGGTTCGCCCTGTGCATCACAAACGAGAGTCAGAATTTCCAGCGTGGGGATCACAGCGCCGTTAGCGCAGAGCAAGGCCAGTTCGCCCTGCCACTGCCCCTTGTCCAGCACTTCTGGCATGATCTCGTCGTGTAGCCGCGCCTGGAGTGCCTCCGGATAATGAGCAAAGAAGGACTGCCCCAACAGCGCGTCTGGGTCAGCCACGCCCACCAGAGCGCGATAGGCCAGATTCGCATACGTCAGCGCGCCTTCCAGCGTCGCCATGCAGATGCCTTGCCCGGAGGATTCAATGACTTGCCGGAAGGTGTTGGCTTCCTCAAGGAGCCGGGTGCCTTGCATGGCGATGGCAATTTGGCCGCACAAGCCTTCGAGCAGCAGTTGATCTTCGGTTGTCAAGGCATTGGTGATGTTGCTCTGCACATCGAGAATACCCAGGATTTGATCGCGCAGTTTGATCGGGACGGCCAATTCACCGCGCGTGCCCGGCAAGAAGGTGTTGGGCACCCAATCGGGGTCACGGGTAACGTCGGGCGCCAGCACAGGCCGTCCGGTAGCGGCGGCGGTGCCGACTACGCCGCGCCCCATCGCAACGTGATGCCCGGCAGCCAACATACGCTGTCCGACGAAACCGTAACCAATCACCAGACGCATCACCCGCGCAGCAGCATCGTAGCGGAAGACTTGCGCGTGATAATAGCCAAAGCGCTCTTTGACCAGGGTGACGACGCGGCGGAGCAGTTCATCCAGGGCCGTTGCCGCGGCGATTTCCTGGGCGACTTCAGTGGAAGTCTGCACCTGCCGTCCGCGACGTTCCAGCGACGCCTGAATAGCCTCCTCCATCTGGATGCGTTCGGTGATGTCACTGGAGATACCAAGCACCTGTTGCGCCACTCCATGCGCATCAATAATCGGCAATTTGGTCGTCTGAACCCAACGCCCATTGCGCAAGATGGGGCTTTCAGGGATAAACTGGTTCTGCAAAGACTCCATTACCTCAAGATCGCTCCGCCAGATCGCTTCCACTTCCTTAGGGTTCGTATTGAAATCGGCGTCCGTTTTCCCGATCATGGCTTCCGCAGTGGTGCCATAGGCATCGGCAAGCGCCTTGTTGACAAAGACAAAACGGCCTTCGCGGTCACGCACGAAGAAGAAGTTGGGATTGAGATCCAAGATATGTTGGAGGAAAGCGTAACGCGCCTCAAGGTCCTGCTGCTGAACGGGCGCCGTCGTTTCCGCGCGCACGGAGTCTGTCGGCGTGCTGGCTTGCGTAGATTTGTCACGACTCATGGTGTACCTCTCCTTGCCCCATTCGAGCGGCGGCGTTGTCATCGGCGGAGAAATCCATCACTGGCGGGGATTCCGGGGAAGCCTGTTCGGCGGATGGTACGTCCGCTTCTTCCAACATCAAGCGGACGTAGGCGCGCGGCACGCCCAAAGCTTCCCCCAGACTGGTCACAGCAGATTGCAGAATCATCTCGATATCCACGGAACGGCGGATGTCTTCAGTGATCTCGCGGGTGATACGTTCCCGCGCCTCGCGGCGTTGAGTTTCCTGATAGAGCCGGGCGCTTTCCAGAGCCGCGCCAAGTTGTTCGGTCAACGTTTCTACCAAAGTAATCTCATCGGCCGCCCATTCCGGTTTACGCAGGCGCAGTGCGCCGATATTCACCCCTTCGCGCAGTTGAATCGGCACAGCCAGGGTGGACCCTTCTTCTGTGAGCAACTGGCCGGTCTGCCGCGCCTGGAGCATAGCCGACGGGGTTTCTCCGGCAGCCTGTCGCACCGAACCGGGGGTATCCACGACGAAACGCAGCGCGCCTTCCACGCGCGAGATTTGGTGCCAGGCCTCGCGGCTGATCTGACCATACGCCCGGCGTTCGGCCTCAAGCGATTTTTCACGCTGTGCAAACAACCGTGCGTTCTCGATCGCAATCGCAATCTGGTCTGCCAACAACTGCATCACGGAGGTTGTTTGCGCAGTGTAAGCCACGGCATCAAGGCTATGCAAGTCCAATACGCCGATCAAACGGTCGCCGGCAATCAACGGCAACGCCAATTCTGCCTGTGTACGCGGAAGCAGAGAACTGACGACGGAAACAGCGTTCTCACTGGCGGCTGAAGCGATGCGCAGTTCACGATTCGCTGTCACAACACCGATAATGTCGGACGAACCGACAGTCACCGAATAGCCCTGCGCCAGTATGTGTTGCCCTTCGGGACTGTTCGCAGCACGCAAAACCGCGTAGAGGCGGTTCTCATCCAGCAAGAAAATACCGACGTGATAGAAATCCAGGCTCTCACCGATCATTTTGGCAACCTCGCCCAATAATTCGTCGAGGTCACGCAGCGCAGCCGCGGAACGGCCGACTTCAGCCACGGCCTGTAGTTGAATGGAGCGACGCTCCAAATCTGCGGTGCGCTCTGCCACCCGCTGTTCTAATGACACCCGGATCGCATCCAACTCGCGGTTCGCCGCGGCTTGCGCTCGGGCGAAATCTTCAGCGCGTAGGATCGCACTTCGCATACTTTTCATCGCGTATCTTAAGAACGCTCCCATTAACCCCAGAACAACAACGATGATCACGAAATCCACAACGGAGACCGGTCTACTAGCAGGAATCGCCCCGATGTGCTCAGCATAGTACGCGACCAACACCGCTAAAAGTCCTAATCCGGTAAATACAACAGCGCCGCGCGCGCCTAATAAAAGACCGGCGATGACAATGATAAGGGCATAAGCATAACTGGTGTGCCCCTTACCTAAGCCTTCTGCGGCCCATATCCAGTACGTAACCAAAAACCATATAAGGGACACGATCGCTGCTGCCAGGCCAGTCGCATATCCCTTACGGATCAAGGGAAAAGAGCTAAACGTTGCCGCAACAATGAGCGCCCAGCCGACGAAGGGACCTACATCTACAAGCCGCACGGGAACGCCAAATAGCACCAGCAGCATCGCGTCCACCACGGTAACTGCCAGCGACAACGTGATGAGAATGATGAGGAGCAAGCGCGCGACCCGCGTTTTCTCTTCATCCTCAAAAACCGGCAATGTAAAATAGTGTTTAATCCGCATCCACATCTTGCCCCTCTATCCTTCCACCACAGACGTCGGTGAACCGGCGGAGGTATCGGTCTCGATCCATACCTCGGCTTCAGTCAGATTCAACGATTCCTGAAGTTGCCGGATCGCCGTCCGCAGCACGGTGGTGACATCCAGCGAACGTCGCATTTCTGCCGTGACCTCGCGGCTCAACCGCTCGCGCGCGGCGCGGCGTTGCGTTTCATCAAGAAGCCGTTGGTTTTCGGCTGCCAACATCAACTGCTCGGAGAGCGATTCGATCAAAGCGACCTCATCGGCGCTCCACGTTTTCCGCCCATCTTCGCTCTCAAATCCCAGGACGCCAACCACCTGATCACCCTGAACAATCGGAAGCAGGAGCGTCTTCTCATCCATCGCTGCAGCGCGTTGCTGGAGGACTTGCTGCGCACCGGCAGGTAGTTCATTGCCCAGCGTCAGCATTGTGCCGTTGCGCCACTCATAGCCACGCGCCGGGCGCGACTTCAGATAATCACGCCACGCCTGGCCCTGGTAACGGCGCTGCACTTCTTGGGCACGTTCGAGCGCGATATGTGTTTCGGCGAAGAGACGGGCGTTTTCTACGGCCACGGCCACTTGATCTGCCATGTTCTGCAAGATAGCAATGGATGCCTCGTCAAAGGCGGACTCTTGCACACTCTGCACCGTCATTGCGCCAATGATGCGCCCACCATAACGTAAAGGTAAGGCCAACTCCGAGCGCGTAAGCGGCAGGTACGGGTTTTCAAAACGCACCACGGTATCGCCAGCCTGCTGGCGGATCATTGGCCTGCCGCTGGCGACACATTGACCGATCATGGCCCCCATCCCAACAGCCAGTTGCCAGCCCTGCGCGAGCATAGCCCGTCCGGCCTCGCCGGTGCCGGCGCGCAACACAGCATAGCGGCGTGCCTCATCCACGAGAAACAGTCCAACGTAGTAAAGCCCAAAGCGATCCTGGACCAGATTCACCACTTGAGGCAACAACCGGTCTGGATCCAGCACCGAGGTCGTAGCGCGCGACACTTCCGCGACGGCTTCCAAGCCCCGCGTGCGTTCTTCGACGCGCCGTTCCAAGCCGCTAATGAACGCGCGTATTTGCTCGGTCATACTGTTGAACGCGCGCGCCAGCACGCCGATTTCATCGTTACGCGTCACCCGCGCCGCCAGTTCGCGCTCGCCAGCCGCAATGCGCGTCGCCGTATCGGCCAGTTCAGTGATGTCCGCGGAGATATTGCGCGCAAAGGAATAGGCCACAACGGCAGCCAGGATCACCGCCGCCAGCGCAACGCCAGCGTTGATGAAGGTCGTACTCTGCGCCCCGCGTAAGGCTTCGGATTGTTCCATCTCGGACATCAGGGTCATTTGTAGTTCCGGCACCCAGGTGGAAACGCCCAAAACATAAGTCGAGTTGTAATTTCTGTATATGCCGGTACGCAGGCTGGTTTGTTGTAAGCTCAAAGCGGCGCTAATACCTTCGCTGTAGGCATAATCGCCGTCATTGAATTGACGCCGACCGATGGTGGCATGATTCACCGCAACCAGGTAAGTTTCGCTCGTACCCCCCAACGGAGTTTCCGACACAATAAGGCTCAATTGCCCTATGTTGATACGACCAGCCAACACGCCGATGAGTTGGCCGGATGGATCAATCACCGGACGCGCGGCGAAAATGGATATATGACCTGATTCAGATATACGCGGATCGCTCAGGCAAAACGCCCGCAATCCGCACTCTAAGAAATCTGCTGCGCGATACCACTTACCGGTCTGGTTTGTATCAGAAGAAATCAGCACCCGACCATCTGTACTTAATAAGAAGATCTCGACAAACTGCGGTGTGCCCGCTAAAAACGTTTGGAAGCGCGCATTCAGCGCACTGCGCGCTTCGACGAGTTGCGTCTCACTCATGACAGGCAGCACCAATACACGTGCTTGATTCAACTCATATCCTTCAGCCAGCAACGTATCAAGGCTGGATTGTAAACTGTTAACCCAAATCCGAATGGTGGTCTTTTTCAATGCCGCTACCGAGCGCAACTGGTCGAACACCTGGCTTCGAGCACTCGAGACGCTCATCAGCAGCGAACTGACGCTGAAGGCCCCGGCCAGTACCAGAACGATCATCACAGCCATAAATATCAAGCGTGTCCGAATGGCGGTGATGCGGCGATAAGCGCGCACAAGCGCCATAATCAGCATAAACACGCCGAGCGCCAGCATACTAAACAAAAGCGTTTGCAGAATCCACGACTGGATCTCGTTATAGCGGGGGAAGGGAGTGAGCAGTTCAAAAACCAGGGTGAGCGCCAGTCCCAATGCGATCAGGATGCCAGGCATCTTCGATCTTGAGATCCGGCCACGGGAGTCACCCCGCCATGCCAGATCAACGATGTAGAGAGGGAATGTGACGACGGCCAGCGCGAGTTGCCAGAAAGCCCCTTGCATAAACAAACCATAGGCGGGCAAGAGGATGATCAACGCCACAATCATAACATTGGCAGCCAGAGCGATGTTTCCACGGCGGGCAATCAGATAAGCAGCGGCGCTTGCTCCGGCAATCAGCCACGTGACGACAGCAATGGCCCAGATCTGCCAGCTGGGTGCGGACCAGGCCATAGCGAGATACACAATACCCACGACGGTCGCCAAAATAGCCGCCAGTAACATCCGGCGCGCAAACTTCGCCCACGTGGCGCGCTCAGAATGGTCAGCTCCCTGAGTCGCCGAGTTTTCTTTCTTGCTTTCTGTCATCGCAGCCATTCCTTCCCCACCTTACGTTATACAGCTACCTCGCCCGTTGATAGCTTGCCTACAGATCGAAGGTGCCCGTGGTATGGATTACGCACGGTGATCTCCTTCTCCTGCTGGTTTCACCGCCTCCGGCGGTATCCAGTGCACAAAGGAACGCGAGACGCCCACGGCGTCGGCCATTTGTTGGATGGCCGTCTGCATCAATTCATCCCAACTGACTGTGCTGCGCATCCGGTCGGTGATCTCGCGCGCCAACTGTTCGCGGGCGGCGCGGCGTTGCGTGTCCTCGTACAGTTGCGCGCCTTCGAGCGCCGTGCTCAGTTGCTCGGCTAATGTCTGCAACAAGCTGATTTCGTCAGGCGACCATGCCGTTCCGTCGGGCTTGCGTCCGTCAATGACGCCGATCACCTGCTCGCGCACACGCAAGGGGATAGCCACCGCCTCTCCTTCGCCCACCACATGGCCCGTCTGCGCCGCTGCCTTCATCTCCGGCTCCCAGGCATCGAAGGGCGTCACGCCGTGCGCATCGCTGGCAAAGGCCAGATCAGGGCGCGCGCGCAAAAACTCTTGCCACGCTTCGCGCGCCCGTTGCCCATAGGCGCGCCGTTCAGCGGTGACGCTTTCTTCTACCTGGCGCAGCAGGCGCACGTTGCTCACCGCCACCGAGACCTGATCGGCCAACGCCTGCAATACCGTCACGTCCTCAGCGGTAAACGCCGCCGGCGCAGTGCTTTGCACGTCGAGCACGCCGATGATTTCGCTGCGCACGCGCAACGGCAACCCGATCTCGGAGCGTGTCTCCGGCAAGTCGGGATTATCGAAGTACACGGCATCTGCCCCCACATCCTGCGCGATACGGTGTTGTCCGTAGGCGGCCACTGCGCCGACAATCCCCTCCGTGCCCACGCGCAGCCGGTGCCCGCGTTGCATCATCTGCTGGCCGCCGGCGCTCGAAGCTGCCTGCAAGACCGCCCATTCATTGCGCTCATCCAACAGAAAGATGCCGGTGTGATAAAAACCGAACTGTTGACTGACTACATCCACCACCCGATTGAGCAGTGTTTGTAGATCGCGTCCGACAATAGCAACTTCGGCGGCGATTTCCGTGGTCGCACCCAGATAACCGGCGCGCCGGGTCAATTCGGTGGCGCGCTCTTCAGCCAACGTCTCCAATTCCCGGCGCTGTCGCTCGGCTTCAGTAGCGTAGGTGCGCGCACGCCCCAACGCTTCGCCCAGACTACGCAACGCCATGTTCAGCGGCATGACCGTCATCGCCAGTGAAATACTGAGCAACACCCAATTCGACACAAGCAAATCCGCAAACACTCTCGGCAGGACAATGCCCATAGCTTCAACAATCGCTATCCCTAAATACAATATACTGCTGACCACAGCGATCACGATCGCCGCGCCCTGGCCTACCACGAGGCCGGCAACGATGGTCAATGCAACGTAAGCGACAGGTATCATATGACGCCCGGCAGCAAGGACGACAACAGCACTAATGGGAAACCACATCCCGATGATAAACACCATGCCGGCCGACCGCACTAGCCTCCGTTGTAACAAAATTTTGGAGGTTAAGAGCACCAAAAAAATCAGTCCAACCGTGATAGCGCTGCCTAGTTTATTCGCAAAGATAAATATCGTCGCCACAACGCCGATCATATCCATGCCGAACACACTCAAAATCAGTGGATTGAGCAAGGCGGCGATGCGCGTTTTATCTTCATCATCCACAAAAACCGGCGGCGCAAGGAAGTGTCTGATCTTATCCCACATCGTTCGATCCTCTCATCTTTTTAGGGCGTCGTCTCATCTGGCGCGCCGAGTCGCACCACCAGCCGATCCAGTCCCAGCGCTGCGCGGATTTCTTCAACCGCGGTGCGCAGCATCGTTTCCATGTTCAATGTTTCACGAATACGCCCGGTCACTTCGCCCACGGTGCGCTCGCGGGCGGCGCGGCGTTGGGAATCCGCATACAATTGCGCGCCTTCCAACGCCACATTCAGTTGCTCAGTCAAGGCGTGCAAGACGCTCTTCTCCTCCGCCGACCAGGCTGTACCATCGGCCTTGTACCCATCAATGACGCCAATCACCTGCTCACGCACCCGGAGCGGCAGGGCCAGGGCCGCGCCATCTGCGCTCAATGCCTCCTGGCCTTCGCGCAAGGCCAGATCCATCTCCGGGCGCCAGACATCGCCGGCGGGCACAATGGTCTTACCGTCAGCATAAAAGCCCAAGTCCTGGCGCGCCTGGAGCAAACGCAACCAGGCCTCACGTGATAACTCACCCATCGCCCGGCGCTCGGCTTCAAGCGTCGCCTCGAGCTGACGCAATAATTGTGCGTTACTCACGGCCACCGCGATCTGATCTGCCAGGGCCTGCAGAACCGTGACATCTTCATCCGTGAAGGCTTGCGGTTCTACGCTCTGCACATCCAACACTCCCAAGATTTCGCCATGCACCAGCAAGGGGACGGCCATCTCCGACCGGGTATCGGGCAAATCAGGGTTATCGAAGAAGACAGCATCCTGTCCCACGTCCAACGCAATGCGCCGCGCGCCGCGCGCCGCCACGTACCCCACAATGCTCTGTGAGCCGACGCCCAGACGGTGCTGGCGCGCTAACATCCGTTGGCCGCCTGCGCTGGAGGCGGCTTGTAATACCGCCCATGCCTTGTTCGCGTCCAGCAGAAAGAGGCCGGTGTGATAAAACCCGAATTGTGCGCTGATGATATTGACAACCCGCGGTAACAGCCGGGTCAGGTCGCCGCCGGCCGCCTGCGCCTCTTGCGCGACCGCCATCGCCGCGCCCAGGTAGCTGGTGCGGCGCGCCAGTTCGACGTTACGGGCCGCAACCTGTTCCTGCAGCGCCGTCTGCTGCTGTTGCAACGCGGCGGTGAGTTCAGCGCTTTGTGTCAACGCGGTGGTCAATTGAGAAAAGATATAGTTGATCGAAAACGTGACGAAGAATATAATCACAGTCAAGATGACCGTATTACTAATCCAACCGGCGGCCAGCGTGGAGTCAACCTCGACATAATAGCCGGTCATCCGCTGGGTCGTAAAAGCCCACGCAAAGCCGGCCATGGTCAACACCACCCCCACTAACGCCGGCACCAGCGCGCGCCGGCCCCAAAAGAGCACCGCGCAAAAAGAGGCTACCAGCAAAAAGAGGCGTCCCAGCGAGCCGCGGCCCTCCGTGACCAGATTGAGCAAGGCATTCAGATACATCAACGCCACCAAAATACCAACCTGGGCGCTGTACGGCATCCGCCGCCATAGCACGGGGAGCGCCATCGCCGCCAAGATGACCAGGTAAAGGGGGATCAGTTCCAGGTCTTGTTGCACCACAGCCAGATAGGAGGCGGCCACCACGCCCAGCCCGCCGCCAATCAACATAATCCTAAAGACGGCCCTGATTAAACTCTGTCGCAAGGTTTGTATATTCATACCTGAGCCTTCCTCAATCAGCCTGCACGTCCGTTTGGGGAGCCACCAAACGAATGATCAAACCGTCCAAATTGAGCGCCGCGCGGATCTGGTCCGTCGCCGTGTGCAACATCGCCTCCATATCCAGCGTCTCGCGGATACGACTGGTGACTGCTCCGATGGTGCGTTCGCGGGCGGCGGCGCGTTGGGTCTCACGGTACAGGCGCGCGCGCTCGACCGTAGCGCCTAATTGCTCCAGCAACGTTTCCAGTAACGAGATTTCCTCGGCGGCCCACCCTCCTGACCGACGGCCTTCCAAAACGCCGATCACCTGCTCGCCAACTCTGACGGGCATAGCCAGACGCTCCCGATCCGCGCTGACGACCGTAGGCGCGGTACGCTCTCCTTCGGTCGTCGCTGGTTGTTCACCCGGCGACAACGCAAAAACGCCTTGCCGGTTCGCCAGATACCCTAGATCAGGCTGCGCGCGCAACAGGTTGAGCCAGGCTTCGCGCGTCAGTTCGCCGCGCGCCTGTCGCTCGGCCTCAGCCGCCGCCTCGACGCGCTGCACGAGCTGCGCGGTATTCACCGCCACCGCCGCCTGGTCGGCGAGCGTCTGGAACACGGCGATCTCTTCCGCCTCAAAGGGCGTCGCCACGCGGCGGTGCAGGTCAAGCACGCCGATCACGCCCCCCTGCACCCGCAGCGGCAAGACCAACTCGGAGCGCGTCTCCGGCCAGTCTGAGTTGGCAACGTCCGCTTCAGCCAACACCCGCGAACGATGCGTCATCCTGGCGATCACTTCCTGAACCAGGGTCTGACCGCCGCCGACCACACCAAGCGCCAGCCGGTAATTCTGGGCCAGCAGACGGCGTCCAATCTCACCCTCGGCCGCCTGTAACACCGCCCACTGCTGCATTGCATCCACCAGGAAAACACCGACCTCGTAAAAACCAAACGTTTCGCTCATCAATCTGACCAAGCGATCCAAAAGCCGTTGCGTATCCAGCACCGAAGTGACATCATAGGCAATTTGCGCCGTCGCCGTCAGCGCCTCAGTCCGCCGATCCAGGCGCGCATTGGCGGCTTCCAACTCGGCAGCGCGTTCGCTCAAGGCGGCGCGCGCCTGTTCAGCCGCGCGCGTCGCTTGCGCGGTGGCGAGAATGGCCTGGTTGAAGAACCAGGCGGCCATCACCATCAGGCCGATGACGATGATAAATCCCCCGCCCTCGACCAATATGGGCGGAAGCGTGGTCGGGTCGGGCAGCGTCCGCAACCGCAGTATGCCCTGGTTGTACACGACGGCAAAGGCCAGATAAGTCAGCACACTCAGCGCGGCCGCCACAAATCCGGCGCGCATATCCATTAACAGCGCGGCCATCATGATAAAAACCAACAGGAAGGTACGCCCGCTGCTGACCAACCAGCCTGAATAGAGCGCGAAAACGGCAAAGGCATACAACGCGGACACAAATAGCAGCGCGCGCCAGGTATCGCTGATGCGGCGCACGACCAACAGCAGCACCGCCACGCTATAAGCCAGCAGATAGATTCCCAATGTTACACTAAACGGCGTCCCCTTGAACAGGTTCACAATGCCGGGCAAGATGGCTAATGGGCCGGCCAGCACCACCACCCACAGCAGCATATTGATGACGCGCGAACGCTGTTCGCGCAACCACCGTGACTGACTTGCTTCAGGCTGCAATGTCTGACTCATAACGCTCCTCCCTGCCCGCTGCCCGTGGGGGACAGCTGATCCGGCGCACCCGCTCCGAGCGGTGCACTCGCCCCGAGCCGCAAAACCAGTTCGTCGAGGTCGAGCGCCTGCCGAATTTGGTCTACAGCGACTTTCAGCACGTCTTCCAGTTCAACCGGTTCACGCATCCGCCCCGTCACCTCGCTGATCGCGCGTTCTCGCGCCGCGCGACGTTGGGTGTCTTGATAGAGGCGCGCGCTTTCGAGAGCCACGCCCAATTGATCGGTCAACGTTTGCAGCATTTCGATTTCTTCGGCTGTCCAGCGACCGCCGCCCCCTGGCTTGCGCCCGCCCAGCACACCGATCACTTGATCGCGCACTTTGATCGGCAGCGCCAGGCCGGTGTGATCCTCGGCGCTCAGCGCCGGTTCTTTCTGGTGCAAAGCCTGCCGCATCTCCGGGCGCAAGGGATCGGAACTCAACGCGACGCCTTGCGATTGACTGAGAACGCTGATCTGCGCCTGTGTGTGAAAGAGTTGCTGCCAGGCCTCCGCGCTCATCTGCCCATAAACCCGGCGCTCCGCATCAACACTTTCCTCAAGACGTTCAAACAACAAGGCGTTATCCAGCGCCACAACAACCTGATCGGCCACGATCCGCAGAGCCGCGAGCAGCGAATCATCCAAAGCCTGTGGCCGCTCGGTATATACGGCTAAGACGCCCATCATTTCCCCGCGCGATTCCAGCGGCAGGGCCGCAGCCGCCTGTACACCGGGCATCTCAGACAATCTGGCCGCATCCTGGGTCTTGATCATGCGCCGGCTGACCGCACATTCACCGATCAAGGAGTGCAAGTCCACCGGCAGCCGGTAGCCAGGCTGCCAGATTTCGCCCACCGGCCCGGCGCTGGCGCGTAAAATCGCCGCTTGCCCGCTTTCTTCCAGGCGAAACAGGCCAACGCAATGCATCCCAAAACGCTGCTGCACGAATTTAGCCGTGCTTTGCAGCAATTGCTCAGGATCAAGCAGCGTCACCACAGTGCGGTTCACGTCGGCAGCGGCGCGTAGATGGGCTGTGTTTTCATCAACCTGCGCTTGGAGCGAAGCACGCAACACCTGTAGTTCCTGGTTGGCCTGTATCTGCGCCTGCTCGTTCCGACGCGCTTGTTGCACACTCTCGTTCAAGCGCCGCACCACCAACCACAGCGCCACTGCCAGGACAATGATCTGCATAACCACAACGAGATAATCGGCGAGCGCGTTATAGGCACTGAAAGGATTTTGCAGTAGGCCAGCGGACTCCGCCATACCCAAAGCGACGATAAAAATGAGGCTCAAAGCGCCATAAACCACGATTCCGCCTTCACCAATCAGCAACGTGGCAACCACAACAGTCAAAGTGATGCCGACAATGGCCGTATCCCGGATACCATAGTGTCTGACCATAAGAAAACCGAACACCAGCAGGCCGGCGAGTGGGGACAATACTCTGCCCGGCAAGGCAATATCACGCCAGGCCAGCGCCAACGCGACGAGCAGGACCACGCTCATGCCCAGCATAATCGGACGGTTTATATCAACAATCGCTAACAAAATCGCGCCCAGCAGAGAGACGCCCAAAATGGCGAGGACGAGCCGTTTGAAACCGCGATCCTCAACCGCAGGGTCTTTGCTGAATAGACGCCGTAGCCAATTCATTTGCCGCATCTCAGTTCTCCTGCGTATCCGCGTCCAACGCTTCGGCCAGCGTCAGGCTGATCATCAAGTCTTCCAAGCCAAACGCCCGCCGCACTTCATCTGCCGCCGTCTTGAGCACCGTTTCCATATCCAGCGATTCGCGCATCCGCGACGTCACCTCGCCGATGGTGCGCTCGCGGGCGGCGCGGCGTTGGGTATCTTGATACAGCCGCGCGCTTTCCAGAGCGATACCCAACTGCTCGGCCAAAGTCTCGGCCAGGGTCAGCTCTTCCGGCGTCCACTGGCTCCCGGCCGGCTTGAAGGTATCTATCACGCCAATGACATTGCCGCGCACCTGCACCGGCACCGCCAGCGGCGCTGGATCGCCCGGGCTGACAGCTTGAACCATCTGCCCTGTGTGGAGCGCACGCTGCGCCTCAGCGGGCCAGGCATCCTCGGTCCCTAGATCTGGAACAACACTGACCCCGCTCTCGACGCTACGCACACCTGGCATGGTCTGCGCACGAATGAGCTGACGCCAGCCTTCAAGGCTCAACTCACCAGAAGCGCGGCGTATGGTCTCGACCGCAGTCTGGCTTGCCGCCAACAAGCGGGCGTTTTCGAGCGCGATGGCGATCTGATCGGCCATTGTCTGCAAAACTGTGAGCGTATCCTGGTCAAAGGCATTGGGCTGCGCACTCTGCACGGTCAGCGCACCGAGCACCTTGCCGCGCGAGCGCAAAGGCAAGGCCGCTTCCGAGCGCGTCTCAGGCAATTCGGCGGTGATGCGACGCACGGCATCGGTTTCAGCTTGCAGAGCAATACGCGCCTGCGCGTTGACTATACTCCAGCCAATCATCGAATTGACGTCCACAGCCAGCTTGTGGCCCCGCGCCAGCATAGTCTGGCCGGCCTGACCGGTACCCGCACGCAAAATGGCCCATTCGTTCTTTTCATCCACCAGAAACAGGCCGACATAATACAGATCGAAACGCTCGCGGATCAATTCGACGGCTTCTTGCGCTAATTGCTCTCCTTCCAAAATGGACGACGCGGCGCGGGCGACCTCGGCCGAGGCGGCCAGGTAATCCGAGCGGCGCTTGAGGTCGGCGGTGCGGTCGTTCACACGCTGTTCCAGCCCGCCGATCAAGTTGCGCAATTGCTCGGTCATCAGGTTAAACACGCGGGCCAGCGCGCCCAACTCATCGTTACTTTGCACCGGCACCGGCTGATCGAGTTGCCCCGCCGCGACGCGCCGCGCGCCACTCTCCAGCGCGGCAATCGGCGCGGTGAGCCGGCGGGCGGTCCACCAGCCGATGGACAAAGTCAACGGTATAGCGATCAAAAACGCGATGCCGGCGGTCCGCGCAGTTTGCGCTTCCGCAGCCAGAATCGTCGCAGCGTCAACATCAATGTAAAAAATGCCGGCCAGCTCGCCTGACGAGGTATACAGGGGCGCATAGCCGCTGAGAAAGGTGCCAAAGATGTCCGTGTAGAATTCCTCTTCCACTTCGGTTTGCTGGATCGTCGCGGCGACTTTTTCCAGCACCAGGCCGGGGTCGTCATAAACTTGTTCCACGTGGACATGCGTGGCCGGGTCGGGATCGGTGTCAATGACAAATGTGATGGTGCCGTCCGGCTGAGCGCGCATACCGCCGACGTACCGGATGATTGAGCTTTCGGCCTGGATGGCCCGCATTTGTTGGAGCACGGCTTGATAGGCCGGACCGTTTTCGTCGGCGCGGGTGCGGATGGCGGCAAACTGGTCGCCATCCACCTGCCTGGCACCCAGGCTGACCAGGTCGCGTAAGCGTTCGCGGAACAGGTCACGCTGCGATTGCCGGAACTGCCAAAACAGCGCCAGAGACAACAGCCCCGTCGCCAGGACGATCAATACCGAATAGGCGATGGTCAGTTTGGCGCTCAAGCTCATTCTATAGGTCTTGCTTTGCATATCCACACTCCTCTGCCCCCTGGTCGGCGTGCAGGTGGCTAGGCGCAAAAGATATTCCGGAGTTCGTTATGGGTTTCTGCCAAATCTGATCAGGCGTACACATCATGCCGCCGTCTCCTTATCCGCAGCGCTCTCCGCCGGAGCAGCCAGGCGGATATTCAGTTCCGGCACGCCCAGCACCCGCCGTAGTTCTTGCGCCGCTGTCTTGAGCACCGTCTCCATATCGAGCGACTCGCGGATGCGTCCGGTCACTTCACCCACCAACCGCTCCTGCGCCGCGCGGCGTTGCGTATCCTGATACAGCCGCGCGCTTTCCAGCGCCACAGCAAGCTGCTCGGTCAATGTCTCGATCAGCGCGTTCTCCTCTTCCGTCCAGGTCTTGTCTGGCGCTGTTTTGCGCAGGTTCACCACCCCGAGCACTTGATCACGCACCTTGAGTGGAACGGCCAACACGGCTTCCGTCTCAGATTGCTGAACGACACGTTGCCCGGATTGTACTGCCTGAACCATCTCCGGCTGCCAGGTACCTTCTGCTGATGTGACTTCATGCTGGGCGTAACGATAGCCTATCCCCTGTTCCGAACGCAGGAATTGCGTCCAGGCCCGCTCTGAAAGTTCACCATACGCCCGGCGCGTCTGCTCCAGCGCGGCCTCGCTCTCAGCGAACAAACGCGCGTTTTCCAACGCTACGGCCACCTGGTCGGCCATGATCTGCAAGACAGCCAACGCGGCCTCATCAAAGGCGTTGGGCTGAGCACTCTGCAGCGAGATCGCCCCGATCACCTGTCCACGCGAACGCAGCGGCAAGGCCACCTCGGAGCGCGTATCAGGTAATTCTGGCGAAACAAAACGCACCTCGTCCCGTTCCGCTTCCTGCGCAATGCGTGGGCGGCCATTAACGATGCACCAGGCGATCATTGAAGAGTCGGCCTTGAGTGGAAGCTGGTATCCCCGCGCCAGGCGCGCCAGGCCCGCCTGACCAGTACCGGCCCGCAACACGGCCTGTTCGCGACGCTCGTCTACCGTGAACAACGCCACATAATACAGATTAAAACGTTCGCGGATCACCTCGACCACCTGCTGCACCAGTTCAGCGACTTCGAGGATGGAGGCCGTTGCGCGGCTCACTTCGGCCGAAGCCTGCAAATAGCGCGAGCGCCGTTCCAGGTCAGCCGTGCGGCTTAGCACACGGTCTTCGAGACTGCCGATCAAGTCGCGCAACTGCGCAGTCATACTGTTGAACGCATGGGCCAGAGTGCCCAACTCATCCTCGCTTTCTACCGGGGCTTCGCGGGTCAGGTCGCCGGCTGTGATCGCGGCCACCGTTGAGGTCAACGTGTTCACCGGCTGGAAGGCCTGGCGCATTGCAAAAGCAACAAAGATAGCCATTAATGCGGCTCCCAACACCACGGTAAAGGTGGAAATATCCTGGAATCCTTGCAGAGCAGCGCGCACTTCAGATTCTTGCTGCTGTATCACAATCCCCCATCCACGACCCACATCGCTCTCCAGCACATCCAGGTATGCCCACCAACGCACGCCCTGTTCATCTACAAAGGTGACAGGCAATCCTGTCTGACCCTGACGCAACAACTGTACGGCAGGATAATCGGACAGGTCACGAAGTTCATTGCTATAAGCCGGGTCTGGGTGCGCCACGACGCGATTATCTGGCGCGACCACGTAGGCCAATCCCGTTTGCCCAACCCGGCTGGCTTGCACTTGCGTAGAAATTTCATCTAGCTCAGCGACGATGGAGGCAACACCGACGATCTCCCCGCTTGCGTTGCGGATCGGTGTCGCCAGGTTCAGGGCCGGCCGCCCAGTGGTGCGGCTGACCAGCGGCTGCATCGTGACCGGTGCACCGGAACGCCCGCCTTGAAACCAGAGACGGTCACTGTAGTCCTGAAGCGCACCATCGTCACTGCGCGCCACATTCATGCCGTTTAAATCGGTCGTATGCACCAAAAAGAGATAATCATACACACGGTCCGTTTCGACCAGGACAGGCTTTTGCAATGCGGGGTCCATACTTACAATGTCTGGCTGCGCAGCCAGTTGCTGCACCACCCATGTATTCTGGTTTAGCCAGATGTCCACCTTGCCCTTAAGTGAGCCGTTCGCCAAACGAAGCTGTTCGTTGGCATCTCGATTCAACTGACGGGAAGCTTGATTCGTCAAGAAGAAAGCCACCGCGATGAGGAGTGGCACTGCAATCGCCAGCACCAGCGACACCAGCCGCACTTGCAAACGTCCGCGCTGCAAACGGCGTTCGGAGACCATCTGCTGAAAGGCCGCATAACCATAGGAAACTGTATAAATAAGGCTGGCGAGTTGTATGCTGAGAACTCTGGAAACACCGCCTAGACTAAACTGGACCACAGATGCGACAAGCTGCGACGCGAAGAGCAACCAGGCCAACCGGCGCGTCTCCGGCACAACGTGTTTGTCCCGCCAGGCGACGAGTAATGCGACCAGGAGCGAGACGAGAGAAAAGACAGCATAACTTAAAATTCGAATGGGCACAGCCAGGCTGCCATTGGCATAGTCAGCCAGTTCCACAAAACCGCCGTTGTAACCCACATCCAGACCTGTGTACCAAAAATGTGTACCCAGGTTCACATCTAAAAGGGTCAGCAGAGCCGGTAAGAAGAGCAGGCCATAGAGCGGCCACCACAACCAGCGCCACCTTCCACGCATCCATGCCGGTTTGAGCAGGACAACCGTCAGCAAGAGCAGGGCTACCTGGAAGGCCGTCGTTGTCGCCCCCAGTCCATAGGTTAGCGGTACAGCGCTTGCCCGTGTGACGATAGACGCATCCAGAATCAGACCTGTGAACAGATTGTTTGCTGCAAAAATGAAAAACAATAGGCTCAGGTGACGGTTAGATGTATTCCAGACGTTGAGCGCCAACACATACAGAGTGAGGATGAATCCGATCAACGACAACGCGAAACTCGAAATTTGGAGTACGAGAACCAGGCTCATGGATGCACCTCCTCAGACCCGGCAGCGTTTGCCCCGGGGCTGTCCATCCCTGTTCCTAATCGCACTTCCACCACATCAACATCCAACGCCGATCCCATCTCCCGGACAGCCGTTTGCAACACGTTATGCAAATCCAGCGTTTCACGGATACGCCTTGTCACCTCACCCACCAATTGCTCGCGGGCGGCGCGGCGTTGGGTATCTTGATAGAGCCGCGCGCGCTCCATCGCCTGGGAGACCTGTTCGGAGAGTAATTCCAGCAGCGCCACCTGATCCGGCGTCCACGCGCCAGATTGCGCGGGCAGTTGCGCGTCCAACACGGCAATGACCCGCTCGCCGCTTTTGATCGGCACAGCCAAAGACGGTGTAGGCGTCGTTTCGCCGTGCTGACCTTGCACGGCGCGCCCGGTTCTGGCGGCTTGCAGCGCATCTTCATCCAGTTCACCGGTCATCGGCAACAGGTTATCGCCACGCTTGATAAAGCCCAAAGCCCGTTGTTCATTCGCCAACGCGCGCCAAGCCTCACCGCTTAACTCGCCGTAAGCGCGTTGCTGGGCGGTCAGGCTTTCTTGCGCCTCATGGAACAGCCGGGCGTTGCTGATGGCCAACGCCACCTGGTCAGCCAGGGTTTGTAGCACGCTGATGTCTTCTTGGGTGAACGCCGCGCGCTCGATGCTCTGCACATCAAGGACGCCGAAGACTTGCCCCCGCGCGCGCAAAGGCAACGCGATTTCCGAATGGGTATCAGGCAGATCCGGGTTGCTAAAAAAGACGGCGTCTTGCCCTACATCGAGCGCGATGCGCGGCGCACCGCGCACCGCCACATCCCCTACAATGCCCTGCACCCCCACCCGCAAGCGATGGCCCCGCGCCAGCATCCGCTGCCCTCCCGCACTGGAAGCCGCCTGCAGGACTGCCCACTCGCCAGTCGGGTCAATAAAGAAGAGACCTACGTGATAGAAGCCCATGCGCTCGCTGATCAAACGCACCGCGGTTGCCAGCAGTTCGTCAGTCTCCAAAATCGAAGAGACACTGCGCGCCACATCGCCCGTCGCTTCCAGGTAACGCGCGCGGCGGGATAGAGCCTCAGTACGCTCAGCCACCGCGCGCTCCAAATCGGCGCGCTGCGCGTCCAGCTCGCGCATCAAATGCTGGCTGCGTTGCAACGCCGACGCTAACTGGGGTACCAGGTAGCTGATCCCCGCTTGCAACAAAACCATAATTAACAACAGGATCGTCGTGTTGCTGATCCAACCAACCAAATCGGTTGATTTTGGCTCTTGCTCCGGCGGGATGCTCACCCAGCCCGCAGTAAAGGCAATGGTCAAGAAAATCATCGTGAGTAAAACAAGAAGCAAGACCAAGATGCGACCACGGCGGTTCAAAAACAGGGACGCCATCCCCACCAATCCCAGCAAAAATATACGCCCACTTCCCCCGCGCCCGTCCTGGAAAAAGTCGAGAACGCCCATCACATAGACAAAAGCCAGGAAAATGCTGACCCGCAGTGTATAGGGAGCACGCCGCCAGAATGTCGCCGCCACCAATACGCCATAAGCAATCACATAGGTAGGTATCAACCAGGCTGTATTGGTTTCAACCGCATAATACGCGCCAGCAGCGACAGCCAGAGGGCCAACAATGGTCAGCGCTATCAGCACACCACGGATCAACTGTTGCTGCCAGGCGCGAACGTCTTGATTTGCAAGGCTTGCACTGCGTTCATTATCCGATTCGGTCATAAGGCTCACCCACTTGTTGTCATCTTGTCCTGATCCACATCCGGCACCAGTCGTATTGCGGCTTGTTCAAGCCCCAACACCTGCTGGATTTGGTCAACTGTAGTTTTGAGTACGGCTTCGAGATCAAGTTCCTGCCGGATGCGCCCACTCACCTGACCAATGATGCGCTCACGCGCGGCAGCGTTTTGGGTGTCTTGATACAAGCGTGCGCTTTCCAACGCCACATTCAACTGGTCAATCAGCGCGGATAATAAGCCAATCTCTTCTTCTGTCCATTGGCTTCCATCGGGCTTGCGGCCGTCTACAACCCCAATGATCTGATCGCGCACGCGGATGGGGATCGCCAGCGTCGGCGCATCGCCCTGGCCCGACGCTACTTGCCCGGTAAGCAATGCTGTCGTCATTTCCGACCGCCAGACATCCACGCGCTGTACGGTTTTTTGTCCATCGCTGACAAAGCCCAGTTCGGAACTAAGTTGAAGCAAGTTGCGCCACCCTTCGCCCGACAATTCACCGTAGGCGCGCCGTTCAGCTTCCAGGCTCGCCCGCACTTGTTGGAACAACCGGGCATTACGCACCGCATTGGCAACCTGATCCGCCACGGTCTGCATCACCGAAATATCTTCTTGGGAGAAAAAGGCTTCTTGCTCACTCTGCACCGTCATTGCGCCGATGATTTGGCCGCCTGAACGCAACGGCAGCGCCAACTCAGAACGTGTGTCCGGCAGATCCGGGTTACTGAAACGAACTGCCGCCTCACCAACGTCCAATTGGATGTCTGCCTGCCCCGTAAGGACGCAACGCCCAATCATCGAATCGCCGCCAATGAGCAAACGGTGATTGCGCGCCAACATCGCGCGCCCGGCCTCACCAGAACCGGCGCGCAAAACGGCATACTCGCCGGCCTCGTCGGTCAAGAACAAGCCTACATAGTACAGGTTGAACCGCTCTCGCACCAACTCAACGACTTGGGGCAGCAACTCTTCGATATCAAGCACTGCCGTCGTGACGCTCGATACCTCCGCTGCGGTGAGCAAACCCTGCGTGCGTTCGGCCACACGCCGCTCCAAACCAGCCAACGTTCCTCGTAATTGCGCCGTCAACTGGTTGAAAACTCGCGCCAGGTCCACCACTTCGGCAGGCCCCGTCAGCGATGCCTGAAGTTCGAGTTCGCCTCCAGAGATCCGACTCACGGTGGCAGTCAAGTTAAGCAAAGGCGCAGCCACACGACGCGCAATGTAAACGGCGATCAGACCAACAATTGTGACCAACAGCACATTTACGGCGACCGATATCAGGATTCTGTTGATGAGTGGTCCGGTCCCTTCCTGTATCGGCAGTTCGGTGACAACGGCCCAGTCCGGCGTCCCTAGAGGAACATAAGTCCCCACAACTCTAAAGCCATTGATACCCTGAAACCCGGCCGTCACAGCCTCGCCGGCAGGTACAGGATTTTCGATGAATTGCGCGACCAGTTTCAATTGGCGGACATTCTCACCGCGCAGAACCCGCGAGATATCGCCAAAAGCGATCAGGTTGCCTTGCTTGTCCACCACGTAGGCCAGACCTGTTTCGCCGACTTCAAGCCGATCCACCATATCCCACATAAACTTGAGACTCATCTCGGCCAGCAGCACACCCTGAAAATCGCCAAAAACATCCAGCGCTGGCACAGCCATAATCACTAACGGCTCGCTCGTCGCCTCGTCCACGTAGATCGGACTGATATACCTGCTTTTTTGCTTGATCTGACTCAACCAATCGCTTTCAACCCGGTCAACGAGGTTACCCGACGCAGCCTGCGATAGCCGAGAGATTCTGACCTGTTCCTGACCTCGCGCATCCAAAAAAGCCAACTGCCGGAAGGCGGGCTGTAACCCCAGCAGATTCGCCAGGATTCTTTCTTGATCTTGTCGAAAGGTAAACGCAATGTCGCCGAGTCTGGCGGCCGTCTCCAATACGTCGAATTTGACCCGGAAAAAATCAGCGACCGTATTGGCTGCCTTTTGGGCAATCAGTTGTTGTTCACTGCGAATTGCCCGATTGCCTTCCTGGATGAAGAAGATCAACTGCGGGATGTAGGCGATGAACAAAGCCCCCACAGTCAAAACCACGAAAGCGATGAGCAGCGTCGCCGCCAGGCTTCGTGAGATCTTGGGCTTTTCTTCCTGCATAGACATTGTTCCACCTCTCGACAGCGCAAACGGTTAGCGGATGACCTCGTCGGCCTGCGCCAGGAGACTTGGGGGCACCGTCAGCCCTAATGTTTGCGCTGCCTTGTAGTTGATCTGCACGAAACTATCGGCTGAGACGACGGGGATGGTGCCAGCCGGCGTCCCTTTGAGAATCTTGTCGGCCAGCGGAGCGGCCAGTTTCCCCGCATCAAACGGGACGACGTTCACGCCGAAAATCGCGTCGTGACCTTCCACCGACATAAAGGCGCCGCCGACAGGTATCTTGTGTTCGTCGGCAAACCTGCCGATCACGACGAAATTGTCTGGGGTCACAGTGAGCGGCTCGGCGACAAATAAAATCGCATCCATACCCACGTCAGCCTGTTGCGCGCGCGCGCGCAGTTCTGCCTCGAGTTCGTCCGCGTTGTCGGCGGGAAACTCAATTATGGTTACGCCGGCAGCCTCTGCCACCGGTCGCAGGGCGTCGAGTTGCGGCTGCACAATCGGATAGCCCCGCTGGTAAGGGATCCAGATGCGCTTGGCCCCCGGCGCAATCGCGCGCAGGATTTCAAAACGCTTGACCGCAATATCCGGGCCGGGGTAGCGCACGCCGGTGATGTTTCCACCCGGCTCGCGCACGCTATCAACCATTCCCATCCCCTCGATCAAGGCAAAGTCAAAAACTACCGGGACATCGCTGCCTTGTGTGGCAGCCTTAGCCTCCATGGACGCCTCGGTGGGGAAAGCCAGGATCAAATCAACTTTGTCGGCAACGAACTTGTCAAGAATGTTCTTGTAAACGACCATATCGAAGTCCGTCTCCTGCACGTCGTAGATGATATTTTCTCCCTCGACGTAGCCCAACTCGGACATGCCGGCCTTAAAGCCATCGGTGATAGGCGCAACGAAATGCAGGCCCGACAGAATCCCCACCCGGTATACCCGGGGTTTTTTGGCGCCGCAACCGCTCATCAGCAAGGCCAACACAACAAAGATCGCCAACACCCTCCACCCCACTTTGATCCTATTGTAAAAACATCTACGCTCCATCATTTGTTGTTCCTCCCATACTAAACTTGCCAGATTGCTCAAAGCTCGGCTCGGGTGCGATCCACATCTGTCTTTACGGACTCGGGATTCACCAAACGAACCACCAAATCTTCCAAAGATAATGCCTGACAAATCTGCTCGGCGGCCGTGCGCAGCACCGCTCCCATGTCCAACGTCTCACGAATGCGCCCGGACACCTGGCCGATCACCCGCTCGCGGGCGGCAGCGCGTTGCGAATCCTGATACAGCCGCGCGCTATCCAAAGCGATGCCTAGCTGTTCGGTAAGCGATTCCACCAACGCGATTTCTTCAGATGTCCAGGCGCTGTGTTCACCGGGTTTCGTAAAGTCAATCACGCCGATGATCTCATTACGCACCTTGACCGGCACAGCCAACCGCCGCGCTTCTTGCGTATCCTGTATGACGCTGCCGGTCTGCAGGGCCGTTTCCATCTCTGGCAGCCATAGATCGCCGGCCGGAACAGTCGTCCGTTCGTCGCTGAAGAATCCCCTGGTTTGACTGGCGCTCAACAAGCTCTCCCACGCCCCACCGGTGATTGCGCCATAGGCGCGCCGCTCGACTTCAGCAACCTGGCGGGCCTGTTCAAAGAGTCGCGCATTGCTGATGGCGACGGCGACCTGGGCAGCCAAAGCCCGCAATGTGCGCACATCTTGTTCGCTAAACACCCGCCCTTGCCGCCCCTGAACATCCAATACACCGATAATCTCGTTGCGGACGAGTAGAGGCAGAGCCAACTCAACGCGCGTCTCAGGCAATTCTGCAACGCGCCGATAGGCTATACCCTGGTCAACATCCGCCACCAACCGGTCTTCACCCCGACGCGCCACCATGCCGACGATGCCTTCGACGCCCACACGCACGCGGAATCCGCGGGTCAATAATTCATGCCCGTGACCAGAGACGGCGCGCAGTTCAGCCCAGTCGCCGGTCTCATCCAGCAGGTAGAGGCCCACGTGATAAAAACCATATTGCGCGCGGATGACGTCCACTACGTGCGTGAGCAAGGCTTGTGGATCGTCCATCACTGCCGCCGATTCATAGGCCACAGCGGTCGTGGCTTGCAGATAATTGTTGGCGCGTTCAGAATCCCGGGTCCGTTCCTGCACTAAAGTTTGCAGCTCCCGTCTTTGGCTCTCGGACTCGGCGGCGAAACGTTGGGCGCGCTGAATAGCGTCCGTCAACTGCCCCATCGCCAGATACAAGAGCAAAGCAGCAATGCCGTAGTTGACGGTGTGCGTTACCCAGTAGTTGACGGGGACATTCGGCGCTAGAGGGGGCGGTAAAACGCCCAAGATATCAGCGACAAAGGCAACCGTAGCGGCCACAAAGCTCCAGACAGCAACAACAATGCCAGCCCGCCCCCCCAACAAGAGCGCAGAGATCATAATCACAATGACGATTGTGGTGAAGCTGGTATTGACGACGCCGCCAAAAAGGAAGCCCATCACCACCAATACCAGCCAAAGCATAATGGATGTAAGGATTGACGCGGCGCGCACATACCCACGGCGCAAAATATACAGCGCGACGACGACCGGTACAAATAGAGAAACCCACGTGACGGTCATCACGGCATAATTGCGCAAGGCGATGACCACCACCAATGACGCCAAAGTAATCATGAGCGCCGTCCCCAGCAAGACCGTATGGACAAGACGCGCCACGCGATTCTTTTCTACGTCACCCTCAAATAGCGGTGGTTTGAACCAGCGGCGAAGCATCGTCATGGTAATTCCCTCCCGCTGCTTGTGCAGCCAGACATAGCGCCGGAAAAACGTTTGTAGTCGCCGTGGCTATATCGCACCATCATCCACCTCACGGACTTTTTTCGGCCTTGCCAGTTGCACGAGAACACCCTCCAAACCCAATGCCTGGCGCATCTCGTGAGCGGCGGTCTTGAGCACGGTATCCATATCCAAGGACTCACGCATACGCCCCGTCACCTGACCAAGCAATCGTTCGCGCGCAGCGGCGCGTTGCGTGTCCTGGTAGAGGCGCGCGCTTTCCAAGGCGATACCCAACTGCCCGGTCAATGACTCCACCAGCGCAACCTCTTCGGCTGTCCATACATCACCTTCACCCGACTTGGCAAAGTCAATGACCCCGATCACCTCATCACGCACTTTCACCGGCACGGCTAACCGCCGGACGTCATGGGAAGCCTGGACCGTTCCGCCAGTCTGCAAAGCTGCCTTCATCTCCGGTTGCCAGAGGTTGCCCGCCGGTGCGGTCGCTTCTGCAGTGCTCGAAAATCCAAGCGTCTCACTGGTACGCAACAAGTCTTGCCACGCTTCGGCGGTCAACACCCCGTAGGCGCGCCGCTCTACTTCTGCCGCCTGGCGCGCTTGTTCGACCAGGCGCGCGTTGCTGATGGCCATGGCGACTTGATCAGCCAATGCCTGGAGGGTCTGCACATCCTGCGCAGCAAAGGCGCGCACTGCGGCGCTTTGTATATCCAAAACTCCGATGATTTGATTACGGGTTTGCAAGGGCAGTACCAACTCGGAACGCGTGTCAGGTAAGTCTTCCTGCCGCAAATAGAGAGGTTCTTGTTCAACGTCCTCAGCCAAACGATATATTCCGCGCCGCACAACGTCGCCGATCATACCTTCCACGCCGGCTCGCAGACGAAAGCCGCGCGCCGCCAATTCCTGACCAGCGCCAGAGGCCGCGCGTAGCTCAACCCATTCAGCATTTTCATCCAGCAGGTGCAGACCGACATGGTAAAATCCGAACTGATTCTGGATGATATTCACCACCCGGGCAAATAATTCCTGGGGATCACCCATCGCCGCCGCAGCTTCTCGCGCCACTGCGGTGGTCGCTTGCAGGTAGTTGACATTGCGTTCCGAGTCCTGCGTGCGTTGGTGGACCAACAGTTGCAACTGTTCTCGCTGCAATTCCGATTCGGCGGTCAGCCGTCGGGCGCGCTGGAGCGCCGTGCGCAGATTGCGCATCGCCATATAGAGCAAGGCCCCGGACATCCCATAGTTCAGAATGTGGTTGACCAAAAAGGTCGTCGGGTCGTCGGGGCGCGCTGGGGCAGGTAAAAGGCCCGTTACTTCTACAATGTAAACGACAACGATCGCTGCAATGCTAACGACGGTAACAATGATTCCGCCCTGCCCACCTAACAACAACGCGGCAATGATAATCACCAGTGTGACCGTGGTGTAGCCCGCGTTGACCACCCCACCAATAAACGCTCCGGATACCACCAGCACCAGCCACAGGGCGGCGACGATGATTACAGCAGCGACACGCACGTGACCGCGTCGCAACGACCACAGCGCCGCCAGCATCGGCACCATCATACTCACGTAAAGCGTCCCCATCAGCGCGTAAATCCGCAGCATAAGTATGACGACCAGCGAGGCCAGCGTGATCAACGTGATGAGGACCAGCAAAATCGTATTGACGAGGCTGGCGGTCTCAGTCTTGTCCTCATCGCCTGCAAACACCGGCGGCGCAAGGAATTGTCGGATGCGCATCCACATACTCACGTTCCTCCTCAACTATACCGTCGGTTGATGGGTTTCGACCGCATCATCGTCGCGCACGGCCTCCGGTCGCGCCAGTTGGATGATGACGCCCCCCAGTCCCAAAGCCTGGCGCATCTCATTAACCGCGGTCTTGAGCACAGTTTCCATATCCAATGACGCGCGCATACGCGCCGTTATCGTACCGACCACTTGCTCTTGGGCGGCGCGGCGTTGCACATCATCGAACAGACGCAAGCTCTCGATGGTTTGCGCGAGCTGCCCAGTCACGTCTTCGATCAGGGCTAACTCTTCCGCAGTCCAGGGCCGCCCGTCGGGGTGCAGCCCGCCAAGCGCGCCCACTACTTGCCGGTTGATGACCAGCGGCACCGCAACACCTTCATCTTGCGCCACAAGCGCTCCGCTATCTACCGCCCGCGTCATTTGCGGCAGCCACTCCGCATCTGATGTGATCTGGTTTTGGCGATATGCAAATCCCGGCTGCACACGTCCCGACGCCATGACAGTTTCCCAGGCCTGTTCAGTGTAACGACGCTGCACCTCCTGAGCCTGGGTCAACGCCTTGACCAGCGCCTCCACCGTAGAATTGAGGTATTCGCCCAGGGCGTGCAGTTCGCGGTCGCCTTCAACGTCTTCTTCCAGAACACCGACATCCACGCGGGCGGCGTAATCTCCGGCAGCGACACGCGACAGATAGTCGGCATATCCGGCGACGGTCTCGCGCAGGTGCAGCGCCGAGTGCGCTTCCCGTTCGCGCAGTTCGCGCTCGGTCAGGGCCAACTGCTCGGCCTGACGACTGGCTTGCGCCAGTTCCAAACCACGCTGCTGCTCTGCAGCAAGAGCGCGCCCGGTCTGGTTGACAAATGTCCCTGCCGCCAAAACGGTCACGATAAAAACCGCCATAAAGAAAACAATTTGAATCAACCAGACGGATGTTTCAGGTATCCGTGGTGGGCGCAACACCTGAGTGGCCTCCAAAATCGCCATGAGCAAATAAAGGATGCCAATGGCAACGGCGGCTTGACTCAATGGCCTGAAGCCACCAACCAGTCCGACAATCACCACTGCCATGACGAGACCCACTGTTACCGGGCCTGTCACGCCGCCGAGAAGATAGATGGCGACTGTCAGACCGCCAATCAACCCGGAGGTGTAGACTGTAACCCCCGCGTTCAAGCGTTGACGGCGGATCAGCCATAAGCCAATGCCACTGAGGATGAGGAACACCACCGCCACTACCGCGACGTAACGTCCCGCAAACTGTGATCCGGCGAACCACAAATTCATAAAAATGATCAGGAGGATCGCCGCGGCCGCCATTGACATCTGAATGACCACGCGCGCCATCTGGGTGCGCAGGATTTGTTCTTGATCCATTTCAACTGGCGCTGACTGAGTGTTCGTCATTTTTCCCTCTTCTCTGGCGCACCAGAATCGCTTCCCGGCCCAACATCTATTCGCGCCACCATCTCGGCGCCTAAGACCTCGCCTAATTGCCGGATCGCGCGTTGGATGGCCTCGTCCACCGTCAGCGCGCCGCGAATCTGGTCGGTGATCTGGCGGGTCAAACGCTCACGCCCGGCGGTGCGCTGTGTCTCTTCGAGCAAGCGCAACGTTTCGGCCACCATCCCCATGCGTTCGGCCACTGTCTCTACCAGGGCGATTTCGTCCTCGGTCCACTCGCGCCCGCCGTCCTCGTCGTGAATGCCCAAGGCGCCGATGATCTCACCGCGTTGTGTGATCGGGGCGACCAGCGCCGCATGATCATTGATCGGCGCATCACGACCCGACATCGCAACAGCGCCCTGCCGGGTCAGCGCCGCCCGGATCTCGGGCAGCACAGCCTGCGCGCCGCCCACGTCGCGCAAGGGCGTCACGCCGGGGCGCGTCACTTCATACTCAGAGGGCAACCCCGCTGCCCGATACCCCTGCCAGGCTTCATGCATATACTGGCGTTGTATCATTTCCAGATCGCGCAAGGCGCTCTGGGTCTGCTCGAACAAGCGGATGTTCGTGATGGCGTTGGCTAACTGGTCAGCTAAAGCTTGCAGCACGGTGATGTCTTCCGCGCCAAAGGCAGAGGCTTCGGTACTCTGGATGGTCAGCGCGCCGATGACGCCGCCGCGACTGACCAGCGGCAGCGCCAACTCCGAGCGCGTAGCGGGCAATAAGGGGTTCTCGAAGCGCACGGCCTCGGCGCCCACGTCCAGCGCAATGCGCGCCTGCCCCGTCGCCACGCACTGTCCAATCATTGAGGCGCCGCCGACTTCCAGACGATGGCCGCGCGCGATCATCTGCGCGCCGGCCTCGCCGGTCCCGGCGCGCAAGACCGCCCACTGCTGGCGGCGCGCGCTGGCAAATTCGGCCGGAACCTCTGACGTATCCACCAGAAACAAACCGGCGTAGTACAGGTCCAGTTGCTTGCGTAACAGTTCTACGGCCTGCTGGATCAAGGTGTCTACGTCCAACACCTCACTCGCTATCCGCGCCACATCGGCCACCGTTTGGAGCTGCAGAGCGCGCCGCAGCATCACAGCTTCGGTGCGTTTGCGCTCAGTAATATCGCGGCCTATACCCACCAGTCCGGTAACCTTCCCTTGATCATCTCGCAAAAGCACTTTGGTGGTCAAGGTCCACAGGGGTTGTCCAGTGGGGTCCCGATTGAATTCTTCGTGAGTGAATATGGACTGCCCTGACTGGATAAGCGCCTGTTCGTCGGTGTAATAGCGTTCTGCTAGATCTGCTGAATAAAAGTCAAAGTCGTTCTTGCCGAGCAGTTCGTCCGGCGTGGTGGCCCCCATTTGGCGAGCCACAGCTATGTTGGCGAGAGTAAATCGGCTCTCGACATCTTTGGCATAGACATGGTCTGGCAGATTGTCAATAAGCATACGCAACAGGTTGCGTTCCGCAGCCAACTGCATCTCTGCGCGTTTGCGCTCCGTGACATCGCGCGATATGCCGAAAGTACCGATGATTTCACCAGCGCGGTCGCGCATGGGCATCTTGATCGTCGTGACCCATGTATCAGGTCGGTCAGGCCACGTTTCACGCTCCTCGGTCTCCGGCATCGGTTCGCCGGTGCGGATGATGCGCTGCTCATCCTCGTAGGCGGGACGGGCATGATCCTCGGAGAAGAAATCGAAGTCGGATTTGCCGATAATTTCTCTGGGATCGGATAAACCAAAGCGGGCAGTCTGTGAACGGCTCGCACGAATAAAGCGGCTCTCCCGATCTTTGAAGTAAATATGATCCGGGGTATTGTCCATCAGGGTGTCCATCAAGTACTGTTCAAGTTCCAGGGCTTCGTACAGCCGCGCATTCTCGATGGCGTTGGCAAGTTGATCCGCCAGGGTTTGCAGCACGGCGATGTCCTCCGTACTGAAAGCTGCCTCTCTGTCGCTTTGAATGGTCAACGCGCCAATGACGTCGCCCCGGCTAATTAAGGGCAGCGCCAGTTCCGAGCGCGTGTCCGGCAGCAGTGGATGGGGCTGGCGCACTTTCTCCAGGCCCACGTCCAATGCGACACGGGCTTCGCGGTGGGCAACACACCAGCCAATCATCGAAGTACCGCCAACCAGCAGCCGGTGTCCCTGCGCCACCATTTGTGCGCCGGCCTCGCCCGTACCTGCGCGTAACACGGCCCACTGCACGGCGGGATTTTCGGCATCGGCTTCCACAAGGAAGAGGCCAGCATAGTAGAGGTTGAATCGCTCGCGCACCAGGGTAACAACTTGTTGGATCAAAACATCAGGCTCAAGCACCTCACTCGCAGCGCGCGCAACTTCAGCGGCAGTCTGTAATTGACGCGCACGGGCCGCCATCCGCTCGGTGAGCAGCACCCCCTGCAAGGCACTGCTGATCTGCCCACGCAGCGCGTCATAGATCGAACCGTCGCGTGGGCCTAGCTCGAACAGCGCACGTCCAAGTTGCACATTCAGAAAGTGAAGCGGCACAACCACTATACTGTAGCGCCGCTCTGTCGGCAAGAGTCCATCCGGCGCAAGCTGGCACGAGGGAAAATGCGCCTTCGACTTCTCCTGAAATCCACGGACCCGGTCATAAGCCAACAACATCTGTGATCCAGCCGCGGGCGTTTGTTGATCAATGTAGAGCGAAAGATAGCTACTGGGGATATCCAACCTGGATAACTCATAGGCTATCATATCTGCCAACGCATCAATGCTGACCGCAGTAATTAGAGTTTGACCGACGTCACGCAACGTCTGGTCGCGCCGCGCTGCCTGCAACCTTTGCGAAGCTTGCGCCTGTTGAGCTGCGCCGCCGATCATCACACGCGCCTGTTGGAACAGGTTCTCAACCTGCCACAAGACTGTCTGAGGTTCAATGCAGGACAACACATACCGGCGTAATACAGAGATGCCATCTTGCCACGCTGTTACGTCGCGTTGTTCCAGCACAGTCTGCCGCAGGATTTCATCCAGCGTCCACAAGAAAATTTCTGAGGGCGCGGCAGCTTCGATAGCCTTCAACGTCGTGATAAAAGCATCCACCAGCCACCCGGATTGCTCGGCAACTCGCACGCGCGTGGCCTCAGCCACATCGAGCGAAACAACGGCGGCAACTATGTCAGCCAGTATGTCGCCCCGGCGCGCCACCAATGCCGCATCAAAGGGCAGCGATGCATCCACAAGTACGCGCGTTATTGGTTCTACCTGCGCCCGTCGGACGGTCGCGTCCAGACAGCCGCAGGAGCGACGAACGATCAAATCGGCCTGCAAGCGCGTCTGTGGCGCCACTGCCTCACCCTGAATTTGCGCCAGTAGCAATTCCGCCGCACAGCGACCTTGAGCCTGCAGAGGTTGGCGCGCCGTGGTCAGAGAAGGGGTGACGTACCGGCTGTCCTCAACATCATCAAATCCCACCAACGCCACATCGTCGGGTACGCGGATACCACGCGCGTGCAGGATTTCCAATATCTGGAGTCCAATCCGGTCATCAACAGCGACCAACGCTTCGACATCCATCCGCGGGCGCAACCGCCGTTCATCAAACAACAAGCGAATGCCAGTTTCAGGGGTGTTATAGTGAACCCCAGGAATCACAAGCGCAGGATCAACAGCAATCCCATGTTCGGTTAACACGTCCACATAAGCGTTATAGCGCGCGTCATTCTCCGGGTGGCCTTCTTGTTTGTGGAAGAAGGCAATGCGCTGGTAGCCATGAACTTCAACGAGATGGTTGACCACGGCGCGCATACCTGCGTAGTTGTCCATCAACACGCCCGGTATGCCTTCCAACGGCAGCGCGATGCTGGCTAACGGCAAAGGGCGGAAACGCTCGCAAAATGCTTGCATTTCCTCCATGCTGGCCGCCGTTCCGACAGAGCCGGAAGAGAGGATCAACCCGTCCACGTTGCCTTCGCCTAACAGATCGTAGAGCACATTATCCGGCGCAGCAGACTGTCCGGCCTGCGGGAGTGCGCCTCCCACAAAGACAAGCAGGTTGACATCCCGCTCACGAGCCAGGGCGTCAATGCCTTGAAACAGCGCGGTCTGGTAGCCCATCGTCAAACTATCAATGAAAAGACCAAGCGTGGGTCGTCGCCGCGCTAACGTGGCGGGGCGGGATGTTTCTGCGTCTGTTGACGCCTTTTTCTTGCGGCTACTTTGCGTCGCCATTGTCTCCTCCGTCCGTCTGCGCACCGGTGACGGCGTGCGCATCGCCGCCTATATCGGCGCCCAGGCGCACATAGACGCGCGAACCGCCGAGCGCCTGGTTCAAGGCTTCCGCTGTGATGCGCATCAACGATGTGATGTCTGGCGCGCGCTGTATCTGATCCGAAATTGCGCGAATAGCACCTTCTCTGGCTACGCGAAGCTGCGTCTGGCGGTACAGCCGGGCAGCGTCTAAAGCCTGCCCCAATTGCCCCGCCAGCGCCTCAAGGAGGGTAATTTCATCACGTGTCCAGGTCCCTCCTGAAGTCAGGCCGGTGGCCCCCTCGCCCTTGCTGAAATTCAACACGCCCACAACCTCATCGCGCACGAGGATAGGGACAGCCAGCGTTGGCATTCCGTCTTGCTGACCGGCAACGCTCTGACGGGCCCGCTGCGCAGCGCGCATCTCGGGACTCCATTCGCCCTGCGCAACGAGCAGCGCCACTTCCTTAGTGTCCGAGGTTGCCTCTACGGTCTGGCGCACACCGACGTAACCAGATTCGGCGCGGGCGCGGGCCAGGCGGCTCCAGTCCTGGCGCGAGGCCAGGCCATACGCGCGACGTTCAGCCTCAAGCGCGGTCTGTGCCTGCGCCAACAGGCGCGCGTTGTCAATAGCGACTGCAACCTGATCCACCATCGTTTGCAACACGCTCACACTTTCTGCATCGAAGGCGTCCGGGTACGTGCTCTGTACAGACAACGCGCCGAGCACTTGTCCGCGCGAGCGCAACGGCAAAGCGGCCTCGGAGCGGGTATCTGGCAGCTCAGGGTTAACCAGGCGCACGTCGTCAACCTCGGCGTGCGACGCAACGCGCGCTTCGGCGTTAGCGATGCTCCACCCGATCATCCCTTCACCGATGCGAATGCGGTGCTGGCGCGCCAACATCGCCGCCCCTGCCGTCCCGGTGCCGGAACGCAACACAGCCCAGGTTGTCGTTTCATCCACCAGGAACAAGCCGACGTAGTAGAGGTCAAAACGCTCGCGGATCAAGTCAACGACCTGGTGAATCAACACGTCGGGATCCAACATAGATACCGCCGCACGGCTGACCTCCGCCGAAGCCGCCAGATAAGCAGAACGGCGCTGCAGATCGAGGGTGCGCGAAGCTACACGCTGCTCCAACGTGTCAATGGACTCGCGCAACTGCGCGGTCATACTGTTGAAAACGCGCGCCAGTCCCCCCAACTCATCCTCGCTCACCACTGGCGCGGTACGGGTTAAATCCCCTTTCGCAATCGCAGCCGCGGTAGTAGTCAAGGCATCAATCGGCTCAAAAGCCTGGCGCATCGTGAAAAAGGTCAACCCACCAAGCAATCCCGCCCCCAGAATCAGTAAAAGCACACCGGTGCGGGCCAGTTGCAGCACCGGACCACGCCACTCCGTATATTGCTGTTGTGCAATGATGCCCCAGCCGTTAGCCAAAACATCCACATAGACTTCCCACTTCCGTCCCTCGACATCAGTGTAGATAAACTGCTTTTCTCGACCCTCACGTAATTTCTGTGCCAGGGTGGTATCGTGGATACTGACGATTTCCACAGAGAACGCGGGATCGGGATGAGCAATGATGCGGTCTTCTGCATCAACCACATACGTCACGCCTGTGTTCCCAAAGCGAGCAACGGCGACTTCATTGGACAGTTGGTCCAGATTGGCGCCAAACATTCCGACGCCGACGAGTTCCCCGGCTGAATTGCGAATCGGCATAGAGACAACCAGCGCCGGCTTGCCGCTCGTGCGGCTGATGACCACCTGATATGCATACGGGGCGCCATCGCGTACTTCCTGGAACCACGCCCGGTCGCTATAGTCAATCAACGCCGCGCCGTCACTGCGCGCCACGTTCATACCGGTCAGGTCGGTCGTGCTAACCAGGTAAATGTGTTCGTAAACCCCGTCCATGGCCGCCAAGACCGGCTCTTGCGTGGCAGGATTCATCCCCTGAATCTCCGGCTGCCTCACCAACTGCTGCAATGCTTTGGTGTTGTAATCCAGCCACAGTTGCACGCTAGTCGCCAGCAGATGGTTGGTCGCGCTCAAAGTCTCCAGCGCCTGAGTTTCAATAACCTTAGAGGAACGGAAGATAACAAAGGTGACAAGGGCGAGCAGGATGGGAATGGCGATCGCCAATGTCAGCGCAATCAGACGTGGACGCAAGCGCCCGTGTTGGGCGCGACGCTCGGAAATCATCTGCTGGAACGCAGTATAGGCATAGCCAATAGCGAAGAATGTGGTGGTAATAATCGAAGTTGCGCCTGAACCGATGACAGCGCGCAATCCAAACTGCACCGCCACCGCGACACCTTGCGTGATGAGCACCATCCAGGCCAACTGGCGCGTCGCAGGCGGCGTTTTCCGGCTGATAAGCGTCCACAGGATCGGCACAAACGGCAACAACGAGAGGACATATACGTACAACGGTCGCACAACGCGCGCCACGCTTCCGGCTTCATACACGCCGCTCGCAACATAGCCGCCGGTATAACTGGCAGCATCCAGGCCGCTATACCACAGTCCAGTATGCCAGAAAGCGTCAATGGCGGTCAACACCATCGGCAGAAAGACAAGCCCGTGCAACAGCCATTCTAGCCAGCGCCGACGCCCTTGCATCCACTGTGGCTTAAGCAGGACTATAGCCGTTAACAACAATCCCACTTTCGCCGGCTCCGACGTCATTGCCAGGAGCAGAGTGGGTAGGACGGCCTCCGCAGCTTGCTTAACGCCAAACAATAGCCCCATGGCCAGGTCATTGACGGCAAAAATGAACAGCAGGAGGCTGACGTGGCGGTTGGCTGGATGCCGGCTATTGAGGAGCAGGATGTATAAGGCCAACACCAGTTCCAGCAAGCCTACCAGCCATGCTACAACTTGGAGGGTCTCGATCGCCAACAGGCCACTCATGCGTTGACCTCCTCTGCCGCAGTGTCTTCAAGCTTCGGGGTTCCCAGGCGCACCTCAACTCTGGCAAAGTTCAGCGCGCTCACCATTTCGCGCACAGCGGTCTGTAACACCTGGTCAATATCCAACGAAGCCCGCATCTGCGCGCTCAATTCACTGATGATCTGGTCACGCGCGGCGCTCCGGCGGGTATCCTCGAACAGGCGCGCCCTATCCAGGGCCGAGGCGACCTGCTCTGATATGGTTGTCAAGAGCGCGTGCTCTTCTGGGGAGAGAGGCCGCGCGGGGTCCTCCTGGACGCCCAGATGCCCGATAACCTGACCCTGCTGCACGGCGACCGGGAAGGTATAACCCCCGGAAGGAATCTGGGTCAAGGGTTGCACCACGCCGCGATCATAGACATAGCCCTTGAGACCGCTCTGCTGCGCTTGCAGCACTTCCCACCCTTCGCGGGCCATAGCGGCCTGTAGCATGTTCAACATTTGTAGACGATCTTCCATCTCCTCGCGCAGGTGCGTGCTTTCAATGGCAATGGCGATTTGACCGCACAACTGCTCCAACAACAGTTGGTCATCCAGGGTCAGCGCCCTGGCGCGGTCGCTCTGCACATCCAGGATGCCAAATACCTGGTCGCGCAACTTAATGGGCACCGCCAGTTCGCCTTTGGTCTCCGGCAAATTGGGATTGGGACGCCAATCCTTATCCTGCGTCACATCGGTCGCCAGGACGGGTTCGGCGGTCTCCGCCGCCGTTCCCACCACGCCCACGCCCACATCAATTTGATGCCCGGCTTCGAGCATCTTCTGCCCCACTTCACCATAACCAGTGACCAGCCGGACTGTGCGCTGCTGCGGATCATAGCGGAAGATTTGCGCATGATAGTAATTAAAGCGTTCTTTGATCAGTGTCACCACGCGGCGATATAGCTCATCGAGTCCCGGCGCAGCGGCGATTTCCTGGGAGATTAACGTGCTCGTCTGCACCTGAAGGGCGCGACGTTCATACAAGCTCTCGCGGCTGGCGATCTCATGCTGCAATTCAGCCGTGCGAGTCGCCACTTGTTGCTCCACTTCGACATAGGACTTTTGGAGCGCCATCTGCGCGCGGCGGGTCTCTTCCACCAGAAGCAAACCGCGCAAGGTGTTGCTGATTTGGTCGCGCAGAATGACGTAAATGCTGCCATTTTGCGGCCCTAGTTCAAAAAGGGCATACCCTAACCGCGTCTCCCGGATGTACAATGCCTCGAGCACGCGACTGAAACGGCTTTCCTGGCGCCATACAGAGTCCGGCAACAATAAGCGCGCCGAGAAAAGGTGTGATTCTTGAGCAGGTATCCCATCCCGCGCTACCAGCAGGCGCGCATTGACCGGTTTCTCAGGATCCTCAAACAGGGCGATCGAACATCCCGGAACTCCCAGGGATGCAATGTGCTGCGGCAGTATATGAGTGAAATCGCTCAGTTCAGTGATAGAGACCAAGGCTTGCTCCAATTGACGGATCGCCGCGGCCTGGTTCTCCGCCAACCAGGCCTGCCGGGCTTGCGCCTGTTGCGCTTTATGGCTGATCATGACCCGAGCCTGTTGCCAGAGATTTTCGGCGCGCGAGCGCACGGCGTCGCTTAAGACGTAAGGCAGGACGCGCTGGCGCAAGACGGACATGGCGCCGTGCCAGACGTTGACGTCGCCGTTGGCGGCCACGGTGGTCCATAACAGTGCTTCCAAAGCCTGCAAGAAGCCCCTGGACGGGGCAACGGCCATCTCACCTATGAAGGCATCTACCAATCCAGCCAACTGCGCATGATCAATTTGAAGCGCCGCCAAGGCCTGCGCCATCTCGGTCAGCAACACGTCACGCACGTCAGCGATAGTACCGGTCGCGTGCGGCGCGGAAAGCCGCGGATCAGGCGCCTCCGCTGCCTGCACGACATCCGGGATAAGGCAGCCACATGACTCACGGACCACCACATTGGTGGGAACATACGTCAGCTCCTGGACGGTGGCGTGCTCCAAAAGGGCCAGCAACAGCTCGACAGCCTGGCGGCCCTGCGCATATCCCGTCCACGGAACCGTGGTCAGTGTGGGAAGCGTATACCGGCCTTCTTCAAAATCATCGAACCCGACGACAGCAACGTCGCGGGGGACCCCAATGCCCCGCGCCTGGAGTGTTTCCAATGCCCCCAAGGCCATGTTGTCATTGGCCGCCACCAGCGCCTCGACATCCATTTGAGGGCGCAGACGCCGTTCATCCAACAACAGATTGACCGCGTTCACCCCGCCTGACCGCTGATTATTTCCTGGCGTGACCAGTTCCAGGTCCAAAGCAATGCCGTGCGTGGCTAAAACATCCTGATAGGCGCGATAACGTTCCTCGGCTTCTTCGTGCCCTTCAGGGCCGCGAATGAAGGCAATCCGCGAGTACCCGTGAACCTCCACCAGATGCTCCACTTCGCTGTACATTCCCCCGTAATTATCCATCGTGACAGTGGGGATGCCTTCCAGTTGCAGTCCGATGCTGACGACCGGGAGCGGCGCATAACGTTGATAGAAGGCTTTCGCGGTTTCGGGATCAACGTGGTGCAACAGCCCCGCCCAGATGATCAACCCATCAATACGTTCGGCGCTGACGAAGTCGTAGAGCACATTGGCAGGAACCGTAGCCCCTGTAAAGTCACGCAATGTGCCGCCGGAGAAACAGACCAGGTTGGCGTCATGTTCACGCGCGGCATCTTCAGCCCCGCGCCACAGTGCTGCACTGATCGTATCTACCAGCCCATACATAAACAAGCCAAGCGTGGGACGGGTTTTCTGCTGCCCTGCACCGAGCGAGCGGGCTATTCCGTTGTTTTCGCTCATCGCTGTATCTTCTTTCATGACTGTTCTCCCGATCCCAGCACTGTATCCGCAGACACTGAACGCTGCGACGCATTGTGGTCCGCAAGATAGACGAAAACTGGACGTTGCAGCACGTCGCCGACTTCCTTGACGGCAATGCGCAGCACCGAATCCATGTCAACGGCAACGCGAATGCGCTCCGAGATTTCACGCAAGAGTTGCTCGCGCGCGGCAGCGTGTTGCGATTCCTGATAAAACCGGGAACTCTCCAGGGTCAAGCCCAACTGTTCGACCAATTCTTCCAACTGGGTAATCTCGTCCGGCGCCCAATCACCGGCATCTTTACGCTTGCTCACATCAACCACGCCGACAATCTCATCGCGCAGGCGAATCGGCAACGCCAAGACCGCCGCCCCGCTCTCTTCCTGATCCGCGACAGCGCGTCCTTCTGTCCAAGCGGCTCTGGCATCAGCAGGCCACACCTCCGGCGACGCAGGCGGCAACGCTACAATGCCTCTGGTTTCCGCCTGATAGCCCTCTGCTCCGGCGGCGCGGCCCAATAACAACGCGGTCCACGCTTCGCGGGTGGCTTCACCGTAGGTACGCTGCAGGCTCTCCATCGCCTCCTGGCGTTCAGCGTACAGGCGCAACCCATCAATAGCCACCGCTACCTGGTCGGCAATCGTCTGCAAGACAATGGTACTCTCGGTATCAAAGGTGTCGAGTTGATAGCTGTGCGCTTCGATGGCGCCGAGAATCTGCCCACGCGAGCGCAGCGGCAAGGCGATGGCAGACCGGCTGTACGGTAGTTCCGACTTGTCCAGCAGACTGCTATCCGCATCATCTTCACGAACAACACGGGCACTTCTACCAGCGATACAACGACCGACCAGGCCCATCCCCGACTTCACGCGGTATTCTTGCGCCAACCGGTGTTTGCCGGGATCGCCAGTCGCAGCGTGCAGCACCACCCATTCACCGGCATCGTCAAGGAGAAACAAACCCACATAGTACAGCTCAAATCGTTCGCGGATGAGATCAACGACCTTCTGGTGCAGTTCGGATAAATGCGAGGTCGCGGAGATCACATCGCCCACCACCGTCGTCACATTCAGATCGCGGGCGCGCCGCCGCTGCTCGCGTTCACGTTCTGCCACACGGCGAGCGGCAGCCTGTTCCAACTCCTGCGTCTTATCGGCGATTTGGTTCAACGCAGCGGCCAATTCGCCGGTCTCGTCTTCCCAATACACCCACGCGCGCTGATTGTGATCGCCGGCTACCCATTTCCGCAGCACGGCGAGCATCTGCACAATCGGGTTGATCAGCAAGCGAGACATAAGGTACGCGGCAAGCGCTGCCAGGAGCGCAAGAATAAAGGCGATCCCCACATCCAGCCAGATAGCGCGCGTTATAGGGGCGAAAGCTTCAGTCTGGGGCTGGTAGACGAACAACGACCACCCCAAGGATTGAATAACTGCGGCCAGCTCTCCACTGATAGCGATGTCGGCTACGGCCGCACGCCCGATCAACACCGCGCGGTTGTCAGCGTCCTTAGCCTCAAACCACGTCGCACCGACGCTGCTCATGTACAGCGGCCAGGAGAGAGGCACACTTTGTCCCACACGTTGGGGGTTTGAATCGGCGAGAACCACGCGCCTTTGGTTGACCAGTGTAACGGTAGTTCCACTCAATGGCTTAAGGGCCTGGTTAATGACGTCCATATTCAGGGTAGAACGCAACACCCCAATGACTGTGTGGTTTTTTGCGTCATAGATTGGAACGGCCAGGTTGACCGCGACGTACCCGGCGCTTTCATCGTAAGCCGGTTGACCAATGTAAAACGCGCCCTTTCCACCCGCCAGCACAGCCTGCCACCAGTCCTCATCCGCCTGATAATAGTCAGAGGTTCGCCGCGTCGCTGCAACCAGCCCACCATAGCGGTCGGTGATGAAGGTTTCGCCATAGGTCACGAGCGCCTCGGTGTGAGCGAGAATCCGCGCCGTCACCATATTATACGCGGGATCCACGATGGATTGCACAATGACGCTGTCATCAGGCGCAGCTACCCATTTGCGGTCGGTATCGAGCAACATCCGCTCGGTGGTAGCTGCGTCACTGCTATAGTGTGAGTTAGCAGTGTTAAGTACACCTTCCACCGCGCTATCCAGAGCGATGCTACGTAAAAGCATGATTTGTTCCGCGAGCGTATCTACCACGTATCCCATACGCGCATCGGCCATAGACGCGAACTGCGCGCCGATCTGGTTCCGCATACGCGCGCGCAATATACTGACGTGGGCCACCGTCGTCATGGTCAACGCCAAAAGCACGATGATCATGATGGTAAACATGATCTTATAAAAGATAGGCCAGCTCCCAAACTTTGGTATCATCGTTTCATGTCCTTCAGCGATTCGCCATCAGCCGAATTTTCCTATGCCTTTTCCCTTCATCCTACGTTCGTCTCTGAGGACTTCTCCGCAGCCATGCGAGGCGCCAACCGCACCGCGACACGCGACAGATCCAGCGCGGCGCGTAATTCGCGCGCGGCGTTCTTGAGCACGGCATCCATCTCCAGCCTTTCGCGCAGACTGCTGGCCACCCTGGCCGTAGCCTGCTCGCGGGCCGCGGCGCGACGCGATTCCTCAAGCAGACGGGCGCTCTCCAGGGCGGCGCCCAAGCGGGCGGAGACTTGTTCCACCAGGCTGATGACTTCGGGAGATACCACAGCGTCCTCAAAGCGCAAGTCCAGCACCCCCAGCACTTCGTTGCGCACGCGGATGGGGACGCTCAACGCACCTTGTGTGTGACCGTCCTCAGCCTCTGCCGCCACAGTCGTCACGACGGGCGCTTGCTGCTCAAGCGCCGCCTGCGCTTCGGGCGACAGGTCGGCTGCCGGCTCAACATCGAGTAGGCGATAACGATAACCGAAGGTATGGCGATAATTCGCCAGGAAGTTTTGCCACGATTCGCGGGTCAGGCGACCAGACGCCACTTCCAATTCGTGCATATTCTGCTCCATACGGCGCAGCAGGCGCGCGTTTTCAATAGCATTGGCAAGTTGGTCGGCCATGGTTTGCAGCGTCGTGATGTCTTCCTGGGTGAAAGCGCCCGGTCGCGTATCCTGGATGGTCATCGCGCCGATCACGCGGCCCCGGCTGAACAGCGGCAGCGCCAATTCCGAGCGTGTGTCGGGCAGCAGCGGGTTGCGGCGATGGATGGCTTCGCGTTGCGTGTCAAACGTGATCCGCGCTTCGCCCTGAGCCACGCAGGCGCCGATCATCGAAGCGCCGCCGACTTCCAGGCGGTGATTGCGCTCTAACATAATGCGCCCGGCCTCGCCGGTTCCAGCGCGCAGGATGGCCCACCGCCGATTCTCATCCACGAGAAAGATGCCCGCATAATACAAATCGAACCGCTCGCGGATCAGATTCACCGCTTGCGGCAGCAATTCGTCCAGCGTGAGGATGGAGGTGGTCACCCGCGAAATCTCCGCCGCCGCCAGGAGCCGGGAAGCGCGCCGCTGCACGTCAGACAGCAGCCGCTGCGTTTCCAACGCCAAAGCCATTTCCACGGCGATGGTGCGGGCCAGGGTAATGTGGTCCGCGGTCCAGGGCGCGGCAGCCGGCGCTTGGAATCCCAAAACGCCGACGACTTCTTCGCCGTATAGAGTCACGGGTACGGCCAGGGTTTGTCCGCCATCCATATCCTGCGTCACAACAACATCGCCGCGCTGCACGGCCTCCGTCATCTCCGGCAGCCATGCGCTGTCCGTCACGCCGCGCGATTCATCGGAATAGAAGTAACCCGACACAGACTCGGCACGCTCTTCCCATGCGCCGTGGATGTAACGCCGTTGCGCCACCAGCACATCCCGCAATGCCTCTTCTGCGCGACGCTCTGCTGCCTGTGCTTCGCGTTGCGCGCGCTCTTGTTCGCGGGCGAGTAACGCCCGGAAGATCACATCGCTCAAACGCTGCGTCAGGCGCGCATACAATCGCCATTGCTGCCCCCCCCCACACGACTACGAAGCCAAGCTGGTGTTCCTGCAAGACCAGCGGCATGATGATGGCAGTCCGCTGGCGTTCCTCGAATAAAATTTTTCTAGGAACCAGCAGACGGGGCGTGAACAACGGGCCGTCGAGGTACAGTTCAACTTCAGGGGTGTAGCCGACGCGATAGGTGTCATATTCAAAAAGCAGGCGCGCGTATTCCGCCAGAGGGTTCTCGCCTTCATACAACGACACGAAACAGCACTCAATTCCAATACGCGGGAATAAGCCATTCAAAGCCGGCGCCAACTCTTGTAAGTGCAAGGTGGCGCTCAATGTGTTGTCAATCTGCGCCAGGAGTGTTTCCTGCTGTTCAAAGAGTTGACGCCGGTACGCTTCCTGGCGCCGCTCCGCATCTCCCACCAACAGACGCGCTTGTTGCAGCAGGTCTTCAGCACGCTGACGTGCATCAGGATCGCCCAGGTAGGTGAGGGTGTGGCGTCGCATCTCCGTGAGAAGGTGATGCCAGGTTCCAAAGCGCCCCCCTGCGTAACGCGCCTGGCGCAAAGCCTGATCGAGAAGGATCAGAAAATTCTCGGACAACGAGGGTTCTTGCACGGCAGAGATAAACGCGTCCCACATCGGTTCGGGGACATCGGCGAACGGCGGTATGGGCTTATCTGCAACTCCAACCTTTGCCGCGACAGGAATTTGCATCACCACTCCCGGCAGACACCCACATGACCGGCGCACAACCGGCTCGGCTGGCACCATCACTCTCTCCTCGACGGGTTCACCACGCATAAGCCGCAAGACCATCTGCACGGTTTGCTGTCCCATGGCCTGGATTGGCTGTCGCACGGTTGTCAGCGGAACGTCCAAATTCTGCGCAGTCACATCATCGTCAAAACCCACAACGACCACGTCTTCGGGAATGCGCATACCGTACTCCCGCAGTACTTCCATCGCTTGTACGGCCATACCATCGTTGGCGGAGATGACGGCCCACGGCGAGGTATCCGTCTCATCACGGGGTACAGCCAGCATCCGCGGCCACAACGCTTCCATTGCCACCCGGCCGGCAGCGAAGTTACTCACCTCGACGAGATCGGGGTTAAATGGAATGTTATATTCTTCAAGCAGCGTAGTATAGGCGCGGTAACGTTCATCGGCATCGAAGTGACCCACTGGGCCACGAATGAAAGCCAACCGGCGACATCCATGGACCTCGATCAAGTGCTTGATGTTGGCATACATACCGCTGTAGCCGTCTACCAGGACTGAAGGGACGCCTTCATGCACCATGATGACCCCGACAAGCGGGAGAGCAGCACGAAGATTATCAATATATGCCCTGAATGTTTCGGGTTTTACCGTATAGGCGATGTTACCGGAAACGATAATGCCATCCAGAATATCGGCGTCCGGTAAGGCATAGATTGCATTGCCGCCCTCAACGCCTTCCTCCCTCAGCGTGCTAATCACATAGCAGAGCAGATTGACATCGAGCGCCTCAGCCGCATCTGTCACACCCTGTAACAGCGATTGTCCCCACCACGAGACGGTCTCTCCGATCAATAACCCAATCGTGGGACGTGTTGTCACGTTGTGACGCGCGTCACGGATGATTTCAGGAGATATTCCGCGTGCTTTCATCTGAAGAACCATGGTTGCTCCTAGTCCGATTCGACGCCAGTCCCGGCTTCCAGCAGTTGCTCGCGCGTCCCCAGACGCGCCACCGCCGTTGTCGCGCCGAGCGCCTGACTCAACGACTCCAATGTTACGCGCAGGATGGCCTCGGTGTCGGCCGCCTGACGCACCCGGTCGGCGATCGAGCGCGTGGTCAACAAGTCGCTCAACGCCGCTTGCGCGCGCTGGCGCGCGGCATCGGCATCCCGCTGCGCTTCCTCCTGCTGTTGCACCAGCAGCGATCCCATCAACGCGCTGCTGATCTGGCGGGCTAATGTCTCGTACACTTCGCCCTGCGGCGAATCAACTTCAAACAACATGAATCCCAGGGCCACCTCTTGGAAATACAGCGCCGTGACCACCAACACCGATGGGTGATCTGGCGACAGCAACTCGTCCGGCAGCAGTTTACGCGCCGGGTAACGCCGCCCTTCAACGCCAAAGGGATTGCGCCCTTGTGCGTTGTAGGCCATCACCAGCCGGACTTCCTCGCGCGAGGGCCTCGCCCCTTCGTACAAAGCGATGTAACAGCCGGGGATATTCAGCCGTGGCAACTCGCGCGCGATCAGGTCCAACAGTCGCTCCAGGTCGAAGGTGGTGATAAGCTGTTCGCCGATGATGCGCACCCGGTCAATCTGGTCGCCCTGGCGATACATCTGCGAGGCGCGGGCTTGATGTCCAATATCCGCGACGAAGGCCATGGCCTGCTGCCATTGGCTTTCGGCGCGGCGCATACGAGGAATGTCGGTCACGGTGGGACGCATACAGTTGCGTACCGTGATAAGGATCGCCCGTCCTAACGCAACAAGGTCGTAGGCATGGACATAGAATTCGCGCAGGATGGCGTGTAAAACGGGCAACAAACGCCCCGGTGAGGCATTGGCAGGCTCAAGCGGGAGTTCGATATCCGCGGTAAAAGCATCAAGCAACTGTTCAGCCCAGTCCGCAGGGAGAAATTCCGCCGCCGGACCGACAACCCGCGTCAACTGAGCGATAGCCATTGCACGTTGTTCTGCAGGCGCAGGGAGTTGCGGAGGCATGGATGGCGGTTTACCCGCAGCCGCCGGCGGTGGGCCAGCGTCCGCCAACGGTGATACAAAGCAACCGCACGACTGGCGCACCACCAGTTCCCCAGGCACTCTGACATCGGCGACCGGTTCGCCGCGCATGGCCGCCAACGCCATTTCAGCAGCCACTCGCCCCATGGCTTCATTGGGCATAGCCACAGTGGTTAAAGAGGGCATCGCGTGGCGACTTTCGCCGTGGTCATCGAAGCCGACGACGGCCACATCCAGAGGTACGCGAACGTCTCGACGCTGAAGCTCTGCCATCGCCGCCAACGCCTGGTTATCGTTGGAGGCCACAACCGCATCAAAATCGCTCATGGGGCGCAGGCCCCGCTCGTCCATTAACACCTGAATAGCACGGGTACCGGCTGGCGGAGAAAAGTCGCCAGGCAGGACGAGATTGAGATCCAGAGGGATGCCATGCTTTTCCAATGTGGCAACATACGCTTGATAACGCTCGTTGGCAGAAGGATTGTCCGGCAATCCCCCGATATACGCCAGGCGACGGCAGCCATGGACTTCAATCAAGTGACAAACCGCAGCCGCCATACCCTCGTAGTTATCCACGGAAACGCCGGGATAGCCTTCATAGTGGCGGTGCAGGTTCACAACCGGCAGCGGGCGGTAATTTCGATTGTAGAATCCCTCAAAGACCTCGCGGCTAGGCCACCATTGTGCTAACATCAGACTGTCCAGGCGCTCCGGGCTAACCAAATGATGAAGCGCGGAAGGGGCATCGTCCAGGGCAGCGTTGCGCTCGCCGACGTTGCTGGCGTTGAAGATGAACAGATCAACATCCTGGGCGCGCGCTACCTCCGCCGCATCTTGCCACCACGCTGCCGCGCCGACGACCTGATGGGTGACGATTCCCAGAGCCGGTCGTGGTTTGCGCCGGGCAGAAGTCGAAGAGGCCCATGATAGGGTGCGTTCGTCATCGTTCATGATGGTATCTCCACATCGGAAAGCGATTCAGGGAAGTCAATATGCACGGCGACTTCAGCAATGCCGGGCAGGCGTCCCAACTCGCGCGCCGCCGTCTGCAACATCACGTCAACGTCCAAAGCGCGCGAGAAGAGGTTCGCAATCTCGTTCACCTGCATCTCGCGGGTCGCGCGCCGGCGGCTCTCTTCGAGCAGGCGGGCGACCTCCAGGGCCTGCGCGATCTCCTCAACGGCGCGTTCTACAAATGTGATATCCTGGTTGATCCACGGCTGCGCAGCGTCACGCTGCACACGCAAAACGCCGAAATTTTGTCCGCCGGCAAGTTGCAGGGGAACAATCAATGTATTATCAACGGCCACATGCGGCGTCGCTGTTTCCACGAGTGAGCGGGCGGCGCCCGCCATCAGGGGGGTGAGTTCAAGCGGCGTATAGCGATAACCGACAACCGGCGAAGGACGCCACGCCCATCCCTCGCGTACTTCCTCGCCATACGACTTTTGCAGTTCTTGCAGCGCCCGCTGGCTTTGCTCGAACAACTGCGCGTTACGAATGGCCACGGCGATTTGATCAGCCAAAATGCGCAAGGTGGTGATATCTTCAGTGCCAAAAGCTTCTGCCTCCTGGCTCTGTACGTCCAACACGCCGATCACTTCTTGGCCCACAATCAAGGGCAAAGCCATCTCCGAGCGGGTTTCTGGCAGGTCGGGGTTTTTCACCCACACCGCATCCTCGTCAACGTCGAGGGCGATGCGCGCGCGGCCCGCACCGGAGACGTAGCCCACAATGCCTTGCTCTCCCACGCGCAACCGGTGTCCCCGCGTCAGCATACGTTCGCCGCCCTCCGAAGAGACCGCCGACAGGACTGCCCACTCGCGGTTCTCATCCAGCAGGAAGATGCCGGTATGGTAAAAGCCGAATCTTTCGGAGATGAGATGCGCCACTCGATCCAGCAGCATATCAACATCCAGAATGGAAGCCACGGCCTGGCTGACGCCGCCGGTGATAGCGAGGTATTCGGCGCGCCGCTCAACTTCCTGGGTACGCTCAGCGACGCGCGTTTCGAGACTGGCGATCAAATCGTTGAGCCGCGCCGTGACATCGTTGAACGCCTGCGCCAGTGCGCCGATCTCGTCCTCACTCTCGATGGCAGCCTCGCGGGTCAGATCGCCAGCCACAATAGCCCGCGCCGTCTCCGTCAAGGATACAATCGGTGCAAAGGAATACTGAATCGTCAAAAATCCCAGGATGAGGAGCACGGCGCTGCCGATTCCGATGACCATCCAGGAGAAGCCCAGGAAGCTTTGCATATCCTGCGCGATCGCAGCCTCTTGTTGTTGTACAATCATATACTGCTGCAACGACCTTACTTCAGTAGCATAGGCCCACCAGCGTGTCCCAGCGTCATCCTTGAAGACCACCAACTCATTCAAGCGTCCCTGGCGCAGCGCCAACACCGGCGGTTGCCGGCTGGCATCGCGCAAAGGATCGTCCTCTTTCAGCAACGCTAAATCCAACTCCGAATGTGAGACGATACGACCGGCGCTGTCAATGGTATAGACTACACCGGTGTCGCCGATTTGAGCCACGGCTGAACGGATCAGCTTTTGCAAGTCCTGGACTGAGGGAACCACCTTCAGATTGACCGCGTCGAGGGTCAGATTGGCGATCGCGCCAAGGCGGTTGGCCGCGCTGCGCCTGAGCAACGTCCGGGTTTGAAAACTCACCAATAAGACACCGATAATCAACACGGGGAGGGTGATGGATAAAAACAGTGCGGTCAACCGGTTCCGCAGTTGCCCGCGTTGGATACGCCGCTCGATAGACACCTGGTAGAAGAACGTGTAGATGTAAGCGCCAGCGTACACGAGGGTCACGAGGACAAACGTTAACGCAGGATCGAGCCATGAGCGAAGGCCGCCTTCCAAAACGAGCGTTGCAAGCGTAGCGCCGATGAGCCATTGCGCCATCCGGCGATGTTGCGGCAAAGACTGTTTATCGCGCAGCACACTGAGCGCCGGTATAAGGGGCAGTAACCCAAAAATAAAACCGTAAACCACAATGACCGGCATATAAAACGTGGGGGACACATACTCGCGGAGGGGGACGTAGCCTCCAGTGTAAGTGCTGCCAGTGAGTCCAATGTACCACAAGTGCGTCCCAAACACCACATCCAACGCAGTGACGACAATCGGCAAGGCCAGAGCGACGTAACACAGTCGCCAGAGCCAGCGCCAGGCCTGATGCAGCCAGGCCGGTCGCAGCAGGACCACCGACGCAACCGTCGCCGCCGGAATAACCGTATAGATGACAGCAGCATAAAGCTGCATCGGAAAGAGCGCCTGATCAAGGCTGTCTGCCCCAAGCAGCAAGCCTATCGCTATGTTATTCACAGCGAGGAGGAAGGTCAGTAAGCTTATATGGCGGTTGGCGGTATGGCGTGCATTAAGGGCCAGGATGTAGAAGGACAAAATCACCTCGACCAGTGCCGCCACCCAGGTCAACAGTTGCAGTATTTGACTTTCAGGAGATAAGCTCATTGACGACGTACCTCCGTGTGTATAACACTTCGCAGCCTAATCATTCCCGGCTTCTCCCTGTTCCGCGCGGGAGGGCAGCGGTTGCGTGCCCCGTCCGCGGCGTGCGCCGCCTTGCGGCGTCAGATACAACTGCACTTCGCTGGCCTCCAGAAAACGGCCCAGTTCGCGCACGCTCTGCTGCATGATGTCTTCTGGACTCGGCGCTTGCCAGATCAGGTCGCCGAGCCGTCCCAACCGCTCGTTATACAGAAGCTGCTGGCGCGCATCAATGAGCATCCGGGCGTTATCAAGAGCTGCCGCCAGACGTTCAGCAGCCATACTGATAAGATCACGGGTATCCACATCCCAATCGCCCTTTTCAGCGGCGCGAGTGAAAGCCAGATACCCGACGGGGATGCTATGAGCTACGAGCGGAACAATCAACACATGCATCCCTGCATCCTCCAACCACGCCGAACGCGGTTGCAGTGCAGTCATGGCCTCCTGCGCCAGCGCGGTCGTCTGCGCCTCTGAAGCCTTTCCGGCGATGAAAGCCTGCACATTCCTGGACTCCAGCAGGGTTCTCCACGAAGCCGACGCATGTTGGGTATACAGCATTTGCGTCTCTTGCACGCGGGTCTTCGATTCTTCGAGCAAGCGCAGGACATCCAGTGAAGCCGCCACGTGGTTGGCGACAATACGGAAGATTTGCAGTTCCTCTTCGGAAAACGTTGGGTGCAGGCTGTGAATGTCCAGCACACCGAGCACTTCGCCGCGCACGCTTAACGGCAAACTGATCTCGACGCGGCTCTGCGGGAAACGCGGCAGTTCTCCTGGAAGCAGCAGCGCCATTTGTTCTCTGCCAATTTGGGCGGCGCGCGCCGGCGCAATGCGGGCGTTGATCGGGATGTCGCCTTCATCCTGCAGCAGCGCTTCACCAAGATGACCGGCGGTCGCCGCCACATTCAACACCGTGCCGGAACGTCCCATCAGGTACAACGTGGCTTGATGGATGTCAAAGGTCTGCGCGATTTCGCGCACCACGCGCTGGACCACGTCCTCCCGCTGCCGCATCGAGGTCAGCGTGTGCCCCAGCGCCGCCGCCCACCCCAACTGCTCCGCGTGATTGTGCTTGCGTTGCGCTTCAAGTTGCGCCTGCTCGCGGTCGGCCTCTAGCTCGCGGGCCATGGCGCGACTCTGCGCCAGCGCCTCCGACAAGTGCATGAGCATATAGGTGGGCAACAAGACGAAAAGCGCGCTGACCATCAACAAAATAAACGTGTAGGTAGCCCACGCGACTGGATTAGCTGTCACCAACTGTATTTCTGTAGGGATGACCCACCGTCCCGTCGAGAAAAGCCACCCGGCAATCCCCATCGTCATCACGGCAACCGTCACACTGGCAATCGCAGCCCGTCTCCCAAAGAATATCGTAGCAACGAAGACAAACGCCAACAGGAAGACCCGCGCATTGCTGCTCAACCCCCCCCCGGATCAATGAGAGCGTCGCAAACATATAAAGAATGGCTAAGAGTGTGCCGGTCTGCAATGCATAGGGGGCTTTTTTCCAAAACTGCATGATGCCGATGACCACGAACCCCACCACATAGAAGGGAATGAGCCAACCTTTGCCATCTTTCCACACATAGTACGAAGAGAAGAGCAACGCAGGGATGGCTGCAAAGAACACGATCCGCATCACCTGACGCAACAGTATCCGTTGCCAACTGCGGGCTTCTGCCAAAGATAAGCCTGTTTGCGAAACGCTCTGTCGTTGTTCACTCATTGCTTCAACCACCCATCCAAGAACTCACGTTTAGCTGTGATCGCTGCGGCTTTCTGTTGAGGACTCCGGTAAAGTGATGGCAGCGATCACGCCATCCGCCTGGACGACATCTTGCAGGGACTGCGCAGCCTGCGCCACCATCGCCTCCAGGTCAGGGATGCGGATGACGCGCTCGCTAAACTCGCGCAGCCAACGCTCTCGCCCTAGCTGCGTCCGCGCCTCTTGAATGACCGCGATTCTTTCCAGGGTCACACCGGCTAGTTCGCCAACAATGCGGTAGAGTTGCGTCTCCAGCGGTGTAAAGTGATGCACAGTGTTATAGGAGACCAGCAACAGGGCAAAAAATTCGGCCTTGGTGCGCAGCGGAATCAAAGCGATACTAGAACCGACTGACTTCTCAAGCAGACCAGCGCAAAAATCATGAAAACCGGGGAGTGGGAGAGCGGGAATAGTTGTCATGTCGGCGATCAGCAGGGGGGACTGTAGAGCCGCGCCAATCGTCAGCGCCGCACCAAAGTCTTGGGTATCGCTGCCCACCTGTTGGGTGTTGATCTGCGCGCCACGCAAATCGGTCACAAAATACAGTGAATCCGTTTTCTGCGCAGCGCGCACGATGTAGGCCTGACCAGGGTTGAAACCCTGAACGATTTCCAGCACCCCAGCGTAGACATCCGTTTCAGTCTGCGTTGCGCCCAAGCGCCCAGCCAGGCGATAGAAGGGGTTGGCCGTCTCCAGGATCGAGGCTTCCGCGCTCAAGCGTCGAGCGTTGTCTAGCGCAATCGCCAACTGCCAGGCCAGGCCCTGCAAAGTACGCACGTCATCCTGATCGAAGTCAATTTCTGCCGAATGGATGTCCAACACGCCCAACAACTCGCCCGAAAGCATCAAGGGCAAAACAACCGCTGAACGGCTCGTCGCCGGATCGGGGTTGGTGGCGAAATGCGCCGCATCCATCGCCACGTCGCTGGTTCGTACCGCGATGTGGGGGCGCTGGGTCTCCGCGACTCGCACCACCACGCTTTGGTCGCTGCGGTTAAGGCGATAGCCTTGGGCCACCAACCTGCGCCCGGCGCTCGAAGAGGCGGCGCGCAAGACAAGCCATGTCCCGGTTTCATCCGGCAAGAAGATCGCCGTATAGGCCACGTCGAAATGGCGGCTGATCAATTGCACGGCCTGTTCCAACAACGCCTCGGCATCGAACACTGTCATGAGGGCCTGAGACACCTGCGCGGTGGCATCCAGATACAGAGCGCGGCGTTGCAAACTCAGGTTGGCTTCTTGCAGCGCGCGCATCCGTTCGCCCAGAGCGACCTGCCGCGCTTCCAAATCTTCAGAAAGCTGCGCGCTGTGCTGCACATTGGCGAAAATGCGTGGGAATAAGGTGTTACTGGCCGTAAAAAGCGCCACCGCACAGATGATAAAGACAATCAGCCCACTGACCAGCAAGGTCGGATCGTAAACGCCGCCCGGATGTTGTAGGGTACCAATTAGACCAAAACTAACCAGGATGACGAAGGTTGTCAAAATGAGACACGCGGCAACCAAAACAATGGCGCTTTGCCGCCCTCCCAGAAAGATCGTTGCGAAAATCGTGGCGGTCAGCAAATAGATCCGCCCATCCTCTCCCCACCCGTAAGTCAGCAGATCGCCTGTTCCCAGAACAAGGATAACCACGAGAAACACCCAAACCCGCACTGAATAAGGGATACGGGGGGCAAAAGCAGCCAACACCACGGCGAGGTAGCTGACGATAACCACGGCCATCAACCAGAATTCCTGGGTGAGAGCAATGTAATATAGCCCTACCACAACCATCGGCAGGGCCACAATGGTGACCACGCGCAATATGCGTTCAAAAAGCTGCTCACGCCACGGCAGTATCTTTGACAGAATGTCAGAGGCTTCCTGGGCAGAGACGTCATCCCTGTTCATCATTTCCTCCCATCCTCGGCGGCTGCATAGCAAGGCAGAGAGAAGGTGAAAGTGCTGCCTTTGTTGACCTCGCTGTTGACCCAGATATGTCCCCCGTGCATTTCGACGAACTCCTTGCTCAGCGCCAATCCCAAACCGATGCCGGCTTGCCAACGCCCCTCTTTATCCGCGCCTTTCTCGAAGCGGACAAAAAGCCGCTCGAGATCCTCTGGGGGAATACCCACACCGGTGTCACTCACACTCACGTAAATCTGGTCTTCGTTCGTCCACGCTTTGAGTTCGATCCGCCCGCGCTCGGTGAATTTCGCCGCGTTGTTGAAGAGGTGCACGAGCACCTGTCGCAGTCGAGTTGGATCAGCATATAGGGCAGGTAAATCCACGGGAATCTCGTAGGCCAGTTCAATATCCTTTCCACGCACCAGGGCGCTGGCTGTGGGCATCACGGCCTCCACCAGGTCTTTCAGTTGCACCGGTTGGAGTTTTAATTCCAACATGCCGGCCTGAATTTGTGAAATCGCCAGGATGTCGTTGATCAGGAACAATAGACGCTGCCCATCATCGTAGATGCGCTGTATGTCTTGCATTTGTTGGGGCGTCATCGGGCCATCAATGCCCTTGATCATCAAACGTGAAAAACCGATGACTGTGTTCAGGGGTTCGCGCAATTCGTGAGACATATTCGCCAGAAAACGCCCTTTGAACACCTCAGCCTCTTCCAGGCGTTGAGCGGCCAAACGCTCACGCTCGTAGGCCCTGGCATTCTCCAAAGCAATGGTCACCTGCCCGGCGAGCAATTCCAGGATTTCCAGTTCGTCCTCCTGAATGCCCTCGTGTTCGGTACTCAGCACGGCCAGCACGCCCAACACGCGATCGCCCATCCGCAAGGGCAGCGCCACCCGGCTCAAAGTGCGCCGGTACCACTCCACCGTCTCGTCCGTCTGCTGATGTTCAACGAGCGCGATGCGTTTGCGCGCCGCGCGCTCGATGATGGAGCCGTCGCCAGCATATACGTGCTCGCTCCAGGCGCCTTGATCAGCGACATCCACGACGGTCTCACTGCGAGTAGCCGGACTGTGTGCGCGCAATCGTATTTCCCCTCCACCAGGTTCAACAATATAAATCGCTACCGACGCATATACAAAACTTTGACGAATCAAATCCGCGACCTGGTTGAGCAATAAAGCCGGGTCGCGTACCGAGGTGATGGCTTGAGCAACTTCCTGGCTGGCCTGTAGATGCAGGGCGCGGCGCTGAATCAGGTAGTTCGCCTGCTGCAAACGCTGCGTGCGCTCTGCCACTTTGGCTTCCAGGTCCTCGTAGAGCGACTTGAGATCTGCGGCCATCTCGTTGAAAACATACGTCAAGATGCCGATTTCATCGCGGGATGTCACCGCCAGATGCTGCGCCAGGTCGCCTTCCGCCATCGCCACGGCGGATTCTGTCAGCCGGATGACAGGGCGGGTAATTTGCCGGATCACGACGGCTGCAATGATCGTCGTCGCCAGGGCCACGGTCAGGACAAGGGCGATCAGCGTCGCCGCAATCCGGTCGGTGGATTCCAGGGTCTCGGACTGCGCCTGTTCAACCAGAACGCCGACATCGAAATCATCCAGGTAGTAATAAGCGCCGATCACCGGGATGTTCAGGTGATTGACATACACGCCGTTGCCTGAAAGATGCGGTTGCCCGCCTTCGTCCTTGACGACCACGGCTTCTGCGCCCCCCGGCCAGATCCGCGATTGAGAAACCAGGTACACTTTCCCCGTCGCGCCGATCAAGGCTTTGTCGAGCAATGCGTCGTACTGAATGATCCGGGCTAACGCAGTTCCCCGCAGACACAGGCCGACAGTGCGCTGCTGCGTGCCATAGACCAACAACCACGTGTTAACGTCGGCGCTCGCTAGAACGAACTGTCCTGGCGGGAAACCTGAATTCCGATCCCCGGAAGTGACCGATGCAGCCTCGTCTGGCGCAAGGACAGGCAAGGTAGCCACCAATGTGGCGCTTCGACACATCCCAAGCGCCCAAAGTTCACGCCGATTCTGGTTGATGAGCGCCACCCCCATCAAATCCGGTTCCTGCGTACTGATGTCTAGCCACCAGGCTTCACGTTCATCAGCAGAGGCGTCCCCTTCCCACAAGATGGGCGTCAGCACGAGCTGCTGAATGTGCTCAAACCACTGGTGCAATTCCTCACCTTTTAATGTAGCGACCGCCTGCAACTTGCTCTTCACTTCTTCCTGAAGATTGCGGCGGTTGTTCTGGGCAGCGTATCCTCCGATCAAAGCTAAAGGAAGGATGGTCAATATGAGAAAAGCGGTCAACAGGGTTCGCCCCAGTCCTCCGCGCATCCCGGTTGTGGGGATTGAGCGTAGGCCACGGGCGGCAGCAGCGCCTGCGACTATTCGCGTTCCCATACCTCCTCACCTGCTAAAATCCGGCGTACCTGCTCTGGAAAGCGATCAGGATCCAGTGGTTTGCCGATGAATCCATCGAAACCCGCCGCGCGCGCGTGTGTCATATTTTTCGCAGATACGTCAGCCGTCACCGCGATAATGGGTACGTTTTGGAAACGGGGATGCGAACGTAATGAGGCCAGAGATTGATAACCGTCAGCTTCCGGGAGCGCAATGTCCATCAGAATGACGTCAACCTTTCCCAAGGTTTCCGCAAACTCAAGCACCTTCCAGCCAGAGGCTTTCCACTCGCATTTTTTTATGCCCAGAAAAGCCAACAAGCGCGTCATCAAGATGAAATTGTTGAGGTTGTCCTCAACGATCAAAATGACGGCATCGGTTGGCGCAATAGATTTCCACTTCATCGTTTGTTTCCCACAGTGCGGCGGGATCAATAATCGCCTTTATAACCACTCGCCTTGAGAAACCGCGCGATTTGCAGCGGCAGTTCATCAACGTCAATCGGTTTTGGGATATAGCCGCTGCAGCCTGCCGCAAGCGTTTTTTCACGATCACCCTGCATGACGTTAGCGGTCATGGCGATAATCGGAATGCCGGTCAATTCTGGGATGGCGCGCATACGCTTGGTCAGCTCATAGCCATCAAGGTCGGGAAGGTTCATATCCATCAGGATAAGATCAGGTTTCTCGCGCAAGGCGATCTCGATGCCCGTAGGCCCGTCCTCGGCCTCAAAAACGTCATAATCTTCAACCAAGAGGATGCGGCGTACTAGCATACGGTTCCCGGGATTGTCTTCAATATACAAAATTTTTGCACCCATGTCCACCTCTATGTTTGTTGCTGCTTCATTATAGCACGAAAGGAGGTCAGCAACGAAGCTATATGATAACCGTTTGGTTAATGTTTGAAAAACGTATATTGCACTTCATTCTTTTGGTGTTGATGACTTTCATTCGCAATGGTTAAGGCTTATGATTTGATTATATCCTTTTTCGAACAATAACACAATTGCAATTTGTAACAGTTATAGCAAACTAACCCTATCACGCCCAAGATACTTAATCCTATCCCGGCAAACACCGGGGTCACGCGATAAGCAAACGCAACGCGCCATACCCCCGGTTCAACCGGAACCCCCCGGAACAGCACATCCGTCCGCAGAACATTCTCGCGGCGAGTCGCCACAACGCCGTCTGGCGCGAGAGATTGTACTTGTACCTTCCAGGCTGGATACCAGGCATCGGCCAGCACCAACAGCGCCGGAGCGGTGATGGTGAGATCAAGCACGATCTCCTCAGCCGTGTAGCGCACGACTGTCACCGACTCTGCCGCAGCCAAAGCCGCCGTATCTGGAACATCCACCACCAGGCTCTCACAATTGACCACCGCCTGCAGCGCCGGATCAAAGGCCGGATCACGCATCAGCGCCAGCGCGTCGTCGTCCGTGGCGACGCAACGCGCCTCATGAACCAGGAACGCGCGCGGCAACACGCGCGTATTTTCGTAGATTTTCACGTCGCCGGAATGGACGAGGCGGAAATAATCCGACAGCGCCAGCGGATAGAACGCGCCGGTGCGCCCGTCAATGAGACTGGCCCCCAGCAACGTCAAGCCGCCCGCCGCAGCGCGCACGGTCAATGAGGCCGCCGGTGTAACTACGCCCAGTGGCAGACGATATGCGCCCTGGTCTGGATCGCGGAAAGGCAACGGCAGTGTGATAGACTCGCCAGACGCCGTCGTGACGACAACTTCCCCGGCGCCGCTGTACAGCCAGCCCAACGTGTCGGCCTCGAAATCCACTGGCAGCCAGGCCAGTGTCAATGCTTCCCCGGCTTCCAGGTGCGGCTGGAACTGGCGGTCATAAAAGACGCCATCTGCCCAGGCGTCGCCCGTCTTATCTGTCATCAGAAAGCGCACACCGAGCAAGGAGAGCCAGCGGCCTTCGGGAATTGTCGTCAGGTTTTCGCGCAGACGCCCATCCAGCGTTCCCTCAGGCAGGAAGAGGCGCGAGAAAGCGACGTAATGGCGCAGCGGGAGCAAGCCGCCATCGTAGCCATCCACAGCAGGAACCTCGAACGCCAGCAGCAGGTTAGGCGCTAACACCTCGCGCTGCTTGACGGCGACCTCGTAGGCCCAGAGCGCATCGGGAGAAAGCGCTGCGCCGTATACCGCCTCAATCTCCGTTTCGTCGCCAGCCTCGAACAGCGTGGGTGAGAGGCTGAGGAAGCGACCTGGCGGCTGGTCCGCGTCGGCGTCCAGGCGCGCCGCCGCGACAAGATGCGCCGTCGCTGGACGGAGATCGGTGTAGGCGCGCGGGGCCGTGGCGTCGGCGTGCGGCATGTGCTCGGCGGACCAGGCCAATTCCACAAAGGCCACGCCAACCAACGCCAGCGGCGCGAATTTGACCACAAAAACACGGAGAGCACAGAAGTTTTTGTCAAGCTTTCTCTGTGTTCTCTGTACCTCTGTGGCTAGTAGTGATTCTAGCCCCATCCCCGCCAGCAGCGCCGCCGCCAGCACGTAGAGTGCCAGAAAACGCGCGGGCGCGCGAAAATGCGCGAATCCCGGCGCGCCCAACCGCGCCGCCGCGAGGTACAGTGGATTATACCCTCCCACCGCGAGGAACACCCCCACCCCGCCCAGAAGAACCAGCGCGAGGCCATAGCGGTCACGTTGGCGCAGCGCGCGCCATCCCCCCCAGGCCACCAGCGCCATCCCCGCCAGCCCGATGTAGGCGACAGCTTCGGGCAGCAGCGGAGGCCACAAGTATGGCGGAAGAAGCGCGCGCGGCAGCTCCCAGGGCCGCACGGAGAAGGACACCGCCTCGCGCCACGGCAACCCGCCACTGCGCGGCGAGAAGCGCGCCAACTCAATAGTCGGCACGAGCTGCGCAGCGGCGATCAAACCGGCAAGGACGAAGGGGAGAAAGCGAGACAGTAGCCGGTAGACAGTAGACGGTAGACGGGTTCCAACTTTCAACCTGCAACCTGCAACCGGCAACTCTCCCCCCACAACCCACACCACCAATCCCACCACCGCAATAAACGCCATCTGCGTGTGCCCCGCCAGCGCAATCAGCGCCAGCGCCCCCACACTCACCGGCGAAGGCAAACCTCCCCGCTCTCCCACTCTCCCACACGCCCCTACTCCCGCACTTCCCCCCCTGTCTACCGTCTGCCGTCTACCGTCTACCGGAAGAAACATCAACGGCAGCCACGCCATTCCCTGCAACTGATTGAGATGTTCCACGTGAACGCCCAGGTAGCCGCTCCCGGCATAGAGTAGACCACTCAAAGCTGCACTCCACGGGCGCAGCCCCAGACGGCGCGCGAGGATGGCGACATTCACCGCAGCCAGGCCCAGGTGCAACAGCACGCTCCAGTGCAACGCGCGCGTCATCCCCGCTAGCGACGGCCCGGCAAGCAGCCACAACGGCCAGTTGAGCGGATAAAACACGCCGGCCTGGGAGTTCGCCAGGAGCGGCGCGCCGGCGAAAAGGTAGGGGTTCCACAACGGCAGCCGTCCCGCCTGGACAGCGCGCGCGACAGCCGTCCAATAGGGGAAGAAATAGGTCTGCAAATCGCCGCCGGCCAGCACCCATCCCGCCGCCAACCGACGATAGAGAAATAACACCCCCAACAGCATCAAAAGGTAGGGTGCGATCCTGTGCGCATAGGCCAAAGTCGAAAGTCGCGGCCCCTCGACCTCTCTGACAACTTTAGCATGAGCATCTGCCTTATTCACCATGTTCTGCTTCGCCGATTTGCTGATTTGCCGATTCGCTGATTCGCTGATTCGCCGATTCGCTCATTCGCTCATTCATTGTTGACAGAGTTTCCGCGTCTGCAGAGCATTGGCGTCTTCGGGGTCAAGGCGCAGTGCAGCGTCAATGTAGGGGAGAGCTTCATTGCACTGATCGAGCAGGTAATAGGACAAGGCCATCGTGTAATACGTCTCAATCGCCGGGCCTTTGACACGCCCCACATCTCCCGCAAACTGCACGCGACCATCCGGCGCAGGGAAAATGGCATCGGTGCGCGCCAGAATCCGCTCCGGCAACTGCAAGGGCACAAACCAGCCGATGTAGACCTTGCCGGTCGGCGCTGGCGGCAACCCTGCCATCTCGATCGCATAGCGACCACTCAGCACGTCGAACCGCACCGTTCCCGTCACCTGCGAGCCGCCGGTTTTGCCCTCCAACGTCCCGCGCAGCGGCGTCTCGAAGCTGATCGGGTGAACAAACGCCGCGCGCGCCACTTCCGCGCCCGCCGGTTCAACGCCGATCGCGTTGATGTCTTCCAGTGTGATGACCAGATAGACCGTCCGCCGCCGCGAGCGCGCCTCACTGTAGCGGATCGCGGGTTTGAACATCTCAATGGCGTCTTCGTAATTGCGCTGTTGGAAATAGAGCGTGCCCATGTGCGCGTAGGCTTCGCCAAACGTAGGGTCCAGTTTGATCGCTTTGCTCAGGTTGATCTTCGCCTTGTCGTAATCGCCGGTGAGGAGCAACACCAACCCCAGACGCGCGAGCGCCGGGACGTGATTCGGGTCGGCTTCCACAGCATCACTGTATGCCTGCACCGCCAGCGTCCAATTGCCAAGCGCGTTAGCGTTGCGACCAATCGCCATGTGCAGGTGAACCAACCGATCGTTAACCTTCAACGCCTCGCGGTACGCCGCAATCGCGCCATAGTAGTTGCCCTGGTTCTCCAAAACGTAGCCGCGATTCCGCAACACATCAATGTTGGTAGCGTCCAACGCCATCGCGGTCGCGATAGCGCCGTTGGCGGCGAACCAGTTGCCGCCGTCAATATACGCCTCAGCCAGATATGCGTAAGCTTCCGGCAGCGTCGGATCGAGGGACACGGCCTTCTCGCACGCTTCGATGGCATCCAACGGCAATCCCAACCAGTCGTAGGCCATCCCCAGCAATGCCCAGGCGCGGGCGCTTTCCGGCTGGCGGCGCAGCGCCTCGCGGGCCATTTCCAGGCCGCGTTCCGGCTGCGATTGGAACGTCAGTAGCCGCGACAGCGCCAGGTAAATATCAAATTGGTTTGGCTCAATGTCCAACGCCCGCTGATAAGCGTCTATCGCGGCTTCCACATTGCCGGCCCAGTAGGCATCTTCGGCCTGGGCGACGTAAATCGCCGGGGATGGCGTGGATGTGGGCGCGGGTGTGGGCGTATTCTGCACGCGAACGGGGGTTTTCGTGTTCGCCAGAATCGTACTGACGACGTAAGCGCCCGCGCCGATCAACACGAGGAGGCTCAACAGGCGCACCCAGGGAATCCGTCTGCGGCGGCGATACAGGTCGCGGTCAGATTTTAGATACATGGCCCCAATCTGTAGACAGTAGACAGTAGACAGTAGACAGGGGGGGATACATCGGCGCGTTGCTCTTACAAAAGGTTGTGCTCACGATACCAGTCCCAAGCCTCCGCTATCGCGACGCGCGCTGAGCCGCTGGTAAAGCCCAGTTCGCGTGCGGCTTTGCTGCCATCGAAGTACATGTCGCGTGCGCTCAAGTGCAACTGGCTGCCGTCCACCAACGGCGCGGCGCGACGAGCACGGTTTAGCAAATCAACCAGCGCGGCAAGCGGCGTCATCATCACGCGGGGGATGGTGAACCATGGGGCGCGCCCGCCTGTCGCCTCCGCCGCCAGCGCCATCAGCGCGCGGTGTGAGATATTCTCGCCGTTGAGAATGTACCGCTCGCCGGTGCGCCCGCGTTCCGCCGCCAACACGTGTCCTTCGCCGGTCGCCTTCGCCGAGACGATGCCCATCCCGCCCGGCGGCGCGCCAATGAGCAAACCGCGCTTCGCTGTCCGCAGGATTTCGCCGCCCACAAAATGCACGTCGCGCTGCCCGATCACCGACACGGGGTTGACGATGACCACGTCCAACCCCTCGGCCACGGCGCGCCGCACTTCCGCTTCGGCCAACACCTTGCTATGACCATAGTGGAACTGCTCCGGGCGCAGGTTGAATGTCGCAGACTCATCCAATAGCTGCCCGCGCCGCGTGGGAACACCGAGCACCGCCACCGAGCTGGTGAAAACGACGCGCCGCACGCCCTGCGCCAGCGCCGCGCGCAGCACGTTGCGCGTCCCCTCGACATTCGCCGCGTAGATCGCCTCCGGCTTGTTGCGCCAATACTGCGAGACCGCCGCCGCGTGGAAGACCAGCTCGCAGCCCACCATCGCCGCGCGCAGCGACGACTCATCCATCACATCGCCAATCGCGTACTCCGGGGCCAGCCCCGCCAGCGCGTCCAGCTTCGACGCAGCGCGCTGCAGCGCCCGCACTGCATATCCGCGCGCCAGCAACGCCTCGACGATGTTCGCGCCGACGCAGCCTGTGGCTCCGGTAACAAGTGCTCGTGTTGTCATAAGAATCAGCGAATCAAGAATCAGCGAATGAGCAAATTTTCCCACAACCCCCAACCCATAACCCAAAACCCATAACCCAAAACCCACCTACCCATCCACCGCTGCCACCAAATCGCCGCTCGCCACCAGCTCGTGCACCGCCGCGATGAGCGGGGAAAGCGGCGCGTCGTGTTCGAGGAAGGGGACGCGCGCGCGGATGGCCGCGAAGGCTGCCGCCGTGCCCTGCCCCAGGCGAGCGGACGCGCCCAACTGCTGACGGCGAAAATCAATGCCCTGCGCCGCCGCCAACAGCTCAATGGCGATGATGCGCTCCACGTTCTCCACCACCTGGCGGGCGTGATGCGCCGCGTTTGTCGCCATGCTCACGTGATCCTCAGTGTTGGCCGATGTGGGAATTGTATCCGCAGTCGAAGGATGCGCCAGTACCTTGTTCTCCGAGGCCAGCGCCGCCGCCGTGTACTGTGCGAGCATAAAGCCGCTCTCCAAGCCACCGTGCCGCGTGAGGAACGGCGGCAGCCCGTGATTCAACGTCTCGTCCACCAACCGCGCCGTGCGTCGCTCGCTGATGTTGCCCAAATCCGTCAGCCCCAACTTGAGATAATCCAGCGCCAACCCCACCGGCTCCGCATGGAAATTCCCGCCGGAAAGCACCACCGGGCGGCTTGCAGTGAGGTCTGCCGAACTGCCATCCGGCTCGAAGAAAATGAGCGGGTTATCGGTGACAGCATTCAGCTCGATTTCCAGCGCCCAGCGCGCGTAGGCGACCGTATCGCGCACCGCCCCGTGGACTTGCGGGATGCAGCGCAAGCTGTAGGCGTCCTGAATGTCGCGGGGATCGTGGGGGCGGACAAACGTGCTGCCTTCCAGCAGGCGGCGAACGTAAGCGGCAGCGTCTACCTGGCGCGGGTGCGGGCGGACGAGGTGGATGCGCGGATCGAAGGCCGTGGCCGTGCCGCGCAGCGCCTCCAACGAGAGCGCCCCCGCGATGTCGGCGGCGCGCACCAGATTCTCCGCGCGCAGCGTGACCAGCGTGCCAATCGCCGTGGTCATCGCCGTGCCATTGAGCAGCGCCAGCCCTTCCTTCGCGCCCAAAACCACCGGCGGCAAGCCAGCGCGCCGTAACGCCTCAGCGCCGGTCAGCCGTTCCCCGTCGTACAGCGCCTCGCCTTCGCCGATGAGGACACACGCCAGATGCGCCAGCGGGGCCAGATCGCCGCTTGCGCCGAGCGAGCCATACGCGGGAATCACCGGCACGATGTCCGCGTTCAACAGCGCCAGCAGCGCCTCCACCGTCTGCGGGCGGATGCCGGAATAACCCATCGCCAGTGTGTTGACGCGCACCGCGATCACCGCGCGCACCGTCTGCGCGTCCAACGCCGGGCCGACGCCGGCCGCGTGGCTCAGCACCAGATTGCGCTGCAACGCCGCGACCTCGTGCGGCGGGATGATGCGCCCCTTGAACGCCCCGAAGCCCGTCGTGATGCCGTAGGCAATCTCGCCGTCCGCCAGGAGCGTCTGCACGCCTGCCCACGAACGCGCCATCGCCTCCGCCGCGTAAGGCGCGAGCGCCGCCCGCGCCCCCGCCGCCACGGCGGCGACGTCTTCCATCGTCAGGTGTTCGCCGGTGATAACGATTGTGTCCATCAATGTTCTATCAATATCCTCGCCAGGGCAGTAGGGGCGAGGCATCCCCCACCGAACCTCGCTAGACAAATCCTTTCGGGATTCCACCATACCTGACCCTGCATGATCATGTAGGGATGCCTCGCCCCTACCACGCCACCGACCGTCCCCGCGCATCCCCCGCCGAACCTCGCTCAACAAATCCTTTCGGGATTCCACCATACCTGACCCTGCATGATTATGTAGGGATGCCTTGCCCCTACTTTAACCGTTCCACCATCGCGTCGAACTTCTCCCGCCATTCAGGATGTGTCCGCCACACCACGTTCTGCCCATCGCCCGCTTTCCTGGGCACGATATGGAAATGCATGTGAAACACATCCTGCTGCGCTTCCCGCCCGGAGCTGTTGATAATCTGCACGTGGTTGATCCCCAGTCGCTCCCGGTACAAAACCACCAGCTTTTTCACTACAGCCATCACCCGGAGGAGTTCGTGTTCTGGAACGTCGAAGATATTCTCGTAATGGGCTTTGGGGATGACCAACGTGTGATATTCGCTGACGGGATTGATGTCCAGAAACGCATAGACACTCTCGTCCTCATACACTTTCCAGGACCTGGCTTCCCCACGCGCGATTTTGCAGAAGATGCACGTGCTCATTGCAGTACCTCAGCTTTATACCACTCCCAAAATCGCGTCATCCCCTCCTCCACGGAAACTTGCGGATCGTAGCCGAGTAACGTGCGCGCTTTGGTGATGTCGGCGTAGGTGATCGGCGGTTCGCTGGCGGGGGCGGGCGGCGTGTCCATGCGTGCGGGCTTGCCTACGAGACGCTCGACAAGGGCGACGAAGTCGGCCATGCGCACCGGCTCGCCGCGTCCCAGATTCACACGCTCGTAGCCCAGGGGCGTCTCCAGCGCAGCGATCACCCCACGCACGATGTCGCCCACGTAAGTCCAGTCGCGCCACATCTCGCCGGCGTCGTACAGCTTGAAGGTTTTGTCAAGAACAATGCTGTCGGTGATCATGTAAGGCATCATGTCGGGACGTCCGTGCGGGCCGTAGACGCTGAAGAAGCGCACCGCCGTGAACGAAAGGTTGAAGAGGTTGTGATAGGTGTAACCCATCAGCTCGCCAGCGATTTTGCTCGCGGGATACGGCGCGAGCGGCTGGCCCAACGGGTCGGTTTCGACGAAGGGAATCTGCGCCGTCTTGCCGTAGACCGACGACGTGGAGGCGAAAACAATGTGCGGCGTCCCCGCGAGACGCGCACCTTCGAGCACGTTCACCGTGCCGCGAATGTTCACGTCGGTGTAGAGCGGCGCGCGCTCGATGGAGTAGCGCACGTTCGCCATCGCGCCCAGATGCGCCACCGCGTCGAAATGCCCCCCGGCGAGGATGCGCTTCACGGCGTCCTCGTCGCGCAGGTCGGCTTCGTACATCGTAAAGGCTGGATACGCCGCCAGCGCCGCGACGTTAGCGCGCTTCCGCGCCGGGCTGTAATAGTCGTTGAAGTTGTCCAGTCCAGCCACAACGTCGCCACGTTGCAGCAAGGCTTCTGCGAGATTACTGCCAATAAATCCAGCCGCGCCGGTTACAAGAATGCGCATAGGTCACTCCTTATGGATTGCGGGTTGTGGGGTATAGGTCGTGGGAGAATTCGCTCATTCGCTGATTCTCCATTCGCCGATTCTCTCAATCTTCGCCCGGAAAATGGATATCTTTCACGTTGAGTTGGAGGCTCACACGGTCATTCCACGTGTTGGCTTCCAGAAGATAAGCCAGGTCAATCCGGCGCGGCAGGCGACCAACCCATTCTCCCTGTCGAAAAGCGATAGCGTCCCACACCACGCCGCGATCATCGGCCAGGCGCAGCTTGAGGTGACGACCTTCGGCGCCTACCGCGCGGTAATCAATCACCCGCACGTCTCGGCTGACGAGAACCGGCTCGGCGTTGCCGTAGCCGAAAGGTTCCAGGCGCTCCAGCGCGTGGTAGAGGTCCCAGGAAAGATTATCGAGCGCCACCTCAACGTCAATTTGGAGGATGGGGGCCAGGGTCAGCCCGGCGAATTGCTCGCGGGCCAGCGTCAGCAGGCGCGTCTCCAGATCAGGCAAGCGATCAGTCGCAATGGTGAAGCCGGCCGCCGCCGAATGGCCGCCGTGGTGCAGCAACAAGTCGCTCACCGCATCCAGCGCCTCGGTGATGTGAAATTCGGGGATGGAGCGCGCCGAGCCTTTGCTCCACTCGTCCTCAATGGAGACGACTATCGCCGGGCGGTAAAACTCGTCGAGGAGCCGGCTGGCTGCCAACCCCACTACCCCGTGGGGGAAGTCGGGCGACGCCGCGAACAGCAGCGGCGGGACATCGCCCCGCGCTGTGACCAGCTCGCGGGCGCGCTCTTGGACGCATAAAGTCAGGTTGCGCCGCTCTTCATTCAAATCATTCAGCTCTTGGGCCAGCGGCAGCGCGCACTTCATATCCGAAGCCAACAAAAGGTGCAGCGAGGTCATCGCCTCACGGATGCGCCCGGCGGCGTTGAGACGCGGCGCCAGCACGAAGCCGATGGATTTAGTGGTAACGGCTCCCGGCGCAACCCCGGAAAGCGCCATCAACGCGCTCAATCCCGGACGGCGCGCTTCGTTGATGCTGACCAGGCCCTTCAAGACCAACATGTGATTTTCGCCCAACAACGGCACCATATCCGCAACAGTCCCCAAAGCGACCAGGTCCAGCAGTTCAGCCTCGTCGAGAGAAGATTGGGTGGTGGAGAGAGGAACTTGCTTATTCGTGCGCAGCAACGCCTGGGCGAGCTTGTAAGCGACGCCCACGCCCGCCAGGTCCTTGAACGGGTAAGCGCAATCCGCGCGCCGGGGATTGATGACGGCATCCGCCTGGGGCAGCGCCGGCCCGATATGATGGTGATCGGTCACAATCACCGTCATACCAAGCTGGCGCGCGATTGCCACCTCTTCGAGGGAGCGAATCCCACAGTCCACGGTGATGAGGACGCGCGCCCCACACCGCGCCAGCTCGGTGATAGCCTCAACGTTCAGCCCATACCCCTCGTCCACCCGGTTAGGAATGTGGACTTTGACCTGCGCGCCCAACGATTCCAGGGTTTGCACCAGGATCGCTGAAGCTGTGACGCCATCCACATCATAATCGCCGTAGATGACGATTGGATCGCGCCGCGCGATGGCTTTACGGAGCACAGTCACAGCCACATCAACATCTTTCATGCGGAAGGGATTATCGGATTCAAAAGTCCCTTCAAGGAAAGCCTCAGCCTCCTGAGGAGTAGCGATGCCGCGATTGTAAAGTATTTGAGCCACCAGGGGAGGAACAGAAGGCAAACGTTCAAAAAACACCGGGGGCGCCGGTGGCGCAATCTGCCAACGTTTGCAAGCCAACATACTCATGGTGCTAGTACTCTGTCAATCATGGTTTGATGGGTAGTGATTTTTAACATTGTCGTCAA
>DAOLUH010000009.1:0-127581 GCA_035420085.1 Anaerolineae bacterium
CACGTGGACGCCGATGCTGGTGCTGTTGGCGCTCTATGCGCTGGATCGCGCCTGTGTCCGTCCAGGCTGGCGCTGGTGGGCGACGGTATTGATTGCCACCAGCCTCGCCTTCTATAGTCATCTCCTGGCGGCGTTCCTCATCCCTGTGGAAGTGCTGTGGTTCTGGCTGCATCCACGCCGGCGTAGACACGCGTGGTGGGGTGGGCTGGCTGTGCTGACACTGCTAACGCTTCCCTACCTGCCGATGTTGCGCTGGGTAGCGCCGCTGTTGCTCGGTGAGCGGGAAACCGGGTATCCGGCATATTCCCTGGCGGAGATGACGACGGCGCTTTACAGCGGATGGACGCTCGGTGTGGCGCAGGGCGGTCTGCTCAGCGGGCGTTTCACCGTGTATGTGGCGCTCTTTTTCGGGGCGCTAGCCCTGGTCGGGATGGGCGCGCTGGCCTGGCGGCGGCGGCTTGAGGCCCTGGCGCAACTGTGGGTGTGGATGCTCGTTCCGCTGTTGTTGCTGTGGCTGGTCTCGCTGCGCGGCTCGATCTTCACCGACCGCTATCTGATCTGGGCTGCGCCGGCCTTCTATGTGCTGGCGGGCGCTGGACTGGCGACGATTCACCACTTCCGGCATTGGGCGATTGTTATTTTGCTGTTGCACGTGCTATTTTTGAACGGTGTTGGTCTGTACCGACAGGCCACGCTCCCAATCAAACCACAATTCCAGGCGGCGACGCGCTACATTGAAGCGGCTCGCCGCCCCGACGAACTTCTGCTGTTTCAGATCCCCTACAACCACTACGTTGTAGCGTACTATGCGGAAGCGCCGCTAGATCCGTGGGCCGAGGCGCCCTTCACCAACTGGAAAAAAGAAGATGGGAGCTACCAGGTGGATATGGCGTATGTGGACACGGAGATGAAGAAGCTGTTGCGGAATTACACCCACGTGTGGTTGGTGTATTCTGAAGTGGCGCTGTGGGATGAGCGGGAATTGGTTGCACAGTGGCTCGACAGCCACGCGCGTTTGCTGGAGCAACGCTCTTACAGCGGCGTGACGGTGTATTACTACGTTCTGAACGGGTAGTGGCGACTGAAGTCGCTACTACGCCAGGTTCAGGGGATGCACAACACTTGCCCGGCGTGGATCAGGTGCAGGTTGTAGATGCGGTTGGCGCGGGCGATGTTCCACAGATCGGTGCTATAGCGCAATCCGATGGCGGTCAGCGTCTCGCCTGGCTGGACGACGTGCCGGGCGCGGCAACCTGGCTCCGGCGTCGGGACTGGCGCGGGAATCAAGCTAGGGCCGAATTGTCGCTCGGCGGTCGGGCCGGGTGGAGGCGTCCACGGCGCGTAAGGGATTGCCAGGTGGTTGCTGGCGTGAATCCGGCGTGGATTGATCGTAGGGTTGCACGCGCCAATGGCATACGGATCGGTCGCATAGGCGCGCGCGATGGCGTACAGCGTTTCGCCGCGTTTGACGATGTGGTAGCCTTGAATGTTGGTGCAGTTGTAGCCAGTGGATGCAGCCGGCGCGCTCACGGGCGCTGGTGTGGCGGTCGGTTGTGACGTAGCCGGCGCTGTCGTTGGCGCGGGCGGCGCTGGCGTAGCGGTAGGCGCTTGTCCGCCGGAGGAAGTCACACTCAACACGCCGTTATGCAGGACCGTGGTGATGCCATTGCCGTTTTGATCGAACAAGAACACATCTTCCAATGCAATGTTCGACGTCCCGGCGGTTTTGGCGCGAAATGTGATCCGCGCGAGCACGCCATTGCCGCTTACAGGATTGTGCGGGCTGACTTGCTGCACGGCGTAGTTGATAACGTCGTTTGCGACTTCGTTGGTTGTTTCGAGATCGGGACTCAAGAACCCACCTGCCGTGATTTGTGTTCCTGGTTTGTTGGCATCGGCATCAACGACTTCAAGCACACTGGCGTTGAACCGGATGGATAATTCGATGCCGAAAAGGTTGGAGACATTTTCGGCTTGTATGGTCACTTCGATGGTTTGTCCGACGGCAACACTTGCCTCGGCTGGGAACACTTTGACTCCTGCAGCCGCCTGGCCCAGTGCGCCAACGGCAAAACATGAAAGAACGATGCCCGCCCAAACAGCACGCCGCCATTGATTTGTCATGTGGTGATCTCCTTTCGCTGCTGAGATCATTCTACTATCCTTCACTGATTCTGGATTATTATTGTCATTATATGCTATTTTGCTGTAAATAGTACTTTGCGATGTCCGGTTAATTTTTGGTAAGAGCGATTATTGACACGCTCATAGAATTGTGCTATTATCTCGAATAAGGAAAATCCTCTCTTCTCTGTTAAAAGTCACTATTAGGAGGCGCTATGTCACTATTTAAACGTCGAGACCAGGCTGAACCGCCTTCACATCCCGAACCGGCGCCGGTGGTACAGCCAAAAGTCGAGAAGAAAGAAGAGCCGGATCCGATGTTTCGTCCGATTGAGCCTGATCCGCCAGGCACGCCCCGGCAACGCGGTTTTATTACTGACAGGGAGGCGGCGCTTTTGCGTATGCAGTTGCAGATTGCCGATAACCTGCGGCAGAAATTCCTGGCTCCCACTATCCCTCTTGATTTGCCGTTGGAGCGCACGCCGGAATATGAAAAGATGGCCCTTGAGAGGTTGCAGCAACTCATCGGCAGCGCCAATTTCAGGCTTCCGCCGAGTCTCTCCCAAGAGGATTTCATCACCGGTGTGTTGAATGAGACCTTCGGTTATGGTCCCATCCAACCTCTTATCGAACGCACCGACATCACCGAAATTATGGTGAATGGACCGTATATCGTCTTTGTGGAAAAGAATGGCCGCGTGCGCGAGACCGGCTACAAATTCCTGGATGATGATCATGTCGAGCGCATTATCAAGCGTATCGTGCTTCCGTTGGGCAGGCAAGTCGTTATGGATCATCCGCTCATAGATGCGCGCTTGCCCGATGGCTCGCGCGTGAATGCTGTCATCCGCCCGTGCGCTATTGACGGCCCCAACATCACCATCCGCAAGTTCTCCAAGGATAAACTGACCGCCAACGACCTGTTGCGCTTTGGATCGCTGACCGAAGATATGGCAAAGCTGTTGGAGGCCGCTGTCGTGTCGCGGCGCAATATCATTGTCTCCGGCGGCACCGGCTCCGGCAAGACGACGCTCATCAACATTCTTTCCAGCTATATCCCGGAACATGAGCGCACCGTTACCATAGAGGATGCCGCTGAGTTGCAGTTGCGTCAGCGCAACGTGGTGCGTTTGGAGACCAAGAAGCCCAATCCCATCAGTCCTACCGAAGTGACCATCCGGCAATGTGTCGTCAACGCGCTGCGGATGCGCCCGGAACGCATTGTGGTCGGCGAGTGCCGGAGCGGGGAGGCGCTGGACATGTTGCAAGCGATGAACACCGGTCACGACGGCAGTATGACGACGATTCATGCTAACTCGGCGCGCGACTGCATCTCACGTCTGGAAACTCTGGTGTTGATGGCCGGTGTGGATTTACCCCTCACGTCTGTGCGCAAGCAGATTGCTTCCGCTATTCACATGATTGTGCAGGCCAGCCGTCTGCGCGATGGCAGCCGCAAAGTGACCAACATCACCGAAATTCTGGGGATGGAGGGGGAGACCGTTATCATGCAGGATATTTACAAATTCTTCGACGAGGGGGATGGGCCGGACGGCAAAGTCATGGGGTACCATGGTCCGACCGGCGTGCGTCCCGAGAGCGACAGCGTCTTCAAGCAGTATGGCTTTAATCTACCGCCCTCGATGTTTATGAAGAAAAGCATCGGTTGATAGCGCCGGTTTTTGACGTTCAAACGTTGGAACGTTTCTTTGTTTAGCTGTCGAACTTGCGAATTTTGACCTGCGAATCGAACTCGGACAGCTCTCCGGTTACGGTGAACAGGATGCGCTCGCAGATGTTGGACACGCGATCGGCGGCGCGCTCCAGATTGTGGGCGGCCCACAGCAGGTGATTGGCCTGTTCGATGGTGGAGGGATCGGCCAGAATGTAGGTCATCAATTCGCGGTAGACCTGCTCGTACAGGTGGTCCACTTCATCGTCGTCGGCTGGAATGACGCGCGCCGCCTCGACATCCTGCTGCACGAAAGCGTCCAGCGCGCGGCGCAGCATATCCAGCGCCTTCTCGGCCATCAATGGGATGTCAATGAGAGGCTTGAGCAGCGGCTTGTCGCCGATGAGCAGGTTGATCTTGGCGATGCCCTTAGCGTAGTCGCCGATACGTTCCAGTTCGGTGGCGATTTCGAGGATGGCGGCGAGCGTGCGCAAGTCGCGGGCGACCGGCTGGTGAAGCGCGATCAGCGCCAGCGTTTGCCCTTCAATCGCGTAGCGTTTCGTGTTGATTTCGACGTCGCGCTCTATGAGGCGCTGCGCGCCTGCCAGATCACGCTTTTTTAGCTGATCAATGGCTGTCATCATAGCTTCTTCGACCATACTACCCATCACCAGGATTTGATCCTGGAGCAATTGCAGTTCGCGTTCAAAAGTTCTTCTTGGACTGGACATAATTCACCTCTATAGACTTTTTCCCCTGCGTCAAGCCAGATCGGACAGTTCGTAGCTGCATGATCGCACACAGTTACAACTAAGTCAAATGCGCTGCGGTGAAATTCTGCTGTTCCCGCTCACTCATCTGATCGGCTTGCCAAAATTGACAAGTAGGCGAAAATAGGGTTTACTTCGACAGGATAAGGAGTTGCGACACAATGGCAAAGAAGACAAAAAAACGTAGCAATGGCAGGCCGCGTCTTTCCGAGAGCCAACTTTATCGGCCGGGCGTGGATGGCGTTAAGCCGGCGTCGGCGGTAGTTGCTCCGACGGTGAAGGCAGTTTCTCCAACGGTGAAAACTGCTACGGTTTCCGCGCAGCAAGCCGACGCAGATATGGTGGAAGAGTATCGCTATGTGCTGACCGATCTCAAAAGGATCGCGTGGCTGGCGCTGGCGATGTTGGCGTTGCTCATTGTTTTGGCATTTATCGTAGTCTAGGAGAGGTGGGCTATACGAAACAGGGGTGACTTTGTCACCCCTGTTTATGTTATGCAGGTTCTTCCGTCTGCCCCAACAGCCACACCAACCCGGTGTCCGCGAGGATGGCGAGCCAGATGTTCTGGGTTTGGATGAAGAGCAGTGCACTGAGCACTGCAAGGCCGACTCGAATGAGGAAGTCGCGTCCACGCGCCGGATATTGTAGATCGGTCCAGCGCGCTGGATTGACGAGGGCTTCGGCGGCGACCGGGATCAGGCCGGCCCACGTTCCCAGCCCGATGCCCAGAATCAACACGAACGGCTCGCGGTAAAAGGCCCAGTGGGCTTGATGGTAGATGGCTTCGCGCAATGCTATGTCGAACCGCCGTCGGGTGATACGAGTTTTCGCCGTGTGATCGGCGATCACCACAATCAGCCAAAAACCGCAAGCCAGCGCGCATGTCCATCCGATGTCGCGCACCCAGTTATCCCAACTGCCGGGCGCGAGATCAAGCGCCTGATTGTCGCCCCAGAAAAACTGTTGCAATCCCAGGCCACTCGTTGTGAGCACGCCGCGCCACAGGAAAGCCGCCGCTGGAATCCCTACAGCATACAGCAATCGCAGGGGCTGAATCATCCAGGGATTTTCCAGGATGGTGGGCTGTTTGTCGCGTGGCTGTCCATTCTCCACACGCGGTCTTTCCAAAAACCAGCGGACGGCGCTGGCAAGGGTGGCGATGCCCAGCGAAGCGGTTATCCACAGCCAACGTTCGAGCAGGGCGGCTTCGGTGTTCAAGGCTCAGGCGGGGTCTCTGGTATGATGGCCGGGACGGTGACGGTGATCTTCGTGCCCTGGCCCGGCGCGGACTTGATAACAGTTTTGCCTTTCACCAGGGTCGCGCGTTCGCGCAAGTTAATCATCCCCAGGCTGCCGCGGGAAGCGTAATTGGATTCTATTGCGGCCACATCGAATCCGGCGCCGTCATCTTCGATTTCTGCGATTACGTTGAGGCCGCGTTGATAGAGACGCAGCCAGAGATTTTTCGCTTTGGCATATTTGCGGACGTTGGTGGTGGCTTCCTCAGTGATGTAGAAAATCGCGCCCTGCGCCTCTTTGCTGAGCGCGCTCTCGGCGTCTTTATCCAGCTCCAGATGGATGACCGGGAGCGGATCGGTTTCAGAAATTTTCTGTTTGAGTTGTTGTAACGCCGCAATGAGTCCTTGCGTTTCCAGGATCAATGGTCGCAGGGTGAAGAGCATTTGACGTATCTCTTTGGTCGTTTTCCGCGCCAGGTCTTCCAACTGTTGCAGTTCCTCGATGGACTTTTCTGGCTCGCGTGTGACGAGCATACGGATGTAGTTGAGCCGCATAGCAATGGCGGCAATTGTCTGCGTCGGCCCGTCGTGGAGGTTGCGCGCCAGTTTCTTGCGCGCGTCCTCTTCAACCGTCACCAGACGATCTTTTTCTTCCATCAGGTTCTGGTAGAGGTTGGCGTTTTGTAGCGCCATCACGGCCTGGTTGCAGATAGCCACCAGCAAATCCTGGAAATCCGGGGTATAGGCATCGGGTTCCGAACTGCCGAGAACGAGAAATCCATAACTCTCAAATCCGGCGCGCAGCGGCACGACAATGGCCTGTTGGCAGCCTTGCATAGCTACGATTTTGCCCAGTTCCGGGTCGTCTCTGGGCGAATTGACAATGATCGGGTCTGTCTTTTCGACCGCTTCGACCAACGCGCCTTCTTGGGCTGGAAGTCGCAAGCGTTCATCTTGCGTTGATATGCCTCTGGCCTTCACCACGTACAGCGTTTGATCCATGCCGAAGAGCAAGATCATACCGATCTGGCTGACTTCTTTGTTCTCGGTGTAAAACTCACGCAAACCGGCGTTACTCACATCGAGCGCGGCTTCGAGCACCCGTTCGTAGTTGAGCGTGGCGCTCAGCGTGCTGGCTAACTCGAAAATGAGGCGCACTTTTTGATGCGCAGATTCCAGAGCCGATTGCGCTTCTCTCTCCTGTTTCTCGCGTTCGGTGACGAGTGCTTGCTTGATGCGCACAGCAATCTGACTGACGGCGCTGCCGGCCAGCAGTAACACCAGGCCATTGGTGAAATATGGGAAGGCCCGCGTTATCAGTTCGCCGATGGGCATCGCCAGCGAAAGTCCTTTTTGTGTCCAGGTGATCGCCCAATAAGCCAGGACAACGGCGACGACGACGGTAATGCCATACAGCCGTGAGAAGCGGAGCGCCGCCGTCGTGATAGGAATAAGAGAGAAGAAAAGCAGTGGGCTTTCTGTTCCTCCCGACCCGGCGATGAAGCCCAACGTCAATCCGAGGTCCTGGATCAGCATCACTTGCTGAATGCTTTTGCTCAACGCATTCTGTAGCAAGGTCGCCAGGGCGATGACGTTGGCGACGCTTCCCACCACCAACAGCGCGAGCACTGCGCTGGGAAATTGCAGGGATTTGAGCGCCACGTCAATGCCGATAACCCCTGCCACGGCCAGCAAAAAGAACCAGCGGAGGTTGATAAACAACCACTCGATTTTGAACTCAGACTCACTCAACACCGCTTCCTGTCCGGTCCGTCGTCGGCCAGCTCTGGAAACTGTCTTTTTTGCGGTGGACGGGCGTTTGCTGCGTCTAACAGATTTTGCGGCCATTGCAGTCCTATATTGAGAAACGAACGTGAATGATATCGCCGTCCTGTACGATGTAGTCTTTGCCTTCCAGGCGCACCTTGCCGGCTTTGCGCGCTGCTGCCATCGTGCCTTCGGCGATATGATCGTTGTACGTGATGATCTCGGCGCGAATGAACCCGCGCGCCAGGTCCGTGTGGATGACGCCAGCAGCTTCTTGCGCGTTCGCCCCCACTCTGACATTCCATGCGCGCACTTCGTCCTCACCGACGGTAAAGAAGGATTGTAATCCAACCAGTTTGTACGAGGCCTGAATCACGCGGGACAACGCCAGCTCCTGGATGCCGAACTCTTCCATAAAATCCGCGGCTTCCTCTGCCGAGAACTGCCCAAGCTCCATTTCCAATTTGCCTTGCATGGCGAGCACCATAGAGTGCTTGTGATTGTAGGTAATCACTTTTTGGGGATCAATAGGGTCCTCGCCGGCGTTGAGCAACACAAGGACAGGTTTGAGGGTGAGCAGGCTATAGCCATGCAGGCTGGCGATTTCTTCTGTCGTGAGGTCTAAATCGCGCAGGGGCATGTCTGCGTTCAACGCCGTGTGTAGACGTTGAAAAAGCTCCTGACTTTCCAGCAGGGCCTTGCGCTCGTCGCCGCGTGCGCCTTTGTGCAAACCTTCCTCAATGCGCGCCAGGCGATTTTCGACCGTCACCATATCGGCCAGCAGTAGCTCGCTATCCAGTGTGTCAAGATCGCGTTGGGGATTGACACTCCCGGCAAGATGCGGCACGAGATCGTTTTCGAAGGCGCGGACGACGTGAACGAAGGCATCCATCGGCGCGATCTTGTTGCGCAGTTCGCCAGTCAGCCCGGTCTTGCCCAAATCCTGGTCCAGACCGGCGACATCGGTGTAAGTGACTTTGGCATAGATGGTTTTACGCGGATTGTATATTTTGCTGAGCACATCAACGCGCGCGTCAGGCACATCAACCACCATGCTAAAGAGTTCCAAACGACCACTCGATGCCACAGTCGTCGGACGATCCGCTCTGGTCAGCGCGTTGAAGACGGTCGTTTTCCCGCTGGTCGGTAATCCGATGATCCCCAGTTCCATAAGAACTCCCTCGCCTTGGCTTAACTTAACACAAACATTATACCATTATTGTAGCACAAGTAGGTTGAAAGGGAATTCGCCAGCTTGTTAGTTTCTAATTTCACTCGGCCAGGATTCTCTGTACGGTCTTGACGAGTACCTGCGGGCTGAATGGCATGAGGAGATAATGATCGGGGTAGAGTTTATTGATCATGTCGAAACATGTTTCGGGAACAAGGGTGGGGTTGAGGGCGCTGACAATGAGTACGCGCATGTCACGGAGTTTTTCGTCGTTCTGCATTATCTGATAGAATTCACACCCGTTGATTTGTGGCCGCATCAGATTCTGGATAAAAAGATCAATGTGCTCGTGCCGCAGAATGGCAAGTGCAGCCTGGGGGTCGGACGTATAAAGGTGCTCATAGCCTGCGCGCACCAGGATGAGGTGGAGCAGGTTAAGAATTTCAGTCTCGGCATGTAAACTGAGGATTTTAACCACGTAAAGCACCTTTATTTGACGATGCAGAAAGAACTTTTTACTGTTTGAAGGTATTTAACCTTTCGCATTATACGCTAAATGAGTAGAAAGTGTATAGGAGCTTGGTACCGCTACACTCAAAAAAAGTCTCATAACTTGACCTTGTACGTTTCCGCGTATATTATGTAATAAGAAGGGGCTAATTGTTGAGTTTGCGCAAGCTGTATGGAGAAGTCTGTAATTCGTTCAGGAGGTGCGATGATGAAGAAAGTCTTGGTGATGCTATGTGTTGCGGCGATGTTGTTGTTAACAGTCGGTGAGGCGGCGGCGCGACCAATCCTATCCGGCGAGATTACGCATATTGTGCAGCCCGGGCAAAATCTATATGGCATTGCTCGCTACTACGGTGTAGATGTCTGGGTATTGGCGCGCGCGAACAACATCGTCAATCCCAACTATATCTATGCAGGCCAGCGGTTAATCATTCCCGCCAAGCCGACGGTGCAGCCGCCTGCCGGCGTCTACATCGTGAAGGTGGGCGATACTCTGTACAGCATCGCGCGCCAATACGGGACGACGGCTTGGGCCATCGCGCAGGCCAACGGCATCTACAACCTCAACTACATCTACGTGGGCCAGCGATTGCTGATCCCTGGCGCAGCGCCCGTCACCCCAACGCCGCCGCAACCGCAGCCATCGGGCAGCGGCGCCTGGCGCGGCGAGTATTTCAACGTCGCTGATCTATCGGGCGCGCCGGCCTTCGTGCGGAACGACCAGGCGGTGAATTTCCATTGGGGCCTGCGCTCGCCGGACACTCGACTGAACACGGACCATTTCTCGGTGCGGTGGACGCGCACGGTCAACTTCCGGGGGGGCGTATATCGCTTCACAGTGACGACCGACGATGGCGCGCGTCTCTGGGTAGATGGCGCGCTCGTCATGGAGCAGTGGCGGGTGCAGCCGGAGACCACGTATCAGGCTGATCTCACGCTGACGCCCGGCAATCACTTTATCGTGATCGAATACTTTGACGACACCGGCAACGCGACGATTCAGTTCTCGTTTGTGCGCCTGGGGAACGTGCCGGTAGTGACGCCAACGCCTACAACCACGCCTGACCCGGCTGCCCCTGCCGAAGCGTGGTTGGGTGAGTACTTCGGCAACACCCAGTTGAGTGGCAAGCCCGTCGCTACTCGGATGGATGGACAGATTGGCTTCGAGTGGGGGTTAGGGTCGCCTATCAGCGGTCTACCTGAGAACTACTTCGGGGTACGCTGGACGCGCAAAGTCTCTTTCTTCGAGGACAACTACGCCTTCTGCGCCATGGCTGATGACGGCGTGCGGCTGTATGTAGATGGTGTGCGGGTGATTGATGAATGGCACGCTTCTAACGCGCAATCGTACTGCGCCGAGGTAGACGTCACCAAAGGCGTTCATACCGTGATGGTTGAGTACTACGAAGACGGCGGCAACGCCTTGATCTACGTCTGGTGGGAGCGGCGCTAATCGCTCCTGCCGGTTGACTTTTCCTCAAAAACAGGTATCACTACATAGGGGGGAGGGGATGCTTCTCCCCCCATTTCTGTATTACCAGCCTGGTGAAGGGTGTGAGTGCTATGAATATCGTGTTATTGTCACCCTATTTTCCGCCTAATTATTACCATTTTGCTATGGCGTTGCGTCGCAATGGCGTCAACGTCTTGGGACTCGGCGATGCTCCCTACGACCAGCTTGCCTATGAACTCCGCGCCGGTTTGGTGGAGTATTATCGTGTTGACGATCTCCATCAGTACGACGCGTTGGTGCGGGCATGTGGCTACTTCACCCACCGCTATGGCAAGTTGGATCGGATTGAATCACACAACGAATATTGGCTGGAAACCGACGCGCGGTTACGCACTGATTTCAATGTGCCCGGACCCAAAACGGCGGATATCGCCTGGGTCAAGCAGAAATCGAAGATGAAACAGGTCTTTGTCCAGGCCGGAATTGCCGTCGCCAGGGGACGTGTCGTACAGACGCTCCAAGATGCCGAGGCATTGATTGCCGAAGTGGGATACCCGGTCGTCGCCAAGCCGGATACCGGCGTCGGGGCCAATGCCACCTACAAGATCGCCGATGAAGCTGCTCTGGCGCGTTTCTTCGCCGAAAAACCGCCCATTGATTACATCATGGAGGAATTTGTCTCCGGCGCACTCTACTCCTTTGACGGTTTGGTCAATCAGGAAGGCAAAATCGTCTTTTCGACCTCCCATTTCTTCAGCCAGGGCATTATGGAGATTGTCAACGCAGGGCTGGAAATTTACTACTACTCGCTGCGCGACCTGCCGCCGGGTCTGGCGGACCTGGGAGAGCGCGCTGTTGCGGCTTTTGACCTGCGTGAGCGTTTCTTCCACATCGAATTTTTCCAGCTTGCCGACGGCAGTTGGGTGGCGTTGGAAGTGAACATGCGCCCGCCCGGCGGATTGACTATGGATATGTTCAACTACGCCAATGACGTTAATCTCTACCAGGAATGGGCGAATATCGTAGCGTATAATTATTCGCGGGTCAATGCCACACGCCCATATCACTGCGCCTATGTCGGGCGCAAGTGGACAGTCAACCACCGGCTTTCGCATGATGAGGTGTTGCGTCTTTACGGCCCATGGATACCCTATCACGGCCCGATGAGCGAAGTTTTCTCGCCAGCTTTGGGGCATTACGCCTATCTGCTCCGTTCGCCTGATCTCGCCGAGCTGCGTGAGATGATTGACGCTATATTGGCTTGATAGGGTGCCTAAAACGTTCGATTTTGTCGCGCCAGGGGAAACGATGCAAGAAGAATACTACAAACGATGGAGCCAGAACCTTGACCGGGATATGGAATTCAAGGTTTACGGACACGCCGGTAAGCCGATCCTGGTCTTTCCCTCCGCCTGTGGCCGTTTCTACGAATTCGAGGATTTCGGGATGGTTGGAGCGGTCAGCCCGTTGATTGAGGACGGCAAAATCCGGCTCTATACCGTGGACAGCGTTGACTGCGAAGCCTGGCTGGCGCACTGGATGTACCCCGGCGACCGCGGGCGACGCCACGACCAGTACGAGAATTATGTGCTGCGTGAATTCGTCCCATTTATGCGCGATCACAGCGGAACGACTGGCAGGTATATGACGACCGGATGCAGCATGGGCGCTTATCATGCGGCGAATTTTTTCTTCAAGCACCCGCAGCATTTCGACGGCGTCATCGCGTTGAGCGGTCTGTACGGGCCGGAATACTTTGTCGGCAACTATATGGATGACGCCGTCTACTTCAACTTCCCGCTGTGCTATCTGCCGCGCCTGACCGATCCGACATACCTGGAATTGTATCGCCAGAGCCGGATCATCATCTGTGTGGGGCAGGGAGCGTGGGAAGAAGACAGCCTGCGCGAAACGCGCGCGCTCGAAGCCGATCTGCAGGTTTTGGTTGTTCCGGCTTGGGTTGATTATTGGGGCGCGGATGTCAATCATGACTGGCCCTGGTGGCGCAAGCAATTACCTTATTTTTTGGAGAAATGTTTATGATGGATCAGCCAACTTTCGTTGCCGTCCCGCTGCGTGAACGCATCGCCGACCTCGTCCGCGTTGGGCTGCGGGACGTACAGGCATCTGGCGCTCTACCGGCCTTTGCTATGCCTGAGATCATCCCTGTTGACCAAAGCCGCCACGAGGCGCACGGCGATTATGCGTCGCCGGTGTGCATGGGACTGGCGAAGGTGCTGCGTCGCCCGCCCATGCAGATTGCGCAGGCCGTGGCGCGGCACATTCCCACCGCGGATTTCGTCGCCCAGATAGAGGTTGCGCCGCCAGGCTACCTCAACTTTGCGCTTTCGACCGACTGGCTCGTGCGACAAGTCCCGGTGATTCTTGCGGCGGGAGAAGCGTGGGGGAACGTGGCGCTGGGCAGCGGCAAGCGCGCGCAGGTCGAGTTCGTCAGCGCCAATCCGACCGGGCCGATCACGATTGGCTCGGCGCGCAACGCCGTCATCGGGGATACGCTGGCCTCGGTGTTGGCGGCGGCGGGCTATGCCGTGGAGCGCGAGTATTACGTCAACGACGCGGGATCGAAGGTGCGCAACTTCGGCGCGAGCATCTTCGCGCGTTACGCCCAGGCGCTTGGCGCAGATGTCCCTTTCCCCGAACAAGGCTATCCTGCCGCTTACGTGACCGAATTGGCGCAGCGTGCGCGTGAAGAATTCGGCGACCGCTATCTCACACACGACCGCGATGCAGCGGTGCGCGCGCTCGGTGTATGGGGCATCGCCAGAATTCTTGACGGCGTGCGCGACGACCTGGCGCAGTTGCGCGTCCACTTCGATACCTGGTTCAGCGAGAAGTCGCTCTACGAGAGCGGTTTATTCGAGCAGATGATGGAGAAATTGCGCGGCGCGGGCTATATCGTCGAGCACGATGACGCCACGTGGTTCCGCCACCCGGATTTGGAGAAAGATGCCGTGCTGATTCGCTCGCCGCAGGTCATCCCCAACCCAGAGGATCGCCCGACCTACCTGGCGTCGGATATCCCCTACCTGTGGAACAAGATCGTCGAACGCGGCTTCGACAAGGCCGTTTACGTGTGGGGCGCGGATCACCACGGCGATGTCCCCCGCGTGCAAGCGGCAGCGCGGGCACTCGGCGTAGATGTGAACCGGCTGGTGTTTATCATCTACCAGATGGTGACGCTTCTGCGCGGCGGGCAGGAAGTCCGCATGTCCAAAAGCTCCGGCGAATTCGTCACCCTGCGTGAGCTGGTGGATGAGGTCGGACCAGACCCGATCCGCTTTATGATGCTCACCCGCACGGTGGATGTCACGCTGGACTTCGACCTTGACCTGGCCGTGGAGCAGTCGGATCGCAATCCCGTCTACTACGTGCAGTACGCGCACACGCGCATCGCTGGCGTGCTGCGCAAAGCCGCCGAGGAAGGCTGCGACCTCGACGCGCTCGGCGATCCTGCCTTGCTCATGCATCCGAGCGAGCTGGCGCTCATCCGCAAGATGCTGGCACTGCCCGAAGTCATCACTCTGGCGGCGAACAGCATGGCGCCGCACTACCTGACGTTCTACGCGACCGAGCTGGCGTCGCTGTTCCACGTCTTTTACCGCGACTGCCGCATCGTCTCCACCGCGCCCGAAGACGCGGCATTGACCCAGGCGCGGCTGATGCTGTCGCGCGCCGCGCAGCATGTCCTCGCCCGCGTCCTGCATCTCATGGGCATGGACGCCCCCGAACGTATGTAATCTCGGTAGACGCTAGGCGGTAGACAGGGCTTGCTCCCCGTCTACCGTCTACAGTCTACTGCTACTTTACACAAGGAGCCACACAATTTATGGGACTCAAACCCGACCACTGGATTCGCAAAATGGCGTTGGAATATCAAATGATTGATCCATTTTTCGATGGGCAAAAACGTAATGGGGTGATCTCTTACGGCCTGTCCTCGTATGGCTACGACATTCGCGTTGCCAATGAGTTCAAAGTGTTTACTTCCGGGGTAGGGGACCTGGCGGTGGTTGACCCTAAGCACATTGACACGCGCGCGATGGTTGATTTTGTGGGCGATATTTGTATCATCCCGCCGAATTCCTTCGCCCTCGCACGTAGTCTTGAATATATGCGTATGCCGCGCAACGTGCTCGGGGCCGTTCTGGGTAAAAGCACGTACGCACGTTGCGGCATCGTGACGAATTTTACCCCTTTGGAGCCGGGCTGGCATGGCTACATCACCATCGAGATCAGTAACACGACCCCACTCCCGGCGAAGATCTACGCCAATGAAGGCATCGCGCAAGTGCTCTTCTTCGAAGGCGACGAGCCGTGCGAAATCTCCTACGCCGATAAGCATGGCAAATACCAGGGTCAGCAAGGCGTCGTGCTCCCTCGGCTGTGAGTTGAGTGGGGGAGTGAGGAGTAGGGGGGTGAGGGAGTGAGGAGTAGGGGAGTGTATAGGAGTAGCTATCTCCCTTCTCAAACCATAATTCGCAACTCTTAACTCTTAACTCTTAACTCATAACTTGCAACTCATAACTCGCAACTCGTAATTCGCTATGAAGCTACGTATCGCTCTTTTTCTCACGATACTCGCATCGCTGGTGTGCGTTCTGGCGCTGCCGTTGTGGATCGCGCGTTATGCGTTGTTGACGCCGGACTTTTACCGGCGTCTGCTGCGCGAGAGCGACTTCATCGCGCATGTGAACGCCGCTCTGGCCGACGATCTTCCGCGCCGCATCCCTGAAGCAGCATGGTCGCCCTGGATTCCCCGCGAGCCTGCCTCGCTGCGCTCATTGTTCGACTACGTGTTGCCGTCGTCGGACGTGGAGGCGCTGCTGGCGCGCGTAGGGCCAGCATGGGCGGCGTGGGCGCTAGGTGAGGCCCCGGCGCCAGAACGTTTGACGCCGGAAGTCGTGCGGGTTCTCTCCGGCGACCAGGGGACGAATATCCGCGCTTTTCTGTGGCGGGCGTTGCCCTCCTGTGATGTGGCGGCGCCGCCCGCCTGCATCCCGCTTGATCCTGGCGCGCACTCCGCGGTGGGGCAACAGCAACAAGCGTGGTGGGATAGTTTCGCCGGTGAATTTATCGCCTGGTTCGACGCCGCCGAAGCGCACACCATTGCGGCGTGGCAGACGCCGGTGTGGTTGCGTTGGCTATGGTATGCGCCCCTTGTCGCGTTGCTTTTCGCCATTACTGCCCTTGTTTTGATGTCTGACCGCAAGCGTTGGGTCTGTATCAGCATCCCGTTGCTCACCACAGGTTTGATTGTCGGCGGGTTGGGGGCGGCGGCGCTGCTGGGTTGGCTGTCGCCGCCGGATATTCGCGCACTCACCGGTGTGCCGTTTTCAGTGGAAACGGTTGCCGTGTTCGTTTCATTGTGGCCGGCGCTGATGCGTGTGATCGGGCCAGTCTTGGTGATCGGCGGCGCGACGGCATTGGCGCTGGGGTTGGTTTGGTCGGTGTTGGTGTTTGAGGGCTGGATCGCCAAAGGGATCACGGCGGCGGTCGCGTTCCTGGTATTGTGGGGCGGGGCGCAATTCTACCCGAATTCGTTTTTGACGCCAGTAGCAGCGCTTCCTGTGTCAATGGCTGAGGCGACACCCACGCCCTGGCCCACCTTCACCAGCACACCAACGTTGACGCCGACGCCGTACTACTGGCCCGTGGAAGCCGGGACGCCCGCGCCGACGCCATCCGGCGCATTGCAGGCCGATGCACAGCGACTCGGTTGCCTTCACCATGACGAGACGCCTGTTTTGGCTGTGACTGTCGCCGACGGTGAAATACGCGCGCTGCACGCCGAATTGACTCGCCATTATCGTTATTCGACGTTGCAGCCGTCAACGCACGTGACGCACCCGCTGACGTTCACGACATTCGCGTTAGCGGAGGCCGGTACGGAGATCGCCGTCGCACGCGAACGCAACCTGTACATTTATGCCTTCCCCTCGTGGGAGCGGGCGTTGCGCAGCCGGGTCTCTACCTTTTCGCGTATTCAAACGCTGACCTATGCCGTCGGACAGCAACAGCTTATCCTGGGATTGGAAAATGGCTATTTGTGGGTCGTCAACCCGGCGACCGGCGCCATTGTCTGGCTGCTCAACGCGGGCGACAATCCGGTGACGGCGCTGGCGGCGCATCCGGAGCAGCCCCTCGCGCTTTCCGGCAACGCCGATGGCGTGGTTCGTTTGTGGGATATGGCGAATGGCGCACAGATTGCCGCCTTCGAGGGACATGGTGCGGCGGTACGATTTCTCGCCTTCGCGCCACACACTGAACGCGCCATTTCCGTGGATGCAGACGGGCAATGGATTGTCTGGGATGTAGCGCAGCGGACGCTACTGCGCCAACGGACTCCCACGTTGACCGGCGCGCTATCCGTCTTGCTGTGGACAGAAAACGGCATTGTAGGCGGCACAACGGCCGGCGACTTGCTCTTTGTGGATGAGAATCTATCCATAGACCGCGTCCCGGTCTCTGGCGCTGCCATCACGTCCATGACGGTGGACGCCTCTGGCGCAGCCCTCATCGGCTTCGACACCGGCGAAATCTGTCTCTGGGGCGTCCTTGACTTACCGTAAAATAACGAGGTCTTTATGTCTGAACCTATACGCATCCTGCATTTTGCCGATTTGCACATCGGTATGGAGAACTACGGGCGGATGGACCCAGAGTCGGGCTTGAACCAGCGCGTTGTGGATTTTCTGCAACGGCTGGACACGGTGGTCGAGTACGCCATCGCGCAGGAAGCCGATCTGGTGCTCTTCGCCGGGGATGCTTTTCGCACGCGCGGTCCGAATCCCACGCACCAACGCGCGTTTGCACAGCGCATCCGCCATTTATCGCAGGCGGCGATCCCCACCGTGCTGCTCGTCGGCAATCACGATGTCCCGGTGATGGAGCAGCGCGCTTCGAGCGTGGAAATCTTCGACACCCTCGGCGTGCCACACGTCACCGTCGTCGCTCGCCCCGAATTGCTGCGCATCGAAACGCGCCGCGGCCTGCTGCAGGTCGCCGCAATCCCGTATCCCGTCCGCCAGCGCTTGCTCACCCGCGAGCAGTTTCGCCAGATGAGCCAGGATGCGTTGGACCGCGCCGTCAGCGAGGTGGTGGTGCGTCTCATTCAGCAATTTGCGGCGCAACTTGACCCGGCTCTCCCGGCGGTGTTGGCCGGGCACTTCTCGGTCGAGAACGCGCACTGGGGATCGGAACGTAACATTATGGTAGGCCGTGATGTAGCGATCCCTATTTCTGGATTAACTGATCCGGCGTGGGATTACGTCGCGCTTGGACATATCCACCAGCACCAGAATCTCAACCCGGAGAATACCCCGCCGGTGGTCTACGCTGGCAGCCTGGAGCGGGTGGACTTCGGCGAGGAGAAGCAGCCCAAGGGCTTCTGTTGGGTCGAAGTGTTGCGCGGCGCGACGACGTGGCGTTATGTCGAAGTGCCGGCGCGCCCCTTTGTCACCATCCGTGTGGATGTGCGTCAGGACTCTCGTCCGCTGCAGGCCATTGAGCGCGCGCTGGCCTCGCACAACCTCACCGATTCGGTGGTGCGGTTGGTCGTGCAGATGTCGCCGGAACAGGAGCCGCATCTGCGGGATGCGGATATGTCGCCTCTTCTGACCGCAGCCTTCTTCGCGCAAATCAACCGTGATGTGGATCGCGCCGCGCGTGACCGCCTCGACGGTTTGGAGCCAGACGCGTTGACGCCGCTGCACCTGTTAGAGCGTTACCTGCAATCCAGGGGCAAGGCAGAGACAGAGATGTTGCCCTATCTGGCAGAGGCACAAACGATCTTCGCCGAGGATGGCGAGCATTTAGACGCTGCTAAGGCTTGACAAATCACCGAAATATCCTATAGTCGAAAGTGAAATTCATACTAAAGAGGCAAAATCAACGGGAGATAGTGTGTTAAAGAAACCCTTTCATATAGCGATGTCAGCGCTCATTGTGTTCGGGTTGCTGGCAGGGGTGGTCGCCGAGCATGCAAGGGCTTCGCGTTTCCCAGAATATTCCACACAATCCTCAGGGTCCTCCACCCTGTCGCCCTACTGGAGCCACAAGATTTTACGCTGGGAGAGTCTCATCCTCCAGGAGGCCAATCGTCGCGGCCTTGACCCCGACTTTCTGGCTTCTCTGGTGTGGATGGAGTCACGCGGCGAGGCGAACGCGATCGGGCCGGTTGGCTCGGTCGGCCTGATGCAGGTGATGCCAAAAGAGGAAGGATTTTCCTGGCGTCCTTCTAAAGATGCCCTTTTGGACCCGAACATCAATGTCTTCTGGGGCACGCGCACCCTGGCGACCGTCATCCAGCAAGGCGAGGGCGATGTGTTTAACGCGCTGGCCGCCTACAATGCTGGTTGGGAGATGATAGATTACAGCCGCCCCCGCAATTTCGCCATCACCATTCTGCACGATTATGCGAACGCCGTTGCTATGCGTTGCCGGTTGAGTGGGCGCTGGATCGCCTTCTTCGCTGTCAAGAGTTATGATATTCACGGTCCGATCTGGGTGGCCGATTCGGCGCGCAAGGATGTGTACTTCTTTGGGCAGGCCAACGTTATGCCCGATGGGATGGCGCTCATTCCTGACGTCGAACCGGCTTCGGTGGTGGCGCGTTTTGTCTCTGACACAACGGGTCTGCGTCAGACGGTGGGTATCTGGTTGTATGATGTTAATCGGAATGTGTGGGATGGCTGTACGGCTGCGCCTGCGCCGACTGCTACGCCAACCCCCACTGCAACACCAACTCTAGCCCCTACTTCAACGGCTGTGTCACCCCAAGATGATATGCCGACAGCGACGGCGACTGTCATGCTGCCCGCTACGTTCACCGCCGCACCGCCTTCGCCGTCGCCCACCCCAACCCCAACGTTTGTCCCCTTGCCGACAGCCACGCCGGGTTCAGGAGAAATGCAGGCAGATGCTTTCGTGCTGGAGGGCGGCGCCGATTTGCGTCCTGGCGCGACGCGCTGGTGGGACCCTTCCGCAACATTGCCGGCTGGAACGCTGGTGCGTTTACTCGGCTACGACCCCGCCACGCCGGAGTGGGTATACGTGAGCACGTTGGATAGAGCCTTGCAGGGATGGACGCAGACGAAGAATCTCACCATCACACGTCAATTGAAGGACGTTCCGCTGATGACGCCTGTCCCTACCTTGACGCCGACCACCACGGCGACGCCAACGCCATCGGCCACACCAACCGTTGCGTGTCCCACAGAGTCTTTCTGGGCGGAAGCCTGGCCGATACAAAAAATGAACACAGTGGACGGCTGGATGGCTGAGATCTACGTCAAAGGGCACGGCGGCAATTGTGTGTACACCTACGCCTGGAATGAAGAGAAGAATATCGTCGGCGGTCCGCTGCTGGGCAGCGTGACTTTTGAGATTCGAGTGCCGGATCGCGCTGCCAATATCGTGGGGACTGTGGTGGTAATGTCAGGCAACGAGGTTGTGCGGGTGGGGGTTTTTGTCAAACCGCCGGACAGTGACAAGTGAGTTCGCCGAATTTGTTGTGGTATCGGCCAGGAAAACTCTCTCCTGGCCGTTATTTTTCTCAAGAAGCGCTGGAATGATGCTATGCAGGCTATGAAAACCGATCTTCTGATTCACTCTGCCCGGCAACTGTGCGTTGTCCCTCCTCACGCTCACGGTCCGCAGCGCGGCGCGCATCTGGGCGACCTGGGCCTCCTCGAAGATGGCGCGCTGGCGATAGCTGACGGGCGCGTCATCGCGGTTGGCCCGACCCGCGAACTGGCGGCGCGTTTTCACGCAGCGCGTGAGATTGACGCGCGCGGCAAAGTTGTGTGCCCTGGCTTCGTGGATCCGCACACCCATCTGGTGTGGATGGGCGACCGCGCGGCAGAATTCGAGCAACGCATCGCCGGCGCGACGTACATGGAGATTATGGCGGCCGGCGGCGGGATCATGTCCACGGTGCGCGCCACGCGGGATGCTTCCGTGGATGACCTGGTCGCGGCGATGCGTCCGCGCCTGGATCGGATGCTCGCCCACGGTGCGACGACCGTGGAGGTAAAAACGGGCTACGGCCTGGAAACCGACGCCGAACTGCGCCAACTGGAGGCGATTGTGGCCCTTGACCGTAGCCACCCGGCGACATTGGTTCCCACCTTCCTGGGCGCGCACGCCGTCCCCGCCGAATACAAAGGTCGTTCCGACGCCTACGTTGATCTGGTCATTCACGAAATGCTGCCCGCCGTTGCCGAAAAATCGCGCGCGCTCGGCTTGGAGCGTCTGCCCTTCTGCGATGTGTTCTGTGAAGACGGCGCCTTCGACCTCGCGCAAAGTCGCCGCATCCTGGAAGCGGCGCGGGCGCTGGGGTTCCCGCTCAAAATTCACGTGGATGAATTTGCGGCGCTGGGCGGGACGCGCCTGGCGGCCGAGTTGGGCGCGACGTCGGCGGATCATCTGGTCACGACGCCGCCAGAGGACATCATAGCGCTCGGCGCGTCGGAGACCGTGGCGGTGTCGCTGCCGAGTACGCCCTTCGGCCTGGGGCATCACGACTACACGCCCGCTCGCGCGCTCCTGGAAGCGGGCGCGGTGCTGGCGCTGGCGACCGACTGTAATCCGGGCACGGCCTGGAACGAGTCGCTGCCCTTCGTCATCGCGCTGGCGTGCCGCTACCTGCGGCTCACGCCCGCGCAGGCGCTCGTCGCCGTCACATTGAACGCGGCGTGCGCCCTCGGCCTGGGCGACCAGGTGGGCAGTCTTGCGCCGGGCTATGCCGCCGATGCGGTGATCCTGGATGCGCCTGACTACCGGCACCTGGGCTATCGCTTCGGCGTGGATCCCGTGGCGCTGGTCATCAAGCGCGGCGAAGTCGTCGCTGTGAACGGGCAGCGGGTGACGGCATGACCCTCGACACAGCCGCAAGTTACACGTTGGTTGTGGCAGAAGCTGGCAGTCGCATTGACAGCTTCATCGCCGGGGCGTTGCCGGAATTGTCGCGCACGGCGGTACAGCGGTTGATTGACGCCGGCCACGTCACGGTGAACGCCGCGCCGACCCGCGCCGCGTACAAGGTGCGCGGCGGCGATACGATTGTGGTGCAAGTTCCACCGCCGCAACCCCCGACCCTCGGACCGGAGTCGCTGCCGCTGGACATCCTTTACGAAGATGCGGACATCCTCGTGCTCAATAAGGCTGCCGGTATGGTCGTCCATCCTGGCGCGGGGAATCTCTCTGGCACGTTAGTCAATGCCTTGTTGGCGCACTGCGCCGATTTGCAAGGGATCGGCGGCGAATTGCGACCCGGCATCGTGCATCGCCTGGATAAGGACACCTCTGGTGTGCTGGTTGTCGCCAAACATGACCGCGCCATCCAGGCGTTGCAGCGGCAGTTTAAGGAGCGTGAGGTACGCAAGACGTACATTGCGTTGGTGATCGGCAACCTTGAGCAGGATGAAGGCGTCATTGAGGCCCCCATTGGCCGCCATCGCGTTCACCGCCAGCGTATGGCCGTCATCGCCGACGGCAAACCGGCGCGCACCCGCTGGCGGGTGCGCGGGCGCTACCGCGACGAGCGCAATCGCGTCTATACGCTGCTCGATGTGCGCCTGCTGACCGGGCGCACGCACCAAATCCGCGTGCATTTTGCCTGGCTTGGCTTTCCGCTGGTGGGCGATGCTGTTTACGGCCCGGCGCATAGCCCACTGCCCGCGCCGCGCCAATTCCTCCATGCGCGCTCGTTGACCCTGCAGCACCCCACGACGGGGGAAAAACTGACTTTTTCTGCGCCGCTGCCGGAGGATTTGACGGTATTTCTGGAAACACTATCCCTTGTTTGACTTTTTTCGCTCCCTGCCCCCGTCTCGGGGGCAGGGAGCGAATGTGTGTTGAATACCCAATTTGACGATTCGGGCAAATTCAGGTATCCTTCACCTGTGATAAAACAACGGTGCGAACGCAACATTCGTTTGGACCTTTTACTGGTGGAGCGCGGTCTGACTGAGAGCCGCACGCTCGCGCAACGCCTCATCCACGCGGGCGAAGTGTTGGTAAATGGGCAACTGGCCGACAAACCTGGCGCGACGGTAGCGGAAGACGCCGTTGTGACGCTCAAAGCCAAACCGCGTTTTGTCAGCCGGGGCGGCGAGAAGCTGGCGGCGGCGCTGGAACGGTTTCCGGTTGCCGTCGCGGGCAAAATTGCGGCGGACATCGGCGCTTCGACCGGCGGCTTCACGGATTGCCTGTTGCAGTACGGCGCGGCAAAGGTCTACGCGATTGACGTGGGCTACGGGCAACTGGCCTGGGAATTGCGCCAGGACGCGCGGGTGATCGCGTTGGAGCGGGTGAATGCGCGTTATCTGGCGGCGTTGCCGGAGCCGGTGGACGTGATCGTGTCGGACGTCTCGTTCATCTCGCTACGCATCATCTATGCGACGGCGGTGCGTTGGCTGAAACCCGACGGCGCGGTTATCTCGCTCATCAAGCCGCAGTTCGAGGCCGGACGCGAGCACGTCGGCAAGGGTGGGGTGGTGCGCGATCCGGCAGTCCATCGCCAGGTGCTGGAGACGGTGACAGCAGAGATGGCCGCGTTGGGCCTGGGATTGTGTGGATTGATGGTTTCCCCGCTGCGCGGTCCGGCGGGTAATGTGGAATTTCTGGGGTGGTGGAAGTTGGGTACAATGTCCGATGATATTCAGATGTGGATTGACCGGACTTTAGGTTCTGTTTGAACGTTCAAACGTTTCAACGTTCTAACGTTCTAACGCCGAGGGAGAATAATGGATTCGCAGCATATTCGGAATTTCAGCATTATCGCGCATATTGACCACGGCAAATCTACGTTGGCCGACCGGTTGTTGGAAGTGACCGGCACCGTCGAGTCGCGGAAGTTTGCCGGGGGGCAGTCGCAGGTGCTCGATAGTATGGATTTGGAGCAGGAAAAGGGTGTGACCATCAAAGCGTCGGCGGTGCAAATGCACTGGACGGCAGCGGATGAGGAAGAATACGAGTTGAACTTGATTGATACGCCTGGTCACGTGGACTTCGCCTACGAAGTGAGCCGGGCATTGGCGGCCTGTGAAGGCGCAGTGTTGGTGGTGGATGCGACACAGGGTATTGAGGCGCAGACGTTGGCGAATCTCTACATGGCGTTGGAGAACGATCTGGAAATTGTGCCGGTGATCAACAAAATTGATCTGGCGACGGCAAATGTGCAGAAAGTGTCGCGCGAAGTGGCCGAACTTCTGGGCGTGCCGGTGAAGGATGTGGTCGCTGTCTCCGCTAAGGAGGGCACGAACGTCGCCGCGGTGCTCCAGGCCGTTGTGGATCACGTCCCGCCGCCCAGAGCTGCCGACGTGGATGCGCCGCTGCAGGCTCTGGTCTTCGATTCTCACTATGACTCATACAAGGGCGTGGTCGCCTACGTGCGGTTGTACGAGGGGCAAGTGACCGGTACGACGCCATTGGTGATGATGGCGACCGGCGCCAGGACCGATCCGGTGGAAGTGGGAGTGTTCACCCCAGGGATGACGCCGGTAGAACGCCTTTCTGCCGGCGAAGTAGGCTACATTGCTACTGGCTTTAAGTCGGTGCGTGAGGCGCGCGTCGGCGACACCGTGACAGAGCAACGTCGCCCGGCAGACGCACCGCTGCCCGGCTACCAGCCCGCCAAACCGATGGTGTTCGCCAGCCTGTACCCTTCGGATGCTGATGACTACGAAAACCTGCGTGACGCGCTGGAAAAGCTGCAACTGAATGATGCTTCGCTCACCTATCAGCCGGAGACGTCGCAGGCGTTGCAGTTCGGTTTCCGCTGCGGCTTCCTGGGATTGTTCCACATGATCATCGTGCAGGAGCGATTGGAGCGCGAGTATGCGCAGGACCTCGTCGTCACCGCGCCAAGTGTGGCGTACCAGGTGCTCTTGACGAATGGCGAAGAAATCGAGATTCACCGTCCTGCCGATTTGCCCGATCCTTCCGTGATCCAGGAAGTCCGCGAGCCGTGGATGAAAGTACAGGTCATCACACCGAACGAATATATCGGCGCGCTGATGGAGATATTCCGTCGCAAGCGCGGCAACTTCTTGCTCACCGAGACATTGGATCAGCAGCGCGTCTTGCTCACGTTTGAGACGCCGCTGGCGGAGATGGTCATTGACCTGCACGACCGCATCAAGTCCGCGACGCGAGGGTACGCTTCGATGGATTACAGCTTTGATAGCTATCGCGTGGATGATCTGGTGAAGGTGGATGTGCTGGTGAACAAGGAGCCGGTGGATGCGCTGGCGATCATCGTTCACCGCGATGCGGCCTACGACAAAGGTTCGTTGCTCATCCGCAAGATGAAAGAAGCGATTCCGCGCCAGTTGTTCGAGGTGCCGATCCAGGCCGTCGTGGGCGGAAAGGTGGTCGCGCGCGTCAATGTACAGGCGCTGCGCAAGGATGTGCTGGCGAAGTGTTATGGCGGCGATATCACGCGCAAGCGGAAATTGCTGGAAAAGCAGAAGGCCGGGAAGAAGCGGATGAAACAATTGGGTAACGTCATCATTCCGCAGGAAGCGTTCCTGGCGATGTTGCGGCTGGACGAAGATTGATTGAATCGCAGGTAGGTGGGTATGGGAGCGTTGGCTGAAGCCTGGCGTAGAATTCCGCTGTCGCGGCGCAAGCAGTTGATTTTGGTGCTGGTGGCGGTGTTTTTCCTGGGGCTGGTGATCTGGACAGCGCGGACGGTGTTGATCCCCTACATTTTCGGGCTGGTGTTGGCTTATGTGATCGCCCCATTGGTCAGATTTTTTGAGCGAGGCTTCCTGTGGTTGAGCCGCCGCCGTCACCTGGGCTTTTTGAAACGCGCAGCGCGTGGATTGGCTATCGGTCTTGTCTATTTGTTGGTTGTAGCGATATTGGTCGGCTTCTTCTCCATTTTTGTGCCGGTCTTGATCGAACAGGGCAAGGCGCTATGGGCAGCCAGGGATACCATCTGGAAATACATCTCTCGCTTCGGCGATGATCTCATCGAGCAATACCGCCTTCTGCCGGAGCAGGTGCGCCTGCAGATTGACGATAATCTGACGAAGTTTGGCGCGCAGGTGGGTAAAATCATCCAGCAGGCGGTGGGCGGCACGGCGGTCGTGATCTCCTATACGTTCAGCCTGCTGTTGGCGATTTTGATTATTCCCTTTTGGACGTTTTATATGCTGCTCGACTCGCATAAATTGGGGCAGACGTTTGTGCGTTCAATCCCGATCTCGATTCGTGAGGATGTGTTAAAAATCACTGCGCTGATTGACGCTGTGTTCGCCTCTTACTTGCGCGGTCAGCTTCTCCTGGCTCTCATCATTGGCTCTATTTCAACCATTTTCTTTGGGATTGCCGGCGTCCAGTTCGCCCTGATTCTCGGCGTCATTGCCGGTCTTTTTGAATTGATCCCCAACATCGGCCCCATTCTTGGCGCGATACCGGCGATTTTGGTTGCGTTGGCGCAAAACCCTACACTGGCTTTGGTGACGGCGATTTACGCGGCGGTCATCCAGCAAATCGAGAATATCTTCATCACTCCGCGCGTCCTCGGACGGAGCGTGCAATTGCACCCAGTGCTGGTGATGGTGGTTCTGGTAATCGGCAGCGAGTTGGGCGGCCTCATTGGCCTGTTCCTGGCGCCGGTGACGACGGCTGTGTTCCGCGACCTGTTCCGCTACGTCTACTATCGTCTTGAAGAAACGCCGCTTTCGCCCAGCGAAGCGTTGGAGAAAGTGTGGCGGGCTGAAGCGTTCGACATCCGGGTATGAGTGTGGTGGTAACTGGTGGCCTGCTTACCAATTACCAATTACTGATTACCAGTTACCCTCTATCAAACTAAAGACTGCAACTATTAAGGAGTGAACTATATGGCTGACAAAGTACGTATTGGCATCGTCGGGGTGGGGCAGATCGGCAAGAGCCATCTGCGCAATTATCAAAAGATTGAGGGCGCGGAAATCGTGGCGGCGGCGGACCTCAATGAGGCCGAGTTAGAGCGCGTAGCAGCGGAGTTCGGCATCCCCAACACGTACACGAATTTCCGCGAGCTGTTGCAGCGTGACGACCTCGTGGCGGTGGATGTGTGCCTGCACAACAACCTGCATATGCCCGTCACCGTGGCGGCGCTGGAAGCCGGTAAGCACGTCTACTGCGAGAAGCCCATCGCCGGCGCTTACGCCGACGGCGTGACAATGGTGGAGACCGCCAAAGCGACCGGCAAGATGCTGCACATCCAGTTGAGCACGCTCTACAGCAAGGAAACGAAGGCCGCCAAGTACCTCATTGACGGTGGACATCTCGGCAAGCTCTATCACGCGCGCTCGACCGGCTTCCGGCGGCGCGGTCGCCCCTACGTGGACGGCTACGGCGCGCCCCCCTTCGTGCAGAAGCGCAACTCTGGCGGCGGCGCGTTCTACGATATGGGCGTGTATCACATCGCCAACATCCTCTACCTGCTGAACAACCCCAAAGTTCTGCGCATCACCGGCAAAACGTACCAGGAAACGCCCATTGACCCGCGCCGGCTGGAAATCAGCGGTTACGACGTGGAGGAGTTGGGCATGGGCTTCGTGCGTCTGGAGAACAACATCGCGCTCGACATCATCGAGGCGTGGGCCATTCATCTGGATGGCTTCGAGGGATCGTACATTGTCGGCTCGCAGGGTGGGGTGAAGCTGGAGCCGTTCGGCTACTACTTCAACATTGGCGACCTGGCGATCAACGGGACGGGCGACCTGGGGCAGTTCGACTATCGCCTGCACAACGTTCACGAAGTCGGCGACGTGTACGACAGCTCGCAGCACCACTGGATCGCGGCGTTGCAAGGTCGTGTGGAGCTGTTGCCCACGGCGGCGGTCGCGCTCAACACGATGCTCATCTCCGAGGGCATCTTCTTATCCGAGAAGCTGGACCGAGAGGTGTCCGCGGATGAGGTGCTGGAGATGCCGAAGTCAACGGCGGTAAAGTTGTAGGTTTGGCCAAGTGAGTTCGACAATAATCTACCGGGCGGCGCTATTAGCGCCGCCCGGTTTCTTTTTGTCAGGGTAAAATTTCGTGCCCGCCGATGTTGCGCAGGTATACGTGATCCTGGAATTCTTGCAAGGTGATGCGGATACTCATTGTAACGGAAATCTCTTTGACTGGCGGTTGCAGATGTTTCAATGCCTGGACTGTCTTGTAACGCAGAGACGGGTGCAGCTTGTTCTGGAGAAACAGCTCAAGCTTCCGGTAAACCAATTCTCTGGTCTTGCGGTCGAGCCGCCTCATGCTTTTATCGAACTGGGGCGATATAACCAGTTCCATTGCTATGATTCCGACGGCGCTTCATCAACCTCGATATATTCAGCCAGCTCGCGCACAGAGTTAAAACGAGCCACTTTTCCTTGAGCGTAAGCTGCGGTGGCGGCTTGCTCAGCCTGGATCCAGGAAGGTGTGTTGTAACGCGCCTCATCCGGTTCGATAAATTCTTCTTTGAGGAAAACCACCATTTGATAGATTTTCTCTAACGCGCGGGGTGGTAACGTATCAATCTCTTGCAATAGCTGTTGCCGGTAGTCTATTGTAGTGAGCATAATTTCATCTCCATGCTTTTGAGTCGCCCTGTGGATTTTTGTATCTGGCCTCAGTGTATCATGCTCTATCACTTATGCAAGAGATCGTGTAGGGATAATGTGTGGCGAGTCGCACTCTGAGTTGACCTTTTTGCGACACCGGGTACATTGGATTCGATCCAACACGGTAATGAAATTGACGATATGGAGGAACAACAATGCAGCAATCTGTAGAACGTTGGGATATTTTCGAGGCGGCGCTGGCCGGCCCCGCAGAGGGCAATCCGTTCCTGGATGTGACCTTCGGGGCGCGCTTCGCGTACAAGCATCGCGTGATTGACGTGGATGGCTTCTACGACGGGGATGGTTGCTACAAAGTGCGCTTTATGCCGGATACGGTTGGCGCGTGGACGTACACCACGCGCAGCAATGTCGCCGCGCTGGACGGTCAGACCGGGACGTTCAAGTGTACGCCGGCGTCGGCGGGCAATCACGGGCCGGTGCGGGTGCGTAACATGTACCACTTCGCTTATGAGGATGGGACGCCGCACTTTTCCGTCGGCACCACTTGCTACGTGTGGAACCACCAGGGCGACGCGCTGGAAGAGCAGACGCTCGAAACGCTGAAGACCGCGCCCTTCAACAAGCTGCGAATGTGTGTCTTCCCCAAACACTACACCTTTAATCAAAACGAGCCGCCTTATCACGCCTTCGAGAAAAACGCCGATGGGACATGGGACTTCGCGCGCTTCAACCCGGCCTTCTTCCGTCACCTGGAACAGCGCGTGGGCAATTTGCGCGATCTGGGCATTGAGGCCGACATCATCCTCTTCCACCCCTACGACCGCTGGGGCTACAGCACGATGCCCGCTGAAGTGGACGACCGCTATCTGCGTTATGTCGTCGCGCGGCTGGCGGCCTACCGCAACGTGTGGTGGTCTATGGCGAACGAGTTCGATCTGATGCAAGCCAAGACTGAGCAAGACTGGGAGCGCTTCTTCCAGATCGTGCAGGAGAGCGACCCCTACCAGCATTTGCGTTCTGTCCACAACTGCCGCTACTTCTACGATCACAACAAGCCCTGGGTGACGCATTGCAGCATCCAGCGTTCGGAACTAAACCAGGTCAACCAGTGGCGCGAGTTGTACAAGAAGCCTGTCGTAGTGGACGAGTGCTGCTACGAGGGCGACATCTGGCACAACTGGGGCAACATCACCGCGCAGGAGATGGTGCATCGCTTCTGGGAAGGCTTCTCCCGTGGCGGCTACGTGGGCCACGGCGAGACGTACCTGCACCCCGACGACATCCTCTGGTGGTCGAAGGGTGGCGTACTCCACGGCGAAAGCCCGGCGCGCATCGCCTTCTTGCGGGAGATTATGGAGGCCGGCCCGGCGATTGATCCACGCGGCGGCCATTGGGATTTGAACCAGTCCACCAATGCAGATGATAGCTATCGTCTCATCTATCTGGGTATCAATCGTCCGGCCTGCAAAGACATCGCGCTGCCGGAAGATGCGGCGTACACGATTGAGGTGATTGATACCTGGGAGATGACCATCACGCCGCTGGAAGGGACATTCTCCGGCAAGTGTCGCGTCCCCCTGCCTGCCAAGCAGTATATCGCCCTGCGAATTAAAAGGTGTGCGTAACGAATACATCGTAAGGCATACCTGGGATTCCATATCAACTACAGAAATTTTACTGTGCGTCCAGTGTAGCAACCGCGAATTACGCCAATCCTCGCTAATTTTTCAAGAAAGATTCGGCGAATGCAGATGTTCGCGTAGATTAGCGAGAATCTGTAATAGTCGAGAGGATATTGAACATATGGGTAACGCGCTTTTTCTACCGCCAAGTCGCCAAGTCCGCCAAGAAATCTTAAAAACTTGGCGCTCTTGGCGTCTTGGCGGTTGTTCAATATCATCCTGATGAGTACAAGATTAGCGAGATTCGCGGTTTATTTCCCAAGAGGCATTGATGGACTTCAAGAAAACGTTTGATGTTTTGATTGCCGGCGCGGGTGTCGCGGGCGTGGCAGCGGCGCTAGAGTGCGCGCGGTCCGGGTTGCGTACCGCGCTGGTGGAGAAGACCATCTTCGTGGGCGGCCTGGCGACGACCGGCTTGATTAACATCTACCTGCCATTATGCGACGGCCTGGGCCATCAGGTCACGTATGGCATCGCCGAGGAACTGCTGCATCTCAGCCTCCGCTACGGCCCTGGCGACGTTCCCGATGGCTGGCGCGAAGGGCGCGGGCGCTACCAGACGCCGTTCTCCCCGGCGTCGTTTGTGCTGGCGCTGGATGAGACGCTGGAAGCGACGGGCGCTGCGCTCTGGCTGGATACGCTGGTCTGCCAACCGGTGATGGATGGGATGCGCATCGTCGGCCTCGAGGTGGAAAACAAGAGCGGGCGCGGCATCTTGCGCGCGGCTTGCGTGATTGACGCCACCGGCGACGCGGATGTGGCCTACCGCACCGGTGCACTCTGCGCCGAGTCCGATAACTGGCTCTCGCTGTGGGCGATGCAGGCGTCTTATGCAAAGGCGCAGCAAGTCGTCGCGCAACCGGACGCCACATCGCTGCTCGATTGCATCCGCCTGGGCGGGGATGCGTGGGGTAGGGGAGCGCCGCCGGATGCGCCGAAGTTCTCCGGCACGGATGGCGCGCAGGTGACGCGCTTCATCCTGGAGAGCCGCCGCCTGTTGCGCGAGCACTACGCGGCGCGCCACGCGGCTGGCGGCGACTCCGACCGCCACAAGCTCTTCCCGGTGACGCTGCCGGCGATGGCGCAATTCCGCACCACGCGCCGCATCGTGGGGCAGGCAACGCTCTCTGATGGGCAGGATGGCGTTCACGTCCCTACATCGGTGGGGCTGGTTCCTGACTGGCGCAAGCCGGGGCCAGTGTGGGAGATTCCCTACGGGGCACTGCTGCCGCGCGGGGTCACGGGATTGTTGGCGGCGGGACGCTGCATCTCGTCAGCGGGCGACGCCTGGGAAGTCACGCGCGTCATCCCACCGGCGGCGCTGACGGGACAGGTTGCCGGGGTCGCCGCGCGGCTGGCGATCAGCGGCGACACGACGCCCGATGCGTTGGATGTCGGCGACGTGCAACGCGCATTACAACGGCGCAACATTCCGTTGCACATTGCCGAGATACGCTAAATGCCGCAAGCGTCAGGGGGTATCCAATAGCGCCTGATCGAAGAATGTGACCATCGTCTGTTCGTAGGCTGCGGGCGCGACAGACCAGTTGCCGCCGTGCCAGGCATTGGGGACCACCCACAAAGCCTTCGGCTCCTTCGCGTAATCATAATATCGCCTGAACGCATTGTCTGCCCCTGGATTGGAAGAGATCACGAGCAGCGGGCGCGGCGCGATGTCGCCAATCACCTCAATGACGGGCGCGGGCGGCCTGACGCCGCTGCGCAGTGCAATCCCCCGGAACAGAATCCACCGGCTGGCGTGGACGATGTAATCTGTGAAGGTGTGCGGTTCGCCGGCATCGCGGGTGTTGCCAAAGCTTGGATCGTCGGCGATGACAGCACGCAGGCGCTCGGTTTGCGCCGCCGCGCGCAATGCGATCTGTCCTCCCATCGAGAAGCCCAGGATGCCGATGCGTTCGGGGTCCACATCAGCCTGTGCGGCGAGAAAGTCCACGGCGGCGCTGACGTCGTTCACATCAGCCCAGCCAAACGAGCGTATGTTCCCTGTGCTCTCGCCATGGGCGCGCAAGTCGTACATCAGGATGCCGTAGCCGTGGCGCGCCAGAACCTGGGCGTGCCACGCCATCCCTAGCCGGTGTGCGTTGTACCCGTGGAGCAGGATAATCGTTGCGCCATTCTGTGTCGGAATGTGCCATCCAGCCAACCGGATGCCATCGTTGCTGGTGAAGGTGACGTTTTCGTACTGGAAGCCCCAATCGGCGGGCGTGGCGCAGCACACCGCGCCCTGAAACGGGCGTGTCATCACCTCAATCATGATGATTTCGTAGCCTGCGCCGAGCATTACAAACGCCGCAACGAGGCCAAACGTGAACAAGCGCAGCATACGGATGAGCCGGTGACGCCACCCTTGCGTCTTGTTCTGTCCCGCGGATGAAGTGCGCACGGATCGCGCCTGCTAGGCGGACAGGGGATGGGGTATCAGCCCTCTGACCTGGTTGGTGATCCAGCGCGGGCGGTTGGGGATATAGACGGTCACGGCGACAATCTCGGCGGTGTCGGCGTAGTCGCACACCACATGGACAGGCAGCGGGTGTTCGACGACTGGCCCGGCAATCAACACGCGGTCGCGTTCAGGGTAGTGTTCGATGATCTGGCCGTTGAAAATCGCATAGAGGATGTCTTTGCCCCGCAGGCCCTCTTTGTGCGCTTCACGCAGGGCATGTTCGGATACTCGTAGGCGTTTGCGCCGGGTGAGCAGCTCCTCCGTGTCGGTGATGGTCACTTTCGTACTCCAACGTCAAGATGTTATAGCTGCGGGCAGGCTCTCGGTTTCAACCTGTACGGGTAGTGTGATATAAAAGGTGTTGCCTGCCGTCGCATCACTTGCAACGCCGATGACGCCGCCGTGGCTCTCCACGATGCGCCGCGCCAGCGCCAAATCAATGCCAATCCCAGGATAGGTTCGTTCTAGTTTGCCGTGGTACAGGCGTTTGAAAATGAGATCAATCTCGTTTTTGGGTATTTCTGGGCCGGTGTCGCTCACTGCGATGCGGATAGCAGCCTCGCTTTCCCGCTTGGCGGATAGACAGATTGTTCCATTATCCGGCGTAAAGCGGATAGCGTTGTTCAGCAATTGCTCGATGACCTGGTAGATGCGATCTGGATCAATTCTCACCGCAGGAAGATCGTCATCGCACGCTACCTGGAGTGTGATATGCTTCTTTTTGATGGCAGTTTGCGCAGACTCGATGACCTTGTGGAGTATCCCAGTGACCTCAATACGTTGCAATTGCAGTTTTCCAGGCTCGGCGACTTTCATCGCTCCTAGATCACGCACTAACCGGGCTAAAAGCTCCGCTTGTTGCTGGATGCTGGTGAGCGCCTGACTTTGCGCCTCATTGAGTGGACCCAGCGCGCCATCAAGGAGCAATTCGGGGTAACTTTGCATAAAAGTAACTGGATTGTGCATCTCGCGGGCAATGTCATCGAAGATGCTGACGCATTGGATTTCCTGCTCTTTGAGCAAGCGGTTGACTTCCTGGAGTTGATTTGCCTGTTCTTGCGCCTGATGGAAAAGTCGCGTCGCCACAATGGCTTTGCCCAACTGATAGGCGATCGTGAAGAGCAGTTGTTGTTCGTGCGCGACGAAGGGATTCGGCCTCGCCAGAAGAATTCCGCCTATCGTGCGTTCCTCCTGGATAATGGGGACTTCCAGATACGCCAACGGGCGATCGAGCTTCACCGGCTCTTCAGCAGCTTGAAGCTCAACGCAACTCTCTGGCGCCAGCGTCGCGCCGAAATTTTCCGGCATGTCCAGGAAGGCATACAGCCGCGATACGATAGCGGCGCGTTGTTCCGCGGACATTCTATGCTGATAGCGCAAAACCTGAAGCGCGGGATCGGTCAAAAGCACCCCGGCAACTTCGTATGGCAGACCTTTGCTTAACTCTTCCAACATCTGCTGGAGCATCTGGAGGATGTTGTGGCCCGTCATAGCGCGACTCAGGGCGTGGAGGATTCCGCTGCTGCGTTCGCGCTCGATCATCTTTCGGTAGAGCTGAATGTTTTCCAACGCCACGCCGAGGTAGTTACCCTCCGCCACGAGCGTTTCAGTGGTATGTTTAGCAACCTCGACCGTCTCTTGCGTCCCTACAGCCAACCATCCGAGAATGTGCTGGCGCGTCTGAAGGGGGATGTGTATTATCGTCCCTAAAACGTGGGTGGGATCATCGTTGGTCAGGGTCAGGTGGCTGTCTCCCCGTTGTACTATGCTCTCGGTGCGGGCGATGAGCGCCTCAAGCGCGCTGGTATACCCGACTTGCGCCTGGGGAACTAACGCATTGCTCTCGCTGTCTTCGATGAGCAGCACGCCTACCGGCCACTCAAGGTAATGCAGGGTTTGTTCCAACACTTGATGGGCGATTTGGTCAATGTTTTTGAGCGGCGCGATCGAGGCGGCTAGATTGAAAAGAAAGGTGCGTTCCTGGGATTGGCGGCGCGTTTGTTCGTAGAGGCGCGCATTGAGCAGCGCAATCGCTACCTGGTCGGCGATGCCGGTTAGCATGGTCTGTTCGTCGGGCGTGAACGAGTGATTCTCGCGCGTCATTGCACTGAGCACACCCACGGGATTGCCGTTGGTGAACATCGGCACGAGAATGGTGGTGCGAATGTGTTCCTCCAGGAACGCGGGCGTCGCCAGGCGCGGTTCGTTTTCCCATGAGTTGATGATGATCGTTTCCCGGTGGAGTAAAGTTTCCCAGGCCAGGCCGATACCTTTGGGGAGATGGACCGGCTCGTGAGCGAAGGATTTGAGACCCCGTTGGGCGCGAATGACCAGTTCGTCGCGTTCTGGATCAACAATGCTGATCGCTGCGGCTTCGACTCCCAGCGCATTGCAGACTTCTTCGACCGCTTGTTGGATAATCCACTCAAAGTCGAGACTGCGGCTGACACGCAATCCTACACTGCGTAGAGCTTCGAGTCGGCGTTGCTGTTTTTCGAGCGTTGCGTAAAGCTGATCAACAGTTTGTGTTTGCATCGGTGTATCCCCGTCAGGTGAATTACTGTCTATTATAGCGTACTTTGACAGGCTGACCAGAAGGACACATCAAAATGCCTATTCGTAGCGCAGCGCATCAATGGGATTGAGCGCCGAAGCGCGTTGCGCCGGGTAGATGCCGAAAAATAGCCCGACGCCGGCAGAGAACAAGGTCGCCAGCAGGACTGCATTGACGGTGATGATGGCGCGGAATCCCTCGTTGCGCAGCAGGTACGATACCACGGCCGCCCCGCTCGCCCCGAGCAGAATCCCGATGATCCCGCCGATCAACGAGAGCATGACGGCCTCGGTGAGAAATTGCGCGAGGATGTCGCGTTTGCGCGCCCCGACCGCCTTGCGCAGGCCGATCTCGCGGGTGCGCTCGGTCACAGAGACGAGCATAATGTTCATAATGCCGATCCCGCCGACGAGCAAGCTGATGCCCGCAATCGCGCCGAGAAAAACGGTGAGCACCCCGGTGATCTGTTGGAACGTTCCGATGATTTCCGATTGGCTGATTGCCGTAAAGTCGTCGGGATCGCCGGGCGCGATGCGGTGCCGCTGCCGCAGAATTTGCGCGACTTCTTCAATCGCCGCGTTCATGCGATCCTCGGCGACCGCCTGGACATAGATAAACGTGAGGCGCGGTTCGCCCGTGTTGGTGCGGCGCGGAAAGATGCGGCTGAGCGCCGTGTTCAGCGGGATGAAAATCACCTCGTCCTCGCTGCGGAAATTGCTCCCACCGCGCTCCTCCATCACGCCCACCACGCGAAAGGGCACGCCGTTGACGCGGATGACTTCGCCGCTCGGATCAGGCGATTCAGGGAAGAAATAGTCAGCGGTCTTTTTACCCAAGACGGCAATGCGCGCCTGCCCTTGATTGTCTGCCGGGGTGATGAAGGTTCCGCTGCGGGTCGCCCAATCGCGCACGGCGGCGTAATCGTCGGTGACGCCGTTCACGTCCACGATTTTGTCTTTCCCCGGCGTCGTGATGCGCGCGCTGCCCTGCAGGAGCGGCGCTACGCGCAACACGTGCGGCGCTTCAGCCACGTTGCGTAGCGCTTCGGCATCCTTCAGTGTCAGATACGCCGGGCGTTTCAACTCTTGATCGAACGAGCCAGGGATAACGAAGAACAGGTTGCTACCGATGGATTGGAACTGCTTGGTGATGTACGCCTGCACACCTTCACCCGCCGACATCAGCGTGATGACCGCGCCGACGCCGATGATGATGCCGAGCATCGTCAGCGCCGCGCGCATCTTGTTGGCGGTGAGCGCCTTGACGGCCAGACGGACGCTTTCCCAGAATTTCATGCGGCCACCTCCTCGGCGTAGGTTGGATTGCTATAGGCAGCCGGGGCCGGCGCGTCGTCCGGTACGCTCTGCGCCTGGATCGGCTCGGCGACGATTTCCTCGTTGAGCACTTTCCCGTCGAAAAGATGGATAATACGCTGCGCGTGATGGCCGATGCGCGGGTCGTGCGTGACCAGGATGATGGTGATGCCGCGGTCGCGGTTGAGCTGCTGGAGAATGTGCATCACTTCCTGGCCGGAGGCGCTGTCCAGGTTGCCGGTCGGCTCGTCGGCGAGGATGATGGCCGGTTCGTTGACCAGGGCGCGGGCGATGGCAACCCGCTGTTGCTGTCCGCCGGACAATTCGTTAGGTGTGTGGTGCATCCGTTCTCCCAGCCCCACGGCCTCGAGCACTTTCTTGGCGCGCGCGCGGCGCTCGCGCAAGCTGGTCCCGGCGTAGACCAGCGGCAGGACGACGTTATCCAGCGCCGTCGTGCGCGGCAGCAGATTGAAGCTTTGGAAGACGAAGCCTACTTTCCGGTTGCGCACCTCGGCCAAATCATCGTCGCTCATCGCGCCTACATCTTTGCCGTCGAGGGTGTACTGGCCCCACGTTGGTTGGTCGAGGCAGCCCAGGATGTTCATCAGGGTGGATTTCCCCGAACCGGAAGGCCCCATAATCGCTACAATCTCGCCCTGAAAAACACCCAGCGAAACGCCGCGCAGGGCGTGAACTTCATTCTCGCCCATTTTGTAGACCTTGTGCATATTATCAATCCAAATGACAGTTTTACGCCTGTCCATACCACCCTCCTAGCGTCCCATTGACGGCGGTCCTTGCATATCCAGGAGACTGCGCGTTTCTGTCACCAGGGCTACCGTGTCACCTTCAGCCAGCCCGCCGGTGATGATGGTGTGCGTATCGCTGCGCTCGCCAGTCGTGACGGGCGTGCGCACGGGGACGCCGTTTTCGATGCGATAGACGTAGGTCTCGCTACTTGCCTGGTCGGTGCGAATGGCCCAGTTTGGCGCAATGAGGACGTCCGTGATGACGTTGGTTTGGATGAGAACGCTGACCGTCATCCCGTCCAGGATCAACGCGCCGCCAGTGTCTGTCAACAGCACGCGCAGCCTGTAGGCGATGACGCCTCCGACGTTGGAGGACGTTGCGGCAATGCGCTCAACCGTTCCGGCGAGCACAGCCTGGGGATCCGCGTCGAGGCTGATGCTGACAGGTTGCCCTACGGCGATCTTGCCGATGTCAATCTCGTCAACGTTGACCTCGATGTATAACTGCGAATCGTCCAACAGGGTGACTGCCGGCAAGTTGGTGGGAGTAGGCGCGCCTGCCTGGATATTGACCGCCGCAATGACACCATCAAAGGGGGCGATGAGAACGGTGTTGGTCAGGCTTTCCTGCGCTTGTGTTAGCGTCAACTGCGCCTGCTCGATTTGCAGTTCAACTTGCCGGATGCGGTCCGCATCGGGGCCGGCCTGCAACTTCTTGAGATTTTGCTGCGCCTGTTGGTAAGCCTGGTAGGCCGCGGCCCACTGGCTGCGAATTTGCTGAAGCTGGTACTCGCTCTTGAGGCGGGTGATGCCGACATTGCCATCGGCTTCCAGGTAGGCGACGGTCGCGCCGGCGGCGTATGCGCGCGGCTGCCCATATTGATCGAGCCGCTCGATGATGTTCTCGTAAGCTTCCTCGGTTTTATCGGCCATTTCCTGGGCCAGACGGATGCTCAGATTGGCCTGCGCCTCTGCGGCTTCCTTGCTGACGCGCGCGACTTCGAGCGATTGGGCTGCGTTCTGAATCGCCAACTCCGCCAACCGGATGTCTTCTTCACCTACGGGTTTTTGCAGTTGCGCCAGGTTGACGCGGGCCTGTTCGAGCGCGATCTCGGCCTGGCGAATGGTGCGTTCAAGATTGGCCGTATCGAGACGCGCCAACTCCTGTCCAGCCTTGACATGGTCGCTGACCGCGGCATGGACTGCCACTACATTCCCTGTCAACTTAAAGCTCAAATTCGCCTTTTGGTTGACGGTTACATTGCCGCTCGCCGGTACGGTGATGACCAACTGCCCACGCTCGACCCGCCCTGTGCGCAGAACGTCCTTTGCCGCGCTTTGCGCTTGTGCCTGCCGGTTGCGCCACCACAGCGCACCACCCACGCCAGCGGCGATGAGCGCCAGAATGATGATCCATGTAATGATCTTCTTCATACGTCACTCCTTGGCCGTTATTGGCCGAACGCCGAAAAATCGAGCAGCGTGCGTTCTTCGGCGATAAGAACAACCGTGTCGCCTTCGTTCAACCCGGAAAGTATCTCGGTGAACGTGTCGTTATACCGGCCGCGGGTGATGGCGCGGCGCTCTGGAACCCCGTCTGCGCGCAACACGGTGCAGTAGAGCGTCGTCTCGCCGCTGGATTGGTCGGTGCGGACTGCCCAGTTGGGCGCGAGCAGTATATCCTCGACGCGCTCGGTGTAGATGACGATACTGGCTGTCATCCCGTCGCGGATGTTCACAGCGCGCGTGTCCGTAAGATGCACCCGCAGCTTGTAGGAGATAATGCCGCCCACATTGAGCGCCCCCGGCGCGATGCTTTCGACTTCGCCCGCCAACACAGCTTGCGGATAAGCGTCCAAGGTAACATCTGCTGCCTGCCCGACACGCACCTTGCCGATGTCAATCTCATCCACCGTCACATCCACGTAGAACTGCGAGTCGTCCACGAGGGTGAAGGCGGCCACGCCGGGGAGCGCCTGAAGATTCTCTTGCACATTCACCGCCGCAATCAATCCCGCGAAGGGGGCGGTCAGGCGCGCGTCAGCCAGGCGCGCCCGCGCCTGCTCCAGATTCAGTTGCGCCTGCTCGATTTGTAGCTCGGCCTGTCGAATTTGCTGCTCGTCGGGGCTTTGTTCCAACTTGCGCAGACTTTCGACCGCTTGCTGGTAACGGCTGTAGGCCGTCAGCCATTGCGCCTGCGCCTGCTCAACAGTCACCTCGGCGTTGATTTTGGCGATGCGCTCTTGCTCCTCAGTGTTTTCGTATTTGATGCGCGCGCTTTCTTCGGCGTTTGTCCCTTCGCGGGCGCGATAATCCTTGAAGGCATTTTCGCGGGCGCGTTGCGCCTGTACGATCATCGCATCGGCGTCAATCTGCGCCGTCTGCTTGCCCAGGTGCGCTGCTTCCAGGGCTTGCGCGGCGCTTTGCACGCTCAGCCGCGCCAGTTCCACATCCTCGCCGGCGACCGGTTTGAGGAGCATGTCGCGGTTGAGCGTCGCCTGTTCGAGAGCGATTTCCGCCTGCTGCACCGCACGTTCCAGGTCTGCCGTTGCGAGCCGCGCCAGTTCCTCGCCGGCTCGTACCCGTTGGTTGACGCGGGCGTACACATGCTCGACGATGCCGGCGCTGTCGAAGCGCACGTCAAGTTTGTTTTTGACCACGACGTTGCCGCTGGCGACCACCGAGATGGTCAGATCGCCGCGTGTGACCTGGCCTGTGCGCAGAATACTTTGGCTTTGCGCCTTAGCGGCCTGATCGTTGTGCCACCAAAAATAGGCGGCCACGCCTCCGCCGACTAAGGCTAAGATGATAATCCACGTTAAAACTTTCTTCATTGGAGCGCCCTCCACCAGGATACCGGGACGTTGAGCAGGCGACTGTCTGCGACTGAAGTCGCCCTGCCCCGTTTGAAAATATATGACCGGGGTCAATTTTGACCCTGGTCATTATACCATAAAAGCGCCTCAAAAGTTGCATGAAAAGACAAACCGGCTGGCCCTGGCATGTACAAAAGTACACGTTGGCTGAAGCCGGTTTTCATCCGCGCCTGGTGCGCGGTTTAGAGTTTGGAGAGTGTGCGTTGCAGATAGGGGAGCAGGGCATGGGCTTTACCCGCGCCGACCGCCACGCATGCCATCGGCGCGTCGGCAACGTAGACCGGTACGCCGGTCTCCTGGGTGAGCAGTTGATCAATGTTGCGCAGCAGCGACCCGCCGCCGATCATCGTCATACCCCGGTCAATGATGTCGGAGGCCAGCTCGGGCGGCGTGCGCTCCAACACTGACTTGACCATATTGATGATGAGCGCGATCGGTTCTTCCAGCGCCTCAGCGATGTCATCGGTGGTGATTTCCACGCTGCGCGGCAAGCCAGTTACCTGGTCGCGCCCTTGCACTTCCATGCGCATACTGTCTTCAGTTGGAATGGCGGAGCCAATGCGGATTTTGGCTTCCTCGGCGCTGGGCATACCGAGCATCAGATTGTATTTGCGCCGCACGTAAGCGACGATCGCCTCATCCATCCGCACCCCGCCCACGCGGACCGCCGCCGAGGTGACGACGCCGTAGACGGACAACACTGCTGCCTCGCTCGCGCCGCCGCCCAGGTCCACGACCATGTGCCCGCCGGGCGTGTGGATGGGTAGCCCCGCGCCAATCGCGCCAGCCAGAGGTTCGGGGATCAGGTAGGCGCGGCTCGCCCCGGCTTCCAGCGTCGCCTCACGCACAGCGCGGCTCTCCACCTGTGTGACGCCAAACGGCACGGTGACGAAAACGCGCGGCTTGAACAGTCGCGTCTTGCCGATGGCGCGATTGACGAAGTAGAAGAGCATCTTTTGGGTGATGCGATAGTCGGCGATCACGCCGTCGCGCAATGGACGCCGCACCTGGATGGTTTCTGGCGCGCGGCCCATCATGGCCCGCGCCTCTTCCCCGACGGCGACCACTTCTCCATTATCTATCTGTTGGGCGACGACAGATGGCTCTTGCAGCACAATCCCCCGCCCACGCACGTAAACGAGCACATTCACTGTGCCCAGGTCAATCCCTAGTTCCTCTACCAGTGGCATACGTTTTTCTCCCGCGACATTTACCGAATTGATAATACACGCATTTAGGGTTTTTGTCCAATGGCGAAGATAGCGTTTGCCGATGCGACTTGTTTGTATTGTCGAACCGAGTATACTTGAGGTTGAAGATGGGTTGATTGGCGATTGGCTGATTGGTAGTTTCGCTGATTCGCTGATTCTGAAGGAGGGGTATGGGCACTGCACGGGATATCGCGCTGATTTTTTTGAGCTTAGAAGCGTTGGTGATTGCCTTGATCCCGCTGGCCTTGATATCGGGATTGGCATATGGCGTGTACCGGCTCCAGAAACTTGCCAGACAATACTTGAAGTTGGGACAAGTTTACGCCCGGAAAGCGCACGCCCAGGTTGTAAAGGCATCCAGAGCAGTCGTTGATCCTTTGATCGGCGTCCACACCACGGCGCGCATGACGACGGCGATGGTCGAAAAAATCGTTTCCAGGAGGTCGCTGTGAATTATCGGACACGGACATTGTTAATTGGTGGCTTGGTCGGAGCTTTGGCCGGCGTGCTGGCCGGATATTTGTACTTCAACAGTAATGTGAAGGTTGACGAAACGGGCAAAGAGCAGCTTCCGCCGCCCACACCAGGCGATGCGCTTAAACTCGGCCTGAGCCTGCTTGGTCTCTTGCGCTTGATTACGGGCTGATGCGTAAAGCGTAAAACGTAAAGCGTAAAGCGTAAAACGTAAGAGGATTCGTTTACGTTTTGCGCGCATCAATCCACCTGAGCCACGGATTGCTGCGCCGTTCTTGCGCCAGAGTACTCGTCGGGCCGTGCCCTGGATAAATGACAGTATCGGGCGGCAAGGCGAGCAGCCGGGTGAGGCTTTTTGTCAAAGCGCGTGGGTCGCCGCCGGGCAGGTCCGTCCGCCCAACGCCGCCGGCAAAGAGGGTATCGCCAGTCAGCAGAGCGCCTTCCTCGGCAATGTAGAGAGATACGCTGCCAGGTGTATGACCCGGCGTTTCAATCACGCTCAGGTGCAGCTTGCCCACTGTGAGTTCAAACTCTCCGGTGAGATCAAGGGTGGGCTGTAATGCCGGCGTCTCTGGAACCCCAAACCAGGCTGCACCGCCGCCCGTGGCGAGGAGTTCGCGGTCGGCAGGGTGGATGGCAAGCGGGACGTCGAGATGGGCAAGGTCAGCGTTGCCGGCGCTGTGATCGAAGTGCCCGTGGGTATTGAGGATGGCCTTGACTGTCACCCGGCGTCGTTCGATTTCGCGCAGTAATGGCTGTGGATCTCCACCGGGATCAACGATCACGCCGTCTCCGCTGCCTTCGTCGTAGACAAGATAGCAATTTGCTTCTAGCAGGCCGAGTGGTATCTGGACAATCATAAGTGCTCCTCTGGGCTGGATACTGGATGCTGGATGCTGAATACTCATTACTCTTAACTCTTAACTCGCAACTCATTACCAAGCACTCATCCATTGTATCATATTTGGAGGATAGTATGCACAACCGTGTTGAGCAGATGACGCAGTTGGCGGAAAGTCGAGGGCTGGATGCGCTGGTGTTGATGCCGGGGCCGAACCTGTTGTATGCCACCGGACTTTCCTTCTTCATCAGCGAGCGGCCGGTGGTGGCGTTGTGTCCTGTGGACGCGCCGCCAGCGTTGGTCGTCCCAGAGTTCGAGGCGTCGAAAGCCACCTCTGCTGGCTTTGAAGTCTTCACTTACACTGACGAAGAAGGCTACGCGTTGGCCTTCCACGAAGCGTGCGCCACGTTGGAGCTGGCTGATGCGCGTCTGGGGGTGGAAGCGCTGCGGATACGGCTGCTGGAAGCGCGCATTTTGCAACGTTACGCGCCCGGCGCGGAGTTGGCCCCTGCCGATGATCTGTTTGCCGAACTGCGTATGGTTAAGAACGATGAGGAACTGGATGCGATGCGGCGGGCCGTTGCCGTCGCCGAGCGCGCATTTGCGGTGTGGCTGCCACAGCTTCACGTCGGCATGACCGAGCGCGAGGCGGCTGCGCGTTTGATCGCTGCGTTGCTTTCCAATGGCGCCGACGCGCTGGCCTTCAATCCCATCGTTTGCGCCGGGCCGAACGGCGCAATGCCCCATGCCCATCCGGGACACCGGCCTTTCGCGCCTGGGGATTGGCTCGTGGTGGATTGGGGTGCTGTGGTGGATGGCTATGACTCGGATCTCACGCGCATGGTCGTGTTCGGCGAACCTGCGGCGCCGCTGGCGGACGTTCACGAGATCGTGCTGCGCGCTAACGAAGCGGGGCGCGCGGCGGTTGCGCCCGGCGTTGCGGCGCAGGATGTGGATGCAGCAGCGCGCGCCGTCATTACTGCGGCCGGCTACGGTGCGCAATTTACGCACCGCACCGGGCACGGGTTGGGGCTGGAAGCCCACGAACCGCCGTACATCGTTGCCGGCAACACGCAACCCCTCGCGCCGGGGATGACGTTCACCGTTGAACCGGGCATCTACCTTGAGGGCGTGGGCGGCGTGCGCATCGAAGATAACGTCGTGGTCACACCTGCTGGCGCGCAAACGTTGACGACATTGCCGCGCAGCCCGTTCGTCGTCAGGCCGGATTGATCGCCATATTTGTCAGGCCCCCGGTCACAAACTCAGGGCCGGGGGCCTGATTTTTTATATGCACGAACTTCTTAAATGCGAGGAGGTCATTGGAGGTACTGAAATGGTAGAAAACAAAGCTGTATACGTCACACCCGAAGGTCTGCAAAAGCTCAAGGCGGAGTTGGATGAACTGGTCAATGTGCGCCGTGTGGCGCTGGCGCAGCGACTGAGCGTCGCCATCAAACAGGGCGATCTATCGGAAAACGCCGACTATATCACGGCGAAAGAGGAACAGGGCTTTCTTGAGGGTCGTATCCGCGAGCTTGAGCTGGCCGTGCGGAACGCGGTAGTGATCAAGGGACCGATCGAGACCGATGGTCGCGTCACGCTTGGCAGTCACGTCACCGTGGTCGAAGAAGGCTACGATGATGAAGAAACGTACCATATCGTCGGCCCGCTGGAAGCCGATCCGACAAAAGGCAAAATCTCGAATGAATCGCCTTTGGGTGTCGTGTTGCTGGGGCGCAAGGTTGGCGACAAGGTCACAGTGCAAGCGCCTGTGGGCGAGATCGAATTCCGCATTGTGGAGATCGCTTGATTGCCGCCGTTCGACACACAGACACCGGGCGGGTCGCTATCCCGCCCGGTGCTGTTGTCTGGCATTTTTAGCGCCGGCTGGTGCGCAGGCGTTCAATTTCGTTGCGGATGGCCTCCAAATCGCTCAACCCCAGATAGACGATGGCGTAACGGATATAGGCCACCTCGTCGCGCTGCCGCAATTCATCAATCACGATATCGCCGATCACGTGGCTCGGCACTTCAGCGCGCCCCGTCTGGCGGATGGCGTACTCCACGCGCTCGACGATCCGCTCCAGGTCTTCGGCAGAGATAGGACGCCGCGCGCACGCGATGCGCAGTCCCGAAATTAGCTTGTGCGCGTCGAACTCCTCGCGCCGTCCGTCGCGTTTGATAACCAGGGGAGACGTGAGGATTGCCCGTTCCAGAGTGCTGAACCGCCGCTCGCAAACTTCACACTCACGTCGCCTTCTCACGTTGCCCTGTGTATCGGCGCGCGTATCAATGACTTTGGTTTCCTCGGAGCTACAATATGGGCATTTCATGGCGTCCCCCTTTTTTGTCGCGTGCTGGCTGACTCGCCTAGACTTATAGCATATTTATAGGGGATGGCAAATGATTGGTTCGCTAGTTTTTAGATTTTGCGCGCACTTGTCTTTTTCTTGCTAATCTTGTATAATCTCCTTGTGGCAACTTATATTGGTTCGTGTGGCTCCCTGCGTAATATTACGACAAACCAAATACTAACCTGATTGGCTCTTGTTTCGCAACACAACTGTCGTTCCCATTCTCACTCAGTAGGTCACTGTATGGCGCGTGTGCGTTGGTCCCGGCGTTTGCATCAGGCTGTATCTATCGTTGTCTTGTGTGCGTTGGTCTTGCCGCCCGGCCTGACTGGCGTGGTTGCCGCCCCCCTTATCTCGATTCGGTAACGTTAGCGGATACCTACTATGCCTACACACGCTATGCCTACGGCATCCTCGGCAACCTCACCACTGTCACCGACACGTTAGGCTACACCACCACAATGGCCTACGATCGCCTCAGTCGCAAAACAGGGATGGTTGATCCTGATATGGGCACGTGGAGTTACCAGTACGATCCGGCGGGCAACCTCACCCGCCAGACCAACGCGCGCGGGCAGCGCATTTGCTTCTACTACGACGCCCGCAACCGCTTGACCGGCAAGCACTATCGCAGCGACGACAGTTGCCCCACCGACAATAATCCACCGTTGAACGTCCGCTACGCCTACGATCAAGGCGCGTATGGCCTCGGCTATCGTACCTGGATGAGCGACACCTTGTCCGGCAACAACGCCGCCTGGACCTATGATGAACGCGGGCGGGTGACTCAGGAGACGAAAGTCATCAACGGCGGGGGCACGTTCAAAACACAGTGGGGCTACGATTCGCTGGATCGGGTGACGTGGATGAAGTACCCCAGCGACAATACTGGCGGGGTAGGCGAGCAGATCACCTATACCTATACCACGCAAGGGTTGCTCAACAGCGTGAGCAGCAGCCTCAATCCTTATCCTTACCTCCAGAGCACGGCTTATGACGCCGCCGGGCGCATGGTGACGCGCGTGTTCAGCGATACCACGTTTCCGACGCAATACGTGTACTATCCGTGGACGACGTCTAACGGGCAAGGGCGCTTGCAGCAGCTCAACACCGGGACACCCCCTAACTACAATAGTCTGCAGAAGCTGGCGTATACTTACGATGCGGTGGGCAACGTGCTCGCCATTGCGGATTACAACGCCGGCGGCACACAGACCCAAAACTTCACGTATGATCCCCTGGACCGTTTGGTCACGGCAGCGGCCCTCGGCGGCAGCGGCGGCACGTACATCACGCAAACCTACCAGTACAATCAGATTGGCAACTTGACCTACAATGGTAGTAATACGCTTGTATACACCGACACTGCGCACAAACACGCCGTGGCCCTACAAGGAAATAACCGCTATACTGATGACGCCAACGGCAACCAGACGCAGCGGAAAATCAGCGGTGTTACATACTACCTCACCTACGACGCCGAGAACCGCCTGACCACGGTGAAGCAGGGGACCACCACGATTGCCACCTTCGTCTACGACGGCGACGGCAACCGCGTCAAATCCGTGCTGAACGGCGTGACCACCTACTACGTGGGCAACACCTTCGAGTGGACCGGCAGCACGAGCACGATGGTCAAGTATGACTACGCGGATGGTTAACGGATGGCGATGCAGTCCCCGAAGCGCAGCGGCAGGGGATGCGCCAGGGCAACAGCACGCGGTATTTCTTGCTTGGTGATCGCTTGGAGCACGGCGATGGGTTTGACAAAATGGCTGGTCGGCCTATAATAACAATATAAAAATCTATTATATTGTTGGAGAGTGAGTGATGGAGAGTGAGAAAAAGCGACAACCTAAAGTTATTGTGTTCTCAACGCCGACGTGCCCGCATTGCCGCCACGCAAAGCAGTATTTGCGGTCGCGCGGAATTGCTTTCACGGACGTGGATGTCTCGCGTGATGCGCACGCCGCCCGCGATATGGAGCGGATGAGTGGCCAGCAGGGTGTGCCGGTGATCCGCATAGATAGCCACACCGTCGTGGGCTTCGATCGTCCGAAAATTGACCGGCTGCTTGACCTAAAATAGTGAGCTTGATGGCCTTAACAACGCCGTGAGGGAAGTCACCCTCACGGCGTTTTGTGTGTTGCAGCGGTTGCAGCGACTTCGGCTGCAATTACACCGTTGTGCGTTGTTTGGGAATAGCTGCGATGACCTGGATGCCAGCTTGCTCCACTTCGCGGCGTTCGTGTACCATCGGGTCAAAATAGTAGGCGAGCGCGACCAGCCCCAACCCGGCAACCAGCGCGAGGGCGATGCGCAGCCCCGGCCCGAGCAGTTGCGCGCGCAGGGAAGGGGGCAGTGCAACCGGCGTTGGCGGATCCACGCGTTGCGCCGCTATCCCCACCCCCTTGATCTGCGGGAAATAGGCGGCAGCGTTTTCCGTCAGCTCGGCGCTGACGGCATCCGCGATGCTGGCGATCTGTTCAGGATTGGGCCAGGTGAGGTAGATAACAAAAATTGACTGCGCATTGTCGCCGACAATCGCCCCCTGGATGGCTCCCGGCGCGACCGTCAGCCCCTGGGCATAGAGACGCGCCGCGACGGTTTCGGCAAAACGTCCGGTTACGGCGACGTCTGCCAGCGCGTTGGCGATATATTCCGACGACAGCCACGCATAGTAGCGGTCGTAATCCGCCGAAAGCGCCGCTGTGGGTTCCCCGCCGGCCGTGAAGCGCATCACGACCTGGTACGTCGTCGCCGGTTGCCGGTAAGTCAGTCCCACGTAACCAGCCACCACTACGACGGGTATGAGCGCCAACCACCACCAGCGCAGCAAAATTTTCAAAATCTGCCGTACTTCCACGGTTACCCTCCGAGAGCAGTCTGATTGTCGTCAGTTTAGCGATGCAATAATCCGGTAGCCCGGCCGATACTTTGCTCCTGATATTATACCATCAAGTGCGATTAGAGATACTGTTGTTGTTCCAACCGATCTGTAATGCGTCTGTAACCTTTTCCTGACCGCACCGTATTAGAATATAGGCAAGCCAGATGACTGCCGGATGTACGTGGATTGGGGCATTTTGAGGGAGAAAAGGATGAAATCGCCAGACCCGGTTGGGGGCGCTGAAGATGAAGAACAGGTTGCTCTGAAGGCATATAGCGCGTTGTATGCCAAAATGCAGGCTGTCTTGGACGCACTGGAAGACTTCGTGGCCGCCGAATCCTGGGCAGACGCCAAACGGGTTGTGGAAACACATCAAGACGAATTGCTGACGGACGCGGCTGACGATGTGCTGGTGACGTTGATGTCGCGCTACAAGGACGCGGAGGTCGTCCGTGTTCTGCTGCAACATCGTCAGGTGTTGATGCGCTGCCGGGTCGCCGGGATAGACGAGGCTTTTGCTGAACTTGTGATGCCTGACGACGCGTGTCCGCCGGGCGTTGATCCTGCCTTATGGCAGCGCGTCCTGCAGATTGACACTGGCGCTGCACTGCTGGATTTTCTGGCCGAGCATCCCGACTTGATTCTGCATGTGCAGCATCGCGTGATGCAAGTGCTGGATCGGGACGCCATCATGCTCCTGGAAGGGCTTTTGGCCTTGTTGGGGGCGGCGACCTGGGGTGCGGCGCGCGAAATAATCGAAGCTGTCCCGGCGCTGTTGAGTCTGGAGGCGGACATCTGGCTGGCGCAGTATGCGGAAGCCCTGGCGCGACAAGGCGACGTTGAGGCGGTAGCAGTTGTCGTCATGCGCCGCTGGCTGCTGGCGCGCTGTCGGATGTCTGGCGTGGACGCTGCATTTTTAGGTTGGCGAGCGCTGAATGACGGCGTCCGTATCACCGCTGACCTCGTCTCCACACCGTTTTGGGTGAGAACTGCTCCGGCGCAGGCAGTATGACTTCACGTCAAGCATAGAATAAAAATGTACCTCAAAGACGGCGTTTGCGCCGTCTTTTTTGTATTGCGGCAAAAATACCACGGCGCTGCTCCCGTTCCCGTCTCGGAAACGGGCTATGGTGGCCCCGCGTGCGCCTTTTGCGCCCCTGGGACGGGGGCGCTGAGCGTGGTGGTGGGGCTTTTGCCTTCATTTTTGACTTTTGCCCCACATGCGATTACACTAAGAGTTGTAGCATAGGATGTTTGAGGGAAAGGAGCCTGGTATGGTAACGCGAAGTGTGGTGCAAAGTGCGGTGCATACGGCGGCTACAGCCCTGGTTCATCTGCCGCCTGAGGAATGGGCTGGATGGGTCGTCTACCTGTGTGAAACGTTGGAGGAGGCGACCACATCCCCAGAAAGCGGTTTCGATGTGGAATTGGTGCTGCAAGAAGTGGTGGATCGGATACAAGAACGCCTCGCGCGTGGAAATTGGTCGTAAAACTATACATTTCTCATGAAAGGAGCAAACCTATGGACCTGAGCAAGAATATGGAAAATGCCATCAACAAGCAAATTCAGGCGGAGAGCTACTCAGCGTATCTTTACCTGGCGATGGCGGCGTATTGTGATTCGGTGAGTATGCCCGGCTACGCGCATTGGCTGCGTGAGCAGTGCGAGGAAGAGCTGGAACACGCCATGAAGTTCTACCACTATGTCGTTGAACGGGGTGGGAGGGTTGTCTTGGAGGCGATCCAGCAGCCTCCGGTTGAGTTTGGCTCCCTCCTGGGTCTGGCCGAAGAAGTCTATGCCCACGAGCAGAAGGTCACGAGCCTGATCCACGCCCTGTATGATGTCGCTGTGGCGGAGAAAGATTACGCCTCGCAGGTCTTCCTCCAGTGGTATATCAAGGAGCAGGTCGAGGAAGAAGACCACGCCCGCACGATTGTTGAGCAGTTCAAGATGGCCGGCGGTCATCCGAACATCCTGTTTATGCTGGACCGGCAATTGGGCGCGCGCGAATAGCCAGGCGCACATTAAAACCGGGATTGTTGCACAATCCCGGTTTTTTGACGCCACTTGGCTATTTTCTTGCCTCCCAGACGCGAAAACGTCTGTTTTCCCACACGCTTTGTACCTTGTTGAAGCAGCCCCGCAGCCACGCTTCATAATCGAGAAAGACATTGGCGACCAGGTACAGCGCCCCGCCAGCCTTGAGGACCCGGGCTGCCTCCTGGATGAACATCCTGGCGACCTCGAAGTGAATGTCGCGTCCCTGGTGGAACGGCGGATTGGCGACCACGACATCGCAGGTGGCTGTCTCTATGGTGACCGCGCCGCAAGCGTGGGCAACGGCGGCGTCGGGATAGCCGTTGGCAGCGAGCGTCTCCCGCGCAGAAACGACGGCCCGCGCGGAAACATCGGTCAGCGTGACGCGCGCACCCTGGCGTAACGCTGCCAGCCCCACCACTCCCGTGCCGCATCCCAGATCGAGGACGCGCGCGCCGGGTGTGATGCGCATCCCGGCGATGAGCGCCGCCGCGCCATCGTCGAGCCGTTCTGCCGCGAAAGCGCCAGCGTAACTCACCAGCCGCGTTGCTGCGCCATTGACCACAATGTCCCGCTCGCTGCGGTAGATTTCCGGCAGGGGGAAGTCGCCATCTGGACGCTGCGCCAATCCCGCGTGGCAGCCGCCCTTGCGGACGACGATGCCGACCTGCCCGAAGATCGCGCGAGCTTCTTCCAACGCACTTTTCACCCCTTCGTCTGTCGCGCCGACGAAAGCGAGCCGTCCCCCAGGCCGCAACATGGCCGCCGCCAGCCGCAGCATTTCCGCCTGCATATCTTTACCGCGCGGCAGGTGGATCAGCGCCGCCTCGCAAGTCGCCGGTTCCAGCCCGACGAAATCCGCTTGCACGAAGCTGTGCGGCGCGGGGAGCCGATTGTGCGTGAAAGAAGCGCGCAGGGATTCTCCCTCGGCGGCGTTCTCCGTCCAGCAGGTCACGGCTGCACCGGCGCGGGCAACCCACAGCGCCGTCGCCGTCAAGCCCGGCCCGGCGACGAAGGCGCGCGTCGCATGGATGTGTCGCGCTGCGGCGAACAAGGCGGTGTGTCCAGTCCCAGGTTCTGGCACGCCCGGCATCCGCGCGATGCTTGCCGGTCCATCGGGAAGCGCGTAAACAGTCCACAGTAAATCCATCGCAACTCCCATCATTGCAAATAATGGAATGATACTCTGGAAATAGTTGGAATGCAACGCTGTTGACCTGTAAAGGTCAACCTGCTAATCTATCTTTTGATAGATGACAAACTTCTGGTTTACCTCTATCATCCTTGATAGAAGCTGTGCTGGCTATCTATGGATGCATACCTGGCTGGCGTTTGCAGTTTTTGTGTGATTTGGTTAGATGTGTTATAATTTCAAAGTTGATTGGCTACTAATCTCGTTCTGGAGGGTGCGATATGGCGAGTGTACAAGACTTTGCTCGGCGGGTAATTGACAACATAGAGCGCGTCATTGTCGGCAAGCGCGCAGTGGTGGAACTGGCCGTCATCGGTTTGCTGAGTCAGGGCCACTTGTTGATTGAGGATGTGCCCGGTGTGGGGAAAACGATGTTGGCGCGAAGCCTGGCGCTGTCCCTCGGTTGCTCGTTCGGGCGTTTGCAGTTCACACCAGACATGCTCCCCAGCGACGTGACCGGCGTGTCCATTTTCAACCAGGCGACGCGGGAGTTTGTCTTCCAGCCCGGCCCACTCATGGCGCAGATTGTGCTGATTGATGAAATCAACCGGGCGACGCCCAAGACGCAGGCTGCGCTGCTGGAGGCCATGGAAGAGCGCCAGATTACGGTTGACGGGGTGACCCACTTCCTCCCCAAGCCTTTTATGGTCATGGCGACACAAAACCCGGTGGAATACGAAGGTACATTCTCCCTGCCTGAAGCGCAGTTGGACCGTTTCCTGATGCGCGTCAATCTGGGATATCCGGCGTTGAAGGACGAAATTGAGGTTTTGGATCGCCAGCAGTTCCATCATCCGGTGGAAGATTTGCAGCCGGTTGCCGCCGCTGAGGATTTGCTCGCGGCGCAGGAAGCCATCAAATCTATCTATGTTGCGCCGGCGGTCAAGGAGTACATCGTGCGGCTGGTGCAGCATACGCGCCAGCACGCCGACATTTTCCTCGGCGCCAGCCCGCGCGGCAGTCTCACGCTCTATCGGGTGGGGCAGGCGCGTGCGGCGCTCTACGCCCGCGATTTCGTGTTGCCCGACGACATCAAGGCCATTGCGCCGGCGGTTTTGGCGCACCGTTTGATCATGAGTCCGAGCGCCCGCCTGCGCAACGTTGTACCGGAGGATGTGGTGTCGGCTATTCTGGAGGCCGTCCCAGTCCCAGAGACGAAGGCGACGCAGGGGACAGGCCGGTGAGTTAAGCGTATGACTGCCGACGCCAAACCCAAAATCAGGTTGAATTCCTGGCTGCTGCCAGTGTTGGTGCTTGCGGCAGTGATCACTGATCTGATCACACCCTATCGCGGCTGGCGGGTGTTGTATGTGGGGCTAGGCGGCGCATTGATCGTGGGATATTTGTGGTCGCGCTCACTGGCGCGGGGGCTTGATCTCACACGCGAGATGCGCTTCGGGTGGGCGCAGGTCGGCGACCGGCTGGTGGAGCGCTTTACCTTGCGCAACGACGGCTGGGCGCCGGGGGTCTGGGTCGAGGTGAATGACCAATCCACGCTGCCTGACTATCGCGCCAGCCGTGGGACGGGCCTGCCGGGGCGGGATTCCCTGCGCTGGCACACTGAAGCGATCTGCAACCGCCGCGGCCTTTTTGTCTTGGGACCGACCCATCTGCACACCGGCGACCCTTTCGGATTTTACTCTGTCTCGCTGACCTATCCTGCGGCCTTGCCTCTGCTGGTATTGCCGCCGATTATTCCCTTGCCGAACATTCAGATCGCCCCCGGTGGACGTTCTGGCGACGGGCGCCCACGACCTAACGCGATTGATCGCACGGTAAGCGCCTCCACCGTGCGCGAGTACGTCTCCGGCGACAGCCGCCGTTGGATCCATTGGCGCACCACGGCGCGCCGCGACGATTTGTACGTGCGTCTCTTCGATGGTACGCCTTCGGGCGACTGGTGGATCCTTTTGGACATGGACGTTCACGTGCAGGCCGGCGCCAATGAAAGCGCAACGGATGAACACGGCATTGTATTGGCGGCATCCCTGGCTGACCAGGGTATCCGGCTGCGCCATTCGGTGGGACTGGCGGCCTACGGTGAGGATTTGGTCTGGCTGCCGCCCGAACAGGGCGAGGGCCGGCGTTGGGAGATTTTGCGCTCTCTGGCGATGATTTCCCGTGGTTCGCGCCCGCTGGCGGAAGTGATAGCGCGCTTGCAGCCGAGCCTGGGGCAGCATACCAGTATCATCATCATCACACCTTCGGTGAGTACAGAGTGGGTGGAGTCGCTGGTGCCGTTAATCCGGCGCGGCGCGGTGCCGACCGTTTTGCTGTTGGACCCGGTGTCTTTTGGCGGCGTCGGCAACACGCTTCTCACTGAAGCGGCGTTGTTGGGTTTGGGCGTTGCCCATTATCGCATTACTAAAGACATTCTGGATCGGCCAGAAATGCGTCCTGGTCAACAAGGGCATTGGGGATGGCGAGTGTTGGGGACGGGACGCGCTGTGCCTACGTATCGAGTTGCGGACGTGCCCTGGAGGTCACTGACGTAATGTACGCGCGTGCAACAACTAACAGTCATACCGGTTTGATGGCGCGGGTGGTGGCCTGGGTTGGACCTAAGAACCTGCTGGTATGGGTTCTACTTTTAGTCACACTGGGCATCTTCGCCGGCGGGTTGGTCGAGATGGTAGACGGCCTGGCGTTCGACTTCATCTTCCTGATCGTTTTCATGGCGATGACCATCGGTTGGCTTTTGGGCTTGCTACCCATACGCGGCTGGCTGGCGACTTTGTTTGGCCTGCTGTTCGGCGCAGAGTTTGTGATGACGCGGGTCGGGCGTCTGGGCGACGAGATGGCTGCCATTGTGCGTGCTGCTTTTGCTCTCGTCGGTCAGGTCTTCGCCTGGATATGGGAAAGGCTGCTCTATCTGGCCTCTTACTCCTTTGAGGCCCGTGCGTTCCAACTGACGCCGGTACGTTCGGTGGATTGGCTGGCTATTCCCAATGCATTTGGCGTCTTGTGGACGGGCATGAGCACGCTGCTGTCGCGCGCCTACACCTGGTTGTCGGCGATTCTTTCTGGCGGCGGAACGTATGACCCCGTGGCTACCGCGTTGGTCTGGGGATTCGTCGTGTGGCTCTGCGCGATCTGGGCCGGTTGGAAGATAAGTCACAAACGCCAAACCGTGGTGGGGTTGTTGCCCGCCGGCTTGCTCCTCTCGTTCCTCCTGGCGTATACGTATATGCCCTCTGGAATTTTACTGCCCTTTTTGGGCGTGTTGTTGGTTCTGATCGCGCTGACCGGGCATCAGGAACGTGAATCACGCTGGGCTATTGCCGATATTGACTTCTCGCGCGATTTGTGGAGCGAGTTGATCATGGTTGCAGTGTCGGTGTCACTGGCGCTGGTGTTGGCCTCCGCTGTGCTCCCGACGTTTTCCTATCGCAAGCTGGCAGATTGGATTGATCAGTTGACTGCTAAAGAAGAGGAAGCGCCATCCCAGTCTGAGGAAATTGCTAAATCCCTCGGCGTTGAACAACGTCCAGCCCCACAACCGGCGCGCCCGATTCAGCTTTTACAGCGCAGCACCGATTTGCCGCGCCGTCACCTCATCGGTTCCGGGCCTGAACTCTCGCGGCTGGTAGCTTTTGTCGTCAGCACCGGGGAAATCCCTCCATTTTCCTACGAACCCTACATGGACTATGAGATGATGGACATCACCATACCGCGTCACTACTGGCGGAGTTTGACTTACGACCGGTATTTTGGGCAGGGATGGTCCACGAGTGCTATGGAACTTGCTGAGTACAAAGCCGGTGAATTGATCTTTGAGGCCGAAGCGCCCAACACGCGCATATTGCGTCAGGAAGTGCGGATCATTGGCGAGCTAGGCAATGTCGTCTACGTGGACGGGCAGCTTATCTCACTCGATCAGGATTTCGAGGTCGCCTGGCGTCCACCTGGCGAGCTTTTCGCGGCGACGACGAAAGAGCGCGTCTATCGCGCCGACTCACGGCTGCCGGTGTATACCGTTGAAGCTTTGCAAGCCGATACTGCCGATTATCCTGAATGGATACTGGAACGCTATCTGGAATTGCCGGACAGTACACCGGAGCGTGTTCGCGCTCTGGCGCGTGATCTCACGGCGACGCAGCCAACGCCGTATGACCGGGCTACGGCGATTGAGAGTTATCTGCGCCAGTTCCCTTACACCCTCGATGTTCCCAAGCCCCCGGCGCGGGCGGACATCGCGGACTATTTCCTCTTTGACCTGCAGAAAGGCTATTGCGACTATTACGCAACCGCCATGGTGGTGTTAGCGCGGGCCGCGGGTTTGCCAGCGCGGATGGTGGTAGGATATGCCAGCGGCCGTTATGATATGAGTAGCGCGCGGTACATCGTGACCGAAGCCGATGCTCATGCCTGGGCTGAGGTCTATTTCCCCAGCTATGGCTGGATCGAATTTGAGCCGACCGGCGGGATTGTGCCGATCACCCGCCCACGCGAAACCGAAGATGCGCCGATCTTGCCGGACGTTAACCGGCAACCATTGGAACCGCTTGTTCCGCCTGCTGAAAAACCTTCGTGGGCTGGAATGTTGTTGTGGCAGTGGGTTCTCATTGGGCTAGGCGCTGTTGTTGTACTCGGCTTGGGAGTGAGTGGGATTGACAGCGCTCTCTTGCTGCTCCGGCGTTCCCCCGAAGCGATGGCATCTGTGCTGTATAACCGTCTGCGCCGGGCCGGACGGCGGCTGCAAGTTGAAGCACACGAGGGCGACACAGCGTATGAGTTCGGCGAGCACCTCATAGCGCGCATCCTGGAGGTAGCGCGGTTCCGGCGCGACGATGATTTGTTGCCCCCGGCAGAAGATGAAATCCCCGCGCTCGTTGGGCTTTATGTGCGTGCGTGGTATTCACCGCACGCCATTCTGCCCGCCGAACGACGCGCCGCTGTATGGACGTGGTGGAAGCTGCGCTGGCGACTGGCGTTGGCGCGCTTGTGGCGCAGGCGTCACAAGGTGCGTGCGCCGCTGCCGGCGCCTGCTGAACCTGTCCCGGTAAGGCTGTGATCAATCTCATCTGTAAAGGTACCTGCTATGACTGAAGAATTCAAGTATCCACGGCGACGTTTTATGCGCGGCCTGGTGCGTCGTGCTGCGCAATTAGCCTTCGATCTATTGACTGACTTCCACCTGCTGGGTGAGGAAAACTTCCCTAAAGGCGGCCCGCTTCTGGTTGTCGCCAACCACTTCAGCTTTGTTGATCCTGCGGCAATGGTGCGCATTGCGCCATGGCCGATGGAATTTCTGGGTGGTTTCCGCACCCCTAACGCGCCGCCGATCCTCAGTTGGATCCGCGAGTTGTGGGGCTACTATCCCGTTTTCCGCGGCACCGGTTCGACGTTGGCCTTTCGCGCTGCGGCGGCGGTGTTGGGGCAGAGTGGCGTGATCGGCGTTTTCCCTGAAGGCACCAGCGCGGCGGCTTTTCTACGTCCCCCGCGCCCTGGCGCGGCCTGGATTGCCGCCAAAACCGGGGCGCGGCTTCTTCCCGTCGGGTTGGACGGCTTCATTGACGTTTTGCCCAAGCTGGGCAAAGGCAAACGCGCGCATGTGACGGCGCGCATCGGTCAAGCGTTTGGTCCCTTTGCTGCGCCTGGACGCGGGCGCGAGCGCCGTGAATACCTGGAACATATCGGCCACGAAATTATGCGCCATATCGCTGACCTGCTTCCCCCTGAACGGCGCGGTCACTACTCGGACGATCCCGCCATCCGGGCGGCAGCGCAAGACGCCGAGTTTTATCCGTTTGACGACGAGCCGGAGATGTAGCGCACGTTTCCAGAAGCGCGGGGAAGTGGTTAAAGCGTAAAACGTAATCCGTAAAACGTGCCATCTCGTTTACGTTTCACGTTTTATCCTTCACCTTTTACGCTTTATTGTGCAACCATTGCCGTGTAATCCCGTAATAGAGATAGCACATTGCAAAAGGAGGGCACTTATTATGGATCGGCGTCCGGGTTGTCTGGCTGGGCTTTTACAACTGGCGTTTTTGAATGCCATCTTCGATTGGCTACAGGATCGCTTTGGCTTTGGGCGGGGGTGTTCGTGTACCGGCATAGGATGCGGCATTATTTTGCTGATCATATTCCTCATCATGGCTTGTTCTGTCATCACCGGCACAGACTGGTTGCATCTGTTCTAGCGAAAGTGGCTCGTCCATCGTCTGCACCGGCCTGATCTTATCAGGCCGGTGTTTCTTTTCTTGTAACACGTTTGTTACTGTACATTTGCTTTGCAGCAATGTTTACGGGCATAATAGCTTTGACTTACTGGCAAAGCTGCGTTATACTGAGGAAGGTTAGATAGACTGGCGCACCCGGATTTGTTTATAGTCTTGCTCAACGCTAGATAGATACTGGAGAGCATCGTATATGCAGGATCAACAACCAAAAAGCGACTGGAAAAGCATGCTGACGTCGCTCTGGCTTCGCTCATCCAACATTCGTTGGAAAATTATCGTTCCCTACCTCTTCTTGACGCTTGTGGTTGCGGTCGTTGGTATTTATATTGTCATTACCCTGGTAGCTGGCTCGCTGGATGAGCGTCTGGACAATCACTTGCTGGAAGCTGGCCGCGCGGTTCTGAACGGTTTCGCGCGCGTCGAGATTGAACATATGCAATCTGCCACGATTCTAGGGGCGACGCGCGGGGTGGCGCAGGCGTTGGTGGATCACGATTATGAGGCGTTTGCGCAGTTAGTGGTGCCATTCGCCAGCACACAAAAGTTCGGCGTTTTGATCGTCGTAGATGCTGCCGGTGATACTGTGCTCAATATGTTGCGTCAAGATGACAGATTTGAGCCAATCAATCTGGATTTCGATGTGACGTATCTTTGGATGATCCGCGAGTTGTTGGCAGAAGCCTCTCCCACCGCATCCCCGCGTCGCGCCGTTGGTTTGCATCCGGTGGATGGACGGTATTATTACTTCACCGCCGTGCCGCTCCCGGCTGGCCCTGACGGTGAATTTCTCGGCGTTCTCTTGATTGGGACTGCATTGGACGTGCTCCTACCCGATCTAAAATCGTCCTCGATGGCTGACATTATTGTTTACATGCCAGAAGGTCAGGCCGTTGCGTCCACCCTGACCTCTGGTTTGGCGGATGATGAAAAGACGGCCCGTTTGAACGCACTCTCAATTTCACCTGATTTGTACACGCAGGTTTTCGATTCAGAGGCGAAGACCCGGATTGAGAATATCACCATCAATCAGCGTCCCTATCGTCTATCCCGCGGTCCTTTGATTGTCGCCAGAGAGCGCCTGACCGTCTTTGCCGTTGTGCTGCCCGCTAATTTCATCGTCGTCGCGAATACCGCGAGCCGGAATACCTACATTCTAATTTTTACAGCAGCCATGGCCGCCGTTGTTCTCCTGGGTGTCGGGGTGGCGCGGCGCATCACGGCGCCTTTGGATACGTTGGTCAAGACGTCCCATGCTGTCGCCGAAGGCAACCTGGACCAGCGCACCGGCATCCATCGCGCCGACGAGATCGGGGCGTTGGCGACAACGTTCGATCAAATGACTGAGCGTCTTGGCGAGCGAACCGTCGCGTTGCAGGCCGCGTTGCAAGTGCAAAAAGAAACCGCTACTCGGATGCGCTCCATCCTGTCCAGTATTGGGGATGGGGTGTTGCTGGAAGACACTGAGGGCAACATCACCTCGCTGAACAAGGCTGCGGAGTCCATGCTTGAGGATATGGCCTTGCACTTCCTTTCTGGCCCCATGCGCGAACTCCCTGTGGCGGAAAAGGATGGCAATGTCAACGATCAGCTCAACCCCTGGCTGTTGGAAAGACGGCGTTTCCAGGTCGCCAACAAAGTATACACTGCCCATTCGGCCAGCGTCGCCACTGATGATGGCGAAAACCTGGGTACGGTAATCGTCTTGCGTGATGTCACCGCTGAGGTTGAGGCCGAACAACTGAAAGATGCCTTTGTGGCGCACGTTTCTCACGAATTACGCACGCCGCTCACGGCCATAAAAGGTTACACAGCACTCTTGCTGGCAACAGCCGGCTCATCGCTGTCCCAAACTCAGCATGGCTTTTTGGATAGGATAAGCCGGCAGACCGATAACCTGGTCTTCATGATCAACGCTCTCCTTGACTTTTCTGAAGTTGAGTCCGGCGGACGGCTGGGCTTGCGCCAGGAACCGTTGTCATTGTCTACTCTGGTGGATGACATATACAAAGAATGGCGCCCGCAGATGGAGGAAAAATCTCTCGCTTTTACTCTGGAGATAGAGCCAGATATACCGTTGGTCAATGCCGATGTTGCGCGCCTGCGCTGGGCTTTAATTAACCTGGTGCGCAATGCGTACCAATACACGGATTCCGGCGGGGCGGTGCGCTTGCATTTGTCGTCCAGCTACGACCGGGTTGCTTTTGAGGTGACAGATACGGGCGTCGGCATATCCGTCGAGGACCAACGGCGCCTTTTTAGCCGTTTCCATCGCGTGATGCAGAGCCGCGACGATAATGTGCGCGGTCTGGGTTTGGGACTCTATGTAACCAAAGCTATTGTTGAAGCGCATGGGGGGTACATCCAGGTGGTCAGTGAGGTGGGGGGCGGCAGCACATTCACTCTGGTGCTTCCGGCAATGCGCGAACACGACGTCAAGCGCGTTGGCGTTTGATGGAGGGTGGTGGTGACAGCATGGCGGGCATAAAAGCGCTGGATCGCCAGGACGTGCGTCGCATACTCGCCGACGTACTCCTTGTTTTGGCTATCCTGGTCGTGAGCTTTATGTGCCTTTTTCTGACGGCTTCTTTAGCTCTGCGGCCAAGCGCTTTTTGGGATGTTGACGGGGTTATGCGCCCCGACATAGATCCGGATTCGGTATACCAGCCTCCTTCTGCTGAATACGTTGTCGAACCGTTGATCCAAGAAGTTGAGCCGTATGTGCCGCCGGCAGAACTGCTGAATCCGCCCACAGAAAACGAGCCATCAGAGCCAGTCCCCCCGCTGGAATTCTTCCCGTCGCCCACACCGACGCCTACAGCAACACCGACGTCGTCCGCGCCGGAGCGTCCTTCTGCGACCCCGACGCCCACACCCACACCGACCGATACGTCCATCCCTACACCGACCGACACGCCACGTCCATTTGTCACGGAGACGCCTACTGTGACGCCGTTGCCGTCTGACACACCAACCGCCACTCCGACGCCTACTCCAACCCCTACCGATACGCCAGTTATTACTCCGTCGCCGACCCAAAGTCCTACGCCGTCGCCCTCGGCGTCACCGACAATAACGCTTACACCAACGCCATTGCCGACGGCGACGCCTCTGCCCACGCCCACCGATACGCCAACGCCTGTGCCGACGAATGTTCCGCCGCGCCCGCCCACAGTGCCGCCGCCGCCAACCCCGACGCCTAACGTTCCACCGCGTCCGTGACGGGATCACGATAGCCATTCGATGAACGCGCTCCGCTTCAACAGCGGAGCGCGTAGTTTATGCGACAGGATTGCGCAACAGGCCGATACTCTCGATTTCTACCTCTACCACATCGCCGGGCGTTAACAGCCCGACGCCGGATGGGGTGCCGGTGAGGAAAACGTCGCCGGGTTCCAGCGTCATCACGCTGGCGGCGTATGCGATGAGCATTGCAGGGGAGAACACCATCTGGCTTGTACGCCCTTCCTGCCGCACCGTGCCGTTGACGCGGCAGACGACGCTGAGATCCGCGATGTCGGCCTCTCGCAGACCCGTCACGATCCACGGCCCGATGGGACAGAAGGTGTCGAAGCCCTTGCCGCGCGTCCACTGACCGTCCTTGCGCTGCAGGTCGCGCGCCGTGACGTCGTTGCCGCCTGTGACGCCCAGCACGTAACTCCATGCTTCCTCTGGCGTGACGTTGCGACAACGCTTGCCGATGACCACCGCAAGCTCAGCCTCGTGTTCTACACGCTGCGAGAGCGACGGTACGATAATGCTTTCTCCCGGCCCAATGACGCTGCTCGGCGGCTTGAGGAAGAGCAGCGGCTCGGTCGGCACTTCGACGCCGTGCTCCGCCGCGTGCGCGACGTAGTTGCGCCCCACACAGATCACTTTTGTGGGGCAGACCGGCGGTAGCAGCCTAACCGTCGCCAGGCCCCCGATGTGTGCGCCGCGTCCGTGCCCCGTGTAGGGATCGCCTACCAGCCGATAGACCTGATCGTCCTCAAGCAAAGCCCACACACTGTCGCCGTGGTCGCTAATCCGTATCAAACGTGATGTTGAATTTTTGTTCATAGGTTGATCCTCGATATTTTCAAAGGTTTTTTACGCATTACGTTTTACGCTATCGTTATAGTGTAGTTACAGATGAAGTCAACTCTACACCCCGGATGTCGGGAAGTGGTAAGAAATGCTTTTGTTTCTGGCGACAACATTGTATAATACCAGATGTAACGCACCTGTTTTAATCCTGATCGGCATCTTGGGGAGACATCACTTGGACTACCTGGATTTTGAACTGGAAATCGGCCCCGGCGAGGGCCGGGAGTATCCGGTGACGGTGTTGCGGTCACCAGCGGGCGAAGCGCGCGAGAAAGCAACCTTCCCTTTCGGCGAATTGGAGTTGGAAAATCGTCTCCAGGCATTGCAAATCGCGCTGCTGCGCGCCGAGGGAATCCGGCGGCAGGCGCTCACGCCGGAAGATCAGGCGGTGCAGGATTTTGGCCGCGCGCTGTTCGGGATGCTGTTCTCCGGCGAAGTGCGCAGCCGTTATGACGTAAGCCAGCGCGAAGCCGCGGCGCAGGGCAAGGGCCTGCGCCTCAAACTGCGCGTGCTGACGCCGGAGTTAGCCGCGTTGCCCTGGGAGTTCGCCTACGATCCGCGCAACGCCGAGTACGTCTGCCTCTCGCGCAATACGCCGGTGGTGCGTTATCTCGAATTGCCGCAGCCTATAGCGCCGTTGCGCGCTGAATTACCTTTGCGCGTTTTGGGGATGGCGGTAAGCCCCCACGGCTTGCCAGCGTTGGACGTGGCGCTAGAGAAGCAGCGGGTAGATACCGCGCTGGCCGATTTGCGCGCGGCGGGACTGGTCACGCTGACCTGGTTGGAGGGGCAGACCTGGCGTGATTTGCAGCGCGCGATGCGCTACGGGCCGTGGCACATCTTTCATTTCATCGGGCATGGCGGATTCGACCGCGCTGCCGACGAGGGTTTCGTGGCGCTGGCCGATGAGGCCGGTGAAGCGCAGCGTTTGAGCGCGACGCAGTTGGGTCGCCTGTTGGCCGATCACCGCGACCTGCGCCTGGCGATCCTCAATGCTTGCGAAGGGGCGCGCGGCAGCGCCCAGGACGTCTTTTCCAGCACCGCCTCCATCCTGGTGCGCCGGGGACTTCCGGCAGTCCTGGCGATGCAGTACCCCATCACCGACCGCGCCGCCATCGAATTCGCGCGCGCGTTCTACGAAGCCCTGGCTGATGGTCTGCCTGTGGATACGGCGACGACTGAAGCCCGTCAGGCTGTCAGCATTGCCGCGCCGCGCTCGGTAGAGTGGGGCATCCCGGTGCTGTATATGCGCGCTGTGGATGGCGCGTTGTTCGATGTGCGGGCAGAACGCGAGAAACGCCCGGCGCAGCCCGAGTCGCCTTTGCCGGTTCCCCAGGCCGAGCAGCAGGATGAACGGCTTCCCGTTCTGCATAAACTGCTGGTGAAGCACTTTGACGACGGAGAGTTGCAGACGCTATGTTTCTACCTGGGCGTGGACAGCGAACGCTGGTCGAACGCCGGGCGCGATGACAAAGCACGCCTTCTGCTGACGTATCTCGACCGCCGCAATCAGCTTGACCGATTGCTCGAAGTGGGGCGCGAGTTGCGCCCTGATGTGCCCTGGGATATCGTTGCGCGTCCCCCCGCGTCCGCTGTTACGCCAGAACGTAGCGCTCCCGTGCCCGGATCGGGAGTGCGGGCTATGCCGGAGCCGGTCGAGGCCCCTCCGGTTCGACAGCCGTTTGAGCCGGAAGTTGTGCTTATCCCCGCGGGTACGTTCTTGATGGGCAGCGATCCCCGCCGCGCTGAGTTTTTCAGAGCTGACGAACAGCCACAGCACACGCTGATGCTTCCGGCGTACTACCTGGCGAAGACGCCGGTGACCAACCAACAATATCTGGCTTTTGTGCAGGCGACAGGGTATCGTTTCCCGACGTATTGGGAGGACGGCGTCTTTCCTGAGGCGAAAGCCGACCATCCGGTTGTTGGCGTCTCCTGGCGCGACGCGCTTGCCTATTGCCGCTGGTTGGCGGCCGTAACCGGGAAACCTTATGGTTTGCCAAGCGAAGCCGAATGGGAGAAAGGCGCGCGCGGGGCGGATGGGCGCATCTACCCGTGGGGCAATTTTTGGGATGGCAAACGCTGCAATACAAAGGAAAGCCGTAAGGACGCCACGACGCCAGTGACGGCCTACCCGATGGGAGCGAGTCCCTACGGTGTGCTGGACGTAGCCGGCAATGTCTGGGAGTGGACGCGCAGCTTGTGGGGTAAGGGCGACCTTGAGCCGCTGTTCAAGTATCCCTACGATCCTGCCGATGAACGCGAAGCTCTGGAAGCGGAACCCCTTATGCGCCGTGTGCTGCGCGGCGGCTCGTTCAATTATCCGCACGATGCTGCGCGCTGCGCCTGTCGCAACCACCTGACGCCCGATAGCGCAGGCTGGTACGTCGGCTTCCGCGTAGTTTTGTTCGTCGAGGCTTCATCAACAGATTGAACGATTGGTTGTCAGTAACCTTCAACCTGTAACCATCGTGGGAGAGAATTATGCAACTGCTGCGACGCGAAATTCGGGGATGGCCGCTCTGGCAACTTGGGGCGCTGGTGATCGTTGTGGTGTGTCTGACCTTGGGGATCGTTGGCGCGCTGACGCTTCTGCAACAGGCGTCTGAAGCGAAAAATGCGCCGACGCCAACTCTCCCCGCCCCCACGCCGACGCGGGCGCGGCCAACGGCCTTGCCGACGCCGACTCCCACACCGACGCCGACCTCTACGCCCACGGTCACACCTTCCCCCACTGCCACACCGCCGCCGACATCCACGCCTACCCCCACACCGATTGCCATCATCACCGGCATCAATGCTTTCGGGCGGTTAGAGACCGTCCAGTACACCATGCGCGACATTGTGCGGATCGAGGACGAGCCATCGGGCCTGTTGGAACGTCTCTCCCGCGACCGGCTGATGCTCATCGCTGAGGGGGAGGTCGTGGCTGGCTTCGATTTGGTGAAAGTGACCGAAGATGACATCGTGGTGATTGGAACGACCGTGTTGATCTTCTTGCCGCCGCCGGAGATCCTCTACAGTCGCATTGACAACGACAAAACCTTTGTTTACGAGCGCGAAACGGGGATTCTGCGCCGTCCCGACCCTGACCTGGAGACCGCCGCGCGCCGTCTGGCCGAGAAACAGTTGGTGAGTTGGGCGTTGGAGCGCGATATTCTTGACAAGGCTCAGGAAACCGGCGCCCTTTATCTAGAAAACTTCTTGCGGTCATTAGGCTTTACCCAAATTCGTATTGAGGTGCGTTCCATTGAAAACCAATAAACGCAGCGTCCGTATGCGCCCGCAAACCTGGCGGCGCCTGCGCCAGGGCGTGCAAATCGTGTCGTTCTTGCTGTTCACCTTCCTCTTCATCTTCGCCACCTTTATGAGTCCTAACCGCGCCTGGGCCGATCTCTTCTACCGCCTTAACCCGCTCGTCGCGCTCACGGCGATGCTGGCCGGGCGGATGGTGATCGCGGGGTTGGGCTACGCCGGATTGACGCTGCTGCTCACGCTGGTCTTTGGGCGGGTGTGGTGCGGCTGGCTGTGCCCCTTGGGGACGGTGCTGGAATGGTTCACGCCGCGCCGCGTCAAGCGCGCCGTGCGGCGCAAGGGGCCGCCGGAGAAGTGGCGGGCGATCAAGTACCTGCTACTCGTGGCGCTGCTCGTCGCGGCGGTGTTGGGCAACCAATCGCTGCTCTTCCTCGACCCAATCACGATTATGACGCGCACATTGAGCACGGCAGTCTGGCCGGCGCTGCGCGTGGCGATCTACAAATCCGAAGCCTTCCTCTACCGCTTCCCCTTTTTGTGGGATGTGCTCGACGCGATCCACAAAAATATCGTCTATCCTCTTTTCCGCGACGTGGTTTCTGTCTTCGCGCTGGCCGTGCCGGTTTTTCTGTTTTTCCTTGCCATCGTGGGCTTGAACTGGTGGGCGGAACGGTTCTGGTGCCGCTACCTGTGTCCGTTGGGCGGATTGCTGGCGCTGCTCTCCAAGTTGTCGCTGGTGCGGCGCGATGTGGGGACAACGTGCGCGGCCTGCGCGCTGTGCAACGGTCAGTGCCCCACCGGCGCGATTGATCCGGCGGATGGTTTCCGCAGCGACCCCGCCGAGTGCATCGTCTGCTACGACTGCATCGTGGACTGCTCGCGCGAGGGTGTGGCCTTCCGCTGGATCGCGCCGACGTGGCCGCCGGTGAAGAGCCAGCCTTACGACCCCTCGCGCCGCGCATTGTTGGCGAGCGTGGGCGCGGCGGCGGCCGGCGTGGCGTTGGCCGGCGTCGAACCGATCACGCTGCGACAACCCGCCAACCTGGTGCGGCCGCCCGGCGCGACTCTGACGGACTTCGAGGCGTTGTGCGTGCGTTGCGGCGAGTGTGTGCGCGTCTGTCCCACGCAAGGATTACAACCGGTGCTCTTCGAAGCCGGCATGCAGAATGTCCTCACCCCGCGTCTCGTCCCCCGGCTCGGCTATTGCGATTACAGTTGCGCGGCCTGCGGCGAAGTTTGCCCTACGGGCGCGATTCCGCTGTTGCCGTTGGAGGAGAAGCGGTACACCCCCATCGGCCTGGCGCGCATTGACCAGAACCGCTGTCTGCCGTGGGCGTACAACATCCCCTGCATTGTCTGCGAGGAAGCCTGCCCGGTCCAGCACAAGGCGATCTGGCTGGAGACGGTGCAAGTGTTTAACGCGCGCTCTGAGCCAATCGCGATTCAGCGGCCCTACATCGTCAAAGAACTGTGCATCGGCTGCGGCATCTGCGAGTACCAGTGCCCGATGGGCGGCGAAAGCGCCATCCGTGTCTTCGCGCCGACGGAGGCGGGCGGCTATCTGGGCGACGACCCGACCTATCGTCCGCGTCGCGGGCGGCGAGAGGGGAGAGAGTGATGAAGAGAGCGATGAAATTGCGGACCTCGACGGCAATGCTGTTGTGGCTGCTGGCGCTGTTGCTGGCGGCGTGCGCGCGCCCGACGCCATTGTTGCGTCCCAACGGCGTCGCTGTGGCGGTGGATGGCAGCGTGTACGTGATGGATCGCGGGAACTATCGCATTGCGCACTTTGGGGCAGATGGCCGCTTACGCGGCGCGTTCGGCAAGTTTGGCGTCGGCCCGGAGAACATCCATTCAGGTTGGGATATGGGGCTGGATTCGCACGGCAACCTCTATATCTGCAATTTTGTCTTTTCTGAAGACGACGATCTCATTCACGACGGCGTCAAGGTTTTTACGCCTGCCGGGCAGTTCTTGCGCGAGGTTGGCGGGCAAGATTACGCCGCCGACCGTCTGGCGCGCAAACCCTACGGGCTGGATATTGACGCACAGGATCGCGTCTACATCGCCGATTTTAACACCAGCACGCTGCGCGTTTTCGATGCCCAGGGGCGCGCGTTGGGGACGTTTTTCGGCGAAGTGGGCGCCGCGCCGGGGCAGTTCAACGGGATTAACGATGTCGCGGTGGACGATGCGCGCGCGCTGGTTTACCTGGTTGACAATATCAATTGCCGTGTTCAACAATTCGCCCTGGCCTTTACCGCTGCGGGGACGCCTGAGCTAACGTTTGTGCGCAGCTTCGGCGAATACGGCGATGGGGTAGGCCAACTCGCCTATCCCCAGGGTATCGCTGTGGATGAGGCTACCGGGCGGATTTATGTCGCCGACAACGCCAACCGGCGGATTCAAGTGTTCGATGTGGAAGGACAAAATTTGGCTAGTTTTGCGCCCCTGGATGTGCACAACTGGCAGGTATTGTTGTTGACCGTAGGCCCGGATGGCTCGATCTACGCGACTGACGGTTACAACAACGTGATTTGGGTGTTTGAGCCTGACGGCGCGGTGCGCCGTCGCATTGAGGTTGTGCCATGAAAGTGCGCGTCCCGCTCTTTGTGAAAATTCTTACCCCTTTGATTGTCGTCATTATATTGAGCATCTGGGTGTCGGGCTATCGCATCTATCAGGCCAGCACCGAGCGGTGGCAATCGGAGATGGACCGGCGGCTGGAGCATATCGCTACGTTTGTGGCGGCGACGGTGGATGTTGCTGCGCTGCGGCAGGTTGGCGCGCCGGCCGATATTGACGGCACGGCGTATCGCGCTGTCGCCAGTGCATTGGAGCAGGCTGTCGTTGTCGGCAATATAGATTGGGTGGGCATTTACTATCGCAAGGGCGATTACTTGTATTACTGGGTGGACAATGACTATACGGGCGTGGGGTATCCGTTTTTTTATCCCACGCCGGAGCACTATGCGGCGTTTGACGACCGGGAAGTTCATAAAGTGCGCTATACCGACGAGTTCGGCGCCTACTACGGCTTCGTCGCGCCCATTGTGGCCGAGGTTGATGGCAGCTCCACAGTGATCGGGATTGTCGAAGCCTCGTTGAGCGCCGAAGCCAGCCAGTTGCTTGAGCAGCGCACGTTATCGCGCGTCCTCCCTGTTTTGATTGGCGGCATTGTCATTGCCATCGGCTCGGCCATTCTGTTGACTTTCGTGTTCTTCCATCGCCCTTTGCAGCAGTTGCAGCGCGGCGCGCTGGAATTGGTGAACGGCCAGCTTGGGTATACCATTCCCATCACTTCTCATGATGAAATGGGCGACCTGGCCTCAACGTTCAACCGCATGTCGGTAGAAATCGCGCGGCTGTACGCGGAACTCAAACGCTACAACCAGGAACTTGAGGCGCGGGTCAAGGCGCGCACGGCTGAGTTGCGCGACGAGCGCAATCGGCTCAAAATCATCCTGCAAAACATTGGAGACGGTTTGGTGGTCACCGACCCGGCTGGCAAAATTGTGCTGGTTAACCCGGCCTTTGCCCAACTGGTCGCGCAGCCGGCATCCGCGCTGGTCGAGCAACTGCTATGGCATGTTCTGCCGGTCGAAGATTTGCAGACGTTGGTTTTGTCCTCTTTGGCGCAGCCAGACCGTGTATTGGCGACCAATATCACCTGGAGGTCGCCCGCCGCCAACGCCAGTCCGCGCTTTTACAATGCCTTGTCCAGCGCGCTATTGGAGCGGGAGTCGGCGGCAGAGACCCCCGATGACCCGCCGGAGGTGTTGGGCGCGGTGACGATTCTGCACGACATCACGCTGGAAGTGGAAGTGGACAAGATGAAGACCGATTTCATCTCCACCGTATCCCACGAACTGCGCACGCCGTTAACATCGGTGGTGGGCTTTGCGAAATTGATTCAAAAAGCTTTTGAGCGCGACATCGCCCCTTTGGTGCCGGTAGAAGATAAGCGCGCCGGTCGGGCGGCGCAACGCATCAGCGATAATCTGGATATCATCGTGCTTGAGAGTGAGCGCCTGACGCGGCTGATCAACGACGTGTTGGACATCGCCAAAATTGAGGCGGGCAAGGTCGAATGGCACATTGACAACATTCAGATCGCGCAGGGGGTGCAGAGCGCCGTCGCCGCCGTCTCCGCCCTGGCGCAGGACAAGGGCTTGCGGGTCGAGGTGGACATCGAACCGGAGTTGCCGCTGGTCTCTGCCGATCCTGATCGCATTGTCCAGGTCATCACCAATCTGCTTTCCAATGCCATCAAGTTCACCGATAAGGGCGGCATTGGGGTTCAGGTGCGGCGCTACGACCTGAGCGCGGAGGGCGTCCTCTTGCCGCCAGCGGATTTCGCCGACAAAATGCGCGATTTGCCCGCCGGGCCATGGCTCATGGTCAGCGTGAAGGATTCCGGCATCGGGATTGCGCCGGAGAACTTCCAGAAGGTGTTCGAGAAATTTCAACAGGTGGGCGACATTATGACTGGTCGCCCCAAGGGAACGGGACTGGGGCTGACCATCTCGAAGGAGATTGTCGAGTATCATGGCGGGCGTATTTGGGTCGAAAGTGAGCTGGGACAGGGCAGCACGTTCCGCTTTGTCTTGCCGGTCCACGTCACTGCGCCGACCCTGGCGCCGCTGATTGAAGAAGCACGTTCCCGCGCCGACGAGGAACAACTGCCGCGCCCGGTGGGGAATCGGATTCTCGTCGTGGATGATGAGGCTGCCATCCGCGAACTGTTGTACCAGGAACTCACCGACGCCGGCTATCACGTGTTGCAGGCCCTTGACGGCGTCGCCGCGTTGACCATCGCGCGCCAGGAGCGCCCGGATTTGATCATCCTCGACCTGATGATGCCCGGTATCGGCGGTTTTGACGTGATCAGCGCGCTGCGCAGCGACGCAGATACGGCGGCGATACCGGTGATGATCCTCTCCGTGCTCGAGGACCGCGAAAAAGGTTACCGGCTTGGCGCGGACGCCTATCTCACCAAACCGCTCGACATGCCCGACATTCTGGCGACCATTGCGAAATTGCTGGCACGCGCCGCGCGCGGCGAGGGCCACAAGAAGGTCTTGGTGATTGACAAGGATGCCTCGCTGGTCGAGACCATCGCGCGCGTGTTCCAGGAGAAAGATTACACGGTGCTCTATGCCTCAAACGGCGATGAAGGGCTGTCGCGCGCCATCGAGGAGCACCCGCGGATTATTGTGGTGGATGCGCAGATCTCCAAGATGAACGACTACGAAATTCTGCGCACCCTCAAGCGCGCGCGTGAAACGCAATCGGCGTATGTGATTGTGGTGTCGGCGCCGGATGCAGTTGACGAGGCGACCGAGGCTTTGCGCTATGGCGCCGACTATTACGGCGCGCCTCATGACTTGACGACGGTGGCGGAGCATATCGAATGATGAGTGATAAACGACGTTTGTTGGTGGTGGATGCGGCGCGGCAGCAGTATCGCCTGCGGACTTTGCAGCCGGCGGCGTTGGCGAGCGATCCGCGTGCGGATTATAGCATCTTGAGCGGTGAAGCCCTCTGCCAGTACATTTTACAGGAAGACCCCGGCGCATTGGTGATCGCGCGCGGACCGTTGCCCTTCCTGGCGGGGAACAAAACCACCGTCGGCTATCTCTCGCCGTTGACCGGCCTGCCGCACTACAGCTTCGTCGGCGGACGCGGCTTCGCGGCGCTGTTTAACCTGGGGCTGGACGCGATTGTTTTCGTAAATCAGCAAATCAGCAAATCAGCAAATCAGCAAATTGGCGAATCGGCGAATGGGCGAGTCAGCGAATCGGCGAATGGGCGAATGAGCGAGTCGGCGAATGGGCGAATGGGCGAATCGGCGAATGACGAATTGCGAATGACGAATGACGAATCACAAATTGCGCCTTACGTTTTACGTTTTACGCATTACCTCGTCATCTCCGGGCGCGCGCCCAACCTCACCATTGAGTGGAAATCCGCCGCTGAGTTGCCGACGGGACAGCGCAGCGCCTTCTACTGGCTGTTGGCGCGTGAGCTTGACGGGCGGCAGGAGGATGGCAGCGTTTTCACGTTGGGCGAGGCGGCGCGGCATGGATTTCGCGCGGCGAACCTTGCTGTGGATGGTATTTACCACGCCGGGCGGGGTGGGGCGGGTCACGTCTTTGCCCGATACGCGGCGGCGCTCGTGCTGCGCGCCGAACCGGTGACGCCGGAAGCGTGGTTCGGCCCGCGCGTCGAAGCCTTCCGCGATATGCGCGGTCTTATTCGCCCGCGCATCGAAAGCTGTTGCGCGCGCTTTGCGCAGCGGGATGGCGGCACGATCCCGAAACTCTACACCACCGGCGGCGGCAAAAATCCCACCCTGCCGGCGCGCAACGCGCAACGTCTCGGCTACAAGCTGGCTGACCTGGGTGAGCGCAAGGTGCTGCGGGCGACCCGCGCCGGGCAGACGGGCTGTCACTGGTGCCAGGTGAACTGCCGTCACTACCATTGGGTGGACGTGGACTACGCTCCCGAAGGGCGCGATATGTACCTCGACGACTTTGAGCCGACTTACGCGCTGTTTGCGATGCTGGATTTGCAGGCCGCGCACGATTCTCTCGACGCGAAATTGCATCTGCTGGATGAGGTGGATCGCCGTCTCGTCGTCCCGCTGGAGCAACTGGGCTGCGATATCATTGACGTCGGTGTGGGGATGGCGGCGTTGTTCGAGGGATTGGCGCAGGGCATTGTCCCGCCGGAAGACGTCCCCGACTTTATGCGCGCCGGCCCCTACTTCGGCAATCTTGATCTGGCGGTGCGTATCGCAGAGGCGCTGCGGGCAGGAACGGCGTCGTCGGCCTTGCGCGCGCTTGGCGACGGGCCGCAGGCGCTCGCCGAGGCGTATCCGGCGCTGCGCGACATCGTCTTCACGTCGGGGAAGGGCACGTTGGGCAATCCCGGTCACGCCAACGCGCTGTGGACGTTCCTGATGCCGTTCTCGCGCTTCTTCAGCCACTACTCCGGGCAAATCTACAAAGTGCCGGGTGACCTGAAGCCGGGTCTCAGTCCTGCCGAAACGCGCGCGCTCTTCGAGCGGGTGATCGCGGAAATGCTCAAGCGCGAGCTGTTCAGTTGCCTGGGCAACGTCCTCTCGCTGTGCGCCTTCACCTTTGTCACCTTCAGCAAAGATGGCGGCGGCGTTGCGTTGGACGGCGACCTGCTCGCCCGCGTGATGGCCGTCTACGGCATTGACCTGCGCGGCGACGACCTGTTGTGGTTCGCCGAGGCGTTCTGGGCGCAGTCCATCGCGCTCAAAATCACGCACGGCTGGCGGCCCCCGCGCGCTGAAGACTTCCCCGCGCGCGTCTTCGAGACGCTCTCGCAGACGTTGGGCCGTTCGGCGGATGAGTTGCGCGGATTGATGGGGCAGTTGATTGCGGAGTGGCAGCGGCAGGCGGGGGCGTTGCTGGCGAAGTATGGATATAGAGACGTGGTGGCATGAGTGCATTTTGGATACATAACGTGAAAACTTATGCTATACTGAAAATAGTCATAGAGGTTAAAAGCTGTCGCTGTGATTTGAGAGGAACGGTGTGAACACCTATGTTCTTGATAAGCGGGAATGGATTGACTTTAGAATCAGGAGAACGCGTTTGCGGAGGTAAAGAACTATGGAGTTAACTCGTCCCTGCCCTAATGGGCATATCATGACTCTGCAAAAGATCGTGTTGCATTTTGAACGCGGGGTTTTTTCCGCCGATGTGCATGATGTGCTGGCTTACGTATGTGCAGAGTGTGGCGCGCGATTGATTCCTGGTGAAGCGGCTGAACAGGTTAGCAACACCGTTGAAGCGTTGTTTGCTGCCGCACAACCGAGTGAAGCGTCTGAGTCATTGCTTCCATACTCGCATCTGGTTTTTCAGCGACTCCCGGCGCAGCTTGCGTCAGTCGTGTAAAAAAGCTGTTCTTTTGTGTGACGACATTCCTCACAAACGTCGGCAGACCATTGTTAGCGACGAGGTAACCCAACCCATGCCCGACATCTCCAAAAACACCCTGTTCTACGGCGACAATCTCCCCATCCTGCGTGAGCACATCGCCGATGAAAGCGTTGACCTGATCTACCTCGATCCGCCTTTCAACTCCAGCCGCACGTACAACGTGCCGTTCAAGGATGAAAGCGGCAAGGAGAGCGAGGCGCAGCTCACCGCCTTCGACGACACCTGGCATTGGAACGCCGCCGCCGAACAAACCTACCACGATTTAGCGACGACCGGCGCACCGCAGATTTCCGCGATGATCAGCGCCCTGCGCCAGTTCATCGGCAGCAACCAGATGATGGCTTACCTGGTGATGATGGCCGCGCGCCTGGTGGAGTTGCATCGCGTGTTGAAGCCGACGGGGAGTTTGTATCTGCACTGTGATCCGACGGCGAGTCATTACCTCAAGATCGTGCTGGATACAATTTTTGGGCCACTCAATTACCGAAACGAAATTACTTGGAAGCGCACCAGTAGTCACAACGACGCGCGACGTAAATACGCTGATGTGAGTGATGTTCTTTATTTTTACACAAAAAGCGATGCCTATACGTTCAACGTCCAATATGCAGCTTATTCGGAGAAGTACATTACTGACTTCTATCGCCATGTTGATGAAAAAGGGCGGCGGTACCGGCTGGACAACTTACGTAGCCCAAACCCGCGCCCCAATCTGACTTACGATTACAAGGGGTACAAACCGCATCCAAATGGTTGGGCAGTCTCGCTTGAGAAGATGGAAAAACTTGATGCAGAAGGGCGATTGTATTTTCCCAAGAAAAAAGATGGCAGAATTCAACTAAAACGGTTTTTGGATGAAATGCCTGGTGTTCCGGTAAGTAACGTTTGGGATGATATTCAACCTATCGGCGCGCAGGCCGCTGAACGTCTTGGCTATCCCACTCAAAAGCCCGTCGCGCTTCTGGAGCGCATCATCGCCGCCAGCAGCAACCCCGGCGACCTGGTTCTCGATCCGTTCTGCGGCTGCGGCACGACTATCGCCGCCGCCGAAAAATTGGGTCGCCGCTGGATCGGCATTGACATCACGCACCTTTCCATCACCCTGCAAAAGTACCGCCTCAAGGACGCCTTCGGCCTGGTGGAGAAGAAGGATTATGCCGTCATCGGCGAGCCGGAAGACCTGCTCGCCGCGCAACAGTTGGCGCAGGATGATCGTTATCAGTTCCAATGGTGGGCCTTGTCGTTGGTCAAAGCGCGCCCGTTGGGCGAGATCGGCGGCAAGAGTGGCAAAAAGGGCAGCGATAAGGGGATTGATGGCGTGATTAACTTCATTGACGACGCGACTGGCAAAGCCAAACAAGTCCTCGTGCAGGTGAAGAGCGGCAAAGTCAAAAGCGGCGACATCCGCGACCTGCGCGGCGTCCTCGACCGCGAAAGCGCCGCGTTGGGCGTCTTCATCACCCTGGAGCCGCCGAGCAAGGATATGCTGGCGGAGGCCGTCAGCGCCGGTTATTATCATTCCCCGGCGTGGAATAGGGATTATCCCCGGCTTCAGATTTTGACGATTGAGGAGCTGCTGAAAGGCGCGGATGTGAAGATGCCGCCTGCGTCCGTCACGTTCAAACAGGCTGAAAAAGTGAAGCTGGTTGCGCCGGAGCAACCGGGACTGTTATGATTTTTTCTGCGCTATGCGCGCCCCCGGGACGGGGGCGCTGAGCAATGGGCGACATTCGACATTGCAACGGGCGACATTCGCTCCCGTTCCCGTCTCGGGAACGGGTTATGGTGGGAGATGCGCTCATGACATTTTCTGACAAGCCGATGCACGGCAAAGTCTGCATCATCACCGGGGCCGCCTCCGGCATCGGCGCGGCGACGGCGCAGGCATTGGCGCAACAAGGCGCAACAATGATCCTCGTGGACCGTGATGTGGAAAAAGGCGCAATCACGGTCGCGCAGATCAAGCAGCAGACGGGCAACCCATCTGTTGAACTGATGGCGGCGGATCTCTCATCGCAGCAAGAGATTCGCCGCCTGGCGCAGCAATTCAAGAGCCGCTATCAACGCCTGGATGTGCTGCTCAACAATGCCGGCGCGATCTTTGCCGAGCGGCAGGAGAGCGTTGACGGGATCGAGATGACGTTCGCCCTCAACTATCTGGGCTATTTCTTGTTGACCAACCTGCTGCTCGATACGCTCAAAGCCGGTGCCCCGGCCCGCATCATCAATACTTCATCCCGCTCGCACGCCAGGGCACGGATCAACTTCGACGACCTGGAAAGCCGGACAAACTATCAAGGACTTTCGGCCTACGCACATTCCAAGCTTGCCATCGTGCTGTTCACCTACGCATTGGCGCGGCGCTTGGAGGGCGCTGGTGTGATGGTCAACGCGCTCCATCCCGGCATCGTGGCGACGAATTTTGGAAGGGGCAGCGACGGCGCACTCGGCTTTGTGATGCGGCTATTTCGGCCGGCCTTTCTCAGCCCAGAACAAGGCGCGCAGACCGGCATCTACCTGGCGACTTCCGGTGAGGTCGCGGGGGTGACGGGAAAATACTTCGTGAAGTGCAAGGCCGTTCCTTCAGCCCCGGCTTCGTATGATACAGCCATTGCCAGCCGGTTGTGGGAAGTGAGCGAGGCGTACACGAAGTTAAGACGTGAGGCTTAAAACGTCAACATTCCTTCGAGGCGAAAATGGCTCAGATTTTGAACTGGATCCATGCTTTATCCGTTGCGCGTCCACCCGCACTCACCGCCTTTGAGCAGACGAGGCTGTCCTGGGCCAAACGTATCGAATCCTATACGGATGTGCCTGCCGCCTATAAAGATTTCTTCGATCTCTTTCAGGCAGCGGGAAGAGCCTTTCCCTATGCAATTCTCACGCCTTCCTATGAGGGATTCATCCACAGAACCACTGAGAAACTCATCTGTGATGTGGGCGATGAAATCTATGTGCTGGAAAGAAGCGGTAATACCTTCGAGGCGCGCGGCTATCCTCTAGCGCAGATTGACTACGTTGAAGTCCGCACTATGTTGTTGGACTCCTGCATCACCATAAGCGGTATAACAAAGGATGGGATTCTGGCAACTTCGTCCCTGAGGTTCAACACGGTCACTGACTATCTTCTGACGCCGATTGTGAAAAGAATCCGCCTTGCTACAACAGATGCCCCAGGTAAGGCTCTGAATTCGGAGTTGGAGAAGTTCGATCAGTGGGTTCATGTGAACTACAAGTTCATGAGCTACGCAAAACGTAGCCTGCTCGGCGGCGAGAAGGTCGTCCATACGCTCTTGCAACTCGAAATTCGAGCGCGTGTTTTGACGATTTTGGGCAAAACCTACTATCGCGTGATTTCACCAACACACATGTGTATTTTGACTGACCGGGAGCTGATCATCATTAGCGAAGAGATGAGGAAGAGCGGCGACGACCGGTACGGGGGGATTTGGCGCTACATCCTTCTGCACAAGATCGCGGCGCTGTCTGTGCGGGAGAAGGATGACGATTTGCTGGTTTTAGCTATCCAACTTCCCCATGGCGTTCAATATGAGCATCTCTTTCAACCTTCTATGCAGCAAGAACTCGATCAATTCGTCGTCAAATATCGTGAGTTGACCCTATGAATTCTGTTGGGGGGAAAATATGCAAATTGAACTGACGCAACCTGGACTTTTATTGGACGCGCAAGGCCGTCTGACGCAAGTGGGTTGGGCGCGGCAGCCGCAGCTTGAGTGCAATCTCGAAAATGCCCGCTTCTACGCGCTGCGCTTCTTGCAGCGCTTTCGCATCAAACGCTGGGACTATTACGCGATCTTCACACCCCGGCGCTTCTTCTCGGCGACCATCGCCGACCTCGGTTACGCGGGCAACGTCTTCGTCTATACGTTGGACTTCGCCAGCAACGACCTGCACGAGGAGGGCCTGGTCATCCCTTTGGGAAAGGACATTCAGTTGCCGCGCAACAGCGACGTCGGTGAGACGGTCTGCATTCATCCGCACGCCACCTTGCGTTTCCACGCGACGGAGGGCGAACGGCGTATTTTTGTGGACTGGCCCGGTTATCACCAGGGACGCGGGATCAAAGCTGACATTGCGCTCACTTGTCCACCCACTCACGAATCTATGACAATCGTGATTCCCATTGGGGCCAAACGCTTCTACTACAATCGCAAGATCAACTGTCTGCCGGCGCGCGGCTACATCCACTACAGCGACTTGCGTGAAGAGCTATATCCTCACGAAAGCCTGGGGTCTCTGGACTGGGGGCGCGGCGTGTGGGAATACCAGAGCTTCTGGAATTGGGCCAGTGCCTCCGGCTTCCTGCCGGATGGGCGCGCTATCGGCCTCAACCTGGGTTGTGGCTTTGGCGATCTGAGCCGCGCCACCGAAAACTGTGTCATTCTCGACGGGCGGATCTACAAGCTGGAGCAGGTCCGCTTCGACTACCAATCCGGCGACTATATGCGCCCGTGGCATTTCACCGACAGCGAAGGCCGTTTGGATTTGACGTTTACCCCGTTCAAGGAGCGCATCGCACGCACCGCCATGGTGGTGATTGACAGCGAAGTCCACCAGATGTTCGGGCGCTATAACGGCCAGGTGCGGTTGGATGACGGGCAGTGCGTCGAAGTGCGGGATTTGATCGGCTTTGCCGAAGAGCATCACGCGCGCTGGTAAGGATGTTCTATTTCATCCTGTAGAAACTAACGCGATCCTCTGTAAATAGCCACAGAGAACACAGAGTTCGCAGAGAAAAATACTCTGTGCTCTCCGCGTGCTCTGCGGTGAAATTTCCATTAGCGACGCTGTACCACAGGTTCGGTTGCGCTTCTCTGCAAATCGCCACAGAGAACACAGAGTTCACAGAGAAAAATACTCTGCGCTCTCCGCGTGCTCTGCGGTGAAATTTTCATTAGCGACGCTGTACCACAGGTTCAGTTGCGCTTCTCTGTAAATCGCCACTTTTTCGGAGTTCAGAATTTCATGATTGACAAAGAAAACGTTTTCCTTTATAATAAACAGTGTGGAAAACGATTTCCTTATCTGCTCCTCGTTTGGGAGGTAAGCTATGCCGGTTTCCTTAGTTGATGTCGCCAAAGCTGCCGGAGTTTCTAATGCGACCGTTTCGCGCGTCTTGACCAACAGCGATCATCCTATCGCTGAAGAAACCCGCCGTAAAGTGTTGGTCGCCGCCGAAACGCTTGGGTATCGCCCTAACCTGATCGCGCGCGGCCTGCGTACTGAGCAGACGTTCACGATCGGCGTCATTGTCGAGAATATCCTGAGTCCCTTCATTCCTCCCATTACGCGGGGAATCCACGACTATTTGAGCCAGCACAACTACTCGGCCATTATCATCAACTCGGATTGGGACCCGATTGTGGAAACCGCGGCGCTGGAAAATCTGGCCCGCCGGCACATTGATGGCGTCATCTTTGTTGAATCCTACACCCGTTCCTCGGATGAAGTTACCAAGTTAATCCCCAAACCGCACATTTTTGTCCATCGCCTTTTCAACGCGCTCAATCCGAATTCTGTAGCGCCCGACGATTTGTACGGCGCGCGATTGGCCGTCCATCATCTGGCCTGTCTGGGCCACCGGCGAATCGCGTTTATCAATGGGCCGGAGGGCTGGGATGCAACCATCAACCGTATGGCCGGCTACCAACAAGAACTGGCCGCCTGGGGCATTCCTTTTGATCCTACCCTGGTGGGGCGAGGTGATTGGGAAGTGCAAAGCGGCTTTGCGATCACTCAGCAATTGCTGGCTCATACGCCGCCGCCCACAGCCATCTTTGCCGCCAATGACTTGATGGCATTGGGCGTCATCTATGCGGTTCAAGATGCCGGCTTGCAGGTACCGAATGATATCGCTGTGGTCGGCTACGATGACCGGGACTTCGCCGGTTTCGTGCGTCCGGCAATCACCACGGTGACAATGCCTTGTGAAGCGATGGGGCGTCTCTCAGCCGAATTCTTGCTGCGTTTGATTGACCAGGAAGTTGACGTGATCGAGCCGACCTTGGTGCAGGGCGAGTTGGTCGTGCGGCAATCATGCGGTGCCGCGACGGGTGAATGGCAATTCGAGCACGAGCAGGGAAGCATCATTCGCCAGCAGCGTGTACTGCATACGGGTTGCCGCGAACCGTTGACTTGATTGCACCGACAGCTTGCAGTGGATCAGACAGAAGTTCCCCTTTAAGTGTGAAACTGTTCGATAGGAGGTGCTATGTAACATAATGAAAAAGTCGGGATTTTTACGCAGTGCTGAGGGGGTCAAGAATTCTATTTGCTAAACTTTATGGAAGGAGAATCATGACAACTAAACGTATAAGTCGCCGCGAGTTTTTGCTTATGGCCGGATTGGCCGGGAGCGCCGTTTTGATTTCGGCGTGTAAGCCAAAGGCTACGACACAGCCTGATGTGGTGCAACCGACGCCCAAAGAAGTATCTGCCGGTCCAACGGCTGCGCCGCCGCCGGTGGAGAAAGTGTCGCTGGAATTCCTGGGTGAACCTGGCGGTACAGAGTGGCGTGAAGAGGAGAAAGCCAGGTTCGAAGGAGAAAACCCCAACATTGAGTGGATTCAGGTTGAACAGGCCGAGGGGGTTTCCCGCTTGGAACAGCTTTTGTCGTTGGTCGCCGCCGGGACGCCACCCGATTGCGCCAGAGTTGAGAGCGATGTCTATCGCACTTTTTGCAAGGACAAATTGTTGCTCTCGCTTGATAGCTACATCGCCAGCGACCCCGAAATGTCAAAGCCTGATTACTGGATTCAACCGCAGGAAAAAGATCGCTGTTCCTTCGAAGGTCAATGGTACGGCATTGGTTCCTGCTGGGTGGCGCCGCACTTCTATTACAACAAAAGCCTCTTCGATGAACTGGGCGTTGAACCACCGAGCAATGATCCTGACGAAGCCTGGAGTTGGGATGAGTTCCTCGACATCGCACGGCAACTGACGGTGGATGCCAACGGCAAGCACCCCAACGAGGCCGGCTTTGATGTTGAGCGGGTTGAACGCTGGGGCGTCCATTGGCCGACCTGGTGGATTCCGCTGCATGCGGCAGTTCAGTCCAATGGCGCAGATTGGGTAGACCCGGTGTCGCAGAAGATCGTGCTGGATAAACCGGCAGCTATGGAAGCGCTCCAACGCATCGCTGACCTGGCGCTCGTCCATCACGTCGCCCCCACCTCCGCATCTTTTGATGCCCTGGGTATGGGTGAAGCCGAATTCCTGGAGACCAAGAAGGTGGCGCTGTACAATACCGGTTCGTGGTCGGTCAACTGGCTGTGGGAAATCGAAGGCGGCCTGGGCACCGGCGTGCTCCCCAAGATGACGCGCCCCGCAACTGATATGCAGGCGCACCTGGTCACCATCGTCAAAGACACCGAACATCCTGATGCGGCGTGGAAGCTCATTCGCTTCCTTTCCTCGCCGTGGTTCCAGGAACGCTACTGCAAGAATGGCCTCTGGTTGCCGAGTCAGACTGCGCTGATGACCGAATCTGCTATTGCCCGGTGGTGTACTCCGCCCGAACACCCGGAGGGTTATAATCTTATCGTCACGGAGTATGCGGCCAAGTACGGACATTATCTCACCATGCCTGTGGGATACGCGAAGGCCAATGAAACCGCGCTTGCGCCAGTCTTTGATAAAATCTGGATCGGCGATGCCAAAGTTGTGGATGTTTTGCCCGCTGCCGTCGCCGAAGCCAACCGTATTATGGAAGAAGAGCAGGCGCGACCGTAGTTTTATATCGGGCGATTCGTTGGCGTCTATACCACAGAGGGCGCGATAGTCCGGAGGCCCCATCTCTACGCTAATCGCGCCCTCTGTGATGATTTGTGAAGGGAGGTAAAACGTGAGTGCGATCACCCACCGATTGGGCTTTTTGACACCTCGTACCGAAAGGGGCAGAAAAACTCTTACCGGGTATCTTTTCATTTTGCCCTTTATCCTGGGGTTTCTCATTTGGTTCTTGTTGCCCGCGCTGGTTGCCGTTTGGTTGACCTTTTACGATTGGAACATGATCCGCGATCCTGTTTTCATTGGCCTGGAGAACTTTAAGGAGATTTTCCGGGACAAGTTGTTTGTGCAATCGTTGAAGGTCACAGCTTACTATACGCTGGTCTCGGTCCCGGTAAGTCTGGTGTTGAGTTTCCTGGTCGCCATGCTGCTGAACAGCAAAGTGCGCGGCATCGCCGTTTTCCGCACCATCTTTTATATTCCGAGCATTGTGCCAGCCGTCGCCAACGCCGTGTTGTGGAACTTTGTGTTCAACACCGAGTTTGGCCTGATCAATATGGTTTTGCGTATGCTGGGCTTGCCGAAGGTGATGTGGCTCCAGGATCCGAAATGGGCCATGCCAGCCCTGATCTTGATGAGCCTGTGGGGACTGGGCGGCGGTGTAGTGATCTACCTGGCCGGCTTGCAAGGCATCCCCGAAACACTGTATGAAGCCGCTGAGATTGACGGCGCTGGCCGGTGGGCCAAGTTGCGCTACGTGACCGTGCCGCTCATCTCCCCGGTGATGTTCTTCAACCTGATCATGGGGATTATCGGCTCCTTCCAGGTGTTCACCGCCGGGTTCCTGATCACTGCCGGCGGGCCGCAAAATGCCACCTTGTTCTACGTCCTCTACACTTACCGTACCGGCATTCAATACTTCGACATGGGCTACGCGGCGGTGCTCGCGTGGATTCTTTTCTTTATTATTCTTGGCCTGACCCTGCTCGTCTTTAAGTACGTGGGGCGGCTGATTCACTATGACGCCATCTAACAGGAGGTAGCATGACCGCGCAAAGTAACGCAGTTTCCATACCTCGTCCCTCGAAATTCGGCGGCAAACCCATTGAGGAGCGTTTGTGGCGAGCATTTATCTGGGCGTTGTTGGTGGCAGGCGCCGCCGCGATGATCCTGCCTTTCCTGTGGCTGCTCACGAGTTCACTCAAGACACAGTTGGCGGTCTTCCGGTATCCACCGCAATGGATTCCCATCCCGCCGCGCTTTCAGAATTACGTCGAAGCCTGGACAACCAGGCCGTTTGGCGTCTATCTCCGCAATACATTTATGATCCTCGTCCTCAACGAGATCGCCATTGTGGGCACGTCCGCGTTATGCGCCTACGGTTTCGCACGCATCGAATTTCCGGGCAAGAACTTCTGGTTTGGCGTGGTGTTGTCCACCATGATGCTGCCCGGCATCGTTCTGATGATCCCCACCTTTGTCATCTTCAGCCGGCTGCACTGGGTCAACACCTACTATCCGCTGATTATCCCGGCGTTCTTTGGCGGCGGCGCGTTTAACATCTTCCTCCTGCGACAATTTTTCCGCACCTTGCCCGAAGAACTGACCGACGCGGCGCGCATAGACGGGTGCAGCGAGTTCGGTATCTTTTGGCGCATCATGATGCCGCTGGCGAAGCCCGCGCTGGCGACCGTGGCCGTCTTCACCTTCATCGGCACATGGAACGACTACATGGGGCCGTTGCTGTACCTTTCCAAAGACCCCAACAAATACACCGTCGCTCTAGGCCTGGCGACCTTCCGCAGCGCATTCCTGGGGCGCACCCGCTGGGACTTGCTCATGGCCGCCTCGACCATGATGATTATGCCCATCATCATCATCTATTTCCTGGCCCAACGCTACTTCATTCAAGGCATCGCCGTCAGCGGCTTGAAAGGCTAGTGACAAAAATATCACTGCCAAGCGAATTTTGATCTTCCCATTCCGTAAATCCTGTCATTCTTGGAGGAGACACCATGCACACAGTCTTTCGTCCCGTTCCGGCGCGCGCTGTCAAACTACTACCCAGCCTGTTTCAACAGCGCGCCGAATTGAACTACGCCTACGTAATGAGCCTGCAAAACCAAAACCTGCTGCAAAACTATTACCTCGAAGCCGGTCTGTGGAACCCGCGCAACCGGCAGGAAGACATTCACTGGGGCTGGGAAGCCCCGACCTGCCAGTTGCGCGGGCACTTCCTCGGCCATTGGCTGTCAGCGGCGGCCCGCCTCTACGCCAACACCGGCGACGCTCAGGTGAAGGCGAAGGCCGACTTCATCGTCGCCGAGCTGGCCCGTTGCCAGCAAGAAAACGGCGGCGGGTGGGCCGGCTCGATCCCGGAGAAATACCTGGATTGGATCGCACGCGGCAAATCGGTGTGGGCGCCGCATTACACCGTCCACAAAACCCTGATGGGCCTCTACGAGATGGCGGCCTACGCCGGGAATGAACAGGCCCTCGATGTCCTCAGCCAATGGGCCGAGTGGTTCTACCGCTGGACGGCGCAGTTCTCCCGCGCCGAACTGGACGACATCCTGGACGTGGAGACCGGCGGGATGTTGGAAGTGTGGGCCGACCTCTATGGCCTGACATGCAAGGCGGAACACTTGGAATTGCTACGCCGCTACGACCGCCCGCGCCTCTTCGAGCGGCTGCTGGCCGGCGAAGACCCGCTGACCAACCGTCACGCCAACACCACCATCCCCGAGGCGCACGGCGCGGCCCGCGCCTACGAAGTCACCGGCGAGCAGCGCTGGCGCGATATTGCCGAAGCCTACTGGCGTTCTGCTGTCACCGACCGGGGCGTCTTCTGCACCGGCAGCCAGACCACCGGCGAAGTCTGGAATCCGCCCTTCGCGTTCGCCGCCCGCCTCAGCGACAAGAACCAGGAGCATTGCGTCGCCTACAACATGATGCGCCTGGCCGACTACCTGCTGCGCTGGACAGGCGATGTAGCCTACGCCGACTACTGGGAGCGCAACCTCTACAACGGCATCCTGGCCCAGCAGAACCCCGAAACGGGCATGGTGGCGTACTTCCTGCCGCTTCAGGCCGGTTCGGTCAAAGTGTGGGGCACGCCCACGCACGACTTCTGGTGCTGCCACGGCTCGTTGGTGCAGGCGCACACGATCTACGGCAACCACACCTACTTCGAGAACGATGCCGGGTTGGTGGTCAGCCAGTACATCCCCACCGAACTGGCCTGGCAATGGGACGGCGTCCCAGTGACAATCAAGCAGACCTTCGACACCGAAGCCTCCATGCCCGGCCCGCGCACCCCGGATGGCGAAACGCACCGGCCCAACCGCTGGTCGGTCGAGTTCTCCGTTCACAGCGAACGCCCGGCGACGTTTGCTTTGCAGATGCGCGTCCCGTGGTGGACGGTAGGCGCGGCGCGCGTCTGGATCAACGGCGAAGCGCAGACCATCCCCGCATCCCCGTCCAGCTTCCTGAACCTCCAGCGGACGTGGCAGGGCAACGATAAGGTGCGCGTCGAATTCCCCAAGCGCCTGTGGAGCAGCCCCATGCCCGACGAGCCGGACACCGTCGCCTTCATGGATGGCCCCGTCGTCCTGGCCGGCCTGTGCGACGAGGAACGGGTGCTGATCGGCGATAAAGACCATCCCGAAACGCTCCTCACGCCTCACAACGAGCGCGAATGGGGGGTGTGGCGTCCAGGCTACCGGGCGCGTGGCCAGGAACGCGGCCTGCGCTTCGTCCCCCTCTACGAAGTCCAGGACGAGCGCTACACCGTCTACTTCCCGGTGCGTTCGAACGTTTGAACGTTTCAACGTTGGAACGTTCAAACGTTTCAACGTTTCAACGTTCCAGGAGTGGCGCTATGACTTTACCTAACCAACCTGTTTCGCGTTGGCAAACGGATTTTCCGGCGGAAGAGTTTGTCGCCCGACGGGAGAAACTCTTCGACGCTATTGGTGACGGCGCGTATGCCCTGCTGCAAAGCGCGCCCGCGCCGCGCGGCTACGTGGTCTTTCGCCAGACCAACGAGTTTTTCTACTGCTGCGGCCTGGAAACGCCCCAGGCGTACCTCCTGCTCAACGGCGCGGCGCGCACCGCTGCGCTCTACCTGCCCGAACGCGGTCGGGCGCAACTCGGCGAGGGTGCGCCGCCGGGCCTGGAAGACGCCGACCTGGTGAAGTCCCTCACCGGCGTGGACGCCGTCTGCCCGCGTGAGGCGCTCGCCGAGCATTTGGCCGAGGCGCGGGTAGTCTATACGCCGCACGCGCCGGCCGAACTACGCGCCGAAACCCGCCACGACCTGCTCTGGGCCAACCAGATGGCCGCGCGCGATCCCTGGGATGGCCAGCCCGCGCGGGAACAGCGCCTCATCGCCCTGCTGCGCTCGCGCTTTCCTCGCGTTGAAGTGCGCGACCTGACGCCCATCCTCGACGAGCTGCGCTCGGTCAAGAGTCCGCGCGAAGTCGCCGTGATGCGGCGCGCGGGTCGGCTCTGCGCGCAGGCCGTCCGTGAGGCGATGTGCGTCACGCGGCCCGGCGTCGTCGAAGGCCAGCTTGGCGCGCTGGCGAACTACATCTACGCGGTCAACGGCGCGCAGGGTGAGGGCTACCGCCCCATCATCGCTGGCGGCGAGAATATCTGGCACGTCCACTATTTCCTCAACCACTGCCCTTTGCAGGATGGCGACCTCGTGCTGATGGACGTCGCGCCGGAGTGCCGCTACTACACCAGCGACATCGGGCGGATGTGGCCGGTCAACGGCGTCTACGCTCCCTGGCAGCGTGAACTGTACGGCTACATCGTCGCCTATCACAAGGTCTTGCTGTCCGCGCTTCGCCCCGGCGTCATGCCGGATCAGGTGATGGACGAGGCCGCCGCAACGATGCGCCCGCTCTGGGAACGCTGGCCGTTCTCGAAAGAGAGCCACCGCGAGGGCGCGCGCCGCACATTGGAGTTTCGCGGGCACCTCTCGCACCCGGTCGGGATGGCTGTCCACGACGACGGCGACTACCTCCGCCGCCCACTCCTGCCGGGGACGGTCTTCGCCGTGGACCCGCAGATGTGGATTCCCGAAGAAAAGCTCTACATCCGCGTGGAAGACACCGTTGTCGTCACCGCAACCGGCATCGAGATACTCACCGCCGCCGCCCCGCTGGAACTGGACGACGTTGAGGCGCTGATGCGCGACGAGGCAACGACATTGCCCTATTTAATGGAGTAAGGAGTATGGAGTAAGAAGTAAGGGATCGTATTCCCCTACTCCCTACTCCATACTTCGTACTCCTTCCCCAAGGAGCTAGTTATGGCGCATACTTTCCTTCTATCCTGGAATCGCGGCGGAATCACGAGCCTCAAGGCCGGCGGGGATACCTTCGATACCGACTACATCTGGCCGGGCGAGACGCTGGGGGACGTGGTCATCCGCTACCGACGCCCTGGCGCGGAATGGCGCGCGGCGACGGCGTTTGGCTCCGGCGACATCCGCGCGACGGATATGCCCGACGGTGGGCCGTGGACGTTCCATTACGCCGGAAGCGGCCAATTGCCGCGCGGCATCCGCGACTTCGCGCTGACCGAGCAATTTGCGGTACAGGATGGCGGCCTGGTCTGGACGCTGCGCTTCCACAATCCCGGCGACACGCCGCTGGAGTTGGGCGACATCGCGCTGCCGCTGCCCTTCAACCGGCAATTCGTCCAGGACAACCTGGCGAACTACACCCGCGTCGTGGCCCGGCATAGCTTCATCGGCGGGCATGGCGCGTTCATCTTCTGGGAGCGGCCCAACGGCGTCGGCCCGTATCTGGTGATGACGCCGCTGCCGGGGACAAAGCTGGAATACTACGAAGAGCACGACGAGCACGACCGCACCCGCATCGCGCGCGCGGCGTACTGGGTCTACATCCACTCGGCGGTGAGCGGGGCCGGCGAGACGCGCGGGACGTGGCGACAGCCGCATACCGGCGTCACGCTCGCGCCGGGCGCCGACCTGACCTACGGCTTCACCTTCCGCTGGGCCGCCGATTACGCTGGCGTGCGCGACGTGCTGTACGCGGAAGGCGGCTTCGACGTCCAGGTGGTCCCCGGTATGACTGCGCCGGTAGACCTGCCCGTCCGCCTCTCCCTGCGCACGAAACACCGTGAGCACGTCCTCGCGCCCGAATTCCCCGCCCAAACCCAGGTGACGTACCTCGGCGAACCGCAGCCCGACACGCACGTCTACGAAGTCGCCTTTGCCCGGCTCGGCGAGAATCTGCTGACGGTGCAGTATGGCGAGGGTCAAACGATGCCGCTGGAATTCTTCGTCGCCGAGCCGTTGGAGACGCTGATCGCCAAGCGGACGGCGTTCCTCGTCCACAAGCAGCAGCACCGCGACCCGGCCAAGTGGTACAACGGGCTGTTCTCCGTGTGGGACATGCGCGGGGCCATCCTGCGCGGACCGGACGACACGGACGGCTTCGACGGCTGGTGGGGCTACGTCCTCGCCTGCGACGACACCGCCCTGCCGAAAGCGCCGTTCATCGCCGCCAAGAACGTCCACCATCCTGTACAGGAGGAAATTGCCGCCGTCGAATATTACCTTGAGCATTTTGTGTGGGGTAAGCTCCAACGCACCGACGAAGAAACGCCGTACCCTTATTTCATCTACGGCGTGCCCAACTGGTACGAAAATCGCCACAATGAACACGGCTTCGGCTCCAAGGGCCGGGGGCTGGAACACCTCTGGCGCGGCTACGACTACCCGCACATCATCATGCTCTATTTCCACATGTACCAGATCGCCAGCCTGTATCCGGGGATGACGCGCTACCTGGACAAGGACGGCTATCTGACACGCGCTTTCGAGACAGCGCGGGCCTACTTCACCCTGGGCGGCGCCGACGACTTGCCGCAGGGCGGCGAAGGCTACTGGGCTTACACGCTGGGGCTGTACAACGAACTGCTCATCGTGGACCTCATTGAAGCGTTGGAGGCGGAAGGGCGACCAGCGCAGGCGGAGTGGCTGCGGGGCGAATGGGAGAAGAAGGTGAAGTATTTCGTCTATGACGATCCCTACCCCTTCGATTCGGAATATCCTTTCGACACGACGGCCTTTGAGACCTCGCACGCCGTCGCCAAATACGGGCTGGAACACGATCTGGGGCCAGACGAGAAGCTGTGGCGCAACAAATATAAGGACAAGTGGTATTCGCACCCGGAGGTCAAGCGCGCGGATTTTGCGGCGTTTATGGAGAAGCAATTGCAGGCCAACATCGCGCTGCGGGGCTGGGTGGAACCGGCTTACTACTTGCTCGGCGGCGACTATCGCGGCGGGCAGTCATCAGCCTACGCCTTGAGCTATATGTCGCAGATGGGCGGCTGGGCGATCCTGGATTACGCGCTGTATTACGCCCCCGATCCCGCGCCGTACCTGCGGCTGGGCTACGCATCCATCCTGAGTTCCTGGGCCTTGATGAACACCGGGACGCCGGAGACCCACTACGGCTACTGGTATCCCGGCCCGGAAAACGACGGCGCGTCCGGTTGGGCGATTACGCCCGAAAAATACGGGCCGATGTGGATTCGCAAGCCCAACCAGCGAGGCGCGTGGTTCTACGATGGCGAAATCGAGCTGGGCTACGCCGGCGCCTTGCGCGCCGCCGCCGCGATTCTGACAGACGACCCGCTGTTCGGGCGCATCGTCTACGGTGGACGGTTGACCGAAGACGGCGTCATCCCCCAGGACGGCCTGCGCCAGCGGTTCCACGTCATCCAGGGCGGACGACGGCTGCATTTGCTCCTTGCGCGCGACGGCTTTGCGGCCGGTCAGCCCATCGCCGTGAGCGAGGACTGGCGCGCACTCCGCTTTACATTGGAAAATCGCACGCGGGATGCGCATATCACGCCCTTGCGAATTGCGGGATTGCCAGCAGGTGACTATAATATACATATCAACGGACAACCTGCGGCGACCGTCAGTTTTTCGGTGAGTGGATGGTGTATTGTGAATCTGCCGGTGAAAGCAGAAAGTTTCTGCGCCGTTGACATTCAACAAGCGAAATAGAACCTTTCACATCAGGAGACGATCATGCACGTAACGACAAAATCAAGCCCTTACGCTCAACAGCGTTCATTGCCGTTAGGCGGCATCACGGTCAACGGTGGTTTTTGGCTGAACAAGCAGACGATAAACCGGCAGGTGAGCCTGCCGCATGGCTATCGCCAGTTGGAGCGCGCGGGCAACTTCAACAATCTGCGGTTGGCGGCGGGTACGGGAGAGGGGCCGTATAAAGGTCCCGTGTTTATGGATTCCGACATCTACAAATGGCTTGAAGCGGTGGCATACGACCTGGCGAACATCCGCGACCCGGAGATCGAGCGTATGGCGGATGAGGTCATCAACCTGATCGTTGCCGCGCAGTTGCCTGACGGTTATCTCAACTCCTATTATCAGGTTCACAAGCTGGATCAACGCTGGACAAACCTTGACCACGATCATGAGCTATACTGCGCCGGCCATCTCTTCGAAGCGGCGGTGGCGATGCACCGCGCCATCGGCGACCGACGGTTGCTGGATGTGGCCTGCCGTTTCGCCGATCACATTGCTTCTGTCTTTGGCCCCGACAAACGCCCCGGCGCGTGCGGTCATCCGGAGGTCGAATTGGCGCTGGTGGAGCTATATCGTGACACCGGCGAGCGCCGTTACCTCGATTTGGCTTCCTTCTTTGTGGATCAGCGCGGTAAAAATCAAATGAAGGGTTATGGACACTTTGGCCCTGAATATCATCAGGATCGCGTCCCCGTGCGCGAGGCCAGTGTCGTCGAAGGCCACGCTGTCCGCCAGCTCTACCTGACGGCGGGCGTGACCGACGTCTATATGGAAACTGGCGACCCGGCATTGGCGGCTGCCCTCGAACGGCTATGGTGCGATATGACAACGCACAAAATGCATGTCACGGGCGGGTATGGCGCTCAACCCCACGGCGAGGCGTTCGGCCCGGCTTACGACCTTCCCACCGACCACTGCTATTGCGAGACGTGCGCCGCTATCGCCGCGATGATGTGGAATTGGCGGATGCTGCTCGCCACGGGCGAAGCGCGTTTCGCCGATGTGTTGGAACGCTCGCTTTACAACGGCTTCCTCAGCGGCGTGTCGTTGGACGGCAGCCGCTACTTTTACGTCAACCCCTTGCAGAGCCGGGGCGGCATCGAGCGCCCGGAGTGGTATGGCTGCGCCTGTTGTCCGCCGAATGTGATGCGCCAGATTGCCGTTGTGGCGCACTACGCGGCGACGGTGAATGAGGAAGGCATCCACATCCACCAATATATGCCAGTAACCATCACGACCGATGGACAGGGCGGCCCTCGCGCGACGTTGCGTATGGAAACCGACTATCCCTGGGATGGCAAAGTGCGTGTGACTATCGAAGCGACGGATGGATCGGATTGGACGTTGGCGCTGCGAATTCCGGATTGGTGTAAGGGCGTTATGCTGGGGATCAACGGAGATTCAGTCGAGTCATTTGTGGTCGAGAACCATATCACGACGGTCCGGCAAACCTGGCAGTCGGGCGACGTGATCGAGCTGGACCTGGCGATGCCGCCGCTGCTCGTTGAGGCGCATCCCCGCGTGGACGCTGTGCGTGGCTGCGTCGCCATCCAACGCGGCCCGCTGATCTATTGCCTGGAAGAGGCCGATCATCCGAACGTGGATTTGCTGGATGTTCACCTGGGCAATGGCTCGCCGCTGCACGCGGTTGTGCGCCCTGATCTGCTGGGCGGTGTGGTTGTCGTTGAAGCGCAGGGGAAAATCGCAGAGGAAGGCGCGTGGAAGGATCATCTTTACCGCTCTGCCGTCAAACAGACGCCGGCCTACCACGATGCGACGTTGACCGCCATACCCTACTATGCCTGGGCTAATCGCGGCGGCGGCGCCATGCGCGTCTGGATTCCGCGAGCGTCGGAGAAATAACGCAATCTGGTGATTGAACCGCCCTTGCGAGGGCCGCTCCTGCGCCTTCGCAAGGGTTCCTTCATCTGTTCATGTGGAGATAACCCCTTATGCATACAACGCTTTTACTCAATGGAACCTGGCAACTGCGCGACGAAATCCTCACCTACCCGCTTGCCAACGTGCGCACTCTCTCACATTCTGAAGATGGCTGGATGGCGCAGCCTGTCCCTGGCGACATTCACCAGGGCCTCATTGACGCCGGGCGCATCGCCGAACCGCTGCTTGGCCTCAACAGCTTCGACTGCGCGTGGACGGAGACGCGCTCGTGGTGGTTCCGGCGGACGTTCGTCGCGCCGGAGGGCTGGCGCAGTGCGGATGTAGCCGAGCTGGAAATGCACGGCCTGGACTGCAACGCTGAAATCTTTCTCAACGGTGAGCACATCGGCAGTCATCCGAGCGCGTTCCGTCCTTTCGTGCGCGACGTGAAGCCGTGGCTCGTGGATGGCGAGAACGTGCTGCTCGTGCGGCTCACGGCTGGCGTCGAACACGTCACCGAAGCCGATGTGGATTCCTGCGACGGCGTCCGCCCTGGCACCGAAGCGGGCAACGGTCGCCCGGAGCGCGGCGAACCGCGCCGCACCTTCGCCCGCAAGCCGCAGTACTCGTGGGGCTGGGACTGGGGGCCGCGCACGCCGACCACCGCCATCGCCGGCGACGTGACCCTGCGCCTGATGACCGCCGCCTGCATCCGTGATGTAGCGCTGCGTCCGGTGCAGCACGGCAAGGAAGTCCTCGTTTACGCAACCGTCGCCGTGGACCAGTTCCACTACTTCAAAACCCGCGAAGGCGCGGCCAGCGTCATACTGACCGACGCGCAAGGGCGCGTATTCTCCGCCGAAGCCAACGCCCTGCTCCGCTCCGGTCTTACCTACATCGCCCTGCTCATCCCCATTCCCGACGCCCAGCTCTGGTACCCCAACGGCCTCGGCGACCCACACCGCTACAAAGTCGAAGCCATTCTCACCATTACCGAAGAAAAAAATCCGTTAAAATCCGTTCAATCCGTTGACACAAAAACCTTCGAGTATGGCATCCGTTTCATCGAATTGGACACCGACGACACCTTCGCCTTCATCATCAACGGCCAGAAAGTCTACGCCAAAGGCGCGAACTGGATTCCCGCCGATGCGCTCTACGCCCGCGTGAGCGACGCAAAGTACGACGCCCTCGTCCGCGAGGCGCGCGACGCCAACTTCAACATGCTGCGTATCTGGGGCGGCGGTCTCTACGAGCGCGACGCCTTCTACGAAGCGTGCGACCGCTACGGCATCTTGCTCTGGCACGACTTTATGTTCGCCTGTGCGCCGTATCCCGACCACCTGGCATGGTTCCGCGAGGAAGTGGAGAAGGAAGCCGACTACCAAACCCGCCGCCTGCGCCGTCACGCCAGCCTCGCGCTGTGGTGCGGCAACAATGAGAATCATTGGGGCCTGGCGGATTGGTGGAAAGAAAAGACGCGCGGTGGCGCGCACGTCTACAATTACATCCTGCCCGCCGTAGTGCAGCGCAACTGCCCGGAAATCCCCTACTGGAACAGCTCCCCCTACGGCGGCGCACGGCCCAACGCCTACGACGTGGGCGACTGCCACTACTGGGGCGAGGGCACGATGAACCCCGACATGCAGGTGCGCATCACGCCGGAGACCTACGATGCGTGTACCGCGCGCTTTGTCTCCGAGTTCGGCTACATCGGCGCGTCCGCGAAAGAGACGCTGCTCACCTATCTCGACGGCGCGCCCTTCGACCGCCAGGGCAAGGTCTGGCAGCATCACAACAACACCTTCGAGAAGAACACGGTGGACGCCGGCATCCGCAAGCATTACGTTGACCCTGACACGCTCACGCCCGACGAGTACGTGCTTTATAGCGGCCTGGTGCAAGGGCTGATGTATACCTATGCGCTGGATTCAATGCACGCCAATCCCAACTGCGGCGGCAATCTTTTCTGGATGTACTCGGATTGTTGGGGTGAAGTCGGCTGGACGATTGTGGATTACTACCTGCGCCGTAAACCGGCGTGGTATTTTATCAGGCGTACTTACGCGCCCGTGCGTCTCATCTTGCGTTCTGCTGGCAACGATATGATTCGCGTCGTCATAGCCAACGATAGCGCCGATGCCTTATCTTTCGACCTGGAATACGGCTACCTCAGCCTGGGCGGCAGTCTCAGCCAACTGCGCACCGTTTCTGTCGAAGCCGCGCCCCTGTCGCGCACCACGCTTGTTGCGTTCCCGCGCGGCGACCTCGACCCGACCTGCGGTCTGTGGATGGCGCGCATCCCGTCGCGGCCTGAGATTGCGCCGGGCATCTTCCGCGCTGTAGATTACCGTGAATTGCGAGTGGCGAGTGGCGGGTTGCGAATGACGAATAGCGAATCACGGATGGTGGATGGCACATGGCAGTGTGTGGTTCGGGTGGGGGCGGATAGTTACGCGCACGCGGTCCATTTCGCGTTGCCGGAAGGGGCGCTGCCATCGGACAACTACTTCGACCTGCTGCCAGGCGAGGCGCGTGAGGTGCTAATCACCGCGGCGATGCCGTTGCAACCGGAGGAGATTGGCGTCACCTGTGTCAATGCTTTCTAGCAGCAAGGTTCATCCATTGGGGTGAATCTCGTGCATCATGTTCATCCTTAATTTCCGGAGGAGTGTGCCCGAACCTGTAGCGCAGCTCCGATAATGAAAATTTTACCGCAGAGCACGCGAAGAGCGCAGAGATTTTTAATTTTTTCTCTGTGAACTCTGTGTCCTCTGTGGCTATTTGCAGAGGAGATTGCTATGCCTGATATGCTTGTAAGACTCTATAACCTGGACCTCAACTGGGACTTTGTTGCTGCTCAAGAGGCATTGGGTATCATCATTCGCAAACCCATCGGCCCAGAAAATCAGCTCATCATTGACTGGGTGCGCGACACGTTCAACGCGGGATGGGCCAGCGAGGCGGCGGTAGCTCTGCATACCCATCCCGTGAGTTGTTTCATCGCGCTCAAAGAGGGCGACATCATTGGATTTGCTTGTTACGACGCGACGGCATTGGGCTTCTTCGGCCCCACCGGTGTTGCAGAGAGCGAGCGCGGCAAGGGAACCGGCGCGGCGTTGTTGATGGCGTGCTTGCTGGATATGAAGCTCAAAGGCTACGGGTATGCTGTGATCGGCGGCGCCGGCCCTGTGGATTTCTACCGGAAAGTCGCGGGGGCAGAAGTGATTGTTGATTCGATCCCTGGCATCTACCGGGGTATGTTGCGACCACAAAGGCAGTAGTATGCCCGCCACAAGGGATTGGGTCATCGGCATTGACAGCAGCACGACCGCCTGCAAAGCTATCGTGTGGGACACACGCGGCGCGCGCCGCGATGCGCGGTGCGCGGAAGGACGCGCCGCGTTGCCGTTGCTGATGCCGCGTCCCGGCTGGCACGAACAACCCGCCGCAGTGTGGTGGGAAGCGTGCGTGCAGGCCGTGTGCGCAGCGGTCGCCCAGGTGGAACCCTCCCGCCTTGCCGCGCTGTGTATTTCCCCGCAGCGTGAGACCTTCGTCCCTGTGGATCCGGCAGGCGCGCCCTTGCGTCCCGCTATCGTCTGGATGGACGAGCGTGCCCGCGAACTGCTGCCCCGCATCGCCCAGGAGTATGGCGCAGAGCGTATCCACCATGAAACCGGCAAGCCGCTGTCCGTCAATCTCACACTTGGCAAGATTGCCTGGCTGCGCATGCACGAACCCGACGTGTTTGCGCGCGCGGCGAAGTATCTGGACGTTGCCGCGTTTCTCATCCACCGGTTGACCGGCGAATATCGCACGGGATGGGGCTGCGCCGATCCCACCGGCCTGTTCGATATGCGCTCGGATGCCTGGAACGCTGACCTGCTCGCCTACCTCGGCGTAGACGCGGCGCAGATGCCGGAAGCCTATCCGCCCGGCGCGGTGGTGGGCGCGGTGACGCCCGAAGCCGCCGCGCTCACCGGCCTGCCTGCTGGCTTGCCCGTCGTCGCGGGCGTCGGCGATGGACAGATGAGCGGCCTGGGCGTCAACATCACCCGGCCAGGGCAAGCGTACCTCAGCCTGGGCACGTCGGTCATTTCCGGGACGTACTCTGATGCTTATGTGACCGATCGCGCCTTCCGCACGCTCTACGGCGGCATCCCCGGCAGCTACTGCGTCGAAACGGCGCTGCTCGGCGGCGGGTACACGGTGGCGTGGTTTGTGGAGCGAATGGCAGAATCGGCGAATCAGCGAATGAGCGAATCAACGAATGAGCGAATCGGCGAATCAGCGAATGGGAGAACCGCCGAACTACCCAACCACCCAACTACCGAAATGCTGTATGACGAAGCGATTGCCGGTATTCCACCGGGCGCGGAGGGATTGATGCTTGTCCCCTACTGGAATTCGGTGTTGAACCCGTATTGGGACGCGGCGGCGAGTGGGATTGTGGTGGGCTGGCGCGGCATCCACACGCGGGCGCATCTGTACCGGGCGATTTTGGAGGGCATTGCTTTTGAGCAGCGTCTGTGTACCGAAGGCGTGGAAGCGGCGCTTGGATTGCCTGTGGAAAACTATGTGGCGATGGGCGGCGGCGCGCAGAGCGACCGCTGGCTCCACATCATCGCAGATGTGACGGGCAAGCCGGTCTACCGCGCAGCAGTGACCGAGGCGGCGGCACTCGGCGCGGGCATCCTGGCGGCGACCGGCGCGGGGCTGTTCCCCGACGCACGCGCCGCCGCGCAGGCCATGACGCGCATCGCGCCAGAACCGTTTACACCCGACGAGGTGCGCCACGAATTTTATTCTCAGTTGTATGCAGAGGTCTACTGCGCGCTGTTCCCTGCTGTGCAACCGTATCTCCGGCGGCTCACGGCGCTGACCGATAACTACAAAAATTTATCAGCGGATTAAGCAGATTTAGCAGATTGAGAAAGTAAAAAATCTGCTTAATCTGCTAAATCTGCTGACTATTTTTAGGAGGACGATAATGACAACGACAATTCAAGATGTAATTGACGCCATCCTTACGGCGATTCCCGGCGCGCCGCTGGCGGAGACTGTGGATACGTTCAAGTCCGGCGATCCGGCGCAGCCTGTGACCGGCATCGTGACGACGTTCCTTGCCAGTTACGCCGTGATTCAACGCGCGGCGGAACTGGGCGCGAATCTCATCATCACCCACGAGCCGACGTTCTACAACCACCTGGACGAGACTGAGTGGCTGGCGAACGACCCTGTCTACCAGGCCAAGCGCGCATTGTTGGACAAGCACGGTATCGTCGTGTGGCGGTTCCACGATCACTGGCACATGCATCAACCCGATGGCATCACGACTGGCGTTGTGCGGGCGTTGGGGTGGGAAGCGTATCTGCCCGACGACACGATGCCCCTTTTCGCAGTGCCGGAAACCACGGTGGGAGCATTGGCGGCAGAATTGAAGGCGAAGTTGGGGATTTTGACGGTGCGTGTGGTGGGCGACCTGTATATGCCGTGCCGCCGCGTGGGAATGATGGTCGGCGCGGCCGGCGGGACATGGCAGATCAACTTTATGAGCGGGCAACCGATGGATGTGCTCATCGCCGGTGAAATCCACGAGTGGGAAACCTGCGAGTACGTGCGCGACGCGATGGCTCAAGGCCGTCAATTGGCGCTCATCGTCATCGGCCACGCCAACAGCGAAGAGCCGGGGATGGCCTATCTCGTTGAGTGGCTGTGCGCGCGCGTCCCCGATGTGCCGATCACGCACGTCCCGGTCGGCGATCCGTTCCAGTTTGTGTAGTATGCGGATGTTCAAGTGTTGTTCTTAAAGCAGGGTCATGGTATGATGCGATATGGACATAACGTCATCCGCATCGGCCTGGGATGTGGGCCATATCGAACATCTGACAAGGAGTAGACCTATGAAACTCTGTATGATCGGCAATCGGGGCGGACACGACAAGTACGTATGGGACGCACTACCCCATTTGCCCCACGTGCGGGTGGTGGGGATGGCGTCCGGCGCGCCGGAGGATGATGTCACACCCTGGCTAAGATACTGCGACGCGCTGGGCTTCACGCCAGAGGTCTTCAGCGATTACCGGCAGATGCTGGACCAACTCCAGCCCGACATCGTGAGCGTCTGCGGTCCATTTGAGTTGCACGCTGAGATGTCGGCGGAAGCGTTACGGCGCGGCATTCACGTTATCTCTGAGAAGCCTGTCGCGCTTACGTTCGAGCAACTGGGAATGTTGCGCGCCGTTTACACCGAAGCCAGGGCGAAATTCCAGGGGTGGTACGCCAACGGTCTCCATTTCGCCGCGTTGATGAACCTGCGCTATGATCCGGCCTTCTATACCGCGTGGCGTGCCGTGCAAGAGGGCGACATTGGTACGGTGCGCTTGATCAACACGCAGAAATCATACCGCTTAGGCCGCCGCGACGCCTACTACCGCGACCGGGCGACCTACGGCGGCACGATTCCCTGGGTTGGTGTCCACGCCTTTGACTGGATTTACTGGTTCAGCGGTGAAAAGTTCACCTCCGTCTACGCGACGCACTCCACGCAGCATAACCACGACAACGGCGACCTGGAAATGTCGGCACTGTGCCACTTCACGCTCACCGGCGACATCTTCGCCTCCGCCAGCATTGACTACCTGCGCCCATCTACCGCGCCCACCCACGGCGACGACCGCGTGCGCGTGATGGGGACCGATGGCGCTATCGAAGTGCGCGGCGGGCGAGCCTATCTCATCAACGCCGAAACGGAGGGCGAGGCCGAGTTGCCCGTCGCCTGCGAAAAGCAGATTTTCCAGGACTTCGTGGAACACATCGAAGGCAAAACCACCGCGCTCCTCAGCCCGGAGGATGTCTTCGCCGTCACCGAAGCCTGCCTCCTCGCCCGCCAATCAGCGGATGAGGGGCGCGTCATCACGTTTGAACGTTGAAACGTTAGAACGTTGGAACGTTCAAACGTTTCAACGTTCTAACGTTTCAACACTTATCACAGGGGTTGTCCAATGAAAAAAGAAGTAGCTGTGGCGATGGTGGCCCTGGGGGGCTATGGGAATTCGTATCTGGCGGAACTGTTCACGCTGGCGGCGGAACACAACGCGCGTTTTGTCGCCGGGATTGACCCGAATCCGGTGGGCTGCCGCTATCTGGACGCCTTCAAGGAGACCGGCGTGCCGATCTACCCAGATCTGGACAGCTTCTACGCCGAGTCGTGGGCCGATCTGGTCGTGCTCTCGCCGCCGATTCACTTGCACCTGCCGTTTGTGCAGAAGGCGCTGGCGCACGGCTCGCACGTCCTCTGCGAAAAGCCCGTCACGGCGACGGTGCAGGATGCCTGGCAGATGGTCGAAGCGCAGCGCGCGTCCGGCAAATTGGTCGGCATCGGCTATCAATGGTCGTACTCGGCGGCGATCCAGGCGCTCAAGCGCGACGTACTGGACGGCGTCCTGGGTCGCCCGCTGCGGTTGCGGACGAAAGTGTTTTGGCCGCGCGGCGCATCGTACTACGGGCGCAACACCTGGGCGGCGAAGCTCAAAACCCCGGATGGAAAGTGGATTCTCGACAGTCCCGCGCACAACGCGACGGCGCACTACCTCCACAACTGCTTCTACATCCTCGGCGACACGCGCGAGACGAGCGCCTGGCCCGTGGATGTGCAGGCTGAACTCTACCGCGCCAATCCAATCGAGAATTATGATACTGCCGCGATTCGCAGTCGTACCGCTGAAGGCGTCGAGATTCTGTTCTACACCGCGCATCCCGTCCCCAACAACATCGGCCCGATCTTCAGCTACGAATTCGAGCATGCCGAAGTCACCTACGCGGCGTACAGCGAATCCATACTGGCGCGCTTCCGCGATGGCAGCGTGAAGGACTATGGCAATCCGTATGCTGATCAGATCGGTAAGCTCTGGCAGGCCGTGGAGTCTGTGCGAACCGGCGCGCCCTTGGCGTGCAGCATCGAAGGCGCAATCCCCGAAGTCCTCTGCACCAACGGCGCGCAAGAGTCTATGTGGGAGATCGCCGAGTTTCCAGAGAGCATCGTCCGTTGCCGCGACGACGGCGACCGCCTGACCTGGGTGGAGGGCTTACAAGAGGCGCTGGAGACCTGCTTCGACCAGGGGAAACTGCCCTCCGAAATCGGCGCGTACCCGTGGGCCAAGTCCGGCGACCTCATTGACCTGCGCGACTACCGCGAATTCCCGGCGTTTCACTGAGTTTTGCCACGTTGGAACGTTCCAACGTTCCAACGTTTCCACCGATGATCGGTGAAGGATGACAATGTCAGATACAATGGCCAAAATCGTTTTGATTGGCGCGGGGAGCGCGATGTTTACGCAAGGGCTGGTGGCCGATATGCTGCACTCGCCCGATTTGGGACTGTGGCGCTTGGGCCTGGTGGACATTGACCCGGAGGCGTTGGCGACGGCGGATGGCCTGTGTCGCCGGATGATCGCTGCTGCCGGCGCGGACATCGCCGTGGAAGCCTCGCTTGACCGGCGCGACGTGCTCCCCGGTGCGGATGTCGTCGTCACCACCATTGGCGTGGGCAAGCGCCGCGCCTGGGAAGCCGACGTCTTCATCCCGCGCAAGTACGGCGTCTACCAACCCGTCGGTGACACGGTGATGCCCGGCGGCATCTCGCGCGCCATGCGGATGATCCCCGCGCTGGTGGACATCGCCCGCGACGTAGCGGATTTGTGTCCCGATGCCAAGTTCTTCAACTACAGCAACCCGATGACGGTAAACTGCCGCGCGATTCGCAAGGCGACGGGCGTGCCGGTGGTGGGCCTGTGCCACGGTACGTTCGATGTGAGCCGGCAACTGGCGCGTTTCGTCGGCGCGCCGGTGGCGGAAACCACGACGTTGTTCGCGGGACTCAACCACCTTACCTTCATCTTTGATCTGCGCTGGAAAGGCCGCGATATGTGGCCTGTGGCGCGGGAGAAGCTGACGGCTGAATTGCTGGCCGACTTTGCCGCGCACAACCCTTTCTCGTGGTCGTTGTTCCAGGCTTACGGCGCGTATCCCTCGGCGAACGACCGTCACGTGACGGAATTCTTCCCGGAACGCTTCCCCGGCGGCGCGTACTACGGCAAAACGTTGGGCGTGGATGCCTTCTCCTTCGAGGGTACCATCGCGCATGGGGATCAGGTCTACGCGGAGATGCAGGCGCAGGCGCTCGGCGCGAAGCCGCTGGACGAGCACATCTTCCATCGCACCGTGGGCGAGCACGAACAGTTACTCAGCATCCTGCGCGCGATGCGTGACGACACCCGCGAGCTGTTCGCCGTCAACCTGCCCAATCGCGGCGCGCTCCCGAACTTGCCCACCGAGGCTGTGCTCGAACTGCCCGCCGTCGCCACTGCAACCGGTCTGCGTCCTATCGCCATTCCCGACTTCTCCGACCCGCTGGCGGCGATTATCGCCCGCAAACTCGCCGCCGTTGAGCTGACCGTCGAAGCCGCCCTGCGCGGCGACCGTGCGCTCTTCGTCGAGTCCCTGCTCGCCGATGGCGCGGTGACGGATGTAAACATAGCGTGGAAGATGGCGGATGAACTGTTGGAGGCGCAGAAGGCGTATCTGCCGAATTTCAACCGTGGATAACTACGACAAAGTCTTTGTAATCCTGAAAATCCTGTTAATCCTGTCAAAAAAAACCTTCCCGGAAGCCGATCTTTTCTGTCTTCCGGGAGGGTTCTTTTGGTGTCCCTTCAGTCGTGGGGACGGTGGTTGTTGTGACGGGCGAGGGCGTGATTCAGAATTTCGTTGACGAATTCCTGATATGACTCTCCCGCCACCGCCGCCGATCGCGCGAACCAGTAGCTCGCGTCGATGCCGGCGATGGGATTGAGTTCGATGACGTGTAACGTACCTTCCGCGTCGAGCCGCATCTCCATCCGGCACCAATCCCGGCAGCCCAACGCCCGGTAAGCGCGCAGCGCCGTCGCTTCGATGGCGGCCTGGAGTTCCGGGCCGACGTTGGCCGGGCAGATGGATTGGTGGTGGACTTTCGGCGTGAAGTTTCCCCACAGTTCCGGGTACCGCGCGATGACCGCCGGGTCCGGCTCGAAGAGCACAATCCCGCGCGGCTGTGAGAAGACGACCTCGGTGATAGGTAGCGGGCGCGGCGGATTGTTCCCCAGGACGCCGATGGTGAATTCACGACCTTCGATGAATTCCTCGACAATAACCGGTTCGTGGTAGGTTCTGATGAGATACGCGACCTGCCGCCGCAGCGCTGCCTCGTCATCCACCACCGAATTCTCCGACAACCCTATGCTTGAGCCTTCCTGGAGCAGCTTGACGATCATCGGGAAGCGCAGTGCTGGATTCAAAGGGACGTCCGGACTGTTCATCACCTCGAAGCGTGGGGTGGGAATCCTATAATGCAACAGAATCTCCTTCGCGCGTGCCTTATTCAGGCACAGCGCCAGGGTCAACGGGCCTGAGCCGGTGTAGGGGAGGCCCAACATCTCGCAGATGGTGGGGACATACGATTCCCGGCTCTCGCCGCGCCGTCCTTCGGCAATGTTGAACACGATGTCCGGCGCAACCGCCTTCAACTGCGGGGCGACGCTCTCGTCGGCTTCTAGCAACGTGACGCTGTGTCCGGCGCCTTCCAGGGCGGTTTGGAGACCTGCAACCGTCTCTTCGGAATCGAATTCTGCCAGCGTATCGGGGGGCTGCCCATCCAACAACTCCGGGTGAATGAGATTATACACTAATGCAACTTTTGCCATCCTATTCTCCTTTGCGTGTTATATGATTTTGAAACTACATACAAAGCAGTTTAGTTTACCCGAAAATGGCCTGTTGCCTAGTGCGGCTTCTCGTGGAAAGACGTTCAAACGTTGGAACGTTCCAACGTTTGAACGTCTTGATGCTGTGCTTTTGGGGCGTTTATTCCTGCGCTGTCGCGTTGATTTCCACCGCAGCCTTCATCCCCCACAACAACGCGGGCGTGGGCGCATCCAGCTTGACGACGATCGGGAACGCCACATCGCCGCGATAGAGGACGCCCTGCGGTTCGATCTGCGCCACGCGCCCGGCGAAGACGGTCTCCGGCAGCGCATCCACTTTGACCGTGACCGCTTGCCCAACGCTGACGTGGCTCACGTCATTCTCCAGCACATCGCGGGTGCGTACCTGCAACCGGTCAAGCGTCGCCAACACGATGACGGGGCGTTCCGGTGTGACGAGATCCCCGGTTTCTGCGTAGACTTGCGTGACCGTGCCGGCGAACGGGGCGCGCAGTTCGGTGTGCGCCAACGCAGCCTGGGCGGCGGCGAGCGCGGCTTCCGCTTGTTGCACCGCAGCCTGCGCCACGGCGACATCTTCGGCGCGTGGCCCGGCCTGCGCCAGCGTGAGTTGCGCCTGCGCTGCAGCGAGCTGCGCTTCGGCCACGCGGACGCCCGCATCCGCAACCTGCGCCTGGGCCGCGAACACGCGCGGGATTGTGGTGAGCCGCGTCTGGGCCGCAGCGATCTTTGGCTCGACGATGGCGATCTGCTCGCGCAGGGTTTGGGCGCGCTTGTCGTCCCCGCCGTCTTTGGCCCATTGCCACTGCGCTTCGAGTTGGCGTTTTTCGGCCCGCGCCGCTTCGAGTTGGGCGCGTACGGCAGCGATCTGCGCCTCGCGGCCTGCCGTGGTCAGTTGATTGCGCAGCGCGACAGCCCGCGCCACATCGCCTTCGGCGGCCGCAACCTGCGCTTCGGCGGCGGCGATGACCTCCGGGCGCGGCCCGGTCTGTGCCAATGCCAACCCGGCCTGCGCCGTCGCCAGCGCCGCTTCCGCCTGGCGTACAGCGGCTTCCGCGTGCGTCGCATCGAGCCGCGCCAGCACGTCCCCGGCCTGCACGCTCGTTCCCGGCTGCACCAGCACCTCGACGACCTTGCCGGGGATACTGAACCGCGCCTCCGCCCACCGTTCCGGCTCAATTACAGCTTCGGCAATGATGGTGGTTGGTAACTGGTAATCGGTGATTGGGGATTCGCCATTTGCCATTTGCCATTCGCCATTCGCCATTCGTAATTCGCACTTCGCCGTCATCCCCCACATTGCCCAGGTCGGCATCGCGTCCAATTCAATGAAAACCGGGTAGATCACATCGCCCAGGTAATCCTGACCCTGGCGGTCGATGCGGGTAACGCGCCCGGTGAACGCTGCATCGGGCCGGGCGTCGAAGGTGATGTTTACAGGCTGGCCCTCGCTCACACGCGCGATGTCGAGTTCGGTCAGGTCTTTGGTGCGGATGCGCAGCGCGTCGAGTGTCGCCAGGGTGACCAGGGCGCTGCCGGACGCGGTGACGTCTCCAGGGTGGACGGCGACTTTGCTGACGATGGCGTCGAAGGGCGCCGTCAACGTGCGGTCGGCGAGCAGGGTGCGGGCGGCAGCCAGCGCCGTCTCGGTCTCACGGACGGCGGCTTCGGCCACGGTGACTGTCGCGGCGGTCGCGCCAGCCCGCGCCAGATCGAGTTGCGCCTGCATCGCGTCACGCTGCGCCAGCGCGGTCTGGACGTTGGCCTGCGCGGCGGCGATCTGCGCGCCGGTTGGGCTGCGCAGAGCGGCGAGTTGCGCTTGCGCGGCATCCAGCGCCGCTTGCGCTGCCGTCACCTGCGCGCGTGCCAGCTCCTCGTAGGTGCCGAGCGCCGGGCAGATGTTTTGCGTGCTGCCGTCCGGCATGGTGACGTCGAAGCACTGCAGCGTGTCGGCGTGCTTTTGACTGACCTGTCGATAGCCGAACTCCGCCGCCGCAATCGCCGTCTGCGCCACGGCGACGTCGGCTTCGAGTCCGGTCACCCGGCTGGCGGCAAGCAGCGCTGTAGTTTGCGAGATCACGGCCTCGGCGACGCCCACCTGTGCTTCGAGGGCAGCGATTTGTTCCGGGCGTGTACCGGCCCGCGCCAGTCCTAATTGGGCTTGCGCTGCGTTCAGCGCGGCCTCGGCCTGGCGGATGGCGAGCTGCGCGTCGGTGTCATCCAACCGCAGCAGCACGTCGCCTGCGCGGACCGCGTCGCCGTCGACCACGAACACCTCGGCGATGGCGCTGCTGTCCGCCGCGCGCAGCGTCACCCAACGCGCCGGTTCGACGGTGCCTTCCACGCTCAACACATCCGTCTCCGCCTTGACCGGTGGCAGAACCGGTTCCGTCGTCGCACTCAACGCCGCATTACACCCTGTTAGTGACAAAACTCCGATCAGTAAAATGCGCCAGGTTTTCATCGTGTACCTCCGTTATGAGAAATGAGAAATGAGAAATGAGTAATGTGTAATCGTAAAACCTCTCACTGTTCTTCACTCTTCACTCTTCACTCTTTACTCTTCACTCTTTACTCATTTCCTTAATTGTTACTCGTATGCCAACACCTCCCGCACCGTCAGCCGCGAGGCATTGCGGGCAGGGATCGCGCTGGCGAGGGCGCTGAGGATGACGACCACGCCGAGCCAGATCCACACGCCGAGTGTCGAGAAACTGAAGCTCAGCGGCGCGCCCATCAGCGGCAGGCCGACGGCATCGCTGAGAAGCCGCCCGAGGGGCAGCGCGAGCGCCGTGCCGAACATCCAACTCAGCACGCCGATGGCGACGCCTTCGACGATGAAGACCTGCGCCACGCCCCGGTTGGGCGCGCCGATGGCTCGCAGCACGCCGATTTCGCGCGCGCGTTCCAGCACGTTGATGCTCATCGACCCCATCAGCCCCAAGCCACCCACCAGCGCCAGCAGCACCGCCATCACCATCAGCAGGGCGATGATGATGCCGAAGCTGGTCCCGGCCTCCTCGCGTTCGCCGCTGATGGTCTGCGTATCGCGCACCCGCAGTCCGACGCGCTTGAAGTGCGCTTCCACGGCAGCGGCAGTTGCGGTGATGCTCTCCCGGTCGTGATGTTCCATCTGGACCAGTACCGCGCTGCCCAGTCCCACCTGTCCCGTCGTCCGCGCGATGTAGGGGTAGGGCGCGTAGCCCATCGGCATCAAAATCCCCATGCAGACGCCGACGACGCGGTAGGTGCGTTCGCGCCCCATCACCTTCAACACGATGTCGCTGCCCACTGCAATGTCCGGCTCCTCTTTTATGGCGAGGGCGTTGAGCACCACAGCGTTTTCATCCTCCGGCAGCAGCCAGCGACCGGCAATCATCTTGGGCGCGGGTACCAGCGGCGAATCTGGGCGCGGCACGTAAAAGTAAAGGTTGTCGCTTTCGACGCCGTCCGGGCGCACGCGGCGGGCGGGCAGTTGGAACCAGACATCGGCAGCGACGACACCCGGCACGTCCAGTGCGGCCTGGATCATCTTGTCCGCGCGGTAGGAACGGGCGGGGACGACTATCACGTCGAACCCCCACCAACGCATCAGGTCATCGAGCGTCTGGTCGAGCGAGGCCTGCACGCTGAAGACGCCCATAAAGATCGCGCCGCCGAGCGTCAGCGTGATGAGCGTGAGCGCGAGCCGGCCTTTGCTGCGGAAGGTGTTGCGCAGTGAGAGCAGCAACGGGCGCCGCAGGGTGTAGCGCGCAAACCACAGGTTCGCGCCCGAAAGCAGCCGGTCGATCCAGCCCGCGCCAAGGCGGCCCTTGCCGGGTTGGTAGCCCACGCGCAGTGCCTCCGCCGCCGAGACGCGCAGGTTCGCCAGGAAGGGCGGCAGCGACGCCAGCAGCGGAACGATCACCCCCACGGCGATCTGGATGAGCGCGGCGGCCGGTGGGAGGCGTACCTCCCGCAGGTCGAAGTTGAACATCCCGGCGATGAAGGTGCTGAGGGCGCGCGCCCCCACGCCGCTCAATGGGACGGCGATGAGCAGGGCGCACAGGCCGTACAGCAGCGCCAGCGTCAGGTACATGCCCATAATTTGCCCGGTGCGCGCGCCGATGGCCTTCATCACGCCGATCTGCCGCTTTTGCTGCGCCAACAATGCGGAGACGGTGTTGAGGATGAGGAAAACGCTGAGGAAGAGCGCCAGCACACCCAGCGCGCCCATCAGCAGCAGGACGGCGTCCAGGATGTCGTCGAGGGGCAGTGCGCCCGGCTCTACCGTCATTGAAAGCGGGATGGTGAAGCCGTTTTGTTCGGCCTTGTCCTTGACGGCGTTGATGGCGGCGCGGGTCTCCCCCTCAATCCCCCTCGGAGGGGGGGAGATGGCTTCTCCCCCTGTGGGGGGGATTGAGGGGGGGCCAACCCGCACATGCAGCTCATTGAACCCATACGGTTCGCCGAACCACGTCAGCGTTTCGAAGGCGATGTAGCCGTAGGGCGTGCCGTCGAACTGCGCCGGAACCTGCACCATGTCGTGGGCCAGTCCGGCGATGCGCAAATCCCGCGTGCGGCCACCGGGCAGTTCGATGCGCAGCGTGTCGCCCACCTGCGCGCCGAGCACGGGAAGCGCGGACCGTTCGATGAGGATTTCACGCTCCGGTGGCGGCCAAACCCTCACTCCTGGCCCCGCTCCCCCAGGAGAGGGGAAAATCAGATCCACGCGCATTGCATCGTAGTCGCGCACGGCAAAGATGCGCAACGTCATCTCGGCGGATTGCGCGGAATTCAACGGAGGACTATCCGTTTCATCCGTTGAATCCGTTGACATAACTCGCGCGCGCACTTCGAGCACGCGGCGGGCATCGACGTCGGCGACTTCCGGCATGGCCCGCACCGCGCGCACGAAGTCCTCGTCGAACAGTTCCACAGTGCGCACGATGCTGTCTGACGGGTTGATCGCCGCGTAGCTGCGCGCCATCTCGGTCGAGAGCAGCGTCCGCGCGCTCACAATCGTCCCCACGGCGAACAGTCCCACCGCGATCGACAGCACAATCAGCAGCGTCCGGGTCTTGTTACCAATCAGATCATTCAGGACTTTGTACCAACGTGTGTTGAACATAGCGCCTCCAAAAAGGAATCATGATTCATGATTCGTGATTCGTGATGATCTCTCCGTCTGCCAGTGTGATCACTCTCGTGCCACGCGCCGCCACGTCTTTGTCGTGGGTGACGAGGATGACGGTTTTGCCGGCGGCGGCGAGCGCGCTGAACACGTCGAGCACGGTGCGGGTGGTCGCGGAGTCGAGGCTGCCGGTCGGTTCGTCGGCGACGAGGATCGGTGGGTCGTTCGCCAGCGCGCGGGCGATGGCGACGCGCTGCTGCTGTCCGCCGGAGATAGCCGTCGGCGGTTTGCGGGCGTGCGCGGCGATCTCGACCTGTTCCAGCAGGTGCATTGCGCGCTCGCGGCGCTGCCGGGGGGTGTAGCGGTGCGCGAAGTCCATCGGCAGCATCACATTCTGCACAAGGTTGAGCGTGGGCAGCAGCTCGAACGTCTGGAAGACGACGCCGACGGTCTGCCCGCGCCATTGCGCGGCTTTCTCCGGGCCGAAGCGATGCACGGGCGCGCCGTCGACCCAAATCTCGCCGCCGGTCGTGCGATCCAGCCCGGCGAGGACGTTGACGAGCGTCGTCTTGCCCGCCCCCGACTTGCCGGTGATGACGAGGAACTCGCCCTGCCGCACGTCCAGACTGATGCCCTTGAGGGCGACGATCGCGCCGGCCAATCCGCGATATTCTTTGATGACATTTTTGAGTGTGATAAAAGCTTGCGTTTGCATTGTCGCCTCCGAGAAAACCACGAATCTACACGTATTGTCACGAATTTGAGTGTTGGATTGGTGTAGATTCGTGAAGATTGGCGGTAAGTTTCTCATTCAGGATAAGCCCATCCGCCAACACGATGATGCGCTGCGCGCGGGCGGCCAGGTCGTCGTCGTGGGTGACCATCAAGACGGTCTTGCCGCCTTCGACCAGTTCCTCGAAGAGCCGAAAAACCATCTCGGCGGTCTTGGAGTCGAGATTGCCGGTCGGTTCGTCGGCAGCGATGATGGGCGGGTCATTGGCGAGCGCGCGGGCGATGGCGACGCTCTGCTGCTGGCCGCCGGAGAGCGTCGTGGGCAGCGCGTGGGCCACATCCGCCATACCGACGCGCTCCAGCAGGTGCATGGCGCGTTCGGGGCGTTGGGCGCGCGGCAGGGTGGCGGCGTAATCCATCGGCAGCAGCACGTTTTCGATGGCAGTGAGCGTGGGCAGCAGTTGGAAAAACTGGAAGATGACGCCCACACTGCGTCCCCGCCAGAGAGCGAGCTGCTCTTCGTTGAGCGTGTGGACGGCAGCGCCATCGACCCAGACCTCGCCGGAAGTCGGGCGGTCGATGCCGGTGAGCACGTTGATGAGCGTGGATTTGCCGCTGCCCGACTTGCCGACGATCGAGACGAATTCGCCGGGCCGCACCGAGAGGTCCACGCCCTTGAGTGCGACGAACTCCCCCGCTGCACCGCTGTACACCTTTGTGACCTGGCGCAGGTCCACCAAATGGCCGTTCGTTGATGATGGTTGTGTTGACATCCTAATCTCCCTCAAGAATAGCCTCACTTCGGCGCTTGAGGCGGATCACAATCCGCCGTTCTTGCAGCGCCGGATTATGATCCGGCGCAAGCGTTTCGTGGACTCCTTCAGAAAAATCCGTTGAAATCCGTTCAATCCGTTGACAAAGAAACACCTTCGAGATAGGTCAGCGTCAATCCCAGATCGCGGATGCGGGTGAGGATGCCGTGCAGCGCCGCTTGATCGGCAACCGGACCGGAGAGCTGCATTTCACCGCTTGGCAGGATTTCAAGCGTCAAACCGCCGAGCCACGTCTCCCACTGTTCCGGGATCAGGTGTTCGCGCACGCGAATGGTATAGCGCATCGTCTCTTCTGGCATTGCCTGTTCCTCTTGCTTGTCAGGATAGCACGCCAGGGGGTGGAGTGTCATCCGCCAGGGGGTGGATTGTGGGGGTGGAAAACAGATCGCGCGAGTTGTTCAACTCGCGCGACTTTCTGCTCGGGCCGGTCTCTGACCGTGCCCGCGGAGGCATGGGACGTAGTGGCGCGGTCGGGAGACCGGCCACAGCTACGAACCCTTAATAAAAAATCGTGTCAATTGGTGAGATTTGCGGTTAGTTCTACACCGACAGGCGGAGATTATGCCAGCAATCCCAGTTCGCGCGCCCGCGCCAGGGCCTGCACGCGATTGGCGACGCCGAGTTTGCCGTAGAGGTTGTTGATGTGCGTCTTGACGGTGCTGACGGCGATGTACAGCCTGTCGGCGATTTCGCGGTTGGTGTCGCCGGTCTCGATCAGGCGCAGGATTCCCAGCTCACGGTCGCTCAGGGGTTCAAGAAGTTGAAAGTTCAGCGTTGAAAGTTGCAAGTTGGGAGTGTGTATTGAGGAACCTGTAACTTGTAACTTGCAACTTGTAACTTGTAACAAGCTCTGAACATAGTCCGGCATGATGCCTTCGTCTAGCAGTTCTTGCAGTAATTCGGTCATGCCCGCGCCCATTTCGACGAAGACGCGCGTGTAGCCTTCGGGCGCGGCGAGGGTGAGGGCGCGATGGAGGGTGGTGTGGGCGGCTGCGCGCTCTCCCAGCCCGTGCAGCGCCAGGGATTCCAGGCCGAGCAGTTCGATGGCGACGCCCAACCAGCCGGTGTCCTCGACGAGGCGTCGCTGGGGGGTGAGGACGTCGAGTGCGGCGGTGAAACGTCCGTGGGCCAGGTAAAATCGGGTTAGCGCAGAGATTTCTAACCAGCGGACGAAGACGGCGATGTTGCCCTCCGGCAGCGGCTCTTGCGTGTAAGCAGCGAGCCACTTTTCGACCCATAATGCGGTGGCGTCCAATTCGCCCCAGGCTACCTGCATCCGCGCCTGGAACGCCTCGATTTGCCGGATGGTCAGCCGCGAGACTTTGTCCTCGCGGGCAAACGTCATGATTTTTTCCAGGGTTTGCCGGGCGTGGTTCTCGTCGCCTTGGGCGTTGGCGATGCGGGTGAGGATGACGTAACTGTCCGCCAGCACTTCGGCATTGCCCCATTGCTCGCCCAGGGCGATACATTCGGCGATGGCTCGTGCGGCAGCCTCCAAATCGTTCGTTTCGCGCAGCACTTCGGCCAGTCCCTGGTAGAGCAGGCTGGCGCTGACCGGCAACTGGGTACGCTGATCCGCGGTTAATGCCGCCAGGCCGTGCTCGAAGGTCGCACGGGCCTGGCGCAGCCGTCCTTGCAGGATGGAGAAGTAGCCGGAGACGAAAAGTGACAGTGAGGCAATCAACGTGTTGCCGGTGGCCTGGCTGAGTTCGAGCGTTTCGTCGAAGACGCGCCGGGCAGCTTCGGTGTCTGTGTCGAAGAACTGGCTAAGGCCCAACAGCCAGGTGATGATGCTGCGCAAAAAGGCGTTCCCCTGGGGGAGTGCGGCGAACGCCTGTCGCGCCAGCGCCAAGCCCTGGTGTATGTCACCGCTGAAGGTCGCCATATACGCGCGGACTGCCGTTACCTGGCTCTGAATGGCATCGCGTTCCTCAGCGGGAACGTCGCCGTTGCGCAAGGCCGCTTCGACGGTGTGCAGTGCCGTCTCGATGGGCGCGAATTCCCCGGCAACGAGCGCCGCCTCCGCGTAGATCAGGTTCAACATAGGCCGCGCAGCGATGAGCGGCTGCGGCAGCGCCTTGAGCCATTTGAGAAGTGTGGTCGCTTCGCTGCGCATCAACATGGCGACAGCCGTGTGTTCGATCCACTGTGCAGCGGTCTCGAAATCGGCGGCGCGCAATGCATGCTCGATGGCTTCGGACGGCATCGCGCGTTGCGCATACCAGGCGGCGGCGCGGCGATGTAGCGTTCGCATAAGGTCCGGCGCTTCATTGGAGAGGTGGTTGCGCATAAAGTCGGCGAACAGCCGGTGATAGCGATACCATTGGCGCTCGTCATCCAGCGGGGCTAAAAACAGGTTGGCTTGCTCCAGGCGCCGCAGCAGGCGCTCGCCGTCGTCTCGCCCGGTCACGGCGTTGCAAAGGGAGGCGGTCAGGCGGTCGAGGATGGCCGTCTGCGAAAGAAACTCGTGGATGTCGGGCGGTTGCTGCGCCAGAACTTCCTCGGTGAGATAGTCGATCACGTGACGGTGACTGCCGCTAAAGGCGGCGATGAAGTCCGCCGCGCTGGTTGCGTCGCGGTGTTGCAAGGAGATGGCGGCCAGTTGCAGGCTGGCGATCCAGCCTTCCGTGCGCGCTTCGAGCGCCGCGATGTTCTCCAGCGTGAGGTTCAGCCCCATGATCTGATTGAGGAACGTTGCGGTTTCGTCCGCCGTAAAGCGCAGGTCGGCGGCGCGCAGTTCGGTGAGTTGGCGGCGGGCGCGCAGCCGCGCCAGGGGCAGAGGCGGATCAACGCGGCTGGCGATAGCCAGATGCATGTGTGGTGGCAGGTGATCGAGCAGGAACGTGATCATAGCGTGGATGGCCGGCTGTTCGATGACGTGGTAATCGTCGAGCGCCAGTACCAGGTCGCTTTCCGCGGACCTCTCGGCGAGGTGATTGAGCAGCACGGTGAGAATCGCTGTGAACGACGGCGACTGCGGCGGCTGGATCATCGCCCGCGCGCCTACGCCGATGTCCGGATATACCGTTTCCAGCGCGGCGAGCAGGTATAGGAGGAAGCGGGTAGGGTCGTTGTCGGCCTCGTCCAAAGAAAGCCAGCATGATTTTTGATTTTTGATTTCAGATTTTCGAGTTGCCTCGGCGGTGGCGGGTTCGGATCCAAAATCTACAATCGGCAATCTTAAATTTCCAATCCATTCGCTCAAGAGCGTGGTTTTGCCGAAGCCGGCCGGGGCGCAGATCAACAGCAAGCGATGTCCCAGGCGCAGGCCCGCGTCCAATTGCGCGAACAGCCGGGCGCGAACCGCGCACGCCGGATGTGGCGGCGGGATGTTGAGCTTGGTGGTGAGAATCGGGATGGTATCCATTGGCATAGCAAATTCGACGGATTTTTCTTCCGCCGATTATTCTAATGCCAAAGGCGAGCTTTGCAAAAGGGGCTTTCTTACCAGAAATACTTCAACCGGCGCGGCTGGCTCAATATCTCTCGCTGGAAGGGTGTTGCGTTGTGCGGCGTTGCGCGCCAACGCACCAGGTTGATTTCCCCGTGCTGAAGTTCCAATCCGGTGAGGACGCCCGGCGCGAGACAATACCCGGTGTTGAAGTACGGCGTTTCGCCATACGCCGCGCTGGTTGGGCGATGCGTGTGTCCGCAGATCAAGACCCGCCGCCGGTCTGCCGCCCAACTCATCAGGTGTTGTTCGTAGGCGCGGGGTGCGTGTGCTTCTCCGTCACGGCAACCGATCGGCGCCATGTGCATCAATTGCAGCCGCCGCCAGACGTTGCGCACGGCCATACGGCTGACCTGATAGAATATGTCACTTTTAGTGTCGGCTTGATGGCCGTGAGTGACGAAGATTTGCTGACCGCTGTGTCGTTCTTGGAGGATCAGCCCCTCCCGCGCGATCAAGCCGCCCTTGTTCACTGGATGGCGGCGATTGCCGAGGATGTCATGATTGCCGAACAGCAGATGCAGTCGTTGTTGCCCGGCAAACTGCTGGAACAACGCGAAAACTTCTGCGTGGGCGGCTTGCACGGTAGCAAAACGGCGATTTTTCCACAGTTCGTCCCCGTCCCCGACCTCAATGTAGGTAAATCCTCGCTCGTAGTAGTGGTGCAGGGCGTGTAAGAAGAGCGATTTGTTGACGCGGAAGGCATCCGCACGGCTGTTGTCGCCGCGATGACAATCGCTGAAGAAGATCAGGCGCGTCGTATCATCGAACGGTATCGTGGGTGCAGATTCAAATACCATATCCAGCCGGCGATACGCCAATGTCTGATAAAAGCTGTGCACCCGTCGCTGCGGACGGGCAAGCGGTGCATCCCAAAGGGTCGCTTGTTGATTTAATGTCACCATATTCCACACTATTTCTGGCTCTGAAAGCCTGTATACATACCGAATTCCTACTTTATATACCGAAATTATACCATACATACCGAAATTATACCATAGGTAAAAAGTCAGGGTATGGCATGAAAAAGGGCTGGCTGCGGCGATTTTGCCAAAACCCAGAATTGGCTCTACAATGCGCGCGGAAATAAGGAGGCTAATTATGGATGATATACTCTCACAAGAAACCCGGCTCGGACAGGTCGAAAACGCGATCAATACCTATTCTCGCCCCAGCGATCTCAAGATCACCGATTTGCGTTACGCGGTGGTGTGGTCGAACTACGATTACCCGATCATTCGCCTCGACACGAACCAGGGCGTATACGGCATCGGCGAGGTGCGCGACGCGGGCCACCCGGAAAATGCGCTGCAATTTAAGAGTATGCTGCTCGGCCAGAATCCCTGCAATGTGGACATGATCTTCCGCACGATCAAACAGTTCGGTAACTGGGGGCGCGAGGGTGGCGGCGTCTCCGGCATCGAGCTGGCGCTGTGGGACCTGGTCGGCAAGGTCTACGGTGTGCCGTGCTACCAGTTCCTCGGCGGCAAGTACCGCGACAAAATTCGCATCTACGCCGACACGCCCGAACCGGATGAACCAACCCCGCAGGCTTACGCACAACGCGCGCTCGGTCGCAAGCAGATGGGCCTCACGTTCATCAAGTGCGACGTGCGCATCCAGACCTTGCAAGACATCGAAGGCGGCATGGTGGGCCAGCCGACGAAGTTCGAGTACGGCATGGGCCAACGCTGGCGCGCGCCGGGCAGCGGACAGGTCGTCAAGGTGACGGACAAGGGCATTGCTGCGCTCGCCGCCGTGCTTGGCATGGTGCGCGAGGCCGTCGGGTGGGACGTGTCGCTGTGCATCGACCATTACGGGCACGGCTATATGACCGCCAAGGAGGTCATCAAGCTGGCGGAGGCGCTCGAGCCTTACGCACTGGCGTGGATGGAAGACCCGATGCCGCTGATGGACGTGGCCGGGCACAAGCGCGTCACCGACGCGGTGAAAGTGCCTATCGCCGCCGGAGAAGATTGGTATCTCTGGGACGGTTTCCGCCCGTTCATCGAGGCGCGCGCGGTGGACATCATCCACCCTGACCTGCTGACCTCCGGCGGGATGTTGGAGACGAAGAAAATCGCCGACTACGCTGAACGGTACGGCATCCCCACCGGGCTGCACTTCGCCGGCTCGCCGATCGCGTTCATGGCCAATCTGCACACGGCAGCGGCGATTCCAAGCTTCATCGCGTTGGAGCACCACGGCCTCGATCTGCCTTTCTGGAGTAGCCTGGTGACGGGGCTGGACGACCCGCTGATGGAAGACGGCTACGTCAACGTGCCGGAGAAGCCCGGCCTGGGCGTGGACTTGAACTACGAAGGCATTCGGGCGCAACTGCGCGACTTCAGCGGCCTCTTCGAGCCGACCGAGTATTGGAACACGCCCAAACTCGGCTTCTGGCAACCGGATCGGGTGTGGGATAAATAATCCTGGCTAGTCTCAACGGATTTAGCGGATTCAACGGAAGAATATCCGTAAAAGTCCGTTGAATCCGTTGAGAGATTTTTTTAGGATGTTTGTCACTTGAAACAAGTGCCATTTGACATATTTCGATTCTGTTGTAAAATCTAAGCTAATTAAATCTAAACTGAAACCGATGTTAATGGATACAGACCAACGCGCCCATAACGCAATACGCGCCCCCATTGCCCCCAGCAATCCTTTGCTGGGGCTGTTGCTAGTGGTCTTGGTTATTATTGTGCTCCTTAACGGGAGCACATGGGCGGTCGCGTTGGCAAAGATAAGGCCATAGTAGGACAAAGTATATCAAGGAACCAGCGGAAGCCGCCCAAAAGGGCGGCTTTTTTGTTGGATGAATAGGGAGTAAGGAGTAAGGAGTAAGGAGTAAGAAGTAAGAAGTAAGAAGTAAGGAGTAAGAAGTAAGGAGTAAGAAGTAAGGAAAGGCGCGTGTTTCCGCTGTCTCTGCCATACTCCCTACTCCATACTCCATACTCCTAAAAACAGGAGGAGCGAGGGGATGAAGAAAACTGGCGCAGAAATTGTATGGGCGATGCTCGAACACGAGGGGGTCGAGGTCGCCTTTGGGATTCCGGGGGGGACCATCATGCACACGTATCACCCCCGGCGCAACTACGGCGTGCATCACGTGCTGGTGCGGCACGAGCAGTGCGCGGCGCACGCGGCGGATGGCTATGCGCGGGCTTCCGGCAAGGTCGGCGTGGCGATTGCGACCTCCGGGCCTGGCGCGACGAATCTCGTCACCGGCATTGCTACCGCGATGATGGATTCATCGCCGATCGTGTGCATCACCGGGCAGGTCTCCACGCCCGTCATCGGCACGGACGCTTTCCAGGAAGTGGACATCACTGGCATCACGTTGCCGATCACCAAGCACAACTATCTGGTTTCGGATGTCGAAGAATTGGCCGAGGTCATCCATGAAGCCTTCTACATTGCCCGCAGTGGGCGGCCGGGGCCGGTGCTTATCGATATCCCCAAGGATGTACAGCAGAAATCCACCGAATTTGAGTATCCCGATGACAAGGTTGACCTGCCAGGCTATCATCCCGTGGGCAAAGGCGATCCTGACCTGGTGGCAAAGGCCGCGCAACTCATCAACCGGGCCGAGCGCCCGGTGATCTTGGCCGGGCAGGGTGTGATGATGTCCGGCGCGATGGACGCGCTGCGCGCGTTCGCCGAGAAAACAGACACCCCGGTTGCCTTCACGCTGTTGGGGAAGGGCGGCTTCCCGGAGTCGCATCCGCTGGCTCTCTCGCTGATGGGGATGCATGGCGAGGTCTTCGCCAATCGCGCGATCCAGCAGGCCGATTTGCTGCTGGCCTTTGGAATGCGCTTCGACGACCGCGTGACCGGCCGCCTGGATGCCTACGCGCCGTTCGCGCAAAAGATTCACGTGGATATGGATGCCGCCGAACTCAACAAGGTCGTCAAGACCGATGTGCCGATTCACGGCGACTTGCGCCAGGTGCTCGAACAATTGCTGCCATTGGTGCTGCCCAATGAACACCCGCTGTGGTTGGAGCGTATTGCAGAATGGCGCGCGCAGAGCCACAAGCGCAACATCATCAACCGTCCCGAAAACGGTCATTTGGTGGCGGCGCACTTTATCAATGAAATCTGGGAAGCCACAGAAGGGCAGGCTATCGTCGTCACCGACGTAGGCCAGCACCAGATGTGGGCCGCGCAGTATTACCCCACGAGCTATCCCCGCCAGTTCATCACTTCCGGTGGGCAAGGGACCATGGGCTTCGGCCTGCCCGCGGCGATGGGTGTGCAGATGGCGCGTCCCGACAAGGAAGTGTGGGTGATCGCTGGCGACGGCGGCTTCCAGATGACGATGCACGACCTGGCGACGATCGTTCAAGAGAAGCTCCCCATTCGTATTGCGATTTCCAACAATCACTATCTGGGCATGGTGCGTCAGTGGCAGGAGTTCTTCTACGATAAGAATTACGAAGCCACGCGCTTGTTGAACCCCGATTTTGTGAAACTGGCCGAAGCCTATGGCATCCCGGCGTGGCACGCAAAGAACCGGCGGCAGGCGCGGGAAGCGATTGCAGCCGCGCGTGCGTGCAATGGGCCCGCTTTGATCGATTTCGAGATCGCCAACACCGGCGACGAAGCGAACGTTTACCCGATGGTGCCAGCCGGCGCGGCGCTGCACGAGATGATCGAGCGCCCGACTTACGTGACGGCGTCGCAACAGGTTGCAGTGGGGTAGGAGGTGCAAGATGCAAAGTACATTGGTGGCTCTGGTCGAAGACAAACCCGGTGTGCTGACGCGCGTCGCTAGTCTGTTCCGGCGGCGGAATTACAACATCGAAAGCCTGACGGTGGGCCACACCGAAAACCCCGGCGTCTCCCGCATGACAATCGTGGTGGACAGCAGTCGCACCAACGTGGAGAAAGTGGCGCAGAACCTTTACAAGCTGGTCAACGTGATCCAGGTCGAAGACGTGACCGAACAACCTACCGTGCTGCGCGATCTGGCGCTCATCAAAGTGCAGGCCGACGGCGGCAGCCGGCGCTCCGAGATCATGCAGCTCGTGGACACCTTCCGCGCCCGCGTCGTCGATGTGGCGCTGGATTCGCTGATGGTCGAGGTGACCGGCACGGAAGACAAGATCGACGGCCTGGTGGATGTACTGCGTCCTTATGGCATCGTCGAGATGGTGCGCACAGGCCGTGTCGCTATGGCGCGCGGCAAAGCGGGGAATGGGCACAAATAAGGAAGTAGGGAGTAAGGAGTATGGAGTAAGGGCGTTTTCAACCCACAACCCATAACCCAGATCCCATACCTAACACGAGGAGAGAGAGGACTATGACGAAGATCGATTTTGGTGGCATTGTGGAAGATGTGGTGACGCGGGAGGAATTTCCGCTGGAGAAAGCGCGCGAGGTGCTCAAGGATGAGGTCGTCGCGGTGCTGGGGTATGGCGTACAGGGGCCGGCGCAGTCGTTGAATATGCGCGATAACGGCATCCACGTCATCGTCGGGCAGTGGAAGGGCGATCAGGCGGCGTGGAACAAAGCCGTCGCCGATGGGTGGGTGCCCGGCGAGACGCTGTTCGACCTCGAAGAGGCGGTGGATCGCGGGACGATCATCCAATACCTGGTCTCCGATGCGGCGCAGATGATGACATGGCCGCGCATCAAGCCGCACCTCAAGCCGGGGGACGCGCTGTACTTCTCGCATGGCTTTTCCATTGTTTACAGCAATCAGACCGGTGTCGTCCCACCCGACAACGTGGACGTGATTATGGTCGCGCCCAAAGGCTCCGGGACGAGTGTGCGCGCGAATTTCCTCGCGGGGAGCGGTATCAACGCCAGCTTCGCGGTGGAGCAGGACTACACGGGCCGCGCGGAAGAACGCACGATTGCGCTCGGCATCGCTATCGGCGCGGGGTATCTGTTCCCCACCACTTTCCGTAACGAAGTCTACAGCGACCTGACCGGCGAGCGCGGCGTGTTAATGGGCGCGCTGGCGGGCATCATGGAGGCGCAGTACAACCTGCTCCGCAAGCACGGCCACACACCGAGCGAAGCCTTCAACGAAACCGTCGAGGAACTCACACAGAGCCTTATCCGCCTGGTGGACAAGAACGGCATGGATTGGATGTACGCCAACTGCTCCACCACCGCGCAACGTGGCGCGCTCGATTGGCGCCACCAGTTCCGCAAGGCCGTCGAGCCGGTCTTCGATTGGCTGTACGAAAGCGTTGTCTCCGGCGAGCAGACGCGCATCGTGCTCCAGGCCAACAGCGCGCCCGATTATCGGGAAAAGCTCGGCGAAGAGCTGCGCGAAATGCGCGAATCGGAAATGTGGCGCGCCGGCGCGGCGGTGCGGTCGTTGCGACCGGAGAATTGGGGCAAGTAGTAAGTAAAGTGTAAAGAGTAAAGAGTAAAGAGTAATGAGTAAAGAGTACAGGAAACCAATGACTTGTTACTCATTTCTCATTACTCGTTACTATTAACGAGGAGAACTCAATGTCTGACGATGGGGTTGGCATTAAGGATAAAGTTGCCATTTTCGATACGACGCTGCGCGATGGCGAGCAGTCGCCGGGTGCGGCGCTGAACATCGACGAGAAGATCGAGATCGCCCGCGTGTTGCAGGATATGGGCGTGGATGTGATCGAAGCGGGATTTCCCATTTCGTCGCCCGGCGATTTCAAAGCCGTGCAGCGCATTTCGCAGGAGATTCGCCATTGTACCGTGTGCGGGTTGACCCGCGCGCGCCAGGCGGACATCGACGCGGCGGTTGAGGCGCTCAAGGATGCGGCGCGCCCGCGTATTCACACCGGGTTGGGCGTTTCGGACGTTCACATTCAGTACAAGCTGCGCACCACCCGCGAGAAGGCGCTGGAAATGGGCGTCGAGGCGGTCAAGTACGCGCGGAAGTTTGTGGAGGACGTGGAGTATTTCACTGAGGACGCCGGGCGCGCCGATCCAGCGTACCTGTATCGCGTGTTGGAAGCGGTGATTGACGCCGGGGCCACCGTCGTCAACATCCCCGACACGACCGGCTACACGACGCCTGTCGAGTTTGGCGCGCTCATCGCGGGTATCAAGAACAACGTCCCAAACATTGACCGGGCCGTGATCTCCGTCCACTGTCACAATGACCTGGGGATGGCGACGGCGAACGCGCTGGCGGGCATCCTCAACGGCGCGCGGCAGGCGGAAGTGACCGTCAACGGCATCGGCGAGCGGGCGGGCAACACCTCGATGGAAGAGGTCGTGATGGCATTGCGGACGCGTCGAGATGTGTTTGGGGTGGATACGAATATTCGCACGCAGCACTTTTACTCGGTCAGCAAGCTGGTGAGCCAGTTGACAGGCATCCCGGTGCAGCCGAACAAGGCAATTGTGGGCGCCAACGCCTTCGCGCACTCGTCCGGCATCCACCAGGATGGTGTGCTCAAAGAGCGCACGACCTACGAGATCATCGATCCGCGCGATGTGGGCGTGCCCGATTCGGCGATCATCCTCTCGGCGCGCTCTGGGCGGCACGGCCTGCGCCACCGGCTGGCAGAATTGGGCCTCATTCTGGACGAAGAGCAGTTCGAGAAGGTGTACGAGCGTTTCCTGAAGGTCGCCGACCAGAAGAAAACGGTCGATACCCGCGACCTGGAAGCGATTGTCGCCGACGAGGCCCGCATGTTCTTTGAGGAGACGTATCATCTGGAACAGGTGCAGGTGAGCTGCGGTAGCCGGAGCATCCCCACGGCCACGGTGCGCATCAAGGGGCCGGATGGGACCGTGGTGTGCGACGCCGATCACGGCACCGGGCCGGTGGACGCCGTCTATCGCGCGATCAACCGCGTCATCGGCGAACCGAACGAGCTGATTGAGTACTCGGTACAAGCCGTCACCGAAGGCATTGACGCGGTAGGGCGGGTGACGATCCGTATCCAGGCCGAAAAGCCCGTCAATGGCGGCGTTCGGCGCATCTTCAGCGGTCACGGCGCGGATACTGACATCATTACCGCCAGCGCCAAAGCGTACATGTTCGCGCTGAATCGTTTGATCGCGGCGCGGCGTGAGGCAGTTAAGTAATGAGAAATGAGTAATGAGAAATGAGTCATGAGTGAAACATTCAACTCGTAACTCTTTACTTTTTACTCTTTACTCTTTACTCTTTACCAATCACTAAAAACAGGAGGAAAGCGATGGATACGCAAACAGTCAAACAGGAAGAGCAGGTTATGGTCGTCGAGGAAACGCGGCACAGTGAACATTTGTGGGAACACTTCCCGGAGCCACGCGGGTATTCCATGCGTTGGGACGGGTTCGCGCTGGATTTTTCGGCGCAGCGCAACGGGCGCCCCACGGAATATCCTATCGAGCCGAAAGGCCGCTAGGGGGCATAGCTTGAGGGGGCACACATTAGCAGAAAAACTTATTGCGTCTCATGTGCCCGGCAGTGACGGCGTGCGTCCAGGTGACCTCGTCGAGGTCAACGTAGACGTGGTGCTGGCGAACGACATCACCGCGCCGATCTCGTTGCGTGAGTTCGAGAGCCTGGGGGTAGAGCGCGTGTTCGACCCGGAGAAGGTCGTACTCGTTGCCGATCACTTTGCGCCGAACAAGGACATCAAGTCCGCCGAGCAGTGCAAGGCGATGCGCGAGTTCGCCCGCGCGCAGGGGATTGCACACCACTACGATGTGGGGCGCATGGGCATTGAACACGTTTTGCTGCACGAACAGGGCCTCGTCTTGCCAAGCGACGTAGTGGTAGGGGCGGATTCGCACACCTGCACCTACGGCGCGCTGGGCGCTTTCGCCACCGGCATGGGATCAACGGACATCGCCGTAGCGATGGCGACCGGCAGCATTTGGATGCGCGTGCCGGAGACGATTCGTTTCGAGTACACGGGGACGCGGCAGCCCTGGGTGGGCGGCAAGGACCTGATCCTCTACACGATTGGGCAGATCGGCGTGAGCGGCGCGCTGTACATGGCGATGGAATTCGCCGGGCCGGTGGTGGATGCGCTGCCGATGTCCGACCGCTTCACGATGTCCAACATGGCCATTGAGGCTGGCGGCAAGGCCGGGTTGTTCGCTGTGGACGACACCACGCGCGAGTACGTCGCCGGGCGCGCCAAACGCGATTATCAGGTCTATGCTTCCGATGCGGACGCGGTCTACGCGCGGGTTGTTACGATTGATGTGAGCGATATGGAACCGCAGGTATCGTTCCCGCATCTGCCGGAGAACGCGAAGCCGGTCAGCGAAGCCGCCGGTATCAAGGTTGACCAGGCCGTTATCGGCTCCTGCACCAACGGCCGGCTGGAAGACTTGCGCGTCGCGGCGCAGATTCTGACGGGCCGGCGCGTGCATCCGGACGTGCGTTGCATTGTCATCCCCGGCACGCAACAGGTCTACCTGGATGCGCTGCGCGAGGGGTTGGTGGAAGCGTTCATCGAAGCCGGAGCCGTGGTGAGCACGCCGACGTGCGGGCCGTGCCTGGGGGGGCACATGGGTATCCTGGCCGCTGGTGAGCGCGCCGTCAGCACGACCAACCGCAACTTCCGCGGTCGCATGGGACATCCCGACAGCGAAGTCTACCTGAGTGGCCCGGCGGTTGCGGCGGCCTCCGCCATTGCGGGAACGATTGTGCATCCAGAAGAGGTAATCTAAAGAAGCAAGAGGCAAGAGGCAAGAACGGAAACTCTGTATCCTGCACCCTGCATCATTAAGGAGCTATTTATGGCATTAAGCGGTCAGGTATGGAAGTACGGCGACAACGTGGACACGGACGCGATTATTCCGGCGCGCTACCTGAATATGTCCACGGCGGAAGAGTTAGCGCGGCACTGCATGGAGGATATCGACACGCGCTTTGCGGGCGCGGTGCAGCCCGGCGACATCATCGTCGCTGGCGCGAACTTTGGCTGCGGCTCGTCGCGGGAGCACGCGCCGCTGGCGATCAAGGGAGCGGGTGTGTCGTGTGTCATCGCTGAGAGCTTTGCGCGCATTTTTTACCGCAATGCGATCAACATCGGCTTGCCGATTCTGGCGTGCCCGGAGGCCGTCGCCGGAGCGCAGAAGGGGGATGCGCTCACGGTGGATTTGGAAGTGGGGACGATTACCAACGCCCGCACGGGAGAGATATATCATACCTCGCCCTTCCCGCCGTTCATTATGGGCATTATTCAGGCGGGCGGGTTGGTCCCGTATACACGAGAAAAGATGAAGTAAGAAGTATGGAGTAAGGAGTATGGGGGAGATTGAGCACTTTCAGCAGCTTCATGCCTGGCAAGAGGCGCATAAGCTGGTGCTGGCAATCTCTAAGCTTACGCAGGGATTCCCGTTTGAGGAAAGATTTGGGCTGGTTTCGCAAATGCGACGCGCGGCGGTTTCCGTTCCAGCAAATATTGCCGAAGGATTCAAGCGGCGTGGTCTTCAAGAGAAAATCCGGTTTTATAACATTGCAGAAGGCTCACTGGAAGAGGTGAAATACTTTCTGATTCTCGCCAAAGACCTCAGCTACATTTCCTCTAATAATGAATTTTTGCTCCAAGCAGAAGTTGTAGGTCGAATCCTGAACGGCCTCATTGCCAGCACAGAACGCCGGCAATAAAACATACTCCATACTCCGTACTCCATACTCCATTGAGGAGAACTATGCAACAATCACAAATCTGGCTTTATGACACCACCCTGCGCGACGGTACGCAGGCTGAGGGAATCTCCTTGTCGGTGGAAGACAAGCTCAAGGTCACGCGGCTATTGGACGATCTCGGCGTGCATTATATCGAGGGGGGCTGGCCGGGATCGAATCCGAAGGACATTGCGTATTTCGAGCGGGTGCGTGACCTGGACTTGAAGCACGCGAAGATCACCGCGTTTGGCAGTACATGCCGGGTAGGCGCGCAGCCGCAAGACGACGCGAACCTTCAGGCCTTGATGAACGCCGAAACGCCAGTCGTGGCGCTGGTGGGCAAAAGCTGGCTGTTGCACGTCACCGATGTGCTGCGTGCGACGCCGGAGGAGAATCTCCGCATTATCCGCGAGAGCGTGGCGTACTTGAAAGGGCAAGGAAAAGAGGTCGTCTACGACGCTGAACACTTCTTCGACGGATACAAAGACAACGCCGGCTACACGCTCGATACGCTCCGAGCTGCCGTCGCGGGCGGGGCGGATGTTCTAGTCCTTTGTGACACCAATGGCGGCGCTATGCCGTGGGAGATTGCCGAAATCGTCGGGGAGGTAAAAACTACTTTCCCCGACGTTGTTTTAGGCATCCACACGCACAACGACGGCGGTGTGGCCGACGCGAACACGCTGGCGGCGGTACGCGCGGGCGCGGTTCACGTGCAGGGGACGCTCAACGGCTACGGCGAACGCTGCGGCAACGCCAATCTCTGTACGCTTATCCCCAATCTCGAACTGAAAATGGGGCTGCGGGCGCTGCCGGAGGGCAACCTGGTAAATCTGACGCGAACAGCGCACGCGGCGGCCTCTATCGCCAACCAGACGCCCTATCGCCATGCACCCTACGTGGGACGGAGCGCCTTCGCGCACAAGGGCGGCATTCACGTCGCGGCGCTGCGCCGCAATCCAAGCAGCTACCAGCACGTGAACCCTGAGCTGTTGGGCAACACGTCGCGGGTGGTTGTCTCGGAACTTTCGGGCAAGGGCAACCTGTTGAGCAAGGCCGAAGAGGCCGGCATTCCCCACGAAGAGCTGCGCAATCTGCCGGACGTGTTGCAACGCATCAAGGCATTGGAGCACAAGGGGTTCACCTTCGAAGGCGCGGATGCGTCGGTGGAGATGATGCTGTATCGCTCGCGCGAGGGCTATAAGCCGCCATTCGAGATGATCGACTTTATGGTGGTGGTGGAGCACCGCGAGCGGCGCGGTCTGTTCGCCGAAGCGACGATGAAAGTGCGCGTGGGCGACCAGATTTACCACACGGCGGCGGAGGGCAACGGCCCGGTCAATGCGTTGGATGCGGCGCTGCGTAAGGCATTAGTCCCCGTCTATCCACGTCTGGCCGAATTCGATCTGGCCGATTACAAGGTGCACATTCTCGACGGCGACGCGGGCACAGCGGCGACGACGCGCGTGCTCATTGACGTGCAGAACGGCTCGAAACGCTGGAGCACCGTCGGTGCGTCGGCGAACATCATCGAGGCCAGTTGGTATGCGCTGGCGGATGCGGTAGAATACGGGTTGACGATTGCGGATGGGCAGCACTGACATGATTCGACCTTGGACCGAAGCGGACTTCGAGACGATGTACGCCATAATCAACGATGCGGCGCAGGCGTACAAGGGCGTGATCCCAACGGCCCGCTGGCACGAGCCGTACATGCCGCGCGCGGAACTCCGCCACGAGATCGCTGCCGGTGTGCGGTTCTGGGGCTACGAGGACAACGGCGCGCTCGTCGGCGTGATGGGCATCCAGGACGTGCAAGACGTGACGCTCATCCGCCATGCCTACGTCTACACGACGCGGCGGGGACAGGGCATCGGCAGCAAGCTATTGGCGCATTTGCGTACCCTGACCGACCGGCCTATCCTCATCGGCACGTGGACCGCTGCGACATGGGCGATCCGCTTCTACGAGAAACACGGCTTCCGCCAGGTCTCGTGGGAGGAGAAGGAGCGTTTGCTGCGGACGTATTGGAATATCCCGGAGCGGCAGGTGGAAACATCGGTGGTGTTGGTCGAAACGGCCCCCAGGTAAACCATAACGCTTGACGTTTAACGTAAAACGTTATAGAATAGAATTATGATCAGGACATTCAAGTGCGCAGAGACGGAGAAGATATTTCAGCGTCAACGCTCACGAAAATTGCCTTCAGACATTCAACAAGTTGCGCTGCGTAAATTGCGTATGCTCAACCGCGCTGTTACGCTCAACGATGTCCGAGTGCCGCCAGCAAATCACTTGGAGAAACTAAAAGGTGAGCGAGAAGGCCAATATAGTATTCGTATCAATGACCAATGGCGTATTTGCTTTGAATGGCTTGAGGGTGGCGTCTACAACGTAGAAATTGCGGATTATCACTGACGGCTATAGTCGGGAGAACAAAACATGCCTGAAGACAAACTATTCCCTGTTCATCCAGGAGAGGTTCTTCTGGAAGAATTTCTGAAACCAATGGGATTAAGCCAAAACCAGGTGGCGCTCGCCATGCATGTCCCGCCACGGCGTATCAATGAAATTGTATTGGGCAAACGCCGTATTACGGCAGACACGGCGTTGCGTTTGGCGCGGTATTTTGATATGTCGCCACAGTTTTGGTTAGGGTTGCAGATGGATTACGATCTGGACATCGCCGAGGATGCTCTCGCAGAACGACTGGAACGCGAGGTCAGACCATTGTTGATGATGAGTGCGGCGGTGGGCTAAAGATGTCACACGATCAATGTCCAGCATGTTACAGCTATGACGTCGCTACGATCAGGTCCGGTAACCTTTTCCTCTGGATTGGCATGTCGCTTGGGGCGAACGCGGTTTTAATGTTCGTGGTTTTCTCCGGCGTCGTGGAAAACGTGATCCCGTGGATCATTGGCCTGGTGCTCCTGGATCTGTTGATCACGCTGCCGATGACGGCTGCGCTGCGCTCGCGGAGCCAGTATGGTAGTCCAACCTATCGCTGCCGTGAGTGCGGGCATACGTGGTCGGAGACGCCTGGGGTGGAGCAAGCGACTCCTACAATGATAGGCCCTAGCACGGTCACGTCATCCTTTGCGCCTCCTGCTGCGGGTTTTCAGATGACAGTGCAGGACGTCTTCTCGATCAAAGGACGCGGCACGGTCGTCACCGGCGTTGTCGAATCGGGTGTGGTGGCGAAAGGTGCGGTTGTCGAAATTCACCGTCAGTCCGGCGTGATCGAGACGGTGGTAGATGCTGTCGAGATGTTCCGCAAAGTCACCGACCAGGCCGGCGTCGGAGACAACGTCGGTCTGCTCCTGCGCAATGTGGGGAAGGATGATGTGGCTCGGGGGGACGTGCTGCGTGGACGAGGGTAGGGAACGATGCTGACCTTGACGGAAGCCTGGCAAACGGCGTACCCCACAGCCTCGATTGGCATCCTGGCGATGCGCGGCGTGGCAAACCCCGCGCCGTGCCCGGCGTTGCAAGTGCGCAAGGCGGCGCTGGAAGTCGAATTGCGCGAACGTTTCGCGGGCAAGACCCGCACCGACATCAAGGCGCTGCCAGAATTCGAAGCGTATACAGCGTACTACAAACGCTTCAAGAAGACGTATCACGTGCAACTGCAACTGGAATCCGTCACGTTCAAGGACAAGCCCATTCCGAGTGTCTCTGCGCTGGTGGAGACAATGTTCATGGGCGAACTCAAGAATTTCCTGCTGACCGCCATTCACGACCTGGACATGATCCAGCCGCCGGTTCGCATCGACGTGGCAGACGGCAGTGAGGTCTACGTCACGATGAGCGGGCAATCTCAAGCGCTCAAGCCTGGCGATATGTTCATCGCCGACGCGGTGGGGGTGCTGTCCAGCATCATCTACGGCCCGGATGTGCGCACGCAGGTTACGCCGGACACGCGCAACGTGCTTTTCACCGTCTATGCGCCGGAAGGCATCACGCCGGAGGCTGTACAGCGTCATCTGGAAGATACGCGCGACTTCGTGTGGCTGATCGCGCCGGATGCAGAAGTGGCGGCGCTCACCGTCTATTGCGCGGCAAATGCCTGTTGAAGTGCGTGCCTTAACCTGATCACCGATTCCCGATTATCAATTACCATTTCCAAACACAAGGAGAACTTATGCAAGCCAACATCGTTACCATTCCCGGAGACGGCATCGGCGTTGAGGTGGTTGCCGAGGGGGTCAAAGTGTTACAGGCAGTGGCCGCGAAGTTCGGGCACACCTTCACGTTTGAGAATCATCTCATCGGCGGCTGTGCGATTGATGCGACGGGCGATCCGCTGCCCGCGTCCACGCTCGACGCTTGCAAGCGCGCCGACGCGGTGTTGCTCGGTGCGGTCGGCGGCCCCAAGTGGGACGATCCCGCCGCCAAAGTGCGCCCGGAGCAAGGGCTGCTCGGCCTGCGCAAGGGGCTGGCACTCTATGCGAACCTGCGTCCGGTGCAGGTCTTCCCGGAGTTGCGCGACGCCTCGCCGCTGCGCCCGGAGCGGCTGGAAGGCGTGGACCTCGTCGTCGTGCGCGAGTTGACCGGCGGCCTGTACTTCGGCCCGCGCAAGGAAGCGACGCCGGACGATATGACGGCTTATGACACGATGCTCTACGCGGACTTCGAGGTCGAGCGCATCGCGCGCAAGGCTTTCGAGCTGGCGCGGCTGCGGCGTAAGAAGGTCACGTCGGTGGACAAGGCCAACGTGCTCTCGTCCTCGCGGTTGTGGCGGCGCGTGGTGACGGCGGTCGCTGCCGACTATCCCGACGTGACGCTGGAACACATGCTTGTGGACACCGCCGCCATGCACCTGATGCGTCGCCCGGCAGACTTCGACGTGCTCGTGACCGAGAACACCTTCGGCGACATTCTCACCGACGAAGCCTCGATGCTCTCCGGCTCGATGGGGATGCTGGCGTCGGCGTCGCTCGGCGAGGGCACGAACGGCGTCTACGAGCCGATCCACGGCAGCGCGCCCGACATTGCCGGCAAGGGCATCGCCAACCCTCTGGCGACGATTTTGAGCGTGGCATTGCTGCTGCGGTATTCCTTCGGCCTGGAGGCAGAGGCCGTCGCCGTGGAGAGGGCTGTTGCGAACGTCATTGCGGCGGGCTATCGCACGAAGGACATTTACACTGAGGGGACAAAGTTGGTCAATACGCAGGAAATGGGGGATGTGGTCTGTCAAAAACTCGAAGATCAGTGACTACTTGAGAAAGTCAACGCAGTGTATGCCGATGCGCCTAATCTACAGGAACAAGCCTATCTTCGGGCCGGGTGCATAAAACACCGGAAATTGGTGGAAGAGCAAAATTGAACAATCATGTTCAATAATGTGAGTTTCAATGATAGGATAACCAGGAGATATTGATGACAGAAGCTCGAACGACCTACGAGGATAAGGTATATACCGTAAATGAAGTGGCGACGATCTTTCGCATTACGCCTTCCGTTGTACGCCGGTTGATCAAGCAGGGCGATTTACCGGCTGTTCGGTTAGGTCGTATATATCGGGTCCCTAAAGCGGTGGTTGATCAATACTTCAATTTGCCGGCGCGTACACATCTGACGCCTGAAGTATTAGGGTTTGGTATCTGGCGTGAAGATGAAGAAGTCGCTGATAGTGTTACCTATGTTAATCAAATTCGCACGGCTGCTCATACAACGTTGCGGGAGACGCTCGAAGGATTGGACGAATGGCAGTCGTAAGCTATCTGCTTGACACCGATGTGCTGATTGACTGGTTGCGCGGACAAACCTGGACCGAGCTGCTAATCTGGTCAAGCTCCGGACGGCCTTATTGTTCGAGCGTGACCCGCAAAGAGCTTTTAAGCAGACCCAATTTGCCGTATCGAGAACGCCAATCCATTGAACGCTTGTTGCGGCATGTGCGTGTGTTGAATGTGGATTCGGTTATTGCCGCGGCGGCTT
>DAOLUH010000010.1:0-120556 GCA_035420085.1 Anaerolineae bacterium
TCATACGTCCCGGTGCCCAGTTCCCCTTGCCTGTTAGAGCCCCAGCATTTCACACTGCCGGTATCCAGTAACGCGCAGCTGTGAAAGCTCCCTACGGCGATCATCTTCGTCCCAGAGACAAGACCGCTGACCTGGACCGGCACAGGGCGATCCGCCAGGTCGTTCGTTCCCAGTTGCCCGTAAGCATTGTAGCCCCAACAGCGGACGCCGCCTTCGATCAAAGCGCACGAGTGCGACATGCCAAGGTCCAAAACGACAAGAGGAGCAGAATTGGGGGCCGCAGATGAATAGAGAAGCCGCACGGGGATGACCACAGCCAACACAATCAAGAGAAAACTCAAACCAACAAAGATTGCCAATCGCGAGCGCCACGCCATGCGTGCCATAGTACCTCCACTATCGTTTTACAAGCTGATTAACAGTATAGAAATCTTGTTAACCAAATGATAGTAAGGAGCACGCGATTGTCAACCGTGTTTTGACAAACGCCGCAATAGACTTACACTCCCTACAGCATAGCATTGCAGGCCATCATTCAACACAGAGGTATAACCACGTGCGTCTAAGCCGACTTTCCATCCAGAATCGCAATATCCTCAACTTTACGATTGACACCGCTCTTCAAGGGCTGATGATGGGCGGCATCTTCAATTTCCTCTCGGTGTTCATTGTGCGGCTCGACGCATCCAATTTGATCGTCAGCCTGCTGACATCGCTGCCGGCCATTGTGATGGCGCTGTCTTCGATTCCGGCGGGGCGCATCGTGGAACGGCAGCGCGACCTGGTGCGCTACACGAACCTGGTGCGCATCTCTCACCGTGGATCGTTTCTGCTGATCGCCGCGCTGCCATTCTTCGCACACAAAGGATTGGCGGAGATCATCGTCATCATCTGGGCGCTCAAGTCCATTCCGGCGACGCTGCTGGAATCCTCGTGGATGGGAGTTGTGGCCGAGGTTATCCCGGCTGAACGCCGCGCCAGGGTCAACGGCATCCGCTGGGCCATCCTCAGCGTGGTGACGGCGGCTTCAACGGCGACGTTTGGCTACATTCTCGACCGGCTGCCCTTCCCGCTGAACTATCAAATTGTGTTCTTCGTCTCGTTTGTTGGCGGCGTGGCAGGGATGTACTTCTTCGGCCAACTGCGCATTCCGGAGAACATCCAGCCGGAACACCCCAAGGGGACGGCCATCCCCTTCCAGCAGCGTGTGCGCGCGTACCTGCGGGCCATGAACGTGCCAGCCTTCATCCAATACGAAATCGCAGCGACAGCCTTGCGATTTGGCGTCAACCTGCCGGCAGCTTTGTACACCATCTACTGGATCCGCAGTCTGGATGCGTCTGATCTGTGGATCGGCTGGCAAGCAACAGTCGGCAAAATAGCATTAATCGTCGGCTATATCGTCTGGGGACGGCTCATCAGCCGCAAGGGCTACCGTATGCCGCTGCTGATCTGTGCAACATTATTGGGCCTGTATCCGGTTTTCACCGGCCTGGCAAAAGACCAGCTCTGGTTGCCGTTGATCGCCGTTGTACAAGGCTTTTTCAGCACCGGCATTGACATCGCCTTCTTCGACACCTTGCTGAACGTCTCGCCGGCCGACAGACGCCCCAGCTTCATCGCGTTGAATACGATGATCGCCAGTTTAACCCTCTTCATCGCCCCGCTGATCGGCAATTATCTGGCCGATTGGGTCAGTCTCCCCGTCGTCTTTTTCATCGCCGGCGGTTTTCACGTCCTCTCGGCCGTGCTCTTCTGGCGGTTCAAGATCGTGCGGTAATACCTTTGACACTCGCGCAAATTGGCCTAAACTCCTGGCAAACAGCGTAGTAACGACTTCAGTCGTAAAAAAAAGCGACTGAAGTCGCTACTACACAAAGGAGTATAACCATGACCAAGATCGTCATCATCGGCGCGGGCAGCGGCTTTGGCGGACGGCTCTCCGTGGACATCATGTCCCGTGAAAACCTCCGCGACGCCCAAATCTGCCTGTGCGACATCCACCCCGGGCGGCTCAAGAAAGTGACCGACTATGTGCAGCGCACCATCGACCGGTACAACCTGCCCACCAGGGTCGTGGCCTCTACTGACCGGCGCGAGGTATTGCCGGGGGCGGATTTCGTCATCACCTCGGTGGCTGTGGGCGGCGCAGCGTACTCCGGCTATCCCGCCAAAGATGAAATCGAAATCCCGCGCAAGTACGGCATCGAGCAATCCGTGGCGGACACTATCGGCGTGGGCGGCATCTTCCGCTTTCTACGCACCGGGCCGGTGCAGCACCAGTTCTTCTGGGATATGGAAGAATTGTGCCCCGATGCCTACGTCCTCAACCACACGAACCCGATGGCGATGCTCACCTGGCTCCATTCCGTGGATTCGTCCGTGCGCAACGTCGGCCTCTGTCACAGCGTCCAGGGGACGACGATGCAGTTGGCGGCGATGGTGGACGCGCCCTACGACGAGGTCTCGTACCTGGTGGCCGGCATCAATCACCAGGCCTGGGTGCTCGAATTGCGGCGCGGCAAGGAAGACCTCTACCCGCGCTTGCGCCAGTTTGCCGCCGACCCCTTGCACGTCATCGGCGAGGAAGTGCGCTTCGAGCTGATGAAGCACTTCGGCTACTTCGTCACCGAGAGCAGCCACCACAACTCCGAGTATTTGCCCTACTTCCGCCAGACGCCGGAATTGCTGGCGCGCTTCGGCCTGCGCCTCCGCGAAGTGCCGGATACGCCGCGCAACGTCCGCGAGTGGATGAAGGATACCGGCGTGGACGACGGCGCCGCGCCCGTCGGCGAGCTGCGCCTTTCCCGCGAGTTCACCACCGGCATCATGGAGGCGATGCTGACGAACGTCCCCTACAGCTTCAACGGCAATGTGATGAACACCGGCCTCATCACCAACCTGCCCAACGGCTGCTGCGTGGAAGTCCCGTGTCTGGTGGATGCGCGTGGCGTCCATCCGTGTTACGTGGGTGACCTGCCGCCGCAGCTCGCCGCGCTCAACCGCTCCAACGTCGCCGTGCAGGAATTGGCCGTGTACGCCGTCCTCAACCGCGACCCGGAAGCCGCCTTCCACGCCTGCGCGCTCGATCCACTCACGGCAGCCGTCTTGCCATTGCACAGAATCCGTGCCCTGTTCGACGAACTCTGGGCAGTGGAAGAGCCGCTGCTCAAGTGGTTCGACCCGCATCATACCGGCCCGCTGCCGGAAATCTGCGCGCCCTGATCTGTTACAAGGAATCAAATTTTAGGCCACAGAGAACACAGAGTTCTCAGAGTTTTTTTCTCTGTGCTCTCTGTGTACTCGGTGGCTATGGTGAGAGGAGACATTATTATGACACGCCGTCGTTCCACACGTTCCACACGGCGTTCGACGTCGCGCAGCAACACGGTGCACATTCGCGGCGTGGAACGCTTCCTGTTTATTTTGGGCGCGACGCTCTACCTCATCGGCGTCTTCGGCGGAATTCACCTGTTGGCGATGCCCGCAACGACGGCGATTTTGTTGCTGAGTGTGGGCGGCGGATTGCTCCTCATCATCACCTTGACGCTCATTTTCTGAAGGCAAAACAATGTGGAATCAAATCGGACTTTTCTCACAACCTGAACGCCCCTACACCGTCAGCGAGATTACCGCGCGGATTCGCGCGCTGCTGGAACAGGAGCCGCTGCTACAAGATGTGTGGCTGGAAGGCGAGGTCTCCAACTTCTCGCGGGCCTCATCGGGTCACATCTACTTCACATTAAAAGACGCCGGCGCGCAGATGAACGGCGTCGTCTGGCGCAACCAGGCGCAGACGCTCGCCTACGTGCCGCGCTCCGGGGATCAAGTCGTCATCCACGGGCGCATCGGCCTGTACGAACAAGGCGGGCGCTACCAGATTTACGTGGATGCCATCCGTCCTGCCGGGCGCGGCTCGCTCTACCAGGAATTCGAACGCCTCAAGGCCAAGTTAGAAGCCGAAGGACTGTTCGCGTTGGAACGCAAACGCCCGCTGCCGGTGTATCCGCGCCAGATCGGCGTGGTCACGTCGCCAACGGCAGCGGCGTTCCGCGATGTGATCAACGTGCTCACGCGGCGCTACCCGCTGGCGGAGGTATTGCTCGCGCCAACGCTGGTGCAGGGCGAGACCGCCCCACCCCAGATCGTCGCGGCATTGGCAGCGTTGAACGCACGGGACGATGTCGATGTCATCCTCATCGTGCGCGGCGGCGGCTCGCTGGAAGATTTGTGGGCGTTCAACGATGAACGTGTGGCGCGGGCTGTGGCGGCCTCGCGCATCCCGGTGATCTCCGGTGTGGGGCACGAGACGGACTTCACGCTCACCGATTTCGCCGCCGACCGGCGCGCCCCCACCCCGTCAGCGGCGGCGGAGATGGCGACGCCCGACCGCGCCGAGCTACAAGCCGCGCTGCAACAGCGGCAAACGCGCCTGACGCGCACCTTCGAGGCGCGCGTGCGGCGATTCCAGGAACAGGTGACGCGGCTCAATCGCGCTCTGCAATACCTCTCGCCGGCGGCGCGACTCGCCAATTCCCGCCAGCGGGTAGACGATCTGCTCGGGCGCGCGGATGCAGCCGTCAAACACCAGATAATCGTGCAGCGGCAGAAAGCGCAAGGATTGACCGCGCGCCTCGCTTCCCTCAATCCCGACGCCGTGCTGGCGCGTGGGTACGCCATTGTGCAGGAGCGCGAAACGGGGCAGGTGCTCACGTCGGCCACTGCCATCACGCCGGGGCTGGCGTTGACGCTGCGATTGCACGATGGGGAAGCGCCTGCGAGGGGAGAATAAAACGTAAATGCGTAAAACGTACAAGTCGGCTTACGTTTCACGTTTTACGTTTGTAACTATTCAGCCTGCCTACAATACGACCGTCACCCTGAGCGGAGTGAAACGGAGTCGAAGGGTCTTGGCGCTGCAAAAGCCGAGATTCCTCCCTTCGACAAGCTCAGGGCAAGCTACTTCGCTCCACTCGTTCCGCTCCGTTCGGAGACCTGTCCTGAGCTTGCCGAAGGATGACGCCTGAATAGTTACTTACGTTTTACGCTTTACGTAGTTGCATTACTCATACTTCAACGCATGAATAGGACTGAGCGCGGCGGCGCGGATGGCCGGGTAAATGCCGGAAGCGACGCCGATCAAGGCAGCAAAGACGATAGCAAAGATTGGCAACCATAAGGGTGTGGCTGTCAACGCTTTTGCCGCTTCCTGTCCACCCATCCCCGGCCCCATCGGCATAAAACCGCCGCCGCCCTGCGAGATGAGCGATTGCCCAGCCACGTTGATCACCGCATTGACGCCCAGCGCCAGCAGCACCCCGCCGACGCCGCCCAGAAAGCCGATGCTCCCCGCCTCGGTCAAGAAGACCGACATCACATCCTGGTTGGTCGCGCCGACGGCTTTCATCAAGCCGATCTCGCGCGTGCGCTCGTAGATCGCCATCACCATCGTATTGGCAATGCCAAACGCCGCGACCAACAACGCCACTGCGCCGATCCCGCCGAGCACGGCCTGGATAATCAGGAAGAATTGATTGATGCTCTCCAACTGCTGGCGATCCGACTGCACGGAGAATCCCATATCCTTGAGCTGCTGTTCGACGGCGGGCGCCTGGTTGGGATTCTGCACCTTGACTAAAGCCTGGGCATAGCCTTTGCGCGCCGGCTGTTGCATGTCCGGCGACATTCCGGCGTTTGTCCGCTGGTTGAGCCGCTGCGCCTCTTTGAGCGGCATAAAGATGCTGTAGTCGTACATATACCCCTGCGGTTTCAATTCCCCCACCACTTCCAGGCGCGCGATGACGCTCTCGGTTGGGTTCATGTCACCCTCGTTCCAGGAGTATTGGATCATTTGCAGCATTTTTCCCATCAATTCGGGCGCTGGCGGCGGCGTTTCGTTGTTCTCGCGCTCTTGCCAGGGGATGAAGTTCTCGGGCACCATGCTCCCGATCACTACCTGACCCCGGTAGAGTTCCATCGTGCCGCGCTTGAGTTTGACGATTTTGACGAAGTCCTCCATTGTCACGCCGTAGATCTGCCCCCACCCTTCCTGGCGATCCAGTTTGAGCGGCCCCATCATCTGCACATCCAGGAACGGCGTCACCGCGATAACACCGTCCATTTGGCGGATTTGATCCAGCATGGCGTCGTCCAGCACAAGGGTTTGCTGTTGCTGCTGTTGCCCTCCGCCAGGCTTGACCTCCATCATCCCCCAGTAGTTATCGTTGCGCACCATCAACTCGTCGAGGCCGCCCATCCCGTAGAGGCTTTCGGTCGCCAACTTCTGCAAGCCAGCCCCCAGGGACATCAGCACGACCACCGCCGCCGTGCCGATGATCACGCCAATCGCCGTCATCGCCACGCGCGCTTTCATGCGCTTGAGGTTACTGAGTACTAATCGAAGTAAGTCACGAATGGTCATAGAGAATCAAAGAATCGGCGAATGGAGAATCGGCGAATAGAGAATCAGCGAATAGCAATATGCATCTTGCATCCTGCATCCCGCCTCTTGCATCCTGCCTCTTTTAACTGCCCAGGCCCAGGAAGCCTTTGAGGAAGCGGAGGACTTTTTGCAGCAAGGTTTCCGGTTGCTCTTCGGGCAGTTCTTCGGGATTAAACGGGCCTTCGCCGCCTTCTTGCGGCGCGTCTTGCACCTCAACGGTGAGCGTCTGGCTGAAGATTTGCGTGCGGTTGAGGTCGTCCACGTAATAGACGTTGACGACCACATCCACCGGCCCCGGCGTGGCGGACATCGCCATCGCATCGAGCGTCCATGAACCGCCGGGATCGAGGTTGCCGACGTAGGTGCTCGACTCACCCATAAACTCCAGGCCCTCGCCCGTGGCTTCCAGCGTAGGAACGTTGAAGCGCGCGGTCCCTGAGTTGACGACTTCAATCGGCAACGCAAACGGCTGGCCTACCATCGCCGAACCTTCCACGGGGCGGTAGAAGCTGACCTTGAACTGCGGACGGCGGAAGACCATCAGGCTGACGCGCTGCGTATCCTTCTCGCGCGTGCCGGTTCCAGTGTCGTAGGCCAGCGCCACAGGCAGGTTGTGCGCTTTGGTTTCGGCGTTCCCGGCGACCATCAGCCGCAGAGTGATCGCGGCGGTTTCGCCGGCGGTCACATTGGGCACGAAGCTAACGTTGCTGCCTTCAATGGGCACAAACGAGCCAAGATTCTCGCCCTCCTCACCCCCCAGGGCCAACGTGATGCGCTGCGCGTCGCCGCCGCCGACGTTGGCAAGTTCGAGCGTGAGCGTGAAACTATCGCCCGGCGAGATGCTTTGCGGTTCAGTATGGTAGGCGTTGATCAGCAGTTGCGGGCGATTCGCCAGACTGGTGTCAATGTCAATCCCCACCGTCTGCTGATCGGAATAACTTCCGCCGCTGTAATCGCTGTATTCCAGCGCGATGGTCAAGCCCTGCCGCCCGCCCTCTTTCACCGGCTTGAGCAGCAGAGGCAACGTCACCGTGACAAGGTTATCAATTTTCAGCACATCGGTGGAAACGACGTTGCCGCCAAACGCAGGAATCGCCATCGCTGCGTCCGCGTGCGCCAGAATGTTGGCGGCGGTGCGGCTGCCGCGATTCGCCAGCACGAGGGTCAGCGAGAAGGGCATCCCCGGCGTGATGACAGGCGGCGTGGTCGTCGCGCCTTCGATGAGCACTTTGGGCTTGCCGGTAGGCGCTGCACCGCTGCTCGCGCCGATGACTTCGACAGGGATGGTCGCCGGGTAGTCGTAGTGGTTGCCCTCCCAGTCGTTGGCCGAAAGCTGCACCTCGACATTATGGATGCCGTTGGTGATGGAGGCTGGAGCGCGGAAGCGCTGCGTCGCCACAAACGTCGCGTTGATATGCACTTGCCAGAAGAGGTGGCCCTTATCGCCCAGGGGGATGAACGTCCCGCCGGGGAAGACGGCCATCGTGTTTTCTCCGGCGCGGCTGCCGTTGTTGTATACTTCAACACTGACGGTGAATTCCTGTCCAGGGCGCACTTGCAGCGGCTCAACGGTGTAATTGCGCACAGTGAGGATAGGCTTACCGGCCGGCGGCGGAGATTCGGGCTTGGGCGTCGCCGTTGGGGCGGGCGGCGCGACCAGGCGAATCGTCCCGACGCCAACTTGCATACCGCCAGCATCGAGAACAGCCAGTGTATAATCGCCAGCCGCCAAACCGGCCGGCACCGTCGCTTGCAGCGCCGTCGGGTTGACGTAAGTGGTCGCCAGAATGCCGTAGTTGATCAGGCGAACGGTGTAATCTTGCGTAAAGGTCAACACGCCGGTCGCATAGATACTCACCGCGCCGCCAACATCGGTGCGCAGCGTGCTCGGCTCCACATTCACCGGCGCTTGCGCCGCGCCCCATGCCACAACTCCCAACACCAGCGTAATCGCCAGCCCTAAAACCAAACTCCATTTTACACTTTGTTTCATAGAATCCTCACAGAGAATTACGAATTACGTTTTACGTCTTACGTCTTACGTTTTACGTTTTACGTCTTTACGACCTTCCCATCCAACAAATGAATGTCCCGCGTGACGAAGCGCGTCACCGAAGGGTCGTGTGAGACGATGATGATGGTGCGACCTTCCTCACGGTTGAGATGCGTGAGCAGGTCGAGCACTTCCTGACCGGTGTGCGTATCGAGGTTGCCGGTCGGCTCGTCGGCGAGGATGATGCGCGGATCGTTTGCCAGGGCGCGGGCGATGGCGACACGCTGCTGCTGCCCGCCGGAAAGCTCGGTGGGCTTGTGCGCCATCCGGTCGCTCAGACCGACGCGGTCCAACAGCGTTTTCGCCCGCTCTCGCCGCGCCGACGGCGAAACGCGATTGAAAATCATCGGGAATTCCACGTTTTGCAGCGCCGTCATCGTCGGGACGAGATGAAACGCTTGAAAGACGAAGCCAATTTCCTGCCCTCGGTACGTCGCCAGATCGTTTTCGTCCAGTTGCGCGATGTCGCGCCCGCTGACCCAGATTTCACCGGCGGTGGGCCGGTCCAATCCGCCGAGCAAGTAGAGCAGCGTGGATTTGCCCGACCCCGACGGCCCCATCACTGCTAGAAAGTCGCCGGCGTTGACCTGCAATTCAACGCCATCCAGCGCGTGGACAACCTGATCGCCCATCGTGAAGTCGCGATGGAGATTTTGCGTGTGAATGATCGGCTCGTTCATCCGCCCTACAATCGCCTCGGTTGGATGCGCCTAGCCGTAAGTTCTGACGCCCGACGAGCCATTCAAAATACCGCCCAACATCCCGCCGAAAATCGCCGGGAGAATACCGAGCAAAGCCAACACAAGCCAGATTGCCAGCACCGCCGTCCACGCCTTCCGGCGCGTCAGATTCGTAAAGGCCATCAGTCCCACACTCACCAGCAGCAGATGCCAGACCATGTAAATGTCCACGCGCCCCAGGATGCTGGCTAACGCCAATTGTCCGGGGCCGGCGGGAATGAGCGACTCCGCGCTTTTATCAATAACGAAACCCGATAAGCCGGCGTTGACAATCGTGTTGCCGGTCGCCAGGATATAAACCGTCTGCACCAGACCGCGCAATCCATAAGGCAGCCACGTCCACACCACCAGACGGAACATCTGCCCAAAGCTGCTGCTGCGTCCCAGGAACACGCTCGCCAGATAGAGCGCGCCGCCCCAAACCAGCCACGCTACCGGCGTCCCCAGGATCGCGCTGACCAGCGTTAAGACGCCGGGCGTGCTCCCGGATGACGACTCAGGCGGCGGAGCTTCCATACTTGACGCAGCGCCGCCTTCCACGGCGATGCCTTTCGCATCGGAGACCACACCCGCTTCCGCCGCTGGCCCCGCGTTGGATGATGACTGCCGCGCTGCAACGAAAATCGGCGCGAGCGTCAGCAGCATAATGAGGAGAGCGGGCAGCCACCACGCGCGCTTGCGGTTATCCTTGAGATAGGTAAACGTCGCTTTAGGACGCAGGAGAGCGCCTACCATAAGCGCGATAATGTTTTTCTTCACAGGTTTCGCAATGTTTTCGGCAGACATATCAACCTCACCTAGAAAAATCCCAGAAATTATGACGCTCAAACGCGCAAGGAAGTTCCCGTTTTTTGCCCTAACTTGGCGCTTCGTGCGTCACAAAATGTCCGCCGCGCACTTCTCTGGCCTGCGTGACGACGACAAAGCCATCAGGGTCTACCTCGCGGACGATGGATTTGAGGTGCGGCATCTGCACATCGGTAATGGCGCACAGTAACACACTTCGACTCTCGCCCGTGTACATCCCCGTGCCGTCCATCGCGGTCACGCCACGGCCCAGCTCCGTCATCAAACGCGCAGAGATACGATCTTTCTCCGTGGTAACGATGACGGCCAGATTGGGCGCAACCCCAGATTTGAACCAGCTTGGTCCTTTGTGCTGCCACTCATCCCGCCGTGGCGCGCCGCGTTTTTTGAAGCGCCGCAGACCTTCCAGCGTGATTAGAAACAAAAGCAGGTATGTAGACAACACCACAGCGACGACCAATGGACCGGGAAACAATTGTCCGATGGCCGCGCGCGCAACCAACTCCCGCAAACTGCCGATAGGAGCGGGATGGACCGTCAATTTGAGGATCCAACTAACAAGGATCACAGCAACAATCGCCGCGTAGTTGCGACGGAAACGGTTGCCCATCGCCTCCCAGTGCGAGATGGGGAAAACCGGATGACGCAACACATCGGCGAGCGCATCCCCCCAGTCCGCCGCCGGCTCGAATGGCGGCGCGAGCATGGCAGCGAAGAAATCCGTCTCCATCAACCGCGCGCGATGATACCACAACGAGTAATACGTGTAGCGTCGCGCTTCAATGTTGAGGAAGATCAACACCAACAACAGTGTCAACAGCAAGACAAAATGCGGGTTGTCTTGGTTGCCGAACGAAAACGTCAGCGCGGCTGCCGTGGCAACCACCGCCCAATTCGTCGTGGTATCCAGGCGATTGCGCCACAAATTCACCCGCGTGATTTCGGCCCGGTACAAGTGTACCATAGCCGTGGTGAAATTGCCCTTGTCGAGCTTGTAGCCGTGATAGTTCCAGACGCAATCAGCATCGCGGCGGTTAGAACTATCTGGCGAAGGTTTTGGAATGGGAGGTACTTCGTCCATCGTCACACCCGATCGCTGAAATGGGTAATCGCCGCGCGCACAAACGCCTCGTCGAACGGCCCGGCGGGCGACGGCGTCTCGGTGATGCGCTGCGGGACACGCAACGCGCCAAAGTCGAAGCCTTCGCGCTGTTTGAAGGCGATTTTGCGGCGCAGCGTCTCCGCGCCCAGACGCTCCAGGTCGCTCGCCGTCCACGGGAAACCGGCCACCGCCAACGCGCCAAGCACAGCCTCCTGCGTGTAGACGCCGCGCGCGAACAGGCACACGACCAGGCTCGTGAGCACCTGCCGCCAACGCTCCTCAGTCACCAACGTCTCGCCCACAAATTCCGGCGTCAAAGTCTGCCCTTTCTTCGCCGCGTTCTGGTCGAGACTGTAGCCGGCGTTGTCCAGGTGGCTATGACGCGCGCCGGCCAGCCAACCCACGTGACATGCCGGGCCGGTGTGGTAGCCGGGCATCTCGTTGCCGCCAAACGCCAGCGCGAAATCCAGCCCGCCGTAGACCGACGCCGCGTGCTCGACGCCGCGCGCGAGCGCCTTGTAGAAGTCGGTCGGCTGGCTGACAATGCGTTTCACGGCCTCGATGTAGCCAACGGCGTTACCGAAGGCCAGCGCCAGCCCATCGGTTTCCGCCTCAGTAATGAGGCCGCGCTCGAAAGCTTCCGTCGCCCACGCCAGGGTCACGCCCGCGCTCATCGCGTCGAGTCCCTGCACTTCCATCTCATCGAGCACCTGCAACATGCCGGGGACGTCGTCCAGCCCCAACATGCTGCCCGCGGCGAAGATCGGTTCATGGTCGTAGCCGAGCATCAGCGTTTTGTAGAAATAGGGATCGTTGGGATAGGGGAGACGCAGCGCCGCCAGGTGAACGCAGGCCACCGGGCAATGCGCGCAGGCGATGCGCCGCCCCAGATAATTTGCCGCCAGGCTCTCGCCGGAAATGGCCTCCGCGCCCTCGAAGCGCCCGGATTGCAGATTGCGCGTGGGTAGCGCGCCAATCGCATCCAGCGGGACCACGTTGATGGGCGTGCCCAGATCGTGGTATTTTTTCATCAACGGCGATTCGACGGCGGCTTTGAAAATCGCGTCATACGTGGTGCGGAAGGCGCGCCGATCCGCCACCGGCAGATTGCGCTTGCCTTCCACGACGATGGCCTTGAGCTGCTTGCTGCCAAAGACCGCGCCTAACCCCAAGCGCCCGAAATGGCGGTACGTCTCCGTGATGACGCAGGCATAGCTGACCAGCTTCTCGCCCGCGCGCCCGATGCGCATAATCGAACGCAAACCGCTGCCCGACTCACGGCGACGCAGCACCGAGCCGGTCGTGTAGCTGCTGCGCGTCCCCCACAGCGCCGAAGCATCGCGAAATTGCACGCCGCTCTCGTCAATCACCAGATACACGGGCATCGTGCTCGCGCCGCGAATCACCACCGCCCCGTAGCCCGCCAGGCGGATGGAGACGGCGCTGCGTCCTCCCGCGTGGCTCTCGCCCAAATTGCCCGTGTGTGGCGATTTGAACATCGCCACCGTCTTGGAGGCCAGCGGATACAAGCCCACCAGCGGACCCACGGCGAAGATGATGGGGTTCTGCGGTCCGAGCGGGTCCGCGCCTGCAGGACATTCCTCTTCTAACAGGCGGATGCCGACGCCGGTTCCGCCCAAACTTTCGTCGAAAAGTTCCGGGCGCTCGCGCACCTCAAAACTGCGGCGCGCGAGATCAATGTAAAGAACACGCTTTAATGGATCAGTAGTTAACATAAGGACCTCCGTTATCGGTTGTGGGTTGTGGGTTATGGGTTGTGGGTAGGAAGAATCGGGCCAGTAGGATGTTGTTCAAGATAAGTGATGAGGCCACGAATACGGCGATTTGTTTGGTCAGTGAGTTGATACAAAGCATCAAAGTTTTCCTGAGTGATGTAGCCTTGGTCCACAGCAATGTAAGCCTGAGCACGCACTTCTGCTGCTGAACCTTTGGCGATGAAGAGATAGCGAATGAATGTACGATTATTCTGGCTTTCGTAGCCTTCCGCTATATTGGAGATAATGGAAACAGCCGCCCGCCGCATTTGATCACGCAATCCATAATGCCGGCTGAATGGGCCACTATTTGTTAGTTGATATACCAACTTACAAACTTCACGGCCACTCTGCCACCCCAAGATGTCCTCGAATTTTTCTATTTTACCTGCAATTCCCATTCTACGCCTCTCCCTCAAAACCTGCCTTACTCCCGACCCTCAACCCTCAACCCACAACCCTCAACCTCTTCTAGCGCAATAACGTCATAAGGACAATAATCCGCACAGTATCCGCAGTAAACGCAAATTTGTGGTTTATGGTTCGTTGCATCCCAGAACGCCGCCCCAAACGGACAGGCTTCCACGCAGTTGTAACAGCCGATGCACAGATTGGCCTTGAAGCGCACGCCGCCACCCTCGCGCGGCGTCAACGCCTCCGTCGGGCAGACGCGCGCGCAGGGCGGATCGGGGCAGGCGCGACACACAATCACCATAAAGCCCTTGCGGATGCCGCCCGCCGACTGCACGTGAATACACGCATCTTCCAGCCCGCCGCTGCCCAGTCGCCGCGTACACGCGAACATACACGCCTGACAGCCAACACAGCGGTCCACGTCAATCACCGATAAACGTTTCACCATAAGCCCTCCGGGTAAGTTAAGGGTTGCGGGTTCTGGGATGTGGGTGTGCGCTGTGCCAGAACCTACATCCACACAGTATACATCGTTTTTAAGGAGTAGCGACTTTTCTTCTTGTCATCCGACGTTTCAAGTGTAAACTCACGGAGAAAACGTAAAATGTAAAGCGTAAAGTGAGGCAAAACCTCCACGCAGCAAGCTTCAAGGACAAAAATATGAAAAATCCAATCGTTTTTCACCCAGATCAACGTGTGACCCATCACACACGGATGCGGCGGCACTGGAGACGCACCCTCGCGCTCTGTGGATTAGCCATCGCCCTGCTGCTCTCTGCGTGTGAAGTGCAAACGCCCGCAGAGGTCACCCCCGTCTTCGTGGAAGACTACGCGGCGCTGGTCTCCGTCACCGGCAAGGTTGCGCCCGCCGTGTGGACGACGGTTGGCCCGCAGACGAGCGGCATGGTCATCGCCGTGCTCGTCGAAGAAGGGGCGCAGGTGGCCGCCGACGCCGTGCTCGCCCGCCTGGACAATACGGACGCGCGGCTGGCGGTACAGCAAGCGGAGGCGGCAGTCGCCGCCGCCGAAGCCCAGGTCGCCGCTGCCCAAGCCCAGGTCGCCGCCGCCGAGGCCCAGGTCGCGCGGGTCAAAGTCGGTGCGCGCCCGGCTGAGATTGCCGTCGCCGAGGCGCAAGTCGCCGCCGCGCAGACGGTCATCTCGCAGACGCTCGCGCAGCGCACTCAGCTATGGAGCGGCGCGAGCGAAGCCGACATCGCGGCAGCCGAAGCGGCGGTCGCGGCGGCGCAAGCCGAACAGCTCATCGCCCGGCAGCGTCACGACGAGACGTTGAAGTGCTACGACGTACCCGGTTCCTCTGAAAAAGCCTGCCCACTGCTCGGTACAACCGAAGAGCAAGCCCGTTACGCGCTGAATGCCGCCAATGAGGCGCTCGCGGCAGCCGAGGCGCGGCTCCAGGCTGCGCGATCCGGTCCGGCAGCGCAGCGCCGTATCACGGATGCCAACGTCGCTGCGGCCACGGCGCAGTACGAGGTCGCCGTCGCCCAACTCGAACTGCTCAAGGCGGGGGTGTTGCCAGAAGATGTCGCGCTCGCCGAAGCGGCTGTCGCGCAGGCCAAAGCCGCGCTAGACGCAGCGCGAGCCACGCTGAACGCAGCGCAAGTCACGCTGGAAGCGGCGCAGGTCGCGCTCGCGCGGACGGAAATCGTCGCGCCCTTCGCGGGAACCATCACCCGCGTGGATGTGCGACGCGGCGAGTTCGTCGCGCCGGGGCAATCGCTCTTCACGTTGGGCGATCTCAGCACCCTGCGCGTCGAAACTACCGACCTCGACGAGATTGACGTGGCGCGCATCACAGTGGGACAAGCCGCCACGCTCACCTTCGACGCACTGCCCGACGTCGCGCTCACCGGCCACATCACGCGCATCGCACCGATGGCTGAAGCGGGCACGGGCGGCGTCCACTACACTGTCATCCTCGATCCCGGCGCACTCCCGCCGCAAATCCGTTGGGGCATGACCGTCTTCATTGACATTGACGTGAAACCGTAGTGATGCAATTTTATTCTTTAGACAGGATGTACAGGATTAACAGGATGATAAATTTATCTGCATCCTGCAAATCCTGTTAATCCTGTCAAAAAAAAATGGCCTATGATCCTCAAAAATCTCTTCGGGCGGAAGGCGCGCACGTTGCTCACCGTGTTCGGCATCGCGGTGGGCGTAGCGGCGGTGATCGCGCTCGGCGCGATGGGCGACGGCTTCATCCAGGGCTACAGCGCGATGGCCGGCGGCAGCGGAGCGGATATCCTGGTGGTGCAGGATAACGCGCTCGACATTATGTTCAGCGCCGTGGATCAGGATGTCGCGCCGATCCTCGCCGCTATGCCCGGCGTCGCCGCCGTCTCGGAGATGGTCTACACCTTCGCTGCGACCGACGCCGCGCCGTACTTCATCGTGTACGGCTACGATCCGCGCGGGTTCGCCATCCAGCACTTCAAGATCATCGAGGGTGTGCCGCTATCCAACAAAGCCGCCGGTAAAGGCGGAAGGCCATTGCTCCTGGGTCGCGCCGCCGCTGCCGACCAGAAGAAAAAGGTCGGCGATACGTTCCGCCTTTACGAGAGCGGCTACCGGATCGTGGGCATCTACGAGACCGGCGAGCCGTTTGAGGATGGCGCCGCCGTCGTTTTGCTGGAAGACGCGCAGCGCATCAATGGCAAGCCGCGCCAGGTGAACGCGCTGCTCCTCAAGGTGCGTGAAGGGACCGACCTCGACGCGCTGGGCGAGCGCATCGAGCGCCGCTTCGACAAGCTCACCGCCACCCAATCGGCGGATTTCGCCGATGAACAGGAGATGCTCCAATACATCTACGTCTTCACGTGGTCGGTGTCGCTGGTGGCGATCATCATCGGCGGCGTGGGCGTGATGAACACGATGCTGATGAGCGTCTTCGAGCGCACGAAGGAACTCGGCGTGCTACGCGCCGTCGGCTGGCGACCGCGCCAGGTGCTCGGCATGATCCTGGGCGAATCGCTGTTGATGAGCCTGCTCGGCGGCGGGGTTGGGCTGCTGTTGGGGCTGTGGGCGGTGCGCGCCGTGCAAAAAGTGCCGGCCATCAACAGCATCATGCCGCCGCAGTTTTCCGCCGGGTTGCTCGTCCAGGGTCTCGTCGTCGCGCTGGGTCTGGGACTTGTGGGCGGCGGGTTGCCGGCGTGGCGCGCGTCGCGGCTTGCGCCGGCCGAAGCGATGCGCGCGGAAGGCGGCGTCATCCACGGCAAACGTCACGTGCGATGGGCCGCGCTGCGCAACATCCTGCGCCAGCCCACACGCACGCTGCTCACCGTCGTCGGCATCGGCGTGGCGTTGATGGCGATTGTGCTGTTAGGCGCGATGAGCGATGGGCTGATGGACGCTTTCGGCGGGATGATGGTCGGCGGCGGCGCACACCTCATCGGCATCGAGCGCGATGCTTCCGTGGATTTGAGCAAAATTGACGAGGACATCGTGCGGCGCATCGGCCTGTCGCCCGGCGTGCAAGCCGCGGAAGGCTTCCTCACCGGCTACACCACCCTCGGCGATTTGCCGTTTTTCATCGTCTTCGGCTACCAGCCGCGCGGTCGCTCCATCCGCACCTTCCCCATCGTCGAAGGCGCCCCCTTGTCCACCAACCGGCAAATCATCCTGGGGCGCGTCGCCGCGACGAACCTGCGCAAACGGGTCGGGCAGACGGTGCGCATCTTCGACAGCACCTTCAAAATCGTAGGCATCTACGAGACCGGCGTGGCCTTCCAGGATGGCGGCGGCGTGGTCACACTGCGCGACGCGCAAAACCTCTTCGGCCAAACGCGCAAGGTCAGCTTCCTGGGCGTCTGGCTGCAACAACCGGAGCAGGCCGACATTGTTAAACAGGATATTGAGGCGCGCTTCCCGCAGGTATCGCTCGGCCAGGCCAGCACCTTCACCGAAAATCTGGTGGATATGCAGATGATGAAGGCCAGCACGTGGGGCATCGCGCTGATGGCGATTGTCGTGGGCGGCCTGGGGATGACGAACACGATGGTGATGAGCGTGATTGAGCGGACGCGCGAGATTGGCGTGCTGCGGGCGTTGGGCTGGCGCAGACGGCGCGTCCTGGGGATGATTGTCCGCGAGTCGGCAACGTTGAGCCTGCTCGGTGGGATGGCGGGCACACTCGTCGGCGTGCTGTTGGGCTACGCGCTGAACCTGCATCCGTTGATGCAAGGCTATTTTCGGATGGAGTACAGCGTGGGCCTTTTCGCGCAGGCGTTCGGCGTGGCGCTGGTGTTGGGCGTCATCGGCGGCGTCTATCCCGCCTGGCGCGCGTCGAATTTGCAGCCGGTGGAGGCGTTGCGGTATGAGTGAGGCTCACACCTGACAGGTCTCGGAAGACCTGTCAGGTGTGAGAAGGCTGACCGCTAACAAGAGGCAATTATGGCAGAAGACAACATCATTGAAACGCGCGGACTGACGAAAATCTATGGGGATGGCGGGCAGGTGCGGGCGCTGGATGGGGTGAGCATCCAGGTGGCGCGCGGCGAATTTCTCACCGTGATGGGGCCATCCGGCTCCGGGAAGTCCACCCTGCTCAACCTGCTCGGCGCGCTGGATCGTCCAACGAGCGGGCAGGTGCGCATCAACGGGCAGGATTTGGCAAGCATCAAAAACCTCGATACCTTCCGCGCGCGGACGGTGGGCTTCGTCTTCCAGATGCACAACCTCATCCCCACGCTGAACGCGCGCGAGAACGTCGAGACGCCGATGATGGGCCAGACTGCCAGTCCCGCCAAACGCCGCCGTCGCGCCGACGAACTGCTGATGCGCGTCGGCCTGGCAGAGCGCGCCGCGCACCTGCCCAACCAGCTTTCGGGCGGCGAACGCCAGCGCGTCGCCATCGCCCGCGCGCTGGCGAACCAACCTGCGCTCGTCCTCGCTGACGAGCCGACCGGCAACCTCGATTCGCAGGCCGGCGCGGACGTCATCGCGCTACTGCGCCAGCTCAACCGCGAGCTGGGCGCGACCATCATCGTCGTCACCCACGACCCGGCGGTGGCCCGGCAGACCGACCGCGTGCTGGTGATGCGCGACGGCACCATCGCCGACGATCACCGCGTCGGCCATCCCTTCGAGGAAGATCTCAAGGAATTCCGCAGCTCCGGCCTGGGCAAGGCGCTGCTCGACGGCGATCCGGAGGCGCTGGCGTGGCTCGCCTCCAGCGGCATCGACGTGATACAGAGGTTGCTCGGAAGATAGTCAGCAGATTAAGCAGATTTAGCAGATTGGGAATATGCTCATCTGCTTAATCTGCTAAATCTGCTGACAAAGTTTTAATGGTATAGCGAACATTCATGAAACCACAAGTTACGTATGACGGACAATTGCGCCTCAACGGCGCTCCGGCGCTGATCCAGGCGGGGACGCTGCACTATTTCCGGCTGCCCCACCCCGCGTTGTGGTCGCCAGTGTTACAGCGGATGCGCGGCGGCGGGCTGAACGCGGTCGTCGTCCCCTTTCCGTGGGCCTATCACAGCCCGGCGGCGGGTCTGTACGATTTCACCGGCCCACGCGACATCCCGCGCTTGCTGGACGAGATCGAGGCGGCGGGGTTGTGGCTGATCGCCGACGTGGGGCCGTGGATTGAAGCCGATTTGAATATGGGCGGTCTTCCCGCCTGGTTCGTCAACACGCCCGGCGTGCGTCCCGACTGCGCCAGCGTCGTACCGCCCGGGCCGTCCTTTGCATTTCTGCGTTATGTGCGCGAGTGGTGGGAACGCCTGCTGCCCCCCATCGTCGAGCGCCTCAACCTGTTGATGGTTGCCGTCAATCCCGGCCCGTGCGCGGACGGGCAAGGGCTGCCGCGCTACCGGCACGCCCTGGTCGAGTTGGCGCGTGAATTCGGCGCGCCGGAGCTGATCGCCGCGCCCGCGCAGCACCTGAGCACGGATGACGATCCGCACACCAGCGTCCCCATCCACCGCTGGCGAAGAGACGACTGGCCCAACTGGCAAAGCGAAGCGGCAGGGCTTCACGCGCTCGACATTGCGCCGCCATTCACGTGGAACAGCGAAAGCCGCGAGTCATTGCTCCGGCGGCTCGGCGCAGAACACCCGCGCATCGTCATCAGCCGCAGCCTGGGCCAGGGCGCGACGGGTTACGCGCTCGCCCCTACACACACCGGCGTCAATGGGGGCTATTGGGGCATGGCGGATGCTTGCGCCGCCCACGGCGTCGGCGCGCCGCTCAGCGAAGGCACAGGACTCACCGCTGTTTACTTCCACGCGCGACGGATGGCGCTCGCAGCCGAGACGCTCGGTCAAGCCCTGACCGCCGCACAGCCCACATCTACGGTCTACGCCGCCGATAGCCGCGTCTTGTGCGCCGTCCGCGCCGGAGATGCCGCGACCGTCGCCTTTCTGGATACCGCCGACCTCGCCGCGACGGAGACGCGCCTCTCGACGCCGCTCGGCGACGCGATGCTCACGACAACGCCGTTCACCTTGCCAGAAGAAGCCGCGCGCGTCCTGCCGCTGCATTGGCGTATCCCTGGCGGCAAGCTGCTGACAACGACGTTGGAGCCGGTGTTGCGGATGACGGTCGCCGGACGGCATCTGCTCATCCTGACGAACGAGAATGGCGGCGATCTGCTGCTTTCGGAAGATTTCCGTCCCCGGCACGCGCGGGGGCCGGTGCGGACGCAACGCACCGACGCGGGGTTGGCCGTGCATTTTGAGACAGGGCGTTGGGTATCCCTGTTACTCGACGGGCCGGAAGGGATGTTACAACTTCTCGCGCTGGAACCGCGTCTCGCGGCGCGCGTATGGCCACTCGACGATACGTGGCGCACCACGCCGGCCTATCCCGCGGCGTGGCATCCCGCCCCCGAAGACCCCGCGCGCGGGCTGGTCATCGGCCCGGAATGGGTACAGCCGCAAGCCGACGGCAGCTATCGCTATCTCGCCGGAGAGAAAGGGGCCGGCTATCGTTGGGGGCCGTGGCGCGGCAGCGATCCGCACACGTGGCTCGCGCCGCTCACCTGGCGCGATGCGCCCAGCGTGACGCTCCCGCCGCTTGTCTGGCAGGCGCGGCAGGCAACGCCGGAAATCGCGCCGGATTACGATGACAGTCTGTGGACGCCGGTCGCGCTCAACGACGCCCCTGCGCCAGGTCCACTCGGCGACGGCTTTACGTGGTATCGCGGACGTTTCGACGGCGCGGCGAATCACATCACGCTCTGCTGCGATCAGGCAAGCGACGTTTTTCTCAACGGCGCGCTCATCGCGGCGCTCAACACGCCGCCCCAAGCCATCCCCGGCGCGCCGAAAACGCTTCCGCTGCCCCAACATCTGCTGCACGCGCGCAACACGCTCGCCATCCTCGTGGAGAATCTCGGCCAACAGCGCGATTGGGAAGCCACGGCGCGGGCACGGGGATTGACAGCGTGCGCCCTCGACAGCGGCGTTCCAATCCGCTGGCGCGTGCGGTGGGGATTGAGCGGCGAACGCGCCGTGCAAGGCTTCGCCGGTTACGCGGACTGGGCGCTCGTCCCCGACGACGGCGCGGCGCACATCACGTGGCACCGGGCCATTTTCGGCCTTGCCCTGCCGGATGACGTGGACATGCCGCTCTTTTTGTTCCTGGATCAGACGCCGGGGCGAGCGTATCTTTTTCTGAATGGGCAATTGATCGGGCGCTATGCAGACCATCGCGCGCCGCAACACCGTTTCTGGCTGCCGGAAGGTCTACTGCGGCGCAAAGGGGAAAACGAACTGCTCGTCGCGCAATGGACGCGCGGCGCGCAACCGGGGATCGGCGCGGCGCGATTGGAGCATGGGGCAATAATGCAGTGGCACACACAAGCGTAAAACGTAAAACGAAAAGCGTAAGAAGTCCTTCGCGCTTTACGTTTTACGTTTTAGTCAAAGAGGTCAGTGCTGAGATACCGCTCGCCAGTGTCGGGGAGCAGCGTGACCACAGTCTTGCCTTCGCCCAGGCGCGCTGCGATTTTGAGCGCCCCCGCGACCGCCGCTCCCGAAGAAATACCCACGAGTAGCCCCTCGCGCCGGGCCAGTTGGCGCGCCATCTCCGCCGACTCGGCCCCTGTCACCGGGATGATCTCATCCACCACGCTCCGGTCGAACACCGGGGGCACAAAGCCCGCGCCCATCCCCTGAATCTTGTGTGGTCGGGCTTCTCCGCCAGAGAGCACGGGCGACTCCGCCGGTTCGAGCGCCACGACGTATACGTGCGGCGCGGCAGCTTTGAGGTACTGCCCCACTCCGCTCACAGTTCCGCCAGTCCCCACCGCGCCAACAAAGGCATCCAGATGCGGCACCTGCGCCAGGATTTCCGGGCCGGTGGTCAGGCGGTGAATTGCGGGGTTGGCGGGATTCGCAAACTGATTGGGCATCCACGCGCCAGGGTTATCGCGCAGGATTTCTTCGGCTTTGGCAATCGCGCCTTTCATCCCCTGCGCACCCGGCGTCAAGACAGACTCCGCGCCATACGCCTTGAAGATCGCCCGCCGCTCAACGCTCACCGAGTCGGGCATCACCAGGATGACGCGATAGCCTTTGAACGCAGCGACCATCGCCAGACCGATGCCGGTGTTGCCACTGGTGGGTTCGACGATGAGCGCGCCGGGCTGCAAAAGGCCAGCGCGCTCGGCAGCTTCGATCATCGCCAGGCCGATGCGCTCTTTGACGCAGCCGCCGGGATTCTGCCGTTCCAGTTTAGCCCATACCGTCGCCATCTCTGGCGCAACGACCCGCTGCAACCGCACCACAGGGGTACGCCCAACCAGATCAAGAACGCTATCTGCGACCAGACCACTGAATCCATCGGAGTTCACGACCATGCTTCAACCTCCGCTATTTCTTTGGGCGCTTCAGAACTTTCTAATTCGCCTAGACGCGCTTCCAACGCGGTGATGCGCTGCGTCAGACGGTCAATCGTATCAATGACCATATCCGGCAGTTGTTCATGGTGCAGATCGGGCTTGAGGCGGCAGGAGACGCCGTTGATCTTGACGACGCGCCCCGGCACGCCGACCACGGTGGCGCACGCGGGCACCGGCTTCACCACGACCGAGCCGGAGCCGATTTGCGCGTTCTCCCCCACTTCAATCGGACCGAGCACAATCGCATCCGTACCCAACACCACACCGTTGCCGATGGTCGGATGGCGCTTCACCTTCTCCAGCGAGACGCCGCCGAGCACCACGCCCTTGTAGATCAAGACATCGTCGCCCACCTCCGCCGTCTCGCCAATCACCACGCCCATGCCGTGGTCAATGAAGACGCGGCGGCCAATCGTCGCGCCGGGATGAATTTCGATGCCAGTCAGCCAACGCGCGAGGTGGGAAATCAGACGCGCCGGAAAACGCACTTTCCGCACCCACAAGGCGTGCGCGACCCGATACATCCAGATCGCGTGCAAACCAGGATAGCAAGTCAGCACTTCGAGCACACTGCGCGCGGCGGGGTCTTTCGTGAAGACAGTCTGCACGTCTTCGCGGATACGATCCACGATGCCGGGATGGGGGATGGGACGCTCTTTTTCAGGAAGACAGACGCACGTGTCACAGCACTCCCCGCACACGGGACGTGTCTCGCCTAAAATGTTATGCTGCAACAACGGTACGGCCATAGCACCCTCCTCACATCGGTGGAACCGCTCATGTAAGTCGCCGATTAGATAAACGATATTCTACTTTAAGGTTGAGTTTATGTCAACGGAAATACGAACTTTCTCGCTTTGCGCATGTTGATTGCATTATACTATTGCGCGGTATGATTTTTGCAGTAGAATAATAATGGAAGCGTGAAGACCAATGACCATTTTCTGTTAAGCATAAGGAGAAATTGTATGGCAACGAGAGCAGTTTGTCCATCGTGTGGCGAGTGGGTCCAGCTCTCCGATCATCCCACGATCGGTCAGAAAGTCACCTGCGTCCATTGTGAAGCTGATCTGGAAGTCATCGAGACCGCCCCCATCGAACTTGACTGGGCTTATATAGAAGGCGACGACGACCTGAATGAGGAAGATTGGGACGACGAGGAACTGGATGACGAAGACTGGGATGACGAGGAGGACTGGGACGACGAAGAAGACTCGGATGACGACTGGGACGAGCGGTAATCGCGCGCTCCTTTCTATCTGACAAAACCTGCCCGGCTTTCTCGGAGTCGGGCAGGTTTTCTATCCAATACTTGCCCTTTGACATCATTTGAGTATTATTAAGGTTGAAATCATTGCAGCGTAATACGCGAATTTAAGCAGTAGACTGAGCATAAGGATCAAAGTCATGGGTTTGGATTTATGGCGTGCTCCAGGATCATTTGCACTGGAATTTCCACTGGAACTCCCCAGCGTTATCCTGTCAGCCATTTACATCGGTCTGTTCATCTGGGCGCTGTGGTCACGCCGAGCAGACTTCAAAAAGATGGACACGCAAGCCTGGTTGTTTTTCGGACTGTCGCTCTTGCTTGTCTTTCCTGCGCGGTCGTTGCTTACACTCTACCGCACCCAACTCAGGGTACTGCCGGCTTCACCCATCAGTGTGCTGCCTTCTGCGCCGACCGTGTCACTGACAGGATTTTTCCTGGTGGCGTTGGGAGCCATCTGGTTGGGCCCTGGCCCGGCACTGATTGTCAATCTGGCCGTCAGTTTGACATGGGCCTGGTTTGGGCCGTTGACCTTCACCGATATGTTGGCCTTCTCGGCGTGGGGGCTGGCGACCGGCTATCTCTTACATCAACCGTACAAAGGTGAATTGTATGACGTGCTCCGCCGCCCACTGGTGACTTTCCCGGTCGCAGTGCTGTTGTCGCTGTGCCTCTTATCCCTCAGCCGGCTGGTGGCGAATTTGCCGCCCGGCGGCTTATTGGCGATTGACTACGTCATAGCCATCTGGAACAATGAGCTGCCCCTATGGCTCATAGGGACCATTCCCCTGGGGATCATTTTCCAGTTACTTTTCCTCAATCCGCGTTGGCGCGCGTTTCAGCGAGCCGACATCGTGTCTATGTACAGCAAATCGGTGCGCGCCCGGCTCATCATCCTCATCATTCCATTGGTGCTGTTGAGCATCATCCTTTCCGTGGTTGCCGTTACCGCCCGGGCGATCAACATAGCCCGCGAACAGTCACTTGACGAGATGCGCCGCAGCGCCGAAAACGCGGCAAACAGCCTCACCTATTTCCATTACTCAGGGCAAAACTTGATCGCCACATTCGCTGCGGATCCGGCGCTGCTGGACCCCGATCCACAGCAACGCACGCTGGCGCTGGAGACGGCGCGCCAGGTCGTGCCCTTCTTTCAGGAACTATTGTTTGTTGATCAAAACCTGGAAATCACCGAAGCTGTTCCGCAAGAAGCCAAAAACCTGGGATTAACGCCAGATGAGAAGTTAGCCCTGGAACGCGCACAATCTGCCATTCGCTTCTCTTCGGTCACCCACTTGACAAAATTGCCCTCAGGTCAATACGGCATCACGCTCGTCGAACAGGTGTTCAGGGACGAAGAAGATCTGACTCAGCCACCGGAGGGCTTTCTGCTGGGACGCGTGCAGTTGGATATGAACCCGGAAATGCGCCGCTCCCTGGAAGCCCTCCAGGCCGCGGGAGGATCAAGCGCGGGATTCATCCTGGATGAGAATGGGTTCATCATCGCCCACCCCGACGCCAAATATGTCCTCAGGCCGTGGGCGGTCAACGAAGACGCTGTCCAATATGCTGAACACATCGGGCGGGGAATCGCGTATGAAGACATTGCCGCCGCCGGCTACCGGGTTTTGATCTATATTCTCAGCGTCGAGGGCACCCCTTACCAGGTTGTGCTGCAACTCCCCTTCACCACCGTCCTAGAGACAGCGACGAAAATCTCCAGCCCGCTCTTGCTGGTGCAGATTTCGGTCGGCGTTTTGCTGCTGTTTGCCATCCCCTTCTTCGCCACACGCATTATCCAGCCGCTTAACACGCTGGCAGAAGCGGCCAACCACATCGCGCGCGGCAACCTGGCTGTACCGGTCAACATTTCCGGCGAGGACGAAGTCGCGCAACTCGGCAACGCCTTCGAACAAATGCGGGTACGCTTGCAAGCCCGCCTCAACGACCTGTCCTTGTTGCTGAATATCTCGCAGAGCGTTTCCGCCACGCTCGACCTGGAACGCGGCGTCCATCCGATCCTCGAAGGCGCGCTGGATGAAACCGGCGCGGTGGTGGCGCGCTTCGTCCTACTCGGCAGCGGCGAACGCCTCCAGCGTGTGTTCACCGTCGGCGCTGACGACAGCACCCTGGTGGAACTCGATCGCGCTTTTGCGACCGTCTTGACCCGGCGGCGCGACCCGCTGGTCATTCAAGACCTCGCGCAAGCCAAAGGAGCGACCCCCACCAATGACAAATTGCAAAGCGTCGCCATCTTCCCGGTGCGTCCACAGAACAGCACCGTCGCTGTGTTGTGGGTGGGCGCAGACAGAAAGGATGCCTTCGACGAAGCGCGGGTCAACTTCCTCTCCACGTTGGCAAGCCAGGCCGCGGTGCTGGTTGAAAATGCGCGGCTCTTCCAGGCGGCCGAGGGGGGACGGCGACGGTTGGCGGCAATTCTTGCCAGCACCACCGACGCCATCCTGGTGACAGACGCGGAAAGCCGGCTCGTGCTGACCAACCCGGCGGCGCAACGGCTGCTGGCGCTCGACGAATCGGCCTACGGACGCCCATTGAGCAGTTTGACGCTGCCCGAGCCGCTCACGCGCGCGCTCACCCAGGGTCGAGATGAGCAGCAACACCCGGCAGTCGAAGTGCCACTCGACGACAGGCGCACTTTCTACGCCAGCATCGCCCCCATCCTGGGATCCGAAGGGGCAACGATGGGCATGGTGGCCGTGATGCGCGACGTCACGCACTTCAAAGAACTGGATGAAATGAAGTCGGATTTCGTATCTACCGTCTCGCACGACCTGCGCGCGCCGCTGACGTTCATCCGTGGATATGCCACGATGTTAATGATGGTCGGCGATCTGAACGACAAGCAGCACGATTATCTGGATCGCATCCTGGAGGGCATTGATCAGATGAGCGCGCTCATCGGCGATCTGCTGAACTTGCGGCGCATTGAGGCCGGCGTTGGTATTCGCCAGGAACCGTGTCGCCTGGGCCTCATCCTGGTGGAGGCGGTGGATACGATGCGCGCGCGCGCCGCCGCCAAGGGCATCACGCTGCGTCTGGAGCCGGCGGAAGGGGCGCCCACCGTCACCGGAGATCGAACGCTGCTGCGCCAGGCCGTGAGTAACCTGGTGGACAACGCCATCAAATATACGCCAACCTCCGGTCAGGTGAGCGTGGGGCTAGGCACGACCCACCAGGAAGCCGTCATCCACATCACCGACACCGGCATCGGCATTGCGCCTGAAGACCAGGTACGGCTTTTCGAGAAATTCTATCGCATCAAGCGCCGCGAAACCGGAAACATTCAAGGCACTGGATTGGGCCTGGCGCTGGTCAAATCCATCATTGAGCGCCACGGCGGGCGGGTGTGGGTAGAAAGTGTGCCCAACCAGGGCAGCACGTTCTATATCGCCCTGCCCCTGCCGGAAGAGGAAGCGCAGCCATAGGTTGATTCTGGACAACTTGGGGACAAAATGGAAGATAGTGTTCGTGGATTCGTGTCTGCCTGCATGAGGATATAGATGAAAATCAGAATTTGGGGTACACGTGGCTCCATACCCTCACCTATCAGCTCCAGGCAAATCGAGGAGAAGCTGTATCAGGCCATCCTGGGAATGCCAGCAATCAATACCCAAGACTCCGAAGCCGTGCAAGCTTACATCAAGAAGCTCCCTCTTATGGTGCGCGGCACAGCCGGGGGGAATACGCCCTGTGTCGAAGTACAGGCTGACGGTCAACTGCTCGTCCTGGATGCCGGATCGGGGCTGTATGCCCTCGGTTTGGAACTGATGAAAGGGCCTTTTGGCAAAGGGAAAGGCACACTGCACCTCTTCATCAGCCATACGCATTGGGACCACATTCAGGGATTCCCGATGTTCACCCCGGCCTTCGTACCGGGCAACCGCATTTTCATCTATGGTGCACACGACTTGCAGCGCGTCTTTGAGGTCCAGCAAAACCCTATGACCTGGCCGGTAAGCCTTTCCTATATGCAGGCAGATATTCAATTTGTGCACCTGGAGCCAGGACACCCCATCAACATCGGGCGCGTGCGCGTTGACTCGATCAGAAATGCGCACCCCGGTGATGCGTACAGCTATCGCTTTGAGGATCAGTACAGCACGTTTGTCTACGCCAGCGATGCGGAGTATAAAAAACTGGAGGATGATGTCGTTGATCCTTACGTGACCTTCTTCCGCAATGCAGATGCGCTGGTCTTTGACGCCATGTACACCCTGCAGGATGCCTGGCTGATCAAAGAGGATTGGGGACACAGCTCGGCCATGATCGGCGTAGACCTGGCGCAGGCCGCCGGCGTCAAACGCCTGATCCTCTTCCACCACGACCCCTCCTACTCCGACGCCGACATTGAGCAGATCCACGCCACAGCCGTCGAGTATCTGGCCCAACGCGCCGCCCCTGAAACCTGCGAAACCTACGTGGCCTTCGAGGGTATGACCTTCGATCTGACCCCGGCCGGCGCGGTTGACTTACAATTCACGTCCGACGGCGAGACGGCGATTGTGACCCCCACCAGCGTGTTCGATGAGCGCGGCGTTGAAGAGCTGGCCCGCCAGTTGACCGGATTGCGTGATTCATACTCACCCACCAGCTCCATCATTGACCTGTCCCAAGTCGAGACGTTGACTACGGCCAGCCTTAAATCGTTGGTGGCCTTGCGCCAGGAATGGGGAGGCAAGCCCATCATCCTGATTGCCCCCTCAGAAAAGGTGAAACAAATCATCAAGTTAGGAGGAACCGAGGACTTTTTCACGATTTACCCCACCGTGGAAGCCGCTCTTGCCGCAGTTCAAGCCCGCGAAGCCCTCAACCTGCCCGGCCAGGTCATCAAAAACCGCTACCGCATTGAGGCCAAAATCGGCGAGAGCCTGCTTGGTACTGTGCTCAAGGCCACCGACATCGAAGAGAACCAATCCGTCGTGCTCAAAATCCTCTCGCCAGCCTTCGGTGCGGAAACGCTGGAACGGTTTATGCACCAAACCCAGCAAATTGTCGCCCTGGACCATCCCAACATCGTCAGAGTTTATGCCTGGGATAAGGAAGAGAGTTACGTTCTATCAGTAGAAGAATACGTTCCTTATCCGACCTTGCAGGACATCCTGGATGAGAAAAGCGCATTGCGCGATCAGGGCCAATCCACACAGACGACGATTGCAGGATCGCCGCAATTCCTGGGGATTGCCCTGGATACCATCCAGGCCCTGGAATATGCGCACAGCCACGGCGTCATCCTGGGCGATCTGAAACCCCAAAACATCTTCATCACGCCGCAGGGAGCGCGCCTGGCAGGCTTTGGCCTGGGCCGGTTGGAAGAAGGTCGCAATCTGTTGGAGACCCCCAAGCTGTTTTTGACTGCCGACTACCTGGCGCCAGAACAAATTCTCGGCCAAACGCTGGATGCGCGCACCGATCTGTATGCCTTCGGCATGATCCTGTACCAGCTTTTCACCGGACGGCTACCCTTTGAGGAATCCTCTTCTTCCGAGACGACGAGGGTCGAGAATGTGGAACAGGCCACCATGCGCAGCCGTCTGCGTTACTCACCCCGCCCGCCGCGGGAATTTAATCCGCACATTTCGGCGTCGCTGGAACACTTGATCCTCAAGTTGCTGGATCAAAATCCCAACAATCGCTATGCCAGCGCCCAACAAGTCCGGCGCATCCTCAGCAACCTGCTGAGCGATATGGAATACGCCGTGCGTCCCCGCACACGCCTCCTCGTCGGGCGCGAAAAGCAGGTCCAAATCCTCCGCACATGCTGGGAAGAAGCGCGTACCGGCCACGGACAACTCGCCTTCATCACCGGCGAGGCGGGCATCGGGAAGACACGCCTGGCGCAACACGTCGCGGCGCAAAGTCACCCGCCGGTGCTGCTCACCGGGCACTGTGAGGACGTGGAAGGCCGGCCAGCTTACCGGCTGTTCACCGAAGTGCTGCGCGCCTACCTCGACACCGTCCCGCCGGAGTTCCTCGATGCTGAAGCGCGCCAACAACTCGCCAACTTCACACCGCTCATCCCTGAAATCCACCAGATGCTGCCTGATCTGCAAATCCCGCCGTCCCTGGATCCCAAACAGGAGCAACTGCGTTTGATGACCAGTCTGACCCAGTTCATCAGGCGCGCCACACAGGAACGTGCGTGGTTCCTCATCCTCGAAGACCTGCAATGGGCCGATCACAGCAGCCTGGAATTGCTGCTCTACCTGGGACGCCATCTGCCGACAATGCCCATCTTCATCATCGGCACCTACCGGGATACCGAAGTGCAGCGCGGACATCCCCTGCTCGAAACGCTGCGTGGACTGCGCAGCCATCCGACGTACCGCCATATCCCGCTGGAGCGACTGACGCAAGATGAGGTGGGTTTTGTGCTGACGTACATCTGGCAGAGGATTGTGCCTGAAGCCCTCATTGAGAAGATCTACGAGCACACCGCCGGCAATCCCTTCTACGTCGAAGAAGTTGCCAAGGGACTGGAAGATGAAGCCCTGATCCCATCCCCTGGCGAGATGGACGCCAACCCCGAATGGTACGTGCAGGCGCTCAAAGAAGTGCGCCTTCCACAGAGCGTGCGGGAAACGGTCTGGCGGCGTATCGAGCACTTGAGCGACGAAACCCAGTCGCTGCTGCGGCAAGCCGCCGTCTTGGGGCAAACGTTCCGCTTTGACGACCTGCAGAAAATGAGCGATCTCTCGGAATGGGAAGTGTTGGAACACCTGGACGAGGCGCTGGAGCGACAATTGGTCGAGGAGGTGCCGGGAGGACTGGCGCTCCGCTTCCGCCAGACGGAAATCCAGTACATTATCTACGCCGAATTAGGTCCGCTGCGGAGACGCTTGTTGCACCGCAAAGCCGGCGAAGCCCTGGAACATCGCGCGGCGGGTCAAACCGATTTCATGGCCGAGGAACTCGCCTATCACTTTAGCGCAGCGGGTGAGGTGGATAAGGCCATCAAGTACAGTCTGCAGGCTGCGCGGCAGGCGCAACTCGCTTATGCGAACGAAACGGCCCTGCAGTGGAACGAGCGGGCATTGACGATACTCAGTCAATTGACGCCCGAAGCTTCTGCGAATTACCAGCCCCAGCTTCTCCTGGCCCATCAGTCATCCGGCATGGTGCTGACGCTGACCGGACAATACGACGAGGCGCTCAAACACTATGAAGCAGCCCAGGCGCTGCTGGATGCGCAGCCGCCATCTGCCGAACAACGTCGGCAACTGGCCGGGCTATGTTATGATATTGCCAACGTCTACGAACTACGCGACGAATACAGCGCAGTTTTTACATGGTTGCGCAAGGGCCTGGATGCTGTCGCGGACAGCGAACCCACGGTCGAAGCCGCCCGGATATACATCCTCGGCGCAAAAGTCTACGCGCGGCAGGGCGAAAACACCAAAGCTTTAGGCTGGTGCCAAAAAAGCCTGGACATTGCCATCCGCATCCCAACCCCGGAGGGAACACAAGTCCTCGGAGCAGCGCTCTATACGCAAGCCGGCATTGACATACGCTTTGGTAACCCGGACAACGCCATACGCCTCTGTCGTGAGAGCATCCATGCTTATCAACAAATCGGCGACCTGGTGGGCGAATCGCATACCTACATCCGACTTGCCGATGCTTATGAACTTAAGGGGGACTGGAGCCAGGCCGACGAAGCCTATCAACGTGGGTGGGCCATCAAACGCGAGATCGGCGACGTCCATGGACAGGCGATTAGCTGCAACAATCTGGCAAACCTCTATCTCAAGCGCGGGGAATGGAAAGGCGCGCAGGAATTGTACGAAAAATCGCTCACCATCTGGGAAAATATCCATACCCCGCGCGGTGAAGCAGCAACCCTGATTAACCTTGGGCAGGTATACACCCGGTTGGAAAATTGGGCACAAGCGCAACAGTCGCTCAACCGCGCCCAGTCACTACTCGACGAAATTGGCTCCAAAGAATACCTCGCCGAGTTGGAACGCCTGTGGGGCGAGTACTACCTGAGAATTGGGAACCTGGAGCAGGCTCTGACCCATGCCCAAAACGCCATCGCATTGGCCGAAACATACAGCGACCCGGTAGAAAACGGCATAGCGCATCGCGTGCTAGGAGAAACCTATCTGGTCAATGGGATGCCGCAGTCTGCCGCGACGGCGCTACACACAGGTTTGAACATCCTCACTGGCTTAAACAACGATCATGAGGCCGCTAAAACCAAACTCGTATTAGCGCGCCTGGCAATGGACAACCCTACCCTGGCTGGCGACACAACCGAAAACTACCTGAAACAGGCTATCCACACCTTTGAGAAATTGAATGCCCAGGTGGATTTAGCTCAGGCGCTGGCGTTGAAACAACGTAGGCCATGACGCGCAACGGCGCATGGTTGACTGCAAGATTGTACCCAGGTACAGGTGAAAATCTGTCCGTATGCCTGATGACAAACTCAATCAACCTCGCTACAATAGAAGCATAGTCAGACACCGTTAAACTTCGCCCTTGACTGTAAAGCAGGCCGTGTGTTTGCGGACTGTGGATCCAACTGACGACTATGTGACTATTTTTGGAGGTACTTGCTATGCGAAACAACCGACATCCTGCACACATCAACGTGTGGCACAAATTATCGCTGGCCCACGCCGTGGTAACACTGGTCAGTGTCTTTCTCGCCGAAATCATTGGCCTGGGCATCCTGGCGCTGCTGCGAGGGAAGATGATCTGGGGCGTCCATATTGTGCTGGTGACCCTCGGCGCAGCCATTGTCGGCTTGCTGTTAGGGATGGTAGTTAGCCAACCCCTGACACGCCGTTTACATCGGACCCTCGACATCTGCCAGGCCTGGCTCAGAGGAAACCTCTCACTGCGGATTTTGGATCCCCGCAGAGACGATCTGAGTATGCTGGCGGAACAACTCGACGCCCTGGCCGAAAACCTGGAAAAAGACGAGGAAGACCTGCTGGTGCTGCGCGAGCGCAATGCCCGCTTGAGCGACCAGGTGCGCGCTCTGGCCGTGGTTGAAGAGCGCAACCGGCTGGCCCGCGAACTCCACGACAGCGTCAAACAGCACCTTTTCAGCCTGGCGATGACGGCCAGCGCCATCCGCACCCATTTTGACGCCCTGGAACACACAGCGGACACCCACCTACCGGCGAGCATCCCGCAACTGGCAGAGATGGCGCGCGAGATCGAGAAAGCGGCCCAAAACGCGCAACGCGAAACCACCCGTCTCATCGAAGACCTGCGTCCAGGCACCCTGCAAGAGCAAGGACTGGCTGCGGCGCTCAACGACTACACCCTGCTCTTTGGCGCGCAAGAACACATCCTGATCTATCTGGAAGTGCAAGGCGACGATAAACGCCTGCCACCCGCCGTGACCGAAGCCCTCTACCGTGTGGCGCAAGAGGCGCTGCACAATGTCGCCCGGCACGCCAAGGCCACGCGCGTGGACGTCCATCTGCGGTGCAGCCCTGACCGCGCAGCGTTGACCATCGAAGATAACGGCATCGGGTTTGACACCACGCAGGCAAGCCACGGCCTGGGGTTGACCAACATGCAGGAACGGCTGATGGCCATCGGTGGGCGACTGACATTGGAGAGCCAGGTGGGCATCGGGACGACCGTGTTGGCAGAAGTGGAACTACCCTACACCCTCACCCCGGCGCCGGGAGCCGCTGGAACCATCATCCATCGCCCCGATCTGACGATTGAGAATTGGGCCTGGCTAGGCGCGAAACTGGAGATTCCGGTGGGGCAAACGTGGCCCTGGCTGCCCGCCGACTTGCGCTATCTGCGCAGCCCGTTGTTGGAACCAGACGCTACCCCCTTCCACTGTAGCCGTGTACCGGGTTTCCTCGGATTGGGGAGAAGCTACACGGTGACGGCCGGCGATCAAAACATCCTGATCGTGCGCCTTCATCACAGCGCTTCAGGGTTCGAGTGGGAGGCAGAAGACGCTTCGTGGGCGCTGCGCCCCGTCCGCGGCCTGAGCGGCCGGATGGTGCTGCGCCGCAACAAGCAACCGTTGGCGGCAATCCAATATCAGGGACGGCAGATGAACACCTGGAGCGAAATTATCTACGACAATCGAGGCTACCGGCTGGCCTACGACAAAAGCGAAGCCCGTGCCTCAGGCGCAGAATGTATCTTCACGCTTACCGATGCAACCGGGCAGGAACTGCTCTGCTTCAAGGGCAATGGCGCCTACCAGATTACGCTACAGCGCGCCATCCCCCTTCCATTGTTGGCAATGGTCACGGCGCGCATCCTGGATGAACTGTCCGTGACAATGACAAAGTAAGCTGTTCGCTACAGACACTTATCGCTACAGAATCATTCAATACGAAAGGAGAACTATGAGAACCATTTACAGTCTGATCTACACCTTGAAACCTTATGAACGCGGTATTAAAGAGACGCTCGGCAAATACGACAGCTTTGTCATGCCCGGTCTCGGCTTTCAGATCCCGTTCTTCCAGCTCGTGCGCATCCGCGACATCCGGGAGCACACGATGGACATCCCCCCACAACCGGTGATCACGAAAGACAACGTCGAAATCCGCGTAGACGGCGTGATGTGGGTACGCCCCAAGTCCGACGAGGAGTCCATCAAGCGCACCTTCTACAACATTGACAACTGGAAGCGCGCCGTCATCCAACTGGCGATGACCAACCTGCGCCAGGAGTTCGGCGACCTGACGTTGGACGAGAGCCTGGTGGCCCGCGAAAAGATCGCCGCCAACCTGCAGCGCGTTCTCAACGACTTCGCTGCGGATTGGGGACTGGTCGTCAGCAAAGTGGAGATTATGCTCATTGACCCGCCAGAAGACATCAAAAAAGCGATGCACAAGCAGAAGACCGCCGAGCAGGAGCGCCGCGCGATGCGCCTGCTGGCCACCGGTGAATTCGAAGCCGCCGAGCAGCAAAAGCTGGCGACGATCCAGCGCGCCGAAGGTGACCGCGAAGCCATCATCCGCAAAGCTGAAGGTGAGCGCGAAGCCGCCATCCGCGTCGCCGAAGGTCGCGCCGAGGCCATCCGCCTGGTCAACGAAGCCGCCGAGAAATACTTCCAGGGCAACGCGCAGTTGCTGCGTAAGTTGGAGATGACCGAGAACTCGCTCAAAGACAACGCCAAGATCGTCGTCACCGAGCACGGCGTCAGCCCCACCCTGCTCCTGGGCAACTTGCCGGTCTCGGTATCCAAGGAGTAAAGCGGAGATTGGTAATTGGTAATTGGGGATTGGGTAATCAGGGCGCAGGTCTCCCAATCCCTGATTACCGATTACCACTCCCTATCCAGGAGAAGCCCTATGCACATCACTATGATCGGTCACAGCACGATATGGATCGAAGCCCAAGGGGTAAACATCCTCACCGATCCTTATTTCGGCGTGTGGGGCAATCCGGCTTACAAGCGCGTCGCGCCGCCCGCGCGGTCGCGCGCTGCATTCGGCGATGTGAACCTGGTCCTCGTCTCACACAACCACTGGGATCACGTGGATCGCCGCTTCCTGCACGCATTACCCGATGGCGTCGCCGTCATCACCCCCAAGCACGCACAATGGATGACGTGGCTCAGTGGGGCGCAACATCCTGTTGGATTGGCCGCATGGGAAGAGAAAGTCTGCGGGCTAGCTACAGTGACCGCAGTTCCGGCGCAACATTCCGCTCTGGCCGGTGGATTTGTCATCCAGGTCGAAGGCCAGACCCTCTACTTTGCCGGCGACACCTTCTACGGCGCATTTATGGCTGAGATCGCCCGGCGGTTTTCTATTGACGTCGCTCTGATGCCCGTCACTACCTACCGCATCCCAATGACGATGGATGAGAAGACGGCAGTACGCGCGGTTACGACGCTCACGCCCAAAGTGGTCATTCCCATCCACCTGGGCATCCAGCCGCGCTCGCCGTTGCTCCGCACCAATCACACGCCGGAGGGCTTCGCACGTCGTCTGCGCGAGGCCGGATCACAAACGAAGATCGTTGTCCTCAAAGAGGGTGAGCGTTGGTCAACCGGCCAATAAGGAGCTGAAAATGGACGATTATCGAAGCTATTACGAGGAAGAGGAACCCTCGCCACGCCCCAGAAGCCGCTGGTTTGGCGGGCTGATCATCGGCCTGCTCCTGGGCGGCGGCATCGGGTTTTACCTGGGCCGCGCGATGAACGACGGTGGGCGATGGGGGGAATCCCTGCGCATCCCCTTCGCCAGTGAGAATATGCCGGCCCTGGTTGTCGTCATCGTTGCGGCGATCGTCGCGGCGCTCAAGCGGCGCACACGTCAGACCGCCAATGGCGAGGACGCGCAGGCAGTGCGGGCGCGGATGAGCTTGCTCATACTGGCGGTCGTCATTGCGCTGGTGTTTGGCATGTTTTTCTTTATGGGTCGCTAAGCAGGAGACAACGCGATGACAACCCCGGCCATCCCCGGCGCCGAACGCACCACCGTTTTCATCGTTGACGATCACGACGTCGTGCGCAAAGGGTTGCGCTTTTATCTGAGCGCGCATCCCGACATCGCCATCGTGGGCGAGGCGGGCGACACGCAGACCGCCATCGAGGCTGTGACTGAGCTGGTGCCCGACGTCGTCCTGATGGACCTGGTCTTGCCACTCAAGCCGGGGGGGGCAGCCTTCGGATCAGGGGGGGGTGCAGGCCACGCGGCAGATCCGCCAGAGCAGCCCGCGCACGCAAGTCGTCGTGTTGACGAGTTATGCGCAGGATGAGTTGATTTTCTCCGCCATCAAGGCCGGCGCGCTCTCGTACTTGCTCAAGGATGCCGACGCGCAGACCGTACTCCACGCGATCCACGCCGCCAGCCGAGGTGAAGCCATCCTCCATCCGCGCATCGCCCGGCGGCTGATGGCCGAAGTCAGCACGCCCGGCCCCATCCAGGACCCCGCCGCCGAGCTGACCGCGCGGGAGATGGAGGTGCTACAGCTGATCGCGCAGGGACAGTCCAACGCTGAAATCGCCGCCGAACTCGTCGTCACCGAGCGCACCGTCAAGGCGCACGTGAGCAATCTGCTCAGCAAGCTGCATCTCTCCGACCGCACGCAGGCCGCCGTTTACGCCTGGCGCGAGGGTCTTATCGAGAAATCATAGGCGCTTCAGCTTGCTGTCCAGCTCTTTTTCAATATCAGCAGCTTGCGCTTTACTGATGTACAGCGCGCTTTTCGGCGAAGCCACGTCCTTCAGCACCGCGAGGAACGCCGCCAGGGCCTTCGCCTCATAAGTGGGTTCACCGCCCCCTGCGCGCTGTGAAAGTGTCTGCACCAAAGCGAGAATGTGACGACTGAAAACTCCCAACACCTCGCCCACCTTCTGCAATGGAAGGGAACGCTGCAAGATGTCACGAAACCGCACATTTTCCCACAGCAAAGCCACATAGTCGCTCAACAACAGCAGCCAGTCCACGACTTCAACCGACGGCTCTTGCCCTGGCTGCCGGAAAGCGACGGCGATCACGCCAATCCCCCGTTCACGCAACCGCACCGGGACATACACCAAAGTCCGCGCCGGGATGCCAAGTTGCGCCGTAAAAGCAGAAGGGTCCGCCGAAGCGGAAACCTGCAGCGGCTTGCCCGACCGCAGAACGACCTCGGCCTGATGGTCACTGATAGACACATCCACCCGGCACACTTCACCCTGACGCAGCGCCGCCATTGCCAACGGCGCTCCGCCCTCGATGAGGAAAACGGCGCTGACGTCGGCGCCCGACAGCCGGAGCGCGGCTTCTGTGGTCTGCGTCAGGAAGGCGTGCCGCGACGTGACAGCCACCAGCGCCGTTCCCACAAGAGCGTGAAAAGCAGCGCCATCTATCGCCGGCTGTACCTGCAACTCCAGCAAGGTGGGGTCTATGGTGAAAATATCCTGTGCCCGCTTCTCGCGCTCTTCGCGCAGGACCCGTTCGATGGAAGACAAAATGTCCTCGACCTGAAAAGGCTTCGTCAGGTAGTCGCGCACGCCCAAGCGCATGGCGCGGCTGACGACGCTCTCGGAACCGTGAAACGTCATCATGATGACCGGAACCTCGGCGGCGCGCTGGTGCAGCGCCTCCAACACGGCGATACCCGACATGCCGGGCAGATTCAGATCCAGCAGCACCAGGTCGGGCTTCTCGTAGACAGCTCTGGCAAGCCCGTCTTTCCCGTCCCCGGTATACGACACCATGTAGCCGAGTGGTTGCAACACAGCGACAAGGAAACTGATGATTTGCTCGCTGTCATCAATGATCAAAATACGTTCACCCGCCATCCGTCCTCCTAACGCGCCGTCCAGCCTCCATCAATGGCGACGCCTGCGCCGGTCACAAAGCTCGACGCATCGCTCGCCAGGAAGAGCGCCAATCCGCCAATCTCCCAAAGTTCGCCCCAGCGGCCCAGGGGGATCTGTGCCACAAACGCCTGGTACTTGACGGGATCGTCCAGCAGCGGGCGGTTCATCTCCGTGCCAAAAGGCCCCGGCAAAATGGCGTTGACGGTGATCCCCCACGGCGCCCATTCCAGGGCCAGGGTGCGCGTCAGTTGCAGGATCGCGCCCTTGCTCGTGGCGTAAGGGGTGCGGTCGGGCATGGAGACGGTGGAGAGGGTGGAGCCTACGTTGATGACACGGCCATAGCGGCGGGCCTTCATGTGCGGCGCGACTTCCCGGCAGAGCAGCCATGCGCCGGTGACATTGGTGTCTTGCACAGCGCGGAATTCCTCCAACGTCAGCGTATCAATCGGCCCGCGGATGTTGATGCCGGCGTTATTGATCAACACGTCAAGCTTGCCGAACTCGGCGATGACATCGGCGACCAGGGTGTGAATGTCAGCCGGGTTGGTCACGTCACAGCGATGGCCGCGGCATACCGGCCCATACGCCGCCTGAAGCTGCGCGGCAACGGCGGCGGCATCGTCCGCACTGCGGCTGGTCACGACGACGTGCGCACCGGCTTCCGCCAGGGCTTCAGCCATGGCTTTCCCCAATCCCCGGTTTCCGCCGGTGATGAGAACGACGCGATTATCCATACGAAAAAGGTCGAAAATTCCCATTGGGACCTCCGGGTGCGAGTTAAGAGTTATGGGTTGTGGGTTGTGGGTTATTGGGCGGCGGGTTTGGTGCGGGCGGCGGCTTCCCAAACGAGGTCGGCGATGTCGTAGGCGGCCTGGGGACGTCCAAGATGTTGGGCATTGCGCGCCTTTTCGGCGAGCAAACGCCCATCCTGGTCAAGCCAATGGTAGAGCGTCTCCAAAACGCCGAGCGGGTCTTGCACCCACTCGCCGGCGTCGTTATCAACAACGTATTCGGCGTTGCCAGTTTCTTGACCAGGGAGCACATCCACCAACACCATCGGCAACCCCGTCGCCAGGGTTTCGGAGACGATCAAACCCCCGGCTTTGCTCACAACGCAATCCGCCGCGTGCATCAGCGTGGGCATGTTCTTGACGAGACGATAGAGATGGGCTTCAGTGTGCCATTCCATACCGGCAAGATCGTTGTACAGCGCCTCATCGCCGCCAGCCACGATCGCCAGTTGCAGGGGCAGCCGTGCGTGGTTGAGCGCACGCAGCACGTCGCGCAGGTTGCGGACGCGCTTGCTGCCCACCACCAACGCCGTGGTAAGATCGGCGCGCCATCCCAATTCTGCCCGCAGCGCGGCTTTGTCCTGATCCCGCCGCGCAAAATTGGGGTTGACCGGAATGCCCACAACCTTCACTTTACGGGGCGGAAGATGGTATTCGAGCGCCAGAGCGCGCACCGCTTCGGTAGGGACGATACACAGGTCACATCCACGATGGAACCAGACCCGGTGAACCGTCGCCAGGTCCGTGACGACGGTGATGATAGGGATGCGCTTGCCGAAGACGCCGTAATAGGTCGAGAGCGGCGACTGGTACAAAGGATACGTCGTCACAATCACGTCCGGGCGATGTTTGCGCACCAGATCGGCCAGCACCTCAAACAACATCACCACCAACGCCCCATCAATCACTTTGCTGATAGCAGTGGTATCGCTGGTTTCGTAGCCAAAGCGGTACAGTTCGGGCATCTTGCGCACCAATTTGTCATAATCGGTCTGCGATTCGCGCAAGAAAATGGGCACGCGGCGATCATCCAATGGGTTGACGATATCAACGGCACACCCATCCGCGTAGACTTCGCGCAGCGCAGCGGCAATCGCATCGGCGGCGCTGCGATGTCCAAATCCGGCATCCGCCGTGAGGATCAAAATTCGTTTCAGGTCACTGTCAGCCATATCCGCTCACATCCACGAACGCCTGCGCATCCACCAATACATACTCATGGGGAGCAGCGCCATCACCAGAAGCAGCGCCACGAACGCCGCGCGCCCTGTCCAGGCATTGAGCGCAAAAACAGGCTGGAAGAAGTTCATCCCGAAGAATCCGGCGAGAAAGGAGATCGGCATAAACATCGTGGTGATGACGGTCAACGTCTTCATCACCTCGTTCATCCGATTGCTGACGACCGAAAGGTAGGTATCCAGTGCGCCGCCGACCAGATCGCGCAAGCTCTCCGAGATGTCGTACAGCCGCACGAGATGGTCGTACACGTCGCGGAAAAAGACGCCGTAACCAGCAGGGATGACGGCATAATCGCCGCGCCCGAGCTTGTTGAGCACCTCGCGCTGCGGGCCGATGATGCGGCGCAGCGTCAACAGCGCGCGCTTGAGGCCGAAAATCTGCTCCAGAAGGCTCGGCGCGGGGTTGTCGAAAACCTGATCTTCAATGTCATCAATCGTCACATCAATGTCTTCGACCACCGGCATATAGTCCGCTGCCAGCTCGTCCGCCAGCTTGTACAACAGGTGCGCCGCGCCCTTGCGCAGATGGCGCTCGTCGCGCTGACACAAAGCCCACACGCGATCCACGGCCTTCAACGGCGTTGTCTGATGGGTGACAAGATAGTGTGACCCGACAAAGATATCCAGCTCCAGGGTATTGAAGTCATTATCTTGGGGATTATAGCTGACAGCGTGCAAGACCAGGTAGAGATATTTGCCCCAATCGTCAATCTTCGGTACGTGGGATTCTTCCAGGGCGTCATCAATCGCCAGGGGATGAAAGTCGAAAATGTCACGCAAGATGGGCGCACAGACTGCGGGTGATTCTTCCCGCAGGTCCAGCCACAACATACCTTCGACATCCCGCAACAGGTCTGGCAGCATCTCAGGTGTAACATCAGCGCGGATCTCACCGGCGCTGGAGAAGTACAGAATCCGAATCATAGCATCTCCATGAGGTAGACGGTAGCCAGAAGACGGTAGACGGGTTGGCCTCCCCTGTCTACGGTCTACCGCCTACTGTTGACTCAAATCACTTCCAGGGAATCGCGGTCTGGCAACGCCGGGAAGGGCGCGGTGGGTAAAGTCTGGTACCAGTAGGCGACGGAGGCAATGTCATCCTGCAACGGGAGATAGCGCTTGTAGCTGCGCCAGCCGAGCGCCTGGATCGTCACGCGCACATCCTGTTGGAAGCGCACTGGATCAACGATGTGCCAGCGGTATAGGCCGAAACGCTGTTGGGAACGGTAGACGCCATCGGGTTTGATGACCTGGTGCAACCCGCTGTAAGGCGTGGTGAAGGGTTGGTACTCGCGCGTCACCGGGTTCTCGAAGTTGTACGAGCCGCAGAAGTAATCCTCGGTTCCCGTGCCACAGACGGTGGGAAAACCGGCGTCGCCATCCAGATAGAACTTGATCTCGCCCTCACCCCACCAGCCGGTGTTGTTGACGCCCCACGCCATGTACGTCCCGACGTAGTGCCCCTGTCCGCGCACGCCATCGAGGATCGTGTACACGTCCTTGTATGGCAGCGGATTGACGCGGCGGAATTGCGCGTGGAAGTAGCCCGTGTCCTCCGGCACATCGGTGAGCGTGTAGTTGATCTGGTAGTAAAGCATCATCCGATCTTCGCCGATGTTTTCCATTGTGATGCGACAGTGCTGGCGGAAGGGCATCTCCCAATAGCAGTTGAAGGCGCTGCCCGGATTGACGCACACCGCCAGCGATGACAACTGCGCGTAGTGCCCCCACCCCATCGCAAAGAAATCGCCCACCGGGCACTCCACCGACGGCTGCTCCTGGTCATCCCAGTAGATGCGCAGGATGCTGTAGCGCCAATGGCCGGTCGGCGTCATCCAAATTTGCTGGATCGCGCCAGGCCCGGCGATGTCGGCGAGGGTGAATGTCTGGCCAGGATCAATGCCCACCGAGGGTGAAATCTTCCAGCCTTGCCCCAACTCGCGGGCACAGCCGGCGCCGGTTCCTTCAATCGCCATACCGGCTTTGCCCTTTTCGCCGGTGAAGTTCTCCGGGCTGATGGAGCGCGTCTGGGCGTGCGAGAGGCGTGCCAGATTGCCGATGTGTAAACCCAAACCGTTGAATGGTGTCATGTCTACCTCCTTGAAACGTTGGAACGGTGAAACGTTTGAACGTTATTCTATCCGACGAGACCTAAGCGCGCAAGCAGGGGCGGACCGAGGACGATGAGGCCGACGACAATCGCCGTGAGCGCCGTTACCAGCACCGCGCCTGCGGCCACGTCTTTGACCAGTTTGGCGAGGGGATGGTAGGCGGGACTGGCTAAGTCCACCAGGGCCTCAGCGGCGGTGTTCATCATCTCTGTGACCAGAACGATCCCGATGGTTAACGTCAAAATAGCCCACGAGACCAGCGGCAGACGTAGCCACAGGCCAACCATGATGACCAAAATCGTCGCAACCAGGTGGATGCGAAAATTGCGCTGCGTGTACATCGCGTGCCACAGCCCCTCAGCCGCGTGCTTGAGGCTGATCCAGAAGTTGCCGTTGCGTTGGGAGGTCATTCTGGTAACAGGATGTCTGCGCCAAGTTCGGCGAGGATGGCGGCCTGCGCCGTCCACATCTTCGCCTTTTCCGCTGGTTCGGCGTGATCGTGACCGAGCAGATGCAAAACGCCGTGAACCGTGAGCAACTGCAATTCCTGCGTCAGCGTCCCGCCGGCAGTCTCAGCCTGGGCGCGCGCGCGGTCAATCGAGATGACGACGTCGCCCAGGTAACGGGGGAATTGCCCGCCGCCGCCCACCAAAGGACCGCGCGTATCGTCAGCGAAGGACAGCACGTCCGTAGGCTCGGTGATGCCCCGGAAACGGGTGTTCAAATCGCGTAAAACCGCATCGTCGGTGATGACGACCACCACCTCGCACGGTTCGGTCACGCCTTGGCGGGCCAACGTCGTACTGACCGCCTTGTGTAGCGGTTTCACGTCAACCGGCCCAACCTGTTCTTCAACTTGAATGTCAATCGTATGTCGTTTAGCGCACATAATCGTGATCCTTGCTCTCCTTAGGTTCGGGATACTGGATGCGGGGATGGAAAGCTCCGCGCAAAAGCTCAATATAGGTCGCTTTCACCTTGTGCAATTCTTGCATCGTGATTGGACATTCGTCCAACTGTCCGTCCGAAATCCGCTGCTCAAAGATCGCGCTGACGATGCTCGCCAATTCCTCCGGCGTGGAAGGCCGGCGGGCGCGCGTGGCGGCCTCCGAGCCGTCGGCCAACATCACCAGCAGCGTCTCGCGGCTCTGGGGCGTGGGGCCAGGATAGCGGAATTGCGATTCGTCAATCAGGTCTGCCTCGCCGCCAGCCGCTTCAATGGCTTTGCGGTAGAAGAAGCTGGCGCGCGTTGTGCCGTGATGTTCGGGGATAAAGGCGCGCACGCGCCCCGGCAGGTGATACTGGCGCGCCAGTTTGATGCCATCGCGGATGTGGCCTCTGAGCACGTCAACGCTCGTGTAGGGATCAAGCCGGTCGTGCGGATTGCTCAATCCCTGTTGATTCTCCACAAAGAAATACGGGCGCGCCAGCTTGCCAACATCGTGGTAGTACGCCCCCACGCGCGTGAGCAGCGCGTTGGCGCCGATGCGCTCGGCGGCCTGTTCCGCCAGACTCGCCACCATCATCACGTGGTTAAAGGTGGCGGGCGCTTCGCGCAGCAGTTGTTGCAGCAGGGGATGGTTGGGACGGCTCAACTCCGTCAAGCGGAATGTCGTCGTCAAATCAAACAGCGGCGCGAGCAGAAACAACCCCCCGACCGTCAACCCGCCGGACACGATCCCGCCCGCGACGGAGACGCCCACTTTGTACCACAACGGCAATGGCTCGGTCCTGAAGTCGCTCGCGTTGAAGGCAAACAACGTCGCTGCGCCCAGCAGGCCGCTCAACAGGCCCGAACGAAAAATCGTGCCGGTTTGCTCGTAACGCGGCAGGGTCAACGCGCCGGCAACGCCGCTCATCGTCACGAACACCGCGAAGCCCAGCGAACGCCCGGCAATCCACCCGCTGACGCCGCCCACAAAAATCATCGCGCCGACCGCCGCCGGCAGCCCGACGGTGGTGGTCAAGAGCATCGCCAGCGCCGCCGCCGGGAAGAGATACGGCAGGACAGCCCCCGATACGATCAACGCGCGCGCGAGGAGCAGAAAGAGCGTCATCAGCAACGTAAACAATACCTCGGACGACAAAGTCTGTAAAACGCCAGGCTGAAATCGCCACAGGTAGAATCCCAAGGCAAACACAACGATGCCCGCCAGCAAGAGCATCCAGCCGAAGTCCACCCAATCCCACGTCTGGGTGAGCAACCCCAATTCTTGCAGCGCCTCCACGTCTTCGTTGGAGACGACATCGCCTTCACGCACGATGACTTCACCGCTGCGGAACGTGCGAAAGGTAGGGCCGACGGCGTCGCTGGCAGCCTGGCGCGCCGCTTCCGTCGCCGCCGCATCGTAAAAGACGTTCGGTTTCAGAAAACGCTGGACCAGATCCCCTACGACGAGGGCTTCTTCCTGCGCCAGTTCCAGTGCGACCAGGTTCGGCACATTCGCGCGCACGTTGGCGAGGTCGCCCTCTCGGATTTGCTGCTGCCGCATGATCTGATCCAACAACGCCAGAAATTCGATCTGCACGCGGTTCCAGCTCACGTCAGACATATCGAGGAGGAGGTTCACCGTGCTCAACGACAGATCCGACAGTTCCGGCACGGCCAGGACCCAGGCGTATCCCTGCGCTTCGGAGGCGTAGATGTCCGCGCGGAGTTCGCGCAGGTACGTCAGGACTTGCCGCGCCCGGTCGTATTGTTGCCGCGCGAGATTGAAATCCGGCGCTGTGTAAACTGGCGCAACCTGGCGAACGGCTTCTTTGCGCGCCTGCTGGGTGCGGATGTTGCTGTCGTAAGTGAAGTCCATCGGCGCTCGGATGTCGCGGGGCGCGACAGCGCCGAGAGCGAGGTTAAACTCGTTGGGAAAGGAAAAAACGAGGACAAAAGCGGTCAACAGCGTCAGCCAAAGCCAGAAGAGGCTTTGGCGAAACCCCCACGAAGCACGCAACGTGCTTCGACGCGACAGTTTGCGAGAATATGTTACGCTCATCGTTATATAGCACAAGAGGAGCCCCACGCCGGGGCCCCTCTTGATTTAACGTTCATAAACACAGCCTTGCCGACCAGGGGTCAGGCGGAGAGCAGATCACGGACAACTTGACTGACCATACGTCCATCGGCCTTGCCCTGAACCCGGGGCATAAGTAACTTCATAACTTTCCCCACGTCGGCAGGGGAGGCAGCCGCTGTCTCGGTGATGATTTCGCGCGCGATGGCTGTGACCTCTTCCGCCGTCAAAAGTTGCGGCAGATAAGAGCGGAGAATCTCCAACTGCGCTTCATCCTCGGCGATGACATCAGCGCGTCCGGACTGCCGGATCATCTCCAGGGCATCTTCTCGACGGCGAACCTCTTTGCGAATCGCGCTGGCGACGCCATCGTCGTTCAGCTCGCCCTTTGCTTCAACTTCCGCCAACTGCACGGCGGTCAGCGCCATGCGCAGCACAGATTTGCGGCGTTCATCGCGCGCGCGCATCGCTGCTTGCAAATCATGCTGAAGTTGATCTTTGAGGCTCATCCCAACACCACAACCGGTCTAATACTGCTTGCGACTGTCTTTGAGCGAAGTCCGGCGGCTCTTGCGTAATTTAGCGGCCCGCTTGCGTTTCCGCACGATGCTTGGCTGCTCGAAATACCGCCGCTTGCGAATCTCGGAGAGGATGCGATCCCCCTGCACCTTTTTCTTGAAACGACGCAACAACGAATCAAAGGATTCATTGTCATCCGCGTAAACAAACGTCACTCTTCTCACTCCCTTCGTGCTCCCGGCGCTGCCGGCTAGGATTTTTTGCTACCGCTTCATTATAGCGGCTGGAGGTGGATTGTCAAATGCGATGCTCCATAAAGGGAAGAACGTCGTCCTCGGACAGCCCTGGCGCATCGCTTCTATGCTGACGTTTGGCAAACTGCGCGAAACGTTGTCCCGCAAAGTGATCACCGACGTCGTAGGCGGTCACGCCGTTCAGCACGGATTTGATGCGGTTGCCGTTCCTTCGTTACACTCAGGACAGGCTACCGTCGTGGGTGAAGCTGGCGTTGGTCACGCCGCTCACGGTCATCAGGTGGTTTTCAGCGTCGTAGGTGAGCCAATGCGCCCTTGTTTGGGGTCTGTAAAAATATAACTTCCCGTTCAATCTGGGCAGCTTGAGCGAGCAGACGCGGAGAAATGGTGTAGTTCCATTGCGGACGCACCGCGTGATAGTTGATAGCCAACCCTTCCATCTCTCCGCATCAGGCACTTTAACACCTGTTTCATAAGTCTGAGTGACCAAGTGGGCCTGTACCCTTAAGCCAGTCTGCGTTTTGGTGTCATTGAGATACGTCAGCATGACATCAAAGGTACGCAAGGGACACCCCGCCCACGTCTTGCTCATCTCGCTGAACACCCGATGTTCGATCGGATTCCATAACATTCACGGCCTCGGCCTCCTGACACCAAATCTGCCCGGCATTCTTGAAATCACCAATGAGTTCCTTTTTCCTGGTGTCTACGCTCAGGCGCGGCTGACCCCGCGCGGCATGAGCAGCCCGTTCCGCCTAGATAGGTGCAAATTGTTGATCCCGTTCAGCTTTCTGTTCCCCCTCTACTTCCTTCCGATTGCTGCGTAAGTGATAATTATGAGCTCGCAACAAGCGGCTGATGACCGGCAAACTGACTTCATGCTCTTGTAAACGCGCTTGGATATCACGCAGGCGACAGTTGAGCCACTTCCGTGGAGTCCTGGGATCCCCGGCCGTGTGCGGTTCGACCACCTCAAGCAGGGTCATTTCGAGTTCCGGGTCTTTTTTTCAGCGCGAGGCCGCCCGCCACCTGCTTGACGTTGACGCTCGACGTCCAGCCCTGCTAGTTCCGTGCCGAGTTCGCGCCGCCCACGCCGAATCGTTTTCTCGTCCAGCCCCGTAATCTGGCTGAGTTCGCCATCCGCGGGCTGCCCCGGTTGTTGCGAAAGGCTGCCACATACCAACGCCGTTGCGGTTCATTCAGCGACTGAGTAACAGGTTCAGCTGTTGGTGTTGCTGCAGCACGTCAGGATCACTCTGAGTGCGGCAGATTTCACATTCACACTTATGGAGTTCTTTGGTCATATCTTGGCAACCTCGCGCGTTTTGGGGTGCATTATACCTGTCTTCGGAAAGTTATTCTTTTACGGACCCTTAGTCTCGTCGCCAAGACGCTGCTGGCCTGGCAGATCTTCGCCGGGACGCTGGCGCCGGTATAGAGAGAAGTTTGACAGGATTAACAGGATTTTCGGGATTAGGAAGAGGGCCGTTGTATCTGCGACGGCCCTCTGGCGTTCGCTATGTCCTGGCTAACGCGCTACACAGCTAATCCTGGACCACAAACTGTCCCACCAGGACATTGGCCGGCTGCGCGCTGGCCACCGGGTTGGGCTGTTGACCGCCCACCCACACCTGGAACTCGCCCGGTTCCAGCACCCACTTCCCGTCCTCATCGGCAAAGGACATTTGCGCGGCTGTGACGGTGAACTCGACGGTCTGCTTTTCCCCAGGCGACAGGCGAATGCGGGTGAAGCCCTGCAACTGGAGCAAGGGGACAGGCAGGGAGGCTTCGACGTCCTTCAGGTAGAGCTGTACCACCTCGTCGCCGGGACGTTGGCCGGTGTTTTCCACCTCCACCTTGATAGAAACGGGATCGCCGGCCTTGATTTGCTCCGGGGTAATTTCCAGATTGCGGTATGTAAAAGTCGTGTAGCTCAAGCCATAACCAAATGCGTAAAGCGGCTGACCGGTGAAGTAGCGATAGGTGCGATTTTCCATACTGTAATCGTCGAAGGCCGGCAGGTCCGAGACGGCGCGGTAAAACGTGACCGGCAGTCTGCCGCCCGGATTGGTCAGCCCGAAAAGCGCCTCGGCCACGGCGGTTCCGCCCGCCTGGCCGGGGTACCAGGCTTCCAGGATAGCGGGAACGTGCCCGGCGGCCCAGTTGATCGAAACGGCGCTGCCATTGATCAGCACCAGGATGATCGGCGTTCCGGTTTCGTAGACGGCCTGCAAGAGCTGTTCCTGGACGGGCGGCAAATCAAGCGTCTCGCGGTCGCCGCGGCTGCGCACCCCGCGCGGATTGCCTTCAGTCTGGCCTTCTTCGCCCTCGAGTTGCTGCGAAAGGCCCATCACCATCACCGCCACCTGGGATTTTTTCGCCGCCTCGACGGCTTCTGCAAACCCGCTTTGCGAAGCATCAACAATTTCACAGCCGCGGGCATAGGTGACTTCAGTTTCAGGGGAGACCAGAGCCTGGATGCCCGCCAGCACAGACACCGGCTCGGCCGGCGTGCCCGAGTAGTTGCCTGCGAGGACTAACGTTTCGTCAGCATTTGGGCCGATGACGGCAATGGATTTGAGATTGTCCCTGTCCAGCGGCAGCAGGCTGTCCTCATTCTTCAGCAGAACGAGTGATTGGCGCGCGACTTCCAACGCCAGCTCACGATGTTCAGGCGAATCGACCACGCTGTAGGGGATTTGCGCATAAGGCACCTGATCGTCAGGATCGAACATCCCCAGGCGGAAACGGGCCATCAACAACCGCTCAAGCGACCGGTTCAGGTCGTCTTCCGTCAACAGCCCCTTCTTAACAGCCTCAACGAGCCTGCGCTGATAATGACAGGCAATGTTGTAGGTGCAGCCACACTCCAGGTCACAGCCGTTCTTCACAGCCAGCGCCGCCGCCTCAGCCGGGGTATTGACCAGGCGGTGACGGGTGTAGATGTCGTCGATCGCCCCACAATCAGAGACGACGTAGCCCTCGAATCCCCATTCGTCGCGCAAAATCTCCTGGAGCAGCGTGGGACTGGCGCAACTGGCTTCGCCGTTCACCCGGTTGTAGGCGCCCATAATCGAAGCGGCTTGCCCCTCGACGATACAGGCTTCGAAGGCGGGCAGATAGGTCATCCGCAGATCGCGCTCGGAGACGCGTGCATCGAAGTGGTGGCGGTCCTTTTCGGGGCCGCTGTGGACGGCGTAATGTTTGGGGGTGGCGACGGCTTTCAGATAGCGCGGATCCGTGCCCTGGATTCCCCGGACAAAGTTGACCCCCAATCGAGAGGTAAGGTAAGGGTCTTCGCCATACGTCTCCTGGCCCCGCCCCCAACGCGGATCGCGGAAAATGTTGATGTTGGGGCTCCAGAAGGTCAGGCCGGTGTACACGCCTTTCCAGCCCTTGCGGGCGGCATCGTGATGTTTGGCGCGCCCTTCGTCGGAGATCGCTTCGGCCATGCGATAGATCAGATCGGCGTTCCAGGTGCTGGCCAGGCCAATCGCCTGCGGGAAAACGGTGGCGATGCCGGCGCGGGCCACACCGTGCAGCGCCTCGTTCCACCAGTTGTACGCGGGAATGCCCAATCGTTCGATCGCGGGCGACTCACTTCCCATCTGTGAAACCTTCTCTTCGAGCGTCATCTGGCTGACCAGGTCGCGCACCCGTTCTGCGAAGGACAAAGCAGGATTGGCGTAGGTCGCCGGTTGCGCTGGAGTTGCAGCGGGCGCGGTTGTTGCTGTGGCGGTGGCAGCGGACGCGGCAGGTTTTGTAGAGGTCGCGCCAGATGCGGCAGGTTGTGTAGAGGTTGCGCTGGATGGCGGCGGCGATGTGGCCGTTGCGGTCGGCACGGGAGGTTGATCGCGGTTACAGCCCACGATCATCAAACTGGCAGCAGTCAGAGACCCCTTCAAGAATGTGCGGCGGGAGAGAATAAGCGGCAAGTTTTTTCTCATAGTCACCTCTGTTGGTATCAGGCGAGTACATCCCTTAGGCACATCGCCGTGCTGGCTGGCAGTATACGGCAATTGACGATGCGGGCAAGTCAGAGAAGTTTTTCGACAGGAACTTCAGGACAGAAAAGAGGGCCGTCGGCAGGCAACAGCCCTCTTGCGTCTGGTTATCGGTAAGGACATCAGTTCGCGCTCATCGCCGCGCCACCGGCTGTCGCAGCACCGTCTTGAGCTTCTCCGGCGCAGTCTTGCGCGGATCACCCAGGTAGATTTCGTGATGCTTTCCGGCCTCGACGTAGCCGTTTTGCGGGATGAACTCGCGGTGCAGCCGTTCCAGCGTCGGCGCTTCGTCATCATACGAACCGATGTGCATAATTTGTAGGGACAATCCCTCCGCGTACCGTTCCAGCCGCATTTTGGACAATGCGGGCAGCGCCTTGCTCTTCTGCACCTCGGCGACGGCCTGCGCGAACATCTCCGGCGTGATCCACTCCGGCTGCATGATCATCATCGTCCAATCCCACGTACTTTTGTCCCGTTTGATCGTGAATGTCTCCATATCGGCGGCCCACCACAGCCCTTCCAACGGCGGAACGGTATAATCCTTCTCCAGTTGCTGCTTGCTCATGAACTTGAGCTTGTAGGCCACCCCGTAGAGCGCCTCCATGGCTTCCTGGTAAGCCGGTTCCGTGTTGGGATCGCCGTGACCGTCCACCATCAAGAACTGCATCTCCGGTACCTCGACCACCGAAAATTCCCGTGACGACGGGTTGTATAGATGCTGCAATGTCTTTTTGAAATCAACCTTGTCCATTCTGCGCCTCCACTTGTTTGATGAATTGTACGATCCAGTCACGTTCTGCCTGAATCAGCGTATCGCTGTAGGCGAACATCGCCTCCACAAAGTACGGCAACGGCTTCTGCGCTTCCCACCGCTCGCGCATGGACGCCAACTGCGCCCCCAACGTCGCCACGTACTGCCGCAACGCCGTCGCCGCCTCCGCCGCCGAAACCGCCGGCAAGTTGGCAATCCCCAACAGCAGCGGCGTGTAACAGCGCCGCGGCGTCGCCAGCGCCTCCAAAATCGCCGCCCGCAACTGCGCCCGCCCGACCGGCGTGATCGCGTAGACCTTGCGCGCCGGCCCGCGCCCGCCCTCCTCCAACCGGCCCTCGATTAAGCCATCGCCTTCCAACTTCTTCAGCAGGTAGTAGATGGACGAAAACCCAATCTCCGTCCAATCGCGCATACCACGCGCCTCAATCACGTGTTCAAGTTCGTAGCCGTGATAGGGCTGCTCGGCGAGCAGAGTCAAGAGTGATAGTTCTGCTTGGGTGGTCATAGTGAGTATCCTTTGTTTACAGTATCCTAGTATTAGAATATCATAGTATTAGGATTTGTCAAGGGGAACTTTTCAGCATGGGGAAAGGAAACTACAAGTAAGCAAAATGCCGTTCCGGTTGAAGCCGAAACGGCATTTTGACACTCTGACGATCATTACTTCCGGTTAATCCTTCGATCTCTCAATTTGACCCAAATTCCACGTAACATTCGGGTCTGCTCAACACTCAACCCTAGTCCATCTTGCAACATCACGCGATCGGTCACGTCAAGCACGGACTCAATATCGTTCGCTCGCAGCTGTTGGTCGAAATCCGCCAAATCCAGGCACTCGGCGTTAATCAGCGGCAAAAGCAACCGCTCCGCCTCGCTTGGTTCAAAAGTCAACACGCCGCCGCCATAGCTGCGTCCGGTGACTTCGGCAAAGGCAAAAGTAAGGGAATTGAGGTAGGCGGCGGCCACAGCCTCGCTATTGACGCCTGCTCGGAAACGCAGCCGATGAATCGTATCGGTACAGACGGCCTGGGCGGTGTTGAGCGTTAGCTTGGGGTAGGCGTGGACCTGCCGGAGCATAAAGGCATCGGGGATCCATACCGAGGGGACAACGTACCACCGTTGACGAATCCGGCACTTAAAGCCTTCGTGATAGGCCTTTGCTTCACCGAAAGCAATATAGCGCCGCAAATTCTCCGGAAGCTCTTCGATAGGCGCATCATCAGGTGTAAACAGAAACGCCGGAAGCTGTGCTGCAACGTTGGCCTGCCAATCCGATGCGCTAAAAATGGCGCCGGTGAGATGCGCCGACCGGCTAACCATGCGCTCCAGGTAAGGCTCCAGACCATGACGTCTGACTTCGTCTTGTGAAAGAACGAAAAAGTCGTTGCGTCCGGTGACGATACCCACATCCACGTTGAACACCTGACCGGCCAGCGTGACGCCGGGGTGCGCGCGCATCTCCCGTAACAAATGGATCTCTTCAGGGTCGAGGAAGTATTGTGTCCACTTCTCGGCTGAATGATCCATTGGCTTAAGCGCCGCTGCATCGAGTTGTGCAGGCGTTAATACCGCCAAGTCCTCGATGCCATCTAGCTCAACCACGCGGATTCCGCTGTTGGGATTGTGGTTACGCTCGGCCAGAAGCAAAACCACTTCTTGCTGGATATCCTGAAAGACCAGTTGCCGGAATGTGATCAGTGTGACGCGGCTAAAGTAGTCGCTGAGAAACTGTCGCACTTCGGCAGCATAGTTGACCTGAAACAGTTCCGCCGGAATAACCATCCCCAGACGACCATCCTCCTTGAGTAGCAGGCTGCCCACGACCAAGAAAGGCAACCAGGCATTGGTCAAGCGGTTGGGATGCAGGCCGGCTTGTTGCATCATGCTAAAAGCAATTTGGCGATGTTCTTCCGGGAAATTCTGATACCGCACGAACGGCGGATTGCCGATGACCGCGTCGAAATATTGACGCTCCTTGAGCACCAATGTCAGAACGCTTTCACCAAAAAGATGCTGCTGACAATGCGTAAAGAAATCTCCAATGTAGATTGTGTTGTCGGAAGCCAACGGCACGCCGAGTGCAGCCAAGCGTCGAGTTGCTTTGGCCGCCTCGCGCGGGTCCAATTCGACGCCATGAAGCTGGCGATTCAGAATTTCCGCAGACGCGCCCTGTCCCAACAGACGCTGAGCAGCTGAAACCAGGATATTACCGTCGCCACAACTTGGCTCCAAGACTTCGTCCGTTGACGTACGAATAGCCCAGCTTGCCAGGAAGTCGGCAATGGGTTGTGGGGTGTAGTAGCCGCCGCGCAGTTTTTGGTAAGAGGGCTGCGTCATTCCCCCTCCAAAATCGCGCCAACAGCGGCCAAATCCATAGCGGTAATATGGTAAAGGTCGCTAATTTTACGTTCCACAGCCTGACGCAAACGATGCGCCTGTTGTTCGGCTTGCTGTCGTTGCGTGGGTATAGTTGCAGTCGCCGCACGCTCAGTAGCCTGAATCAATGCTTTCACCAGATCTACAATACCATCATGAATCGCCCTTTCGTCAATATTAGCAAAGTCAATCTGGCGAATGGGCAAATCCTTGACAAACTGTTTGCCGTGAGAACGGTATCCACCCCGGAAGGAACTGCCAATTGCACGCACCATAGCTTCGACAACCGGATGCGACAATACCGCCTGTAAGTAGTGAATGGACAATTCGGTATCTGGACGAGGGCACAAACCATAATACGGGCCATTGCCGCCGCCGGTAAAAACAATATCCTGATCGTCGTAAGCATAGCGCGACTCAACAGAAAGCACCGGCCAGATAAGCTTGGGCGCTCCGCCGAATTTGGTAAGACTTTGCGAACGCCCGTAACGATACCACGTCTCCGGCGTTCGGCCCTGAACACTACGTTGCGACAACGAATCCTGGTGCGTATTGAGATAGGCCCAACACTGAGGGAAGCGCTCTTGCATTTCCTTAAGGGTGTAGAGGCGCGCCCCACCCTCGCCAATGGTATAAGGGAAAATGATGTAGGTGTTAGGCTGTGGACGGCTATAAGCGGGCAACGCGACATCTTTCAAGCATGGGCGCGCAATCGCCTTTTCGATAGTCCAGGTCGTGCCTGCGACATCAACAAAAGTAACATCGGTCGCAGTCTCGGCAACGGGCGTAACGATGTACAGTTTATCGGCGCTGGTCTGCACACCTACAAAAATGTCAGCGACGTGCTCAAGCGTTGTCGGATACTCTGCACGCAAACGTTCAAACACCTGACGAGCGGCGGGAGAGACAAATTCCCATGGCGCTTCTGTCAGATAATCCGCCTGATACTCGACAATCTCACCTGCCTCACCACGCTGCCACGCCGATAAATCGCTGACGTGTTCAACCGTAAAATGAGGCATGGCAGCCCCGGACAACGTCAAAATACATGTGTACGTTGTGCGACGCTGGCCGAAGACTTGCTGCACACCAAAGTGGACGATTTCGGCGACGTGTTGTCCTTCAGATAACAACTTGCGGAGCGCCTGACCCGATTTGAGACTGAAGAACTTATGCGGCACGATATAACCAAGTCGTCCGGTTGGTTTGAGCAAAGACAGGCCACGTTCGATGAAAAGCGCATATTTATCGAAGTTGTCGCTTTGCGCACAGGTATAAGGGGAAACGTCACTCTGATAGTATTGCACTTCACGGGGCGAGTAACGCACCATGTTCTGAATACGGATGTAAGGGGGATTGCCGATAAGCGCGTCGAACCCACCGGAAGTAAACACTGGGGGAAAGGCAATTGCCCAATCCAGTGGATTGAGCTGCGCATAATGCACTGTATCCCGCAGCGCGCCCTGGTCATAGTCAAAATAGGCGCTATCTACCAAACTATTGCCATATTGAATGTTCGCTCGCAAGTCAGGCAACGCGCGAGTGTGCTGCGCCTGCCAATGCGCCGTTATCGCGGTGGCGGGTACATCTTCCAATACTTTGAGCAAGAGACTAAAGCGTGTAATTTCGACCGCTTGTGGGTCAATATCCACGCCGAAGATATGCATACAGAGAATACGTTGTCGTTCCGCGAGGGTGAGATGCCATGTGTGGTGCGCTCCCTCATAAATCCTATCTCTATAGCGGTCAACCCTTTCTTGTAAATAGCTTTCCAGATAAGCATTGAGCAAGTATTGATAAGCAGCAACCAGAAACGCGCCCGAACCACAGGCAATATCGGCCAGACACAGGCGCGCTAGTTCAGTCGGGGATTTACCAATGCACAAAGGAGATAGCGTCTTTTCGACAATCGCATCCACGATGTATTGAGGCGTCGGTACAACACCCTGCGACGCCGCGACCTCGTCTTTGTCCACAATGGAAACCTGACGGTCAACCACTGCGATGTGCTTGCCCAGGAAACGTTCGTAAATCTCACCCAAGATCCCGGCTTCAACTACCGAGAAAGCATAGGGGCTGGCCGGATAATAGAGTTCTCGGAAAACAGCGATTAGGACGCCGCTGCTGACGATGATATTGAGAGAAAGTTGGTCTTCGATGAAATCGAACAAACCGGAGTTGTAACGCCTGTCGGCCTGATGAAACAATGCTTTGAGGTCATCATAAGTCTGCACAGACTGAAGCGCTTGATAACGCTCTAACTCACGGTCTTCGCAAATCCGCAGAAAGATGATGCGGTTGAGCAAACGTTGAACGAGAAAGTTTACCTCAGCCTCAGTCAACGTGAGGTTCTGTTGAACGATGTCTTGGGCCAACTGCAAACGCCAGGCCTCTATCTGATTCAGAAAATAGGCATCGAAGGATTCCGTACCAAAGCGTTCTTGCTCAATGCTGAACTGCGCATCGAAACTACCGGTGTAAACCGCCTCACGCGAGAGTTGCGCGTAAATTTCATCAAACTTTGTGACATACTCCGTATAATCGTAGACCTTTAACCGTGCTACATGAGCGTCGTCAGCAGCCTGAGGACGCACACGACAATCATAGATTGCAAGCTGGTCAAAATTGGTCAGGATCGAAATCGGTAAGTGAGCATTCCAACCATACCGCCGCACCTGAAAAGCAGCTACACTACTGGCCACAATAGCCATAGAAGGGCGCTTGGCTTCCACAAAGAACTTACGAATAGCGCCAAGGCGCAACGCATAGTCGGGCTTCTTGGCAAAAACTTCCCCGTCATCTGTAACTTCCACGGTGTCTTCGTGGACAACTTCACGGAGATATTGCGGCGCTTGCTTTTCGTTAAAAACATCCCATCCCAAAGCAGCCAGAAAAGGATTGAGAAAATCAGTGCGCAGTTGAGTTTCGTTATAGTCTGAGCCGGAACGAACGTACGTATCCCGATTCTGATTAAATCGGTTGACCAAGACTTGAATCGCTTGAAGGCTTTGTATCTTGTTCATTGGAGATTCAGTTACTTATCCCGCTAACGAAGAATCTCTGCTGCCACAGATTTCTCAACATCTTGAACGTTACACGCCGTATAGAGAGGTATGTCTTCAGCAAGCTCTGTCCAGAAAGCAAAAAACACCTTCGTAGGAAGTTCATCAGTCCATATAGATGCCCTCTCAATAAACTGGTCTACAATATCCTCGAACTCTTCTGTCGAAAGCGTCTCGATCGTTCTTAACTCAGTCATTCCTACTCTCCTAGAGAGTTAATCAGGTCTAGATACAGGCCACCTTTATGTCGCCAACCTTCAGGACAAGTATACTCCAACCACCTAAAACACAAAAAGCGGCCTGGTCTCTTCCAACCAAGCCGCTTCTTCAATGGGTCGTACAGGATTCGAACCTGTGGCCCTGGGCTTAAAAGGCCCCTGCTCTGCCGGACTGAGCTAACGACCCACGCGCGCCGTAGTATAGCACGGGAGGGGTAGTTGTCAAACTCCGGTTGACTTTTCGGCTCGCTAAGGCTATATTCAGCGTGTGGATCAGCAAGATTCGCGGTTTGGTTTTGGAGGAACGAGAATATGAATTATGCAGCTTTAGCAGATGCGATTGCCGCGTGGATGCGGGATTATGCGGCGCGGGCTGGGGCAGACGGCTTCGTGGTAGGGCTGAGCGGTGGCGTTGATTCGGCGGTCACGGCGGCATTGGCGACGCGCGCGGTCGGGACCAAGCACGTTCTCGCTGTCTGGTTGCCATGTCACAGCCTGCCGGAGGACGAGGCGTATTCCCGGATGACGGCGCAGGCGCTTGGCCTGGACCTCATCACGGTTGATTTATGCGCTGCTTACGATGCCTTTATGGCCGCTGTCCCTGAGGGCACGGATCTGGCGCGCGCCAACGTCAAACCGCGCCTGCGGATGACAGCCTGGTACTACCTGGCCCAGTCAAACAACTATCTGGTCGCCGGGACGGGCAATCGCCCGGAGATGATGGTGGGCTATTTCACCAAGTACGGCGACGGCGGCGTGGACATCGAACCGCTCGGCGAGCTATACAAGCACGAGGTGCGAGCGCTCGCGCGCGTCCTCGGCGTGCCGGAGCCGGTCATCGTGCGCGCGCCCACGGCGGGACTGTGGCCCGGTCAAACCGACGAGGGCGAGTTGGGCATCACCTACGCAGAGTTGGATGCGATTCTGGCGGCGATGGCAGAAGATCGCGCGCCCGACGCGCCAGAAGCCGTCGTGGCGCGCGTGCAGCGGATGGTCGCCGCATCGGCGCATAAACGCGCGCTGCCGCCGGTCTTCTACGTCGAAAGAACGTAACTATGGATGACGCGCCACAACACCGCGAGACGCCTGCGCTGCTCAGCGTCAATCTCTACTTGCTGGTAGGATTGCTCGTACTCGTTTGGGGCAGTTCGCTGCCGGAAACTGGCGTGCGCTACGTGGTGGGCATGGCTGTCGAATGTGGCCTGGCGTTGGGGGCGCTGCTCTTTATGCGCTTTGAGCGGCTCTCCATCCGCGAGACGCTGCGCTGGCGTTGGCCCGGTTGGCAGTCGCTTGTCCTCAGCGGCGGGGTGGTTTTCGGGTTGTGGCTGGTCAGCATCCTGCTCAATTTGATGACGACGGCCGTCTTCGGCTACACAACGCCGCTCTCACCCTCGATGTTCCCGCGCAACGCGCCAGAAGCGTTCCTGCTGATCCTCTCCACCGTCGTCGTCGCTCCCCTCTGTGAAGAGATCATGTTCCGGGGATATGTGCAACGCGCGTATGAGCGGCGTCGCCCCTGGATCGGGATCGCGGTCAGCGGCGTCATCTTCGCATTGTATCATTTGCGCTTCCAGGGCGCGTTCGCGCTGATGCCGGTCGCGTTCGCTTTGGGATTTGTCGCGTGGCGCAGCAACAGCCTCTTCCCCGGCATGCTGCTGCACGCCGCGTACAACAGCATTGCGACGGCGGTCATCATCGCCAGCAGTTTTTTCCCGATGCCGGTGGTGGGCGGACTGGTGATGGCGCTGATCTGTATGGGGATGTTGCTGTCGCCGGTTGCGCTCGTGGCCTTGTGGGGATTCTGGCGAGTTACACATCCGCCAGCCAGAGCTGTGCAGCCCAGGCTAACAGGCTGGCGGACATGGGCATGGATAGCCCCCCTCATTGTCATGTTCGGCATCTACAGCTACGCGGCTTACATGGAAGTGCTGGTGGGACGTTTTCCCGAAAAACTGGCGGTGGACGCGCTGACATTTGAGACGCCGGCGGCCTGGGATATGCCCGCGCGGTGGCAATACGTCATTCGCGGCGGGATCAACCAAACGGTGGGGACGGCGACCTGCGAACTCACACCGCAATCCGACAGCGTGGAACTCGCGTGCCAGGTGCAGCAGGACGCCTTCGAGGCCGATCTGCCCTTCAACCTGCCAGCAGACTTCGACGCGCTGACGTTGCCAGGCTTATCACTCGCCGGTGAAGCTTTCGAGAGCAACCAGCGCGTGATCTGGGCGAAGGCGGATCTGGCGCTACGCGCGTTGAGCGGGACGCGCGAGACGGGGGATTCGGCGCTGACGCTTATCGCTGGCGATGCAGATAAGGTGCTGCGGGTTGAATGCGCTAACGCGACCGAGACGGCGGCGCTGCCACCGGGGACGCTGCTCGACGGCGAGTGGCCCTGGCGATTGTCGGCGTTACCCTTCGCCCTCACGTATGGGAGTACGCAACCGCTGGCGCTGGTCAGCAACGAGGGACGCATCCGCATCGTGGATGCCTTCGTCATCGTAGAAGGCGGCGAACCGGCGTGGACGCCGGCGGGTAACTTCGTCACCTGGAAGGTCGCCGTCTCCTACGAAATTGACGGCGAAGAGACCACGTTGACGGCCTGGTACGACGTTGATGCGCCTCACACGTTGGTGCGCTATGACAATGGCGAGGTCAATTACTTGTTGGAGAAGGTGCAGTGAAGGGGAGAGGGATTGTAGGTTGCCAGGAATGAGTGGGGTGATTGGAGATTCGGTGTTTGCGGGGAGTGAAAATGCAGTATTACAGTGAGGAAGAAGCGTGGGAATTGCGGGCGGTTTTTGAGAAAGAAGTGCTGACCTGGCCCGAAGTCACCTTGCGGCGGATGTTCGGCTGTCCGGCTTACGTCGCCGATGGGCGACTTTTCGCCTTTTTGGTGACAGATGGCGTCGTCATCACGCAATTGCGGCGCAAAGAGATACAGACGTTAGCGCAGGATAATCAGATCGAGCCGTTCAAAGCTGGCGAGCGGGTCATCGAACGCTGGACAAAAGTAACCGTCGTCGCCCCGCAAACCATCGGGCGAATTATGGCTTATGTGCGGAAGAGCTATCAAACGGCGTTGGATAGAGGATAGCCGCTGATCGAAAATCAGCCATCTGCTCCGCCTTATCCCTCGTAAGCAAGGTCCATCTGCCCGATGCGACCAGCGTTTGCGCCGCACTCCAGACAAATTTCATCCGGCGCTAGAGGTCGTCCACAACCCGCGCAAAATTCCTGCGCCGCCATCTGACGCGCCCGCTGCGCGCGGGCGACAGTTCTGACAAGCGATACGATCAGGATCAGCGCAAGCACGATCACAATGGCGCCCAGAACCCACCACAGCACACCCCCAAACCAGGCCCAGGCCGCTTTCAGCGCCGCTCCCAATCCCTGCCAAACGGATTTCGCCGTAGTCGCCACGACAATGCCAAAGGGGACCGGCGTGAGTGTAGGCGTGGGCGCCGGGGTCGGCGTGGGGGCAGGCGTCGCTGTGGGGAGCGGCGTGGAGAGCGCCGTAGGTTCCGGCTGCGGCAGCGGGCCGAAGGTCGCTTCCGCGCTGGCCCGCCGACCTTCAAGTTCGACGTTGACCTGCACCCGATGTTCAGCGCCATCGGCCGGCAGCCCAGAAACGTAGGTCAGCACATACTGCTGCTTGAGTTGATCGAGTACAGTAAGAAAACGCCCGGTCAACTGCGCCGAAGCGGGCGTCTCCTGGTAAGCGCCGCCGGTGACACGCGCGACCCGTTCCAGATAGCCTCGATCAATCTCATCGCCCAATCCGACGGTGAAAATAGGGACGCCGGCGCGCATCGCTTCCTGGATAGGCGTCTCGGCGCTGGCAACAAGGCTGCCGGGGCCTTCATCAATGCCGTCGGTGAGCAGCAACACCACGCGATTGCCTGGCGACGCTTCCTGCGCCCAGAGCACAGCCTTGTAGAGCGCATCGTAGAGCGGGGTGCTTCCTTTGGCCTCCAGGCTGTCAATAAGAGCGAGGACGGCCGCGTGATCGGTCGTGAAGGGATGTTCGCGCGCTTCATTCAGCGCGTCAAGATTCACGGCATCGGCGAAAGCGATCAAGGCGACCGTATCTTTCTCGTCGAGTTGCCCGATCAACGCGCGCGCGGCGGCCTGGGCATCTCGAAGCGGCTGCCCCTTCAGCGATCCCGACACATCTACCACCACCACGACCGACAGGGCCAGAGCGGTGTTGGTCAGCGTCTCGACCGCCAGGATCGGACGGGCGACGGGCGCGCGGTCTTCGTTGATCTCAAACGCTGTGGCTTTCAAATCGGGAACCGGCGCACCATTTGCGTCCCGCACGGCGACGGTCAGCGTGACTTCTGGGAAGACTGTCGCATCGGTAGCAACGACCGACACAGAGAGCGCGGTAGGCGGGCGCTGCGCATAGACAGGGAGCTGCACGCAGCAAAGAAGCGCAACGAGCAACGCCGCAGACCACCTGCGAGCCAGACTGCGCCACCTCATAGGCTCCATCCCAACCTCCTCTGTAAATAGCCACAGAGAACACAGAATTCACAGAGAAAGATAAAAAATACTCTGCGCTCTCCGCGTGTTCTGCGGCAAAATTTTCATTATCGGGGCTGTACCCAGGTTCGGTTATACTCCTTGCTGGTACGGATGAAAAAGCTGCGACTACCGCCAAGACACCAAGTCTATTGGAAATTGCAGTCGAAAGAAGAAGGCTAATCCAAGACGCGGGTTACAGCGTAGACCGTGACATCCTCATCAATGCCCTTGAAGCGCATCCCTGGAATCGGCGTCGCCTCGACTGCATCCTTGACCAGCTCGTAAGTTTCCGGGCTGATGAGGACCTCGCCAGGCTTCGCCACAGCGCAGATGCGCGCCCCCAGGTTCGCCGTCGGGCCGATGATGGTGTAATCGGTGCGCAGTTCACAGCCGAATTCGCCGACGACGACTTCGCCCGTCGCCATGCCAATCCCCAGCGCCGCCGCTTCGATGCCACGCGCCGCCCAATCCGCCATCAAACGCTGATGAGCGACCTGCATTTCCAAACCCACACGCACCGCCCGCAGCGCGTGATCGGGCTGCGGCAGCGGCGCGCCAAAAAGCGCCATCACTTCGTCGCCGATGTATTTATCCAGCGTCCCCTGGTAGGCATGGATGACCTGTGTCATCCGTCCCAGATAGTCGTTGACAAATTCCACCAGCGTCTCCGGTTTGAGCTGTAACGCCATGTGTGTCGAGCCGCGCAGGTCGCCGTACAGCACCGTGAGGACCACGCGCTCGCCCTTGAGGATGTCCACGTTAGGATTCGCCAGCATCCGGTCCAGAACATGCGAATCCACGGAGCGCCCCAGGACGCGCCGCAGCCGCCGCTGTTCCAGGCTTTCGAAAATCGCTGTGTCCATCTGGCTGACGATGGCCTTCAGCAGTCGCTGGTGATCACGGGTAAAGCGGCGCTGCGGATCGCGGTTGATCGCGCCAAATACGCCGATGATCTCGTTGCGCAGGATCAATGGGATCGCCAAAATCGCACAGGGCGGCGTTTCACATTCCTGGCAGAGCAACTGCGCGCGGCGGATAGCGTCATTTGCCACGCGCGTCATCGTCTCGTAGTAAACCACCTTTTGGAGCAGGTCATCGTGGGTAACGGCGCGCATTTCTAACTGTTTGCCGGTTTGATCATACAGCATCACAAAGCCCATTTCAGCCTCAATGACGCGGCAGAGGTCCTGCAAAACCACGTCCAACATCTCGTCGAAAGGCAGATATTGGTCCCGAATCTGGTCAAAGTGATAAATTGTCTCCAGTTCTTTGTTGCGCTGCGCGAGATCGTGGTAGGTGTAAGCCTGAACAATGGCCGAGTCCATCTGGCTTTCCGCAGTTTGCATAAGTTGGATCTCGCCAGCGTTGAACACGGGAGCATTGCGCCCCATTAAAACGGCGCCCAGCGGCTTCTCGTCCATAAAGACGGGAATCGCCGCCATGCGGAACGTCTCCGGCAGCCTCGACGTTACCGACGAGGGTAAAATGTCCCTGGCTTCCCATACCGTTACCACACCGTCATGCATCGCCTCGTGGACGCGCGCTTGAGACAGCGCGTCGGCGACCTCGCGCCAGGCGCGGTCGTGCTCCTGCACAACCTTCAGCTCCAGTTCGCGCGTCTCACGATCCATGACGTACAGCAAGCACACATCCACCTGGAACTGATCGCACATGACGTGCGCCAGGCCGGAAAATATCGCCGTCGGGCCGGGCGCGGCATCCCGAATACGATCAATCGCCAGAACAATATCCAAAGCCTTCTGGCTGAACGCCAGTTGCATCTTCAGTTCTGTTTCCTTCATCAGCCCCCACCTTTCATAAATCGTAAAACCTTCAAATTTGTCACCCCCATTCTACACACAATCACAGGTTAGAGCAAATGGACATTGGCGCTGGTGTGACGGATGTCATTGTCGCGCGCCAGCTTGTCGGATATGCTAGAGGTAGAAAAGCAAAGGAGGTGTGACATGTTCACGATCATGATTTTAGCGCATCTACTCGGCGACTATCTCTTGCAATTCGATTTTGTGGCGAAGTGGAAGGCGCGTTCACTCTGGGGCGTCGTGGCGCATGGCGGGATTGTGACTCTGACGACGCTGGTGTGCGCGATTCTGGTTGATCCGGGCTGGTGGCGCAACGCGCTGTTGATCGGGCTGACGCACACGGTCATTGACGTGGTGAGAGCGCGCCTGATCCGCGCCAAGAACCCCACCTGGGATTTGGTGTACTTCCTGATTGACCAACTCACCCACATCGCTATCATCACATTCGTCGTCATGCTACATCCAGCAAATCCGCCAGCCGGACACGCCGGGCTGTCCAAAGTCGCGGCTTTAACCATTGGGTATCTCCTGCTGCTCCAACCGGCCTGGGTGACGCTACGCTTCATCGTGCGCGGGGTGTGGGGACCAGACGCCGCGCCGCACCTGGGCGTCGGCGAGAAGTATGAGCCGATGATCGAGCGTGTCCTGATCGCCAGCTTCGTCCTCGCCGGGCAGTTCGCACTCGCGCCGCTGGTGCTGCTTCCCCGCCGCTTGACATCCGTTCACATGCAAGGCAATGGAATGGGCGTGCTGGTGCAATTGACCAGCCATTGGGCGGAGACGCTTTTGAGCGTGCTCCTGGCCGCCGGGGTCGGGCTGGCCCTGCGGATTGTCATCCTGGGTGGATAAAGAAGGGGGTTGCAGATGAACGAGATCAGATTACAATGGAGATATGGCAATCCAACCAACACAAGAGCATATTGTGCTCACAACCCATTGATAACCAATCCTATGATGACAACGACGGATCCAATCGCAGAACGGGTAAGCTTTCTCCGTTCACTTCCCCTCTTTGAGGGCCTTAACAACGAGGAATTGCGCTTCCTGGCCGCAGAAGCCAAAGGGCGGATGTACGAAGCCGGGGCAGTCATCTTTCACGAGGGCGAACCGGGGACGACGTGTCACATCATCACCCGCGGCAAAGTGCGCGTGTACGTCATCGGCGAGGAAGGGCGTGAGTTATCCGTCAGCATCTTCGGACCGGGCGAAATTGTCGGCGAGATGGCGCTGTTCGAGGACCTGCCGCGCTCGGCGAGCGTGGAAGCCCTTGAACCAACGTGGACGCTAGAACTGCACCAGGATGTGCTGCTGCACGGGCTGGCGCAGTCGGCAAGCCTGGCCCGCAGCCTGCTGCGCGCATTAAGTTCGCGGCTCCGGCACATGACGGAGGAAGCGGAGGGGCTGGCCTCGATGACCGTGGCCGACCGGCTCTTCCTGCGGCTGCAACGGCTGGCCGAGTGGTCAGGACGACCCGTAGCCGACGGGGTGCGGATCGCGCTGCCCATGACACAGCAAGAACTGGCGGCGCTCGTCGGCACCAGCCGCGAGAGTATCAACCGCGCGCTTTCAGGATTGCGCCGACAAGGAAAGGTGCGCCTGGACAATGGATGGATTGTGCTGGTGGATCAGTAGTCTCAGTAGCAACGGGCGCAAGGCCCCAGGCTACGATTAAAATGAAGAGTAGTCGGTATAACCAAAAGTGAGGTAAAGATATGTCCAACGATAACGAGCACGAAACAATTCGCGCGCAACGGCGACGGCGCGCCGGCCCGGAGGATTCCGGGGAACGCGAGCGCGCCGCAGCGCCGCAGCGCCAGAAGCCCCCCAGCGCTCCCACGCCCGCGGGGACAGGCGCTCCGCGTCCATCCGGCGTAAGCAGTGCGCCGCGGCCCATCAGCAGCGGCAGTGTCCCGCGACCTGGTGGGGGCGGCGGATTTACCCTGCCGCCGTCGCTCTCTGGCCTGCGGATGCCCGGCGGCGGCAAACCTTCGCTACTGATGCTCGTCATCCTGGGGGCCATTGCGCTGTGTGTGATATGCGCCCTCATCTACTTTGCTTCGCAATTTATAGGGGATTTTAGCCTGCCGGAGTCGGGCCAGTACACCTACGACTATCCCACCACCGCCCCTGAGCGACCAACCGTGGCCCCGGCAAAGCCCACTGTGCCGCCAGCGATTAAGACCACGGTCCCGCCGGCAGCGTCGGGAGAAGCCAAATCGTGGCTGGTCATGCTCTACCAGGATGCCGACGACAAAATCCTCGAACAGGACATCTACATTGACTTGAACGAGGCCGAGCGCGTCGGTTCCAGCGACAACGTACACATCGTCGCGCAAATAGACCGCTATCGCGGCGGCTATTATGCTGACGGCGACTGGACCTCAACCAAACGGTTCTACGTCACCCAAGACAATGACCTGCAGCGGATTGGCTCGCAGGAAATCGCCGACCTCGGCGAGGCCAACATGGCCGACGGCGCAACGCTGGTGGATTTCGTCACCTGGGCCGTCGCCAACTTTCCGGCGGACAAGTACGTGCTGATTATGTCCGATCACGGCATGGGCTGGCCCGGCGGCTGGAGCGATCCCGATCCACGGGGCAGCGGCGACCGCAGCGTTCCGCTCGGTTCGGCGCTTGGCAACCAGATTTACCTGCACGAACTGGATGAGGCGCTGACCCAAATCCGCAATCAGACCGGCATCGAGAAATTCGAACTCATTGGCATGGATGCCTGCCTGATGGGACATCTGGAAGTCTTCACGATGTTGGCGCCCCATGCCCGCTACGCTGTCGCCTCACAAGAAACCGAGCCATCCCTGGGTTGGGCTTACGCCAGCTTTTTGAGCGCCCTGCAAAACTCCCCCGCGATGAGCGGCGCCGAGCTGGGCCAGTTGATCGTGCAAAGCTACATTCAGGACGATGAACGTATCGTAGATGACCAGGCGCGCGCCGAATTCCTGCGGCAAAGCGCCCCGATGGGCGGCATGTTCGGGTCGCTGTCGGCGTCCCAACTGACGCAGCAGTTCGAGCAGAGCATCACCCTCACGGCGGTTGACCTTGCGCAAATGCCGGCATTGATCAACAGCGTGAACGACTTCGCTTATGCGCTGCAATCGGCCAACCAGCGCACCGTGGCGCAAGCGCGCAGCTACGCCCAATCGTTCACCAACATCTTCGGCAACAACGTCCCGCCAGCATACATTGACCTGGGCAATTTCGTCCAACTGCTGAAACGCGAAGGCGGCAGCCAGGCCGTCAGCCAGGCCGCCGATAAAGTACTCAACGCGCTCGGTCAGGCCATCATCGCCGAAAAACACGGCGCGAAAAAGCCCGGCGCAACCGGCGTCTCGATCTACTTCCCCAACTCGCAGCTCTACGCCTCGCCCATCACCGGCTACCAGTCGTACAACACCGTCGCCGGGCGCTTCACGCAGGCGTCGTTGTGGGATGATTTCCTGGCGTTCCACTACACCGGGCGAACTTTCCAGCCCGCCAGCACCAACATTGTCGTGCCGGACCGCGCGATTGCAGCGCCGGCCGCGTCTGGCATCGAAGTATCGCCCGTTACCCTGTCGAGTAACGTCGCCGCGCCGGGCAAACCGGTCTTGCTCAGCGTGGACATTCGCGGCGCAAACGTCGGCTACGTCTATCTATTTGTGGGATACTACGACCCGACGTATAACGCGATTTTTGTGGCCGACTCAGATTATCTGGAAAGCGACCAGACCCGCGAAGTTGACGGCGTCTATTACCCGGTATGGAGCCAAAACAGCGAATTCACGATGGAGTTTGAGTGGGAACCCATCGTCTTCGCCATCAGCGATGGCAGCAACACCGTCGTGGCAAACTTCGAGCCGCAGAGCTACGGCGCGACATACGAACAAGCTGTGTACACGGTGGATGGCATGTATACCTACGCCGATGGCGGTGAGTCGCGTTACGCACGCCTGTACTTCGCCAACGGTGTGTTGCAGCAAGTGTTCGGCTTCACCGGCGAAAACGGCAGCGGCGCGCCGCGTGAGATCACCCCGCAGACCGGAGACACCTTCACCGTGTTGGAGAAGTGGCTCGATTTAGGCTCTGGGCAGGCGACCGTCTCACGGCAAGAAGGCGGCAAGCTGACCTTCGGCAGCCAGATGTTCACATGGAAGGAGCTGGATGCCGCGCCCGGTCTCTATCTGGTCGGCTTCATCGTCGAAGACCTCGACGGCAACGCCACCCAGGTGTACCAGCAAGTCACCGTCCAGTAGATGAGCATTGCTCTTGCATACTTTTCCCTAACCATGTAAAATAGAGTTGAAGGTTTAAAAAGGGATAAAGTATGGCAATACCCAAAACATTGACCGAATGTCAAGATGATCTCGCCACAATGCAAGCGCGTACAGCGTCACTGGCGCAAGCGACGGCGGAATTACAGGCGGAAATTAGCCGCTGTAAGCACGTCGAGGTGGAACTGCGTCACAGCGAAGCACGCTTCCGCACCCTGTTCACCAACTCACCCGATGCTACCTTCGTCATCAACCTGGAAGGCGTTATTCTGGACGTTAACGACGCCGCCTGCCGCCTTTATCAAATCGAACGCGAGGCGCTGCTCGGTCACAACATCGTCGCGCTAACGCAGCCGCAATGGCGTGAAGAAGTCGCTCAGGCGTTTGCGAAGATGCTCAACGGCGCAGTCGAACATCTGGAAATCGAGAGCGTCAGCCAAGACATGCGCGTCATCCCTCTCGAAGTCAAGTTCAGCCGGATTGATTACGCCGGGCAACCGGCGCTACTCGTCAATATCCGCGACATCACCAAACGCCGGCAGGCCGAGGAAGTTCTGAAGCAGCGCAACCGCGACCTTTCCCTGTTGAACCAGGCTGGTCAGGTTTTTAGCTCCAGCCTGGATTTGGATGCCGTGCTTTCCGCCATCCTGGATCAGGTGAGACTCATCATGGGCGTGCGGGCGGCCTCAATCTGGTTGGTGGAGGATAAAACGCGCGACATCGTCTGTCGGGAATCCTCAGAGCAGTGGCTCATCCGGGGACGCCGGGTAGCGTGGGGACAGGGGATTGTCGGATGGACAGTCAAAGAAGGTCAAAGCACTATTGTGCCCGACACACGGCTCAACGAGCGGCATTACAAAGCCATTGATCTGGAAATCGGCGTCGAAATCCGCTGCATCCTCAGCGTGCCCCTGAAGATCAAACAAAACGTTATCGGCGCGCTGCAAGTCGTAGACACCGAGGTGGATTGTTTTCACCAGGAGGACATCCCAATTATGGAAGCCCTGGCGGCTACGGCGGCGATAGCCATCGAGAACGCCCGGTTGTTCGAGCAAGTGTTGCGCGATGCAGAAACCAAAACTACCCTCATCCAGGAAATCAACCACCGTGTCAAAAACAACCTCTCGGCGATTATCGGTCTGCTTTACTCCGAGCAGCGTTACCTCAGCGCCGGATGCGAAGCCAATGGACAAACGCTCATCCAGGGCCTCATTGGACGAGTACAAGGGATGGCGCAGGTCCACGCGATGCTCTCCGACGCAGAATGGGCGCCGCTCCCGCTCGATACGTTGACCCACCGGATCATCAACGCCGCCTTGCAAACGCTGCCTCGCGGCGTCAACATTGCCGTGGATGTTATGCCGTCACCAGTGCGGGTTCCATCGTCACAGGCCACGAATCTGGCGCTCATCATCAACGAACTGACGACCAACACCATCAAATACGCATTGAAAGATCGCTCCACCGCCAAAATTCGGGTGCGCATCACCGAGGAAGAAAACGAGGTAGTCGTCATCGAGTTCTACAATGATGGGCCAGATTATCCTACCGATGTTGTGGACCTCACCCGTCACAATCTGGGCCTCTATCTGATCAAAAACCTGGTCGAGCGCGGTCTCTCGGGCGCCCTGACGTTGCACAACGACAATGGCCCCGTCACCACAATCCGCTTCAGGAACAATAAAACATAAGGCGTAAAACGTAATCCTCTTACGTTCTACGCCTTATGTTTCACGTTTTATGTTTTACGTTTTACGTTTTACGAATTATTCTCACCAGTTGCGCAGCGTGTCCACGAGCAACCGCGTCCCATAACCCGTTGCGCCCTTGGGGACGTAGGGCGCATCTTTTTCGGCAATATCCAACCCGGCGATGTCAATGTGCGCCCAGGGAACGCCGTCGGGCACAAACTTGCTGAGGAAAAAGCCGCCGAGGATACTGCTGGCGGCGCGTCCGCCGACGTTCGCCACATCCGCCACGGCGCTCTTGAGCGACTCGCCATATTCCTCGAAGAGCGGTAACGGCCAGACGCGCTCGTAGGTCGCCTCCCCGGCAGCGCGCAGGCGCGCAATGAGCGCGTCGTCGCCCATCACCGCCGCCGCGTGCTCACCTAGGGCGATCACGCGCCCACCGGTCAGCGTCGCAATGTCGAAGATGGCTTGTGGCGCGAAGGTTTGCGCGTAGGTAAGCGCGTCCGCCAGAATCAAACGGCCTTCGGCGTCGGTGTTGAGGATTTCGATGGTCAGGCCCTTGAGCGAACGCACCACATCGCCCGGCTTGGTCGCGTGCGCATCGGGCATATTTTCGGTCAACGGCAACAGACCGACGACGTGCAATGGCAACGCAAGCAAGGCCGCCGCGCGCAGCGCACCGATCACCGCCGCCGCGCCGCCCATATCGCCTTTCATGCGATGCATATTCTCACTCGGCTTCAGGGAGATGCCGCCTGTATCGAAGGTGATCCCCTTGCCGACCAGCGCCACTGTGAGGAGGTCAGCGCGCCCGGCGTTGTGCTCCAGGACAACCAGGTGCGCGGGTTCGCCGCCGCCCTGGTTGACGCTGAGCAGCGCGCCCATCCCTAACGCCGTCAATGCGGCCTTGTCCAAGACCTCGCAGCGCAGCCCCACCTCCGCCGCGATGTTCTGCGCGATGGATGCCATGTACGAGGGCGTGGCGATGTTCGCCGGACGGTTCTCCAGGTCACGGGCCAGCCATGTGGACTCGGCCACGATTTGTCCAACACGCGCGCCAGCTTCGAGAGCGCCTTGACGCGCCGCATCCCATTCAACGAGGGTGAGTGCATCCAGATCAGGCCGCACCTCGTCCAGTTGCGTCTTCAGTTCGTGGAAGCGATACAGTCCCAGCAGCGTCCCTTCGACGACGGCAGCCGCGGCCTGCTCCGGGGCCATTTCCCCCACCCCCGCACCGTGGACGATGGTGTGGAGGTGTGTCACGCCCAGATCGCGGGCTTTCTTCGCCGCGGTCGCGGAGGCTTGCCGGATTGTGTCCAGGGTAAATTTCTCGCGCTTGCCAAGCCCCACCAGGATCACCCGGCGGGCAGGCAGAGCGCCATTGGGATAGAGCACCGCGACTTCGTTGGGCTTGCCGCGAAAGTCACCGCCGGCGATGAGCACCTGAATTTGACCGCCGAGGGAGGCGTCTATAGCGCCAGTCGCCCCACCGGGAATCGTCACCCCCTCAAAGAGGTTCACCACCACGGCTTGCGCCGCCTGTGTTTGAATCGCACCGACAACAACGTCAATCTGCATCACAATCTCCTTCTAGCCCCGCGCCGTGACAGCATGTCGCACGTCGGGATCTCTGAAACGGGGCGGGAACGCGGCGATGAGCCGGTTCACATGGTCATTTAGCTGCACACGTAGGAAATTCAAGACTTCCCGATCATAAGGGAAATTGGTGATGAGGAACTCGAAAACGGCATTGGTCTCGGAATTTTCCAGGTCACTGACCACCTCATAAGCATCCTCAAGCGTGTGAATGCCGGATAGCACGTTTTCAACCGATATACTAAGCGCGCGATGGGCGCTGGCAAGCATCTCGCCATCAACAGGTTCCGCAAGCCGCTCGGCGCTGAGATTGCCCCGCAGACGCTCCAGCCACAGCGCGTGTGCGACCTCGTCAAGCACATAGCGCTGCCAGAAATCGGCGATTTCGCTTTCATAGGAGAATTTCCTCACCAGCCCCCGGTAAAATTCTGCCGCAGTTTCCTCTGCCTGAATGGCCAGAGCAAACAGATCCTCAACCGTCGCTCCGTGTGTCATGGCGCTCTCTCCTCATCGTTCACGCATCCCCATACAAGGGATAGGTGTGTGGATTATCAGCAACTACGACTATTATAGCAGACTTCCAACAATAAAACAGAGGCCCAGGCGTTTTCCAAGGCTCTATCATCCGAGTGCATTTCATCTCAATTGAAGGACAAGCTTTCTTCAAACGTAAAACGTGAAACGTCAATGTGACTTTTCTTGACCGCGCTATAATAACGCTTGACTCGCATTACTTGCAGATCGTGATATGATAACAGCGCAAGCACGAAAACTTTAAGGCTTCTCACTGACCCAGTGTACGGCAATTCATAAAGTGGAGAGGAAATGAACACTGAAGAGCAATCGCATATCTATCAGGTCTTATACGCACGTCGCCAGGACATTGCCCAGGCCTGGCTCGCATTGATGACACAACTCAGCCCAACCGCATCTGAGATTACCGATCTGCAGTCTATCCTCTTAAAAGCAACCGATCAACTAAGCAAGCTATTGGTGGCCGAACCTTTTATCGCTGAACCAGCGCAGAAAATCGGCAAGACCCTGGAAAGTATGGACAACTTGCAACCTGAGGCGCTGAGCCAGATATACGATATGTTGGCGCGGGAACTGGTCAGTGAGTTAACAGCGGAATACATCGCCATCTTGTATCCCCGCGTTGTCAGCCTGGTCGGGGCATTGAGCAGTGGTTTCTATATCGGCAAAGCTGAACGCGCCAAGACTTTCGATATGAACGCGATGTCTATGATGGGGCACGATCTCAAAACGCCGATCAACGCCATCACCGGCTTTTCGCGCGTCATTCTCAAAGGCATTGACGGCCCGATCACGGAATTTCAACAACAAGACCTGACATCCATCTATGACGCTGGGCAAAAATTGCTCAATATGATTGATGAAGTCTTCCGCACCACCAAAAACGACGCCGGGAAGACGAATATCTACGCGCGGGCTTTCGACATGGCCGACCTGTTGGGCGATGTGTTGCGCGTCAGCCAGCCCATTCTTGCCCGGCGCGAGAACGTGCTGGAGATCCGCTGCACGGGCGAATTAGGCGAGATGGGCGCCGATGCCTCCACGGTGCGCTGGGTGCTGCTAGGGTTGCTTTACTATGCTTCGCGCTTCACCGGCAAGGGTACAATCTCCCTCGTCGTCACCCGTGAGAAAGTCCAGGAAGTAGATTGGTTCTTCTTCGACATTGCGATGAAAAAACCGGCTAGAGAATCTTCGGAGAACACATCCTGGCCGGGAACGAAGGAACAGGAAAGTTCAGACATCGCGCTAATCACCAGTAAACGCTTCTGCGAAGAACTAGGCGGCAATCTGATGGTAGAACACGGCAACGATGGCCTGACCAAGCTCATCGTCCGGTTGCCCGCACGCTAGTCGCACACCTACCGCACCATCAACTTGACCTCCCGCGTGGACAACATGTGGGAGGTTTCCTTTGCGGAAGCGCAACCGTGGTTCCCGGCAAACGTAGAATAAGTAAACAGCACGATAAAGGAGAAAACCATGCAAACAAATATCAAGGTTCTGGCCTGGCTACACGTGATCTTGGGGATTATGGGGCTGCTACTCGGCTGCGTCATCGTTACTATTATGTTAAGCGCCGGATTGATCTCCGGTGACAGTGAGGCTATGGGTATCCTCACCATCATGGGCATGTTCGGTATCGGGCTGACGCTGCTGTTCGCTGCCCCTACCATCGTCGCCGGCATTGGATTGCTTCAGTATCGTTCTTGGGCGCGAGTGCTGGCGTTGGTCCTGGCGCTCTTCAACCTGTTCGCATTTCCGCACGGCACGGTGTTCGGCATCTACACCTTCGTCTCCCTGCTGCACTCGGATGCCGCGCTGCTGTTCTCGAAGTAACGTCCGCAACAAGACCTGACAGGTCTTCCTGGACCTGTCAGGTTTATTGATTACGCCCGCGCGTGCAAACGCAGTTCCAACGTCCGGTCAAGTAAGCCTTCCCGCGCGTCGCCCAGCAACGGCAAAACGCCGCCGTCGGCAAAGAAGGCGAAATCGAAATGCACCGTATCGCCTGCCAGCTTGCCGGGGAGGGGCATCAACCGCGCCGTCAGGGGTTTGTGCAGGCGGACTGAGAGCGCCGCCACGTCGAAGAGCAACCGCGCAAGGGCCTCCTCGCTTGCGTCGCCCGGCAGGGGCACGGTATCCAGTCCTGTCCCACACACGGCGGACCATTGCAGCAGTTCCCCCACATGCAAGCGTCCTTCAGCGGCGCGCTGCGCCAGAACCGCATCCTCCAACACCGGAAGCATCAAGCCACAGAAGCCGATGTGCGGAAAGCGCGCCTGCCCAATCGCATCGGCGAGGGTGGCGGCTGCGGCTAATGTCCCCGCTGCGCCAAGCGGCTGCCCGGTCAGCCCCTCCAACGCCGCGCCGATGCTGCACTCCGGCGTGGGGAACGGCGCTAACGAGAAGTCAATCCCGCCAAAGCGTACACCGTGAGCGGCAGCCAACCGTTCCGCCACCTGTACAATCCGCGCAGCTTCAGCTTCGATGGCCTGCCGCAGGCGCAGATGCGCCTCTGCCAAATCAGCCGCCTGGCCCACCGCGACCGCCAGATCCGCCGCTTCGGTCGCCACAGCAAAGGCTGGCGCGCCGCCGCCGTGATACGCAGCAGGGAAGAAGGGCGTGCCAGGCAGAACATTCGCCAGCGCCGCAAAACGCAGATTGCCAAAGCCGTCTTCAATGCGCGACGCTTCGTGGATCACCCGCGCCGCCATCCGCGCTACCGCGCCATCCACTGCGCCGCTCGCCGGGTTGACAATGTGCGCAGTCGCAAAAACAGCGTGGGTCGCGGCGAACATCGCCGGTAGGCGCGGCAGCATCTCGATGCCAGCCGGCCCCAACGCAACATACTCAAAGCCACAATCGCGGGCCAACGTCTCTGCTGCGACAGCAAAAGCGACGGGATCCGCCAGACGCACCGGCACGCCGTCCAACGCCAGCCGCGTCGTTTGCACCTCAAAGCCGGCCTCCGTGTACGCCTGGCGCGCCGCCAGAGAGAAGGACCCCAGTTCCGCAAACCACGCGCTATCCAAAGGGTCGGTGGCTGCGGTAAAGACGGTGATCGAACGAATTTTCATATTCCACCTCACGTTTTCGTCTCATTATAACCTGTCTTGTGGATAGTGGCGACTTTAGTCGCTGTTCACACAAACGACTGAAGTCGTCACTACACGCCCCATTCGAGTTGAGGATCGTCAACTTTAGTCTGCTTCATGACCTATTGCAAAGCGCCCTGGAATCTGGTAATATAAGAGTATAGCAGGGCCAACATTCCAGCAAACCAGCCCTACACCACAACAAAACTGATAACTTTCAACCTGTAACGTGCAACCTGTAACCATATCCAAAGGAGGTGAGCAATGCCTGTAATTACCATTTCACGACAGTATGGCAGCGGCGGGGATGCCATCGCGCGGCGCGTGTGTGAGGCGCTTGGCTACAGCTACTTCGACAAAAGCCTCATTGCGCGGGTCGCTTCGGAGGCCAGTATTTCCGAGGATGAGATCGTTGACTTCACCGAGGACTCATACAAAATGCGCGGATTTGTGGACCGGCTGTTCGGCAGGCGACGCTCGGCGGCGGATGCCTGGATCAGCAGCGCTCCGCAGCGCGCGCTGCCAGTCGAGATGCTAGACGAAGCACGCAACGTCAACCTGGTGAAAGACGTGATCCTTGAGGCGCACAAACACGACAATGTCATCATCGTCGGGCGCGGCGGGCAGGCCATTTTGCAAGAACAGCCGGGAGTCCTGCACGTGCGGGTGGTCGCGCCACTCGGTGCGCGCGTGCTGCGCGTGCAGGAACAAGAGAAATGCAGTCTGGATGAAGCCAGCGCGCGCGTCAAACGTAAAGACGAAGCCGCCGCGGCCTACCTGGAGCGGTTCTTCGACATTGACTGGGACAATCCCTTGCTCTATCATCTCATCATCAACACCGGCAAATGGGACCTTGAGGATGCCAAACACCTCATTCTCAATGCGCTGACGCACCTCAAGATGGTTGTCGAAAAGTAATGCCTGTAGTCGAAGCTGCAAAATCCCAAACACTGCGGAATATCCAGTTATTTGCCAGGCTCTCAGAGGCTGCCCTGAGTTATCTAGCCGACGTCGTTGTGCGGCGTGCGTATCCCGCCGGCGCGCTGATCGTCGTCGAAGGTGAGCCGTGTGAGGCCGCCTACTTTATCGTCGCGGGCAACGTCGAAGTGTACCGGATGTCTTCCCAGGGCCGCCAACAGGTCTTGGTACGGTTGGGGCCTGGGCAGGCGTTCAACACCGTGCCGCTCTTTCAATCTGACAACAGCAACCACGCCAGCGCCGTGGCGATCACCGATGTCACGCTGTACGCGACGCTCAAAGACGATTTCCTGCGCGCGCTGCGTGTCTGCCCAGAGCTGGCGCTCGTCATCTTGCAGGATTTCGCCGACCGGCTGGCGCACCTCACCGACCTGGTGGAAGACCTCGCGCTGCGCCCGGTGCGCGCGCGGCTGGCGCGCTTCCTCTTGCAGCAGGCGGATGGCGCGGCCATCGCGCAGAAATGGACGCAGGATGAGATGGCCGCGTACCTGGGCACAGTCCGCGATATGATCGGGCGCTCATTGCGCGCCTTGACCGATGAGAAATTGATCCGCATAGATCGCGGACGCATCGTGCTGCTCGACCGCGCCGCGCTGGAGGTCGAAGCGCAGAATTAATCTATCCAGGACGCAGATTTTCGCAGATCAATGTGGTAGAGCGAAAAAATCTGCGTCAAGCGACGGAAATCAGCGTACAGCATTTTAATCGCGAATCAGACTTTTGTCGTAGCGCAATGACCGCCTTTCTGATATGCTTGAGGCATCATCAGAAAGGCGGTTTGTTATGGTGGAACAATGGACATTACCCGACATTGACCTGGCGTTATGTACGCGCTGCGGGCAGTGCGCCGCCCAATGCCCCACACAGGCCGTCGAGATGCAAGCGACGGGGCCAGTGATCGTCCGTCCGGCGGACTGCACTTACTGCACAATCTGTGAAGCCGTCTGCTCGGCCGGCGCAATCGCGTGTGCGTTCGAGATTGCGTGGGGCGTTTGAACGTTGGAGCGTTGGAACGTTCGAACGTTCGAACGTTCGAACGTTAAAACGTTTCAACGTTCCAAAGAACACAGATGGATTTTCGAGTGACAAATATCTTTGGAGGTAATTTTCTATGAGCGAATATATCAACAACCAAACACAGCGGCAAGAAACGCTGAAGGGGATCATTCGGCAATTGCACGCCGGGGCGAGCGTGGAGGACGTTAAAGCGCAGTTCGCCGAGCTGCTGGCCGGCGTCGGCGGCGACGAGATCGCGCACATCGAGCAGGCGTTGGTCGCCGAGGGATTGGAGCCTGAACAGATCAAGCCGCTGTGCGACGTGCATGTGGCTGTCTTCCGCGAGTCGCTGGACGACCAGACTGACCCGCAAACGATCCCCGGCCATCCTGTGTTCACGTTCCGCGCAGAAAACCTGGCCGTGGGGCGCGTGCTGGATAGTCTCCGCGCCGCCCTGGACGACGTCAAAGCTGATCCAAGCGCAGCGACATTGCGCGCGGCCCGCGAGAAAGTGCTGAAATTGCGCGAGTACGAACGGCACTACTTGCGCAAGGAAAACATCCTCTTTTCCTACCTGGAACGCTACGACTTTTCAGGTCCCTCAAAAGTGATGTGGGCCGTCCACGATGACATTCGCGCGGCCTGGAAAAAGTTGGGCGCTCTACTCGACGTCGGACCAGGCGCAGATAACGCTACGTTCAGCGCCCAGATTGAAGAGACGTTTACGCTGCTGGATCAGACTATCCGCGACATGATCTACAAGGAACACAAAATCCTGTTCCCCGCCGCGATGGCGCGCTTGAGCGAGAAAGACTGGGGTGAGATTCGCGCGCAAGAGGGCGAAATTGGCTATTGCTATGTCACAGCCGGCCGGCAATGGCAGGCGCGCCGCGATCCGCGCGAGGCAGAGGCGAAGGCGGAATCAACAACGAGTGACGGCCTGATCCCGCTAAACGTTGGGGCGCTGTCGGCAGAGCAGATCAGTATGATGTTGAGCGCGCTGCCGGTAGATATTACTTTCGTGGATGAGCAGGACGAGGTACGCTTCTTCTCGCAGACGCGAGAGCGCGTCTTCCCGCGCTCCCCCGCCATCATTGGGCGCAAGGTGCAGAACTGTCACCCGCCGCAGAGTATGGGCCGTGTGCAGCGCATCCTCGACGATTTCCGCGCTGGTGTGCGCGACGTGGCGGAGTTCTGGATCTCGCTGCATGGGATGTTCGTTCACATCCGCTACTTCGCGCTGCGCGATGCGGCGGGCGCTTATCGGGGTACCATCGAAGTTACCCAGAACATCGCTCCGCTGCGCGCGCTCGAAGGCGAACGCCGCCTGTTGAACGAGGGGGCGTAAATGGATGCGCCCGTCGAAATCCACCTGTACGGCAAACTGCGCAAGTATGCGCCAGACCCACGCGCCGACCGTGAAAACGTGGTACAGATTACATTAAACGCCGGGGATACGGTACGCAATGCGCTGGAACGCGCCGGCATCGCCGAGGCGGAGGTCTGCCACATCTTTTTGAACGGGGCGCTTTTTTCGACGCACAACTCGATGGCGCCCTGGCTTGGCTATCGGCAGGCGCAGCGCAATGTTCACAACTTGAAGACGGATATCGCCCTTCAACCGGGGGATCGTCTGGGACTTTTCGGTCACGATATGGCTGCGCTGGTCGTCTGACGCAGCGCAGCCATCCATCAAGTCGCACAAGGCACGGGGTAACGGCAGTTTACACTGCCGGAGCCTCTGGTTTCAAAAATCCAGCAATCTGATGGGCAAATTCCCGCGCATTGACCGGCTTGGAGATATAACCCTCGCAACCATACGCCTCGGCGATTGCCGCTGCCGTATCTTGAGGCCACGCCGTCACCACCACCACCGGGATTTGAGACAGCGCCTCGGAGCCTTTGAGCAGCGCGGCAACCGTCTGTCCATCGAGGTCGGGCAGGCCCATGTCGAGCAGAATGAGATCGGGCATCACCGCCATTGCGGTCTGCAACCCGCTCTCCCCGTTCGATTCAATCAGGATATGATAGTCAGCACGCTCAAGCAAGCGCTGCATCAACCGCGACTGATATGGATCGTCTTCCATAATCAAAATCGTCTTCATCGTTCCTTCCATTATGCCGGATCAATCCTCAACGCTGGAACAACAGTATATACTCATGCTTGAAGATGTAAAATCCACCCACTAGCGCGCGGTAGCGCCATAGCTCTTTCTGCTCGCGCTTGGCCCGCGTCTCGTCGAAATTTTTGACGATGATGCTCTTGAGCGTGTAGCTCTGCGTCTGCACCGCCTGCATCAGGTAGAAGCCGAGCGGGATCCATTCGCCCTTCACGTACTTATCGCCGATGACGATGGCGAGGTAGCGCCCGCGCTCCAGGAAGGGCGTCACACGGGTCACAATCTCCGTGAACTGCGCGATGAAGGCGTCCACCGAAGCCGCGTTGGAGAGGTCGCGGTCGTCATCGCTGAAGCGGATGATGTCGTGGTAGGGCGGGTGCATCAGCACCAACTGCACCTGCGCGATGCCGCGTTCCGCCAATACCGCCGCATAATCCACAACGCGGCTATCGCCCTCCACCACGTCCGCGACAATGCCGTGCGGATTCGGCGCTTGCGCCACAATCTCGCGGGTGCGCGCGGCGATGTCCGGGTTCAGCTCGATGCCGATACCGTTGCGGCCCAGGCGCAGACATTCCAACAGCGTCGTGCCGCTGCCGACGAAGGTATCCAGCACCCAATCACCCTGTTTAGTGTAGCGCAGTAGCAGCTGGTGCGGAATCTGCGGGATGAAGTTGCCCCAATACCAGGCCTTGTGCGCGCCAGAGCTGTCGCGCCGCTCCATCACCCACAGACTGTCGGTGATGATCTCGTCGTATTCCTTCCAACGGTTGAGATTGATGTCGTTGATCTTGCCCGTGCGGACTTCGGCGGCGGCTTTGCGCAAGCGCGCGATGTAGTAATGCGTGCGTTGCAGCGTGCGCGTGGCGAGGATTTGGTCAAGGTCAGCCAGCAGCACGTCGCGGGGAAAGGCAACCGTCGCGTCCTCGGGCAGCGCTGTATCCCAGATGCCACCCGGCTCCCATACCGCCACCTGCGCGCGCAGGTCGGCGACGCGCGCACGCACGGCTTCCAGGTCGTCATCGGCCAAACAAGCATCCAGCCACGCGAGGAAATCGGCGCGGTTTAGGATGATGTCGTCTTCAAGAAGCTCACTGGTCATTAGTTTGCACGAATTGTCAATTCGTTCTACAAACGAATCGCCCAAATAATGTCAGACAGCGTCTCCTGCCCCGGCACGAAGGTGAACCGGTGCAGACGCGCAGCATCGAAGGTCGCCACGTAGTCGCGGAGGATGCCGCTTAGCCAGGTCAATTCCGCCTTGAGCTTCCAGTGCGCACCGCCGGAAGCGTACAGCACGAGGAACAGGCGGTTGGCGTAGTGCTGGCGCTGTTCCTGGCTCTGCGAACGGTACAGCCACTCGATGAGCGCCGCCGGGTGATTGAGCGCGTAGGTGAGGTCGTGGCCGAAACCGCGCGGGAACACCGAGGTCTTGTGGTCGAAGCGCACGCCCTTGAGTGTGAAATCCACCAGGCGATCCCGCTGATTCTCCGCCGGAACCACGCCATCCAGCGCAGCGAACATCTCCTCCACCGCCCGCGCCGACCAGAAGTTGTACCAGCGGTTCAGCGCGTAATCGAAGAGCGCCTGGCGGTTCGGCGCAGCCCCGAAGCGGCGCTCCAGCTCCGCCCGCAGCGCGTCGAAGGACGGCTCATCGTAGACGAAGCGGGTCTGCGCGTCGAAAAGGTTGTTCTGCACCTGCCCCCAACGGTAGGGAAAGGCCCAGCGTTTTTTCAGTTCGCGCTCGCGGGTTTGGAGGGTTGGGAGGTTCACAGGTTTGAGCTAACGCGCTTTGGTCTCAAAAACGTTTAGCAATGTCGAGGCAGCAGCGTATGCATCGTAAGGTGTCCAGATCGGATATACCCCGTTGTCTGCAAAGAGGTCTTCATTTTCCTCGCGCGCCAACTCGCAAACTAATGTTTGTATCAAGCGCAGCTTGTCTATGCGCGGCAATGCTTTTATAGTAGGAAGCACTTCAGCAATAGTTGCCATATCTACCTCCTAATCATCCAAGACAAGTGATATAGTTTTTCACAATGATCCAACCTTACATCCATTATAGCATACTCGTCCATACAACCATCTTGCTTCTCAGGTGTACACAGTTATAGGTCGAATCAGCCCGCAGTCAAACCCAATAGACAAATTCCCCAAACTGGGGTACACTTCGCCTATACCCAACACAAGCAGGAGGTTGCGCAGTGACAACTCAACACAGAGCGCCTTACGGCGCGTGGAAATCTCCGATAACATCCGATTTGATCGTCTCGCAGTCCATCGCTCTGGGCGGCGGCCTGTTCGACGGCGACGATGTGTACTGGCTGGAAGGCCGTCCCGCCGAAGCCGGGCGCAATGTCATCGTGAGACGCGCGCCAGACGGGACCACCTCAGACGTCAATCCCGCGCCATTCAATGCGCGCACCCGCGTCCACGAATATGGCGGCGGCGCGGTGTTGGTGGATGGCGGCATCGTCATTTTCAGCAACTTCGCCGACCAGCGACTGTATCGCATTACGCCGGGTAGCGCGCCGGAAGCCATCACGCCGGAAGCGCCGCTGCGTTACGCGGATTGCGTCGTGGATGCGGCGCGCAATCGTCTAGTCTGCGTGCGCGAAGACCATACCGAGGCGGCGCTTGCCGCACACGGCGAAGCGGTCAACACGATTGCCGCCATCGCGCTGGAAGGCAGCGGCGCGCAACAAGTGCTCGTCGCCGGCAACGATTTCTACAGCACGCCGCGCCTCAGCCCCGACGGGAACACACTCGCCTGGCTCACCTGGCGGCATCCCAATATGCCCTGGGACGGCACAGAGCTATGGATCGCCGCGGTACAGCCCGACGGGACGCTGGCGAACGCTGCGCTCGTCGCTGGCGGCGAGGAAGAATCCATCTTCCAGCCAGAATGGTCGCCCGATGGACGGCTCTACTTCGCATCAGATCGCAGTGGGTGGTGGAATCTGTACCGGCTGGCGCAGGAGGGCGCGGAACCACTCACCGAAATGGCAGCGGAGTTCGGCGCGCCGCAGTGGGGTTTCGGCATGTCCACCTACGCCTTTGAGTCCGCCGAGCGGCTCATCTGTACGTACACGAAAGACGGCGTTGACTATCTGGCAAGCCTGGACACCGCCCACAAAACGCTCACCCCGCTGAATACGCCCTACACCAGCATCGGCAGCATCCAGGCTGCGCCAGAGAAGGCGCTGTTTCGCGGCGCATCGCCCACCCACCCCGCGTCACTTGTGGTTCTCGACCTGGCTACGGGACAACAGACAGTCCTCAAGCGCGCTAATGCCATTGAGATTGATCCTGGTTATCTTTCTATCCCTCAGTCTATCGAATTTCCCACCACTGGCGGGTTGACGGCGCACGGCATCTTCTATCCACCGCAGAACCGGGATTACGCCGCGCCGGAAGGCGAAAAACCGCCATTGCTCGTCCTCAGTCACGGCGGACCAACGGGGGCAACTTCCAGCGCGCTCAGCCTGGGATTGCAATATTGGACCAGCCGGGGTTTCGCCGTCCTCGATGTGAACTATGGTGGCAGCACGGGCTACGGGCGCGCGTACCGCGAGCGGCTCAACGGGCAATGGGGCATCGTGGATGTGGATGACTGCGCGAACGGCGCGCGCTATCTGGCGGAGCAGGGCTGGGTGGACCCCAACCGCCTGGCGATTCGTGGGGGCAGCGCGGGCGGTTACACGACACTCTGCGCGTTGACCTTCCGCGACGTGTTTCACGCTGGCGCGAGTCACTTCGGCGTCAGCGACCTCGAAGGGCTGGCGACGGATACGCACAAGTTCGAGTCCCGCTATCTGGATCGCCTCGTCGGACCGTACCCGGAGCGCCGTGACCTGTACATCGCGCGCTCGCCCATCCACCACGTCGCCAATCTCAACTGTCCGGTGATCTTCTTCCAGGGGCTAGAGGATAAAGTCGTGCCGCCATCGCAGGCCGAAACAATGGTCGCGGCGTTGCGCGCGAAGGGGATTCCCGTGGCCTATCTGCCCTTCGCTGGTGAACAGCACGGCTTCCGCCGCGCTGAGAACATCAAGCGCGCGTTGGATGCTGAACTCTACTTCTACGGGCGCGTCTTCGGTTTCGAGCTGGCTGAACCTGTCGAGCCGGTGGAGATCGAGAATCTCGGTTTGTCGTGATATAGTTCAATTTGACCTTGTTTGCTCGCTCACGGCGCAGCCCGCCCCCGAGACGGGGGCGGGAGCTTACTTGGCTTGACCCTAAGCAGAGTCAGATTACAATAGAGTCAGACTGGCCCCACACTCACAGCGCCGGGCCGAGCGCGTCCCAACGCCGACCCAGCGAACGGTTACAGTACGTAGATGGAACTGACATTCAGAGAATCAGAAGGAGTTTAAGTTGACCGAGAGACAGACTGACCAGGAAATTATCGTATTGCCGGAGCGGACCACGACAACGCCGCTCGAAGGGACGTTGATTTTTAGCGGCCTCGCGCATCCCCAACTGGCATCGAACATCGCGCATTATTTGGGACTGGAAGTCAGTCCTTCCATCAGCCGCAAGTTCTCCAACGATAACTATTTCGTCCACCTGGGCGTCAGCGTGCGCTCGAAGCAAGTGTTCATCGTCCAGCCGCTCTCGCCGCCATGCAGCGACAATCTGGTGGAACTGCTGTTGATGTTGGATGTGGCGCGCACCGCCGGGGCGGCCGGCGTCCACGCGGTGATCCCCTACTACTCCTACGCCCGCTCGGACAAGAAGGACGCGCCGCGCATCTCCATCGCCGGGCGGCTGATCGCTGATCTGCTGATCACGGCCGGGGCCACGCACGTCATCACGATGACGCTGCACTCGCCGCAGGTGCACGGCTTCTTCCGCGTGCCGACCGACCATCTCACCGCACACTCCGTTTTTGTGGAGCATCTCAAGACAAAAGATCTCAGTAACAGCGTCATTGTTGCTCCCGACATCGGCCACGCTAAGCGCGCGACCAAACTGGCGCGCGCGCTCAAGCTGCCCGTCGCCGCCGGCGAGAAGCAGCGCCTCACCGATGATTCGGTCGCCATCACCGGGATGATGGGCGACGTATGGGGCAAGGGCGTGATCTTGCTGGACGACGAAATCGCCACCGCCGGCACGATCATCGAAACGATCAAGTATCTGAGGACGTGCAATGTCCACAAGTTCACCGTCATCGGCACACACGGTCTCTTTACCGGCCCCGCTGTCGAGCGGCTCAACGACATCGCAGAAATTGACGAGATCATCGTCACCGACACCGTCCCCCTCAAGGACAGTCAGCGACCGCAGAAGTTGAAGGTGCTTTCTGTCGGTTCAATCTTCGGCGAAGTGATCCGCCGCAACGTCAAAGGGGAATCGGTGGGGTCTTTGTTCGAGTTCTGGTCACTCCCCGATTAAGGAGAGAAGAATATGGCAGATGCAGTAGCTCCCAATGGACACAGCGACACAACCAAACCACAAGAAGGGCAAGAACACATCAACGGGTGGCGCGCCTTCGCTACCCTCACCCAGTTTCTCAAGGATGACGGCTGGTATCCGCAGCAGCTTGACGAAAAGACAATCCACCGCGTCTACTTTGCTGGCGAAAACGGGGAACTGCGCTGCTACGCGCAGATCCGGGTTGATCTGGAGCAATTCCTTTTCTATGTGATTGCGCCCGTTAAAGCGCCAGAGCAAATGCGCGCACAGGTCGCCGAGTACATCGCGCGCGCCAACTACGGTTTGCGCATCGGCAACTTCGAACTAGACTACACCGACGGCGAAGTCCGCTACAAGAGCAGCATTGACTTCGAGGGAGAACTCTTGACGCCCAGGCTCATCAAGAACGCGATGTATCCGGCTGTCCACACGATGGACTTCTATCTGCCCGGCCTGCTCGGTGTGATGTACGGGAATAAAACGCCCGCCGAGGCCATCCGCGACATTGAGGAGTGACGCAGCGCCTGCCCTCGAACCAGCCAGCGCGACGCGGAAGCACGGCATCATGTTGATTGCTGCTGGAGCCATCGGCTTCAGCAGCATCATCATTTTTACCCGGCTCATCACCGGTCTCACCAGCCCCGGCATCGCGTTCTTTCGCGCACTCACGAGCTTTTGCTTCTTCAGTGCGTTGTTGCCCTGGTTCCCCGTCACACTACAGATACGCCGCTACCGCAGCGAGATCATCCGGCTCGTGGGGCTGGGGTTGACCGTTGGCTGCACCGGGATGTTGTACGTCTACGCCGTGCGCTATACCACCGCCGCCAATGCGGTTCTGCTCAACAACACATCAACGGTATACGTGGCTCTACTCGCTCCGTGGCTACTGCGGGAGCCGCGCGGGCGATATACCTGGCCCAGCGTGGGACTGGCATTGGCGGGCATCATCTGCATCGCCGATCCGGCGGGACTGCGTTGGGCATCCAGCGAATTCAGGGGCATCGTCGCGGGGACGCTGTCGGGCGTCAGCTACGCGCTGACGATGTTGTTGAGTCGCCGGTTGCGCGGGCGCGTCAGCGGCGTGACGCAGGTGTGGTGGAGCACAGGCATCGCGGCGCTGCTGGCGCTGCCGTGGGCCTTCCAGGCGCCGGCAAGCGTCGTGGCGCGCAACCTGCCGTACATTCTCGCATTGGGCGTGCTTGCGCAGGGATTGCCCTATATGCTCTATTTCTTGGGACTGGAACGCATCCCGGCGCAGGTCGTGAGCATCGTCGCATTGCTGGAACCGGTCAGCGGCATTTTGATTGGGATGCTGTTGTATCGAGAAATGCCCACCGCCGTCGGCGTCGTCGGCATCTTTTTGGTGCTGGCGGGCATCATGCTCGTCTCGCGGTAATTTTTAGACAGGATTAACAGGATTTCCATTTCTTCATCCTGTAAATCCTGTCCACAAGGACTATCAGACTAAAGACTACAGGACTATAGACTATGTCGAACTTCAAAATCGCTACATTTAACGCCAATTCTATCCGCAGTCGCCTTGACCAAATCCTGGACTGGCTCAACCGCGAGCAACCGGACGTGCTCTGCATCCAGGAGACCAAGGTGCAGGACAAGGATTTTCCGGCGCAGCCCATCGAAGACAACGGTTATCACGTGATCTTTCGCGGGCAGAAAGCCTATTCAGGCGTCGCCATCATCAGCAAGGACGCGCCGGAACACAGCGTTGCCGGTTTCGACGATGACGGAGAGGACGCCGATGCGCCACGCCTGCTGCGCGCCGTCTATCGCGGCGTCACGGTGGTGAACACCTACGTCCCACAGGGCCGCGAACCCGAATCGGAGCATTTCCAGTACAAACTGCGCTGGCTCGCCCGGCTGCGCGCGCTCCTCGAGCGGCATTACACGCCCGATGACCTGCTGGTATGGGTTGGCGATCTCAACGTCGCCACGGAGGACATTGACGTGTACGATCCCAAGGGGTTGCGCTACCATGTGGACTTCCACCCCGACGCGCAGGCCGCGCTCGAAAATGTGCGCCAGTGGGGCTTCGTGGACGTGTTCCGCCAGCACCACCCCGGCGAACCGCAGCAGTTCACCTACTTCGACTACCGCGCCAACAACCCCATCGAACGGGGCATCGGCTGGCGCATTGACCATATCTGGGCGACGCCGCCGCTGGCCGCCAAATCCACACGCGCGTGGATTGATGTGGAGGCGCGCAAGGCAGCGCGACCGTCGGATCACACGTTTGTGGCGGCGGAGTTTGAGCTGTAGGGAAGCGGTCAGCCCCACCCAGGTTATCAACACCTGGAATGAAGGCCCGCTCCATGCGGCGCTCAAGGCGTGGTACGCTCAACCTGACGACGCCCTCGAAGTGCCCGTGGACGGCTTCATCATTGACCTTGTGCGCGGCGACCTGCTGGTGGAGATTCAGACGCGCGGCTTCACGGCGCTCAAAGACAAGCTGACGGCGCTTACACGCACGCATCCGGTGCGATTGGTCTATCCCATCGCCCAGGAAAAATGGATTGTCAAGCTGGCGGACGATGGAAAAAGCCAGGCCAGCCGCCGCAAATCCCCCAAACGCGGCAGCATTGAGCAGCTTTTCGATGAACTGGTGAGCATCCCGCACCTGCTGGCGCAGCCCAACTTCACGCTGGAAGTGCTCTTCATCCACGAAGAGGAAGTCCTCCGCGCCAGCACGCGGCATGGATGGCGACGCAAAGGCTGGGTAACGCACGAACGACGACTTATCAAGGTTGTCGAACAGCAGCTTTTCACGTCGCCCGCAGATGTACGCGCGCTGATTCCCGCCGCGCTGACAGAACCATTCACCGCCGCCGACCTTACAGCGCATATCACCGGCGGTCGGCGGCGCGCGCAAAAGATGGCCTACTGTCTGCGGGCGATGGGCGAACTCGTCCAGGTAGGCAAACGGGGACGCGCGGTGTTGTATCAACCAACGCACACGATTGAGAAGGTATAGGGCGAGGTATGGAGCAAAAAGCTGAATTCGAGATGGCGCAGGCGATGGCGGAACTGGCGCGGCAGGCAACGCAGCGCACGGAGCAGCAGGCCAGCGCCTATTTGTGCTATTGGCTCGCGTTCACGAACATCTACGCCGTGCTGGGCGCTCAGGCAGGCGTCAAACCCCACTTCGGCCTGCGCAAGAATGGCACGCTGCAAACGCAACAGGTGGACGGGATAAAAATGGCGGAGGTCTTTCCGCCGACCGAAAGCGCATTGCTGGCAAAGGCCGCCGAGCGATTTCCCAGGGCTGCAAAGCACAGACTCATCATGCACGAAAGCACGCGCTTCTTCGTCCAGCGCACGCCGGTGTGGCAAGGGAAAAGCCTGGCGATGGATGGTTATAAACAGCGGATCAACGGCATCCTCGATATGCGCTGCACGCTGGATCCGCGTTATCCCGCGTGGAGTCCCATTGATACGCGAATGTACACGGCGTACACTCGCGCCAGCGCGAAGGGGGAAACGGACGACGAGGTTCTGGATGCGCTGGTCGAACAGGTACTCAACGCGCTGCACGCCGTGTATCGCAATCTTCTGTATGGCGGCGCGCCGGCCAGCGACGAAAACGCGCCAGCCGTCATCAGTCAGGCGCTGGCGCTGCTCGCCAACTTCGTCGAGGATCTGTTGCGCGCGACGAAATAGGTTAGCGTAACCCCAAAACCTCAAAGACCAGGTCAGGTTCGCTGTGCCCCTTCACCTGCACGTAGCCCAATTCGCGGGCGTTGACGTGGATGCGGACGCGCTCATACGCCGTCACGTTGAGCAAAATCTGCCGCGGGGCGGCGTGGGATTGCAGGCGCGAGGCCAGGCTCACAGAATCGCCGATGGCCGTGTAGTTTTTGATGGTGTGTGAGCCGATACTGCCGACGACTGCCGCGCCGGTCGTGATGCCAATGCCAAAGGAGAGGCAATCTTCCGGCGGCAGTTGGGCATGAATATCTTTGAGCGCGTCGAGAATCTTCAACGCCGAGCGCACGGCCCGCAGTGTGTGGTCGGTCTGGGACAACGGCGCGTTGAAAATCGCCATCACGCCGTCGCCAAAGAACTTGTCCAGCGTCCCTTCCTCGGAGAGAATGGCCTCTGAAGCCAGCGTGAGATAGCGATTGAGCACCTCGACGGTTGCTTCGGGCGCCAGTTTCTCGCTGAAGGCGGTAAATCCACGGATGTCGGCAAAGAGCGTCGTCACCTCGCGGCGCGCGCCGCCCAGGCGGACGCTATCAGGATCGGAGAGCAGTTGCTCAACGACGTGCGGTACGACGTACTGCTCGAACGTTTGCCGGATGCGACGGGCTTGCGCCTCCAACTGGCGGCGCTCGGTCAGGTCGTCCACAACGATGGCAATGCCGTTGGTCGCTTCACGGTTGTCCTTGAGGGGACTGAGATTCAGGCGCAAGACCACGGGGCCGCGTTTGGGCAACACCGGTTCCATTTCGTAGCCGATCAGCGACTCGTCCTTGTTCTTGACGACGTCCACCAACGGCGCGATCTTGACGCCCATCTCCGGCAACGCATCAATATACGGGCGGCCCAGGGTCGCGTCGGAGAGAACGCCGAGAATACGCTCGGCGGAACGGTTCATCAATGTGATCGTATCTTGCGCGTCAGTGGTGATGACACCGCTGGCGATGCTGGCGAAGATGTTGTCCATGTAGTTCTTCATCTCGGCGATGGCGTCGCGCTGGCTTTTCACGTCGGCAAACAGGCGCGCATTTTCCATGGCGATGGCAGCTTGCGAGGCCAGGGCGGAGAGCAGTTTTTCGTCGTCCGCCGTAAAAACCGGCTGGTCAGCGCCGCGCCCCAACAAAACAAATCCCAAAATCCGCTCCCGCGTCTTGAGCGGCGCTTCCAAGAGCGAGGCAATCGCATGAGACCGGTCATCCAACTGACCATCCGTCCAGATATGAGGATCGCCCGAAATCAACGCCTCCTGAAGCAACGCGCGCGAAGCCTGGTACAAGGAGCGCCCGAAATCCTCGTCGCCAAAGCTGCTACGCACGGTCAAATAATCGGCTTCATCAAAGAGCAGAACGATGCCGCCTTGCACCTGAATGATGCGCGTGGCCTCAGCGATGACTAAGTCGGGGATGACATCAGGATCAAGTGAGGCGCTGATCGTCTGGCCGATGTTGTAGAGCAAGTTGATCTCACGGTAGCGTTCGAGGGTTTCCTGCGCCAGCGAGCGGCTTTCGAGCGCCCGCTCAATGATCAAGACGAGGCTGTTGTGAAGAAATTGCAGGCTGCCAGCGGCGCAAGGCTGGTTGAGGCCGCCGCCGCGAGCCGCCAATACGCCGAATTCAAAGTTGCTGGCCGCCAGCGGCAACACACATTCCCACGCCCCGGCAGAGGGTGACGCGGCAGCGCCATCAGCAGCCTGGTATGCCTCAGCGACGAGCGCGCCGTCCACATCCAGCAGCGCGATCGTTACATCGGGCAGCAGCGCGGCAAAACGCTCCAGGTAGCCAGAGAGCACCCGCCGACTCAACAAACGGCGAACTGACATCTGTTGCATCTCATCAACCTCCACAATAAAAAAACTTTCATGCTAACGGCAAGAGAAAAGAGAAATTCGATCCAGTCCCGGCTGTGGATTCTACCCAGATTTTCCCGTTATAATGCGTCACAATTTCGTGACAAATTGCCAGCCCCAAACCGGTCCCTTTGGGTTTTCCCACCAGGGCGTCTCCCCCCTGATAAAAGCGTTGAAAGATATGACGCAGCCCCTCGTGGGTCACACCCGGGCCGGTATCGGCGACGGAAACCATGCCGCCGCCCACCGCCGGCGTCTCCCAATCGCGCATCACAACGCCGCCTGGCACACGCTGCGCCGTCACGGTGATACTGCCACGCTCGGTGAATTTGATCGCGTTGGTGATCAGGTTGTGCAAGACTTGCTTGATGCGTTCGGGATCGGCCAGAATCGGCAGCGCCGCAGCGTCCAGATTCACCGTCAACGTCAGACCTTTTTGTTCAGCCGCAGCGCGCAATTGTAGCGCCACTTCTTGGAGCAAAAGTTGCAGATCGCACGGTTGATCGTTCCACACCAATGTGCCCGCATCCAAAGCCGAGATGTCCAAAACGTCGTTGATGATGGTGGTCAGATGTTCACCTTCCGCAACCATAATCTTGAAGTTGTGCTCTATCTGCTCAATCGAGTGTTGTATTTCTTCGTCACCGGCGGGTAAAGCCGGCTTGATCGCACGATCAAAAGTGCGTGAGATGAGCTTGGCAAATCCCAAAACGGCGGTCAGCGGCGTGCGCAGTTCATGGGATACGGCGGAGATGAATTCGGACTTCATCCGATCCACCTCGACCTCGTGGGTGATGTCCCGCAGGATGAAGATGACCGCGCTGCCATCGCCCAGCGTGGTGACAGACGCGCGCAAGACCAACTCCGCCAGCGTCACGCCATTCGCCGCCGAGAGGTGCGGCGAGACCAGCGTCATATCCGTCGTATGAACCATGCCGGGCTTCGTCAAAGATTGCGCCATCACGGCGGATAACTCCGGCAAAGGTAAGACATCCGCGATAGGTTGGCCTAACAAGGATCGGGAAGAGAGTCGCACCAGGCGTTCAAAGGTGGGGTTAGCAAGCTGTATACGACCAGATGGATCGGTGACCAGGAGGGCATCCGCCATATTTTGCAGAATCGCACTGAGACGATTGCGATCATTGACCATAATCTTGGTGCGGCGATCTATTTCTTCTTCAAGTTGGTGCTGGTCAACCTGCATCCGCTGGAGGAGTTCGGTGTTCTCAACCGCCAGCGCAATCTGCGGGGCGAGTTTTTCAATCCAGCGCACATCTGCCGTCGTATATGACAGGTGTCCTGCACGCGGCCCCACTCCCCATAGACCGACGATCCGCTCTCCCAAACACAAGAGGAGCGCCAATTCGATACGCCGTTGGTCCATAAAATCGAGAATGTCAGCCGCCACCCAGGTCTGAGGCGCAGAACGGATGATAGGGTCGCCATCGTGCCCCACCCACAACCGCAGTCCATCGCCCACGGCAAGGGCGGGACTGGCATCATGGGCAGAAGACACTAAGGATTCGCCATCATCACTCAGCACCAACAAGACACCGTCTGCTGCGTCAATGTGCGCCGGCAAGTCCCGCGTCAACAACGTCGTCAGTTGTTCCAGACGGATGGCGCTGGTCAGTTTTTCGGTCATCCATTGCTGAAGTTGTGGGATGTCGTAGACGCCGCGCGAGAATAACCGCTTTCCGTAATCCGCTACCTGCACACGGAGCAACCAAAACGCCGTCGTCGTGAGGGATGTCGCCGAAAAAATCACCAACGCTTCACTCGCCTGGCCGGTCAACACGCCCAATACCCAACGAATGACTTCTGTGAGCAGGAAGTAAACACCGAGGAGCAGCAATCCGAAAAGAACGTGCACAAATCCCTGCAGGACCAGCGCATCCACATCAAAGAGGCGATAGCGCGCGACCGCAATGGCTATCGCAACCGGCATCGCCACAAGAAAGAACGAGGTTATCTCAATGGTCAGAAAGGCGTGCCCAAAAAGTAATTCGGGTAGCCCCGTCAAGAACAAATACGGCAAGATGCCGATGATGGCGCCCAATACCACCCAACGGATTTGCCCTAACACAGCCGGCTGTCGCGCCGTAAATGCCGTATGAATGATGCTCACCACACCGCCGAGCAACATCGCCAATCCAATCCAGGACGCCGCCTGCGAGGCTAAGATGAATTGACGCAGCGGCGTAGTCCCTATCGCAAAACCATAGAGCAGAGACAACGTCGGATTGACAATGTGAAGCAAGGGCAGACTTTTCGCCAGCGTGGGCGAGGAGATTTTAGCTACTGGAAAGATCAGCAAGAGATGGTGGGCGGTGCTAAACAGCAGAGCGCGTGCTAAAAACTTGAGTACACTTTCGACAACAAACAGACCGGGTGTGACAAGCGTCATCACCTGAAAATGGAGTAAGAGATTCAACGCCAAACACAGCGCAACAATGAAGAGTAGCCGGGCAGCGATTTCGTCGGGATAGTGCAACAGCATATACACCCCGACGACCAAACCCGTCACGACCATCGCATAGACCCCGAAGCGCAGCAAGGGCAGACGGTCCTCAGGGAAGGGTTGCAGCGTGACCATCACCGTCCGCAAGACCTGATCCCGCCGCACCTCATAAGCGACGGTCTGCCCCACCTGCCAGCCGGGAGCAGGCTCCCCACGCCAGGAACGTTCACCCCATTCCCAGACACTCAAGCCATCCACTGTGACGATTTCATCGCCTTTTTCAAGGTCGGAGATCGTCGGCTTGAGCCGCGTCGCCACCCGCAATCCCGAGGCCAGAAACTCCGTCAACAAGACGCCATCTGAGGGCAGCCGCGCCTGTATCGAGAGCGACACAGCCACATATCCCATGCAGATGACCCCCACAAGCAGCAAAATCAGAGCCGCGGGGTATTTTCTCAGATTGCGGAGAGACGTGAAAAACGTCATCTTAGGTTAAAAGGTCAATCTCCAAAATCTCAGCCGCTTTTTCAAGAATATAGTCGGGGTCAAAAGGCTTGGTCACATACTCATTCGCCCCAACCGAAATGCCTTTTTCCTTGTCAATCGCCTGCCCTTTGGCTGTCAAGAGAATGACATAAATGCTACGATCAACCTCTTTGATGCGGCGACACACTTCGTAACCACTGAGTTTGGGCATCATTACATCCAGGAAAACCAGGTTCGGACGGCGACTCAGCGCCATCTCCAACCCCTCTTCCCCATTCGCTGCCACCAATAATTCAGCCCCTAAGTCCTCCAAATCCTCCAAAGTTTGTTTTAACAGTACCCGAATGAACGCTTCATCATCTACAATAAGAACCAGTTTATCATTTCCCATACCAACCTCCCCCCAAACTCAGGCGATCCATCCACCTCTCCACCCATCACAATGCTGAAAATAATGTATCATTCTCCTGTCATTCTGTCAACAACCATGCGAAACAGAAATACAGTCAGCAGACCGGGCAGATTAGAGACACGTCAATCTGCTTCATCTGCTCAGTCTGCTGACCGTTGGTGCCACTTTCAGCCGAAAAAGACGGTTAGCTCAGACCGGCCGCCTGCCGCAGCGCCGCAGCCTTGTCGGTCTTCTCCCACGGCGCGTCAATGTCCGTGCGCCCGAAGTGCCCGTATGCCGCTGTCGCCTGGAAGATGGGGCGACGCAGGTTCAGGTCGCGGATGATCGCTGCCGGCCGCAGATCGAAGTGCTGGTGAATCAGGTCAATGATCTGCGCGTCGGAAATTTTGCCGGTGCCGAACGTCTCCACCGCCAACGACAAAGGCCGCGCCACGCCGATAGCATAGGAGACTTGCAGCTCCAGCCGGTCGGCGATGCCCGCCGCCACCAGGTTCTTGGCAATGTAGCGCGCCATATACGACGCCGAGCGGTCCACCTTCGTCGGATCCTTGCCGGAGAACGCGCCGCCGCCATGACGAGCCACGCCGCCGTAGGTATCCACGATGATCTTGCGCCCGGTCAACCCGGAGTCGCCAGCCGGCCCGCCGATGACGAACCGCCCGGTGGGGTTCACGAAGATCCGCGTATGCTCATCAAGCATCTCGGCGGGAATCACAGGTTTGATCACGTACTTGATGATGTCTTCGCGGATCTGCTCCTGGGTGACTTCCGGCGCGTGCTGCGTGCTCACCACGACCGTATCCACGCGCTTTGGCTTCCCGTAAGCATATTCCACCGTCACCTGGCTCTTGCCGTCGGGGCGCAGGTAGAGCAGCGTGCCGTCCTTGCGCACGTCAGCCAGCCGCTTGCACAGCTTGTGCGCCAACGAAATGGTCAGCGGCATCAGCTCCGGCGTCTCGTTACAGGCGAACCCGATCATCATCCCCTGATCGCCCGCGCCAATCGCCTCAATCTCGGCGTCGCTCATTTCGCCGGTCTTGGCTTCCAGCGCCTTATCCACGCCGAGCGCGATGTCGGCGGACTGCTCCTTGATGCTGACGATCACGCCGCACGTCTCGCCATCGAAGCCGTACTTGGCGCGGTTGTAGCCGATCCCCGTCACGACGTTGCGCGCCAACTGCGCGATGTCAACGTAGGTGCTGGTCGTGATCTCGCCAGCGACCAGAATCAGACCGGTCGTCGTCGAGACCTCGCACGCCACGCGCGCATCGGGATCATCGGCGATGATCGCATCCAGCACGGCGTCGGAAATCTGATCGCACATCTTGTCAGGATGGCCCTCTGTCACCGACTCCGACGTGAAGAAAAACTTCGGCGACTGCATAAATGTTGTTGTCATTGAAAAAACCTCCTCAGTAAAATTTATAGTTGAACGTTACAGGTTACAAGTTAACCAAACTGCCCATAGCCAGCCGTTCGGCTGATTATACCCGATTTTGTAAGGCGAAAGCCACACAACCACACTCACCTGCCCCCGAGACGGGGGCAGTGAGCAAGCTTCCTCCCTGCTCAGCGCCCCCGTCTCGGAGACGCGAGAGGCGCACCCGACATACCTGCCCCCGAGACGGGGGCAGTGAGCGAGTTTTCCCCCTGCTCAGCGCCTCCGTCTCAGGGGCGCGAGAGGCACACCCGACATACCTGCCCCCGAGACGGGGGCAGTGAGCGAGTTTTCCCCCCATGCTCAGCGCCCCCGTCCCGGGGGCGCGAGAGACGCACCCGACATACCTGCCCCCGAGGGGGCAGTAAGCGAGTTTCCTCCCTGCTCAGCGCCCCCGTCCCGGGGGCGCGAGAGACGCACCCGACATACCTACCCCCGAGGGGGCAGTGAGCGAGTTTCCTCCCTGCTCAGCGCCCTCGTCCCGGGGGCGCGAGAGGCACACCCAACATACCTGCCCCCGAGACGGGGGCAGTGAGCGAGTTTCCTCCCTGCTCAGCGCCCCCGTCTCGGGGACGCGAGAGGCGCACCCGACATACCTGCCCCCGAGGGGGCAGTGAGCGAGTTTTCCCCCCATGCTCAGCGCCCCCGTCCCGGGGGCGCGCATTTTCTGCGCCATGTTTCACGTTTCACGTATCACGGTATATAATCGCACTCATTCTAGTTTCGATGCTCAGCGTCCCTATCACACCTGCCCCCGAGACGGGGGCAGTGAGTGAGTTTCGTAGCGAGCAAATTTCCATTTTAGGAGGAGTACGATGAACCGTGAAACATTGTTACATACCCTCGCCGTCGCGCGGGGCGACGAACCCGCCGACCTGCTACTGACCAACGCCCGCGTGGTCAACGTCTTCACCGGCGAAATGCTGGATGTGGACGTTGCCATCGCCGGAGAGACCATCGCCGCCGTGGGGATGGGCTATACGGGCAAGGAAACGCTCGACCTGGGCGGGCAGTACCTCGTCCCCGGCCTCATTGACACGCACGTACACGTCGAGTCGTCTATGGCGATTCCCGCGCAGTTTGCCCGCGCCGTCGTCCCGCACGGCGTCACCACCGTCGTCTCCGATCCTCACGAGATCGCCAACGTCGCCGGAGCAGATGGCATCCGCTATATGATCGCAGCCTCCGAGGGCCTGCCGCTCACCGTCTTCATCAACCTGCCCTCCTGCGTCCCCGCGACGCACATGGGCACGGCCGGCGCAACGCTGGGCGCGGATGACTTGCTGGCGCTGCGCGACCTGCCGCGCGTCCTGGGTCTGGCGGAATTTATGAACGTGCCCGGCGCGGTCCTCGGCCTGCCCGGCGCGCTGGAGAAAATTCTCGCCTTCCGCGACGGGCACATTGACGGCCACGCGCCCGGCGTCAGCGGGCCGTGGCTGCAAGCCTACGTCGCCGCCGGCCCCTCCACCGACCACGAGAGCATGACGGCGGAAGAGGCGCTCGCAAAGGCGCGCCTGGGGATGCACGTCCTAGTCCGTGAGGCTACCGCCGCGCGCAACCTGCACGCGCTGCTCCCTGTCATCACGCCGGAGAACACGCGCCGCTTCGCCTTCGCCACCGACGACCGCCATCCCGCCGACCTCATCGAAGAGGGCAGCATTGACCACAGCCTGCGCCTGGCCATCGCAGCGGGCTTGCCGCCGCTGACCGCGCTGCGTATGGCGACGCTCAACGCCGCCGAGACCTTCGGCTTGACGGATCGCGGGGCCATCGGGCCGGGCCGTCGCGCCGATCTGGTCGTCACGCCGTCGTTGGAGGATTTCCGCGCGGTCAAGGTCGTCGCCGCAGGCCGTCTCGTCGCCGAAAACGGCCAGGTTGTCGGCGCGTGGTCGCTGCCCACGGCGGATGAGAGTCGCGTGCGCGGCAGCATCCACGTAGACGTAGACGCGCTCTTGTTCCGCATCCCGGCGGAGGGAACGCGCATCCGCGCCATCGGCGTCATCCCCGACCAGATTGTGACCGACGAACGTATTTTTGAGGCTAAAGTTATGTCAACGGATTTAACGGATGCAACGGATTTTTCGTCCGTTAAATCCGTTCAATCCGTTGACAAAGAAGCTGTCTCTGACGTAGAACGCGACCTGCTCAAACTCGCCGTCGTCGAACGGCACAACCACACGGGTCGAATCGGCCTGGGCTTCGTGCATGGCCTGGGCCTCAAGCGCGGCGCGATTGCCGGAAGCGTGGGCCACGACTGCCACAACGTCACCGTGGCCGGCGTGAGCGACGCCGAAATGCGCGCCGCCGTCCGCGCCGTCAAGGAGCTAGGCGGCGGCCTCGTCGCCGTCCTCGATGGCGCGGTCATCGCCAGCGTGCCGCTCCCCATCGGCGGGCTGATGTCCGACCAGCCCGTGGAAGTCGTCCGCGCGCAGATGGATACTTTATTGGAACGTGTTAAAGAGCTGGGTTCCCCACTCCACGACCCCTTCATGCACCTCGGCTTCCTGGCCCTGGAGGTCATCCCCAAGCTCAAATTGACCGATCAAGGGTTGGTGGATGTGGAGAAATTCGATTTTACGCCATTGTGGGTGGAGAAGGATTAAGGGAGTAGGGGAGTGAGGGGGTGAGGGCGTAGATGATGCGGCGAATACAGGATTTGTTGGACGAAGGGATTCGCGCAGCGCGCACCGGGGAGGAAGACCGGGCGCAGTTGCGGCTAACGCAGGTGTTGACGCAGAACGCCTCGCGCGCGCAACAGGCGACCGCGCATTTCTGGCTGGCGGAGCTGGCCGCCGATGATGCCGAAAAACGCGAGCATCTGGAGATGGCGCTGGCGCTGGAGCCGCAAAATGCTCAGGCGCGGCGAATGCTCGCCATTATGGACGGCAAGCTCAAGCCAGAAGACATCGTCAGCGGCGACGCCTTGCCCTCCGCGCCGCCCAAGCCGCTGCGCGCGCGCCGCTTCGTCTGCCCGCAGTGCGGCGGGCGGATGCAGTTCGCAGCGCGGGAAGATCGCCTCACGTGCGACTACTGCGGCCATCAGATGCCGCTGCTGCGAGCCTTGCAGAGTGGGATGAACATCGAAGAGCAAGATTTCGCCGTGGGGCTGGCGACCGCCGACGGGCATACGAAGAGCGATGCGCCGCGCGCGTTTACCTGCCAGGGCTGCCAGGCGACGCTGGTGAGCCGCCAACAGCACAGTCTGACCTGTCCCTACTGTGGGTCGCATCACGTCATTGACGCGCCCTCACGCAACCTGGTCGCGCCGCAGGTGATGCTCCTGTTCAGCGTGGCGCAATCCGACGCGCGGCGCGCCTTGCAAGAGTGGGTCGAGACGCAGGTGATCGGCCAGCAGTACCAGACCAGTCGCGTGCGGGGCATCTATCTGCCGGCGTGGACGTTCGACATCACCAGCGAGCGCCCGTGGCGCATGATGCGCACCGAATCGGCGCCCGCGCCCGGCGCGCTTCCCGCCATAACGACCTACGAAGGCCGCGAGGCCGCCTTTCACGATGACATCGTGGTGCCGGCGACGCATCTGCTGCCCTACACGCTGCGGGAAGCGTTTGAGGATTTCGACCTGAACGCGCTCACGCCCTACGACGATGCGTGCCTGGCGAACCATCCGGCAACCCTGCACACCATCACGCTGGCGGAGGCTTCCCTGGCGGCGCGGCGCAAAGCGTATCAACAGGCCGAGCAACAACCGCCGCCCGTTCAGTCCGCCAACCGCACCACTGTCAAAGAGATCGCCCCGCCTATCGTCACGGTGCTATCCTACAAACTGGTGCTCTTGCCCTTCTGGATTGGCAACTACCGCTACAAAGGTAAAGTCTATCTTGCCGTGATCAACGGCCAAAATGGTAAGGTGCGTGGACAATCTCCGCCTGGCCTGTTAGAAAAGGCGCTCGGCGGCGTCCTATGAGAATCATGAATCATGATTCATGATTCATGATTCATGATTCATGATTCATGACTCATGATTCTGTTCCAGTCCTAGCTCGCGGTGCAAGAAGCGCACGGCGTCGGCCATCTGATCCTCCGGGATGCAGAAGGAGACATTGTACTCCGTTGCGGCCTGCGCCACAGCGATGACGCGCGTCCCCAACTCACCCAACGCGGCGAAGGCGTGCGAGACAATGCCTTTCGAATTCCACCCCGGCACCCCGACGACAGAGATGGTCGCCACCTTTTCCTTAACGCCGAGCATAAACGCAGCGGCGTCAAGCTGGTCGAATTCGCTCTTCAGCACCCTGAGCGCGTGCGCCTGATCCTGTTCGCGCAGCACCAGGTTGAGCATGTGCTCGGAGAACGACTGCGAGAACATCGGCACATCCACGCCGGCGGCGCTGAGACATTGCAGGGCGCGCGCCGTCAATGCCAGGTTCCAGCTCGCCGCAAGCGGCGCGTCGTCGCGGCTGCCCACGGCGATCAACGTCAAACCGTCCGTGGAGATGATAGCGGGCAGGCGTTGCCGGTCAGCGCGCGGCGATTGGAGAACCAGCGTGCCGGGATGCTGCGGATGGAAGCTATTGCGCAGCCGCAGCGGGATGTTAGCCGCCACCACCGGCCCGACCGTTTTGGGATGCAGCACATCCGCGCCGTAGTACGCCAGATCCGCCGCCTCGCTGTAGGAGAGTTCCGGCAGGGTACGAGCCTGCGGCACGATGTTCGGGTCGGCGGTGAGGATGCCATCCACGTCGCTCCAAATCCACACCTCGTCAGCGTCCAGCCCCGCAGCGACAATCGCCGCGGTGAAGTCGCTGCCGCCGCGGCCGAGCGTCGTCGTCACCCCCGCCTCCGTCGCGCCGATGTAGCCGGTGATGACGGGAATCACGCCGCGCTCCACCAACGGTTTGACGCGCGCCTGCAACCGCGCCCGCGTTTGTGCCATCAACGGTTTGGCTGCGCCGAACGTGTCATCGGTGACGACAGCCTCGGTCGCGCTGACCGCTTCAGCGCGTAGATCGCGCTCGCGCAACGTCGCCGCGAGGATGTGCGACGAGAGCTGTTCCCCAAACGAGGCCACCGTATCCAACCCGCGCGCCGTCACCTCGCCGAGCACAGCGATGCTGCGATAAAGCCGCTCCAACTCGTGTAGACGGTCTTCGATGAAACCGCCGACTTCTAACCGCTCGCGGCTGCGCGTGAGCAAGGCGTCCACGACGCCCAGATGCCGCGTCAGCAACCCGGCCTTGATCTCGCGGTAGACCGTGTCGCGCCCTTCCGCTGCTGCGCGCGCCCCGGCGATCAAATGATTCGTCACGCCGCTCATCGCCGAGACCACCACGACCGGTTGATGCTCTACCTGCGCGACAATCTCCGTCACTGCCGCAAAGCGTTCCGCGCTCCCAACCGATGTGCCACCGAATTTGTGAATAATTAATGCCATAGATAGTCTCCTCTGCGAGTGGACGGTAGACAGTAGACGGTAGACGGGAAGCCCCCCTGTCTACAGTCTACCGTCTACCGTCTACTTTTCCAACGCCTGCGCCAAATCCGCGATGATGTCCTCCGCGTCTTCGATGCCCAGGGCATAGCGGACGAGGGTGTCGCCGACGCCGGAGGCGGCGCGTTCTGCCGGGTCGAGCGAGACGAAGAGCGCCTGCTGCTGGACGATGCCCTCCACCCCGCCCAACGTGGGGCCGATGTAGGGCAATTGCAGGCGATCCACGAAGCGGCTTGTCGTTTCTTTATCGCCCGCCACCTCGAAGCTGACCACGCCGCCGTAGCCCGTCATCAGCCGTTGCGCGATGGCGTGATCGGGATGGCTCGGCAGGCCGGGATAGTAGACGCGGGCGATGGCCGGGTGTTGTTCAAGGAACTGCGCCACGCGCAAGCCGTTCTCGTTCTGGCGGCGGACGCGCAAATCCAGCGTTTTGAGTCCACGCAGCAGCAGGTACGCATCGTGCGGGCTGCCGACGCCGCCGAGCAAGCCGCGCGTGTCCTCGATCTTCGAGAGCAGCCGGTGCGCGCCGATGACAACGCCCGCGAGCACGTCATTGTGCCCGCCCAGATACTTCGTCGCGCTGTGGATCACCAGGTCAATGCCAAGCGCCAACGGCTGCATATTGACCGGCGTGGCGAAGGTGCTATCCACGGCGGTAGTGATCCCGCGCGCTCGCGCAAACTCGGCTACCCGCGACAGGTCGGCGACGCGCAGGTAGGGGTTGGTCGGCGTCTCGGTGAAAATCAGGCGCGTGGTGGGCCGCGCGGCGGCGACCAGCGCATCCAGGTCATCCACGGGCACCAGCGTTGTTTCGACGCCCCAACGCGGCAGGAACTTCTCGGCAAACTCGCGCGTGCGGCGGTAGCAGTCGGCGACGACAATAGCGTGGTCGCCGCTGCCGAGCAAGGCGAAGAAGACAGTCGTGATCGCGTTCATCCCGCTGCCAAAGAGCACAGCCCGCTCGCCGCCCTCCAGCGCCGCCAGCTTGCGCTCCACCGCCAGTTGCGTGGGATTGCTGTAACGTCCATACTCGTCGCGCACGGGCAAATCGCCCCCGGCCTCCCGCGCCGCCTTGCGCGCGGCCTTGCGTTCCATAAAATCCAGCACCGCCGCCGTATCCTCGAAGGTATACGTCGAAGTCTGATAGATCGGCGTCGTCAGCGCCCCAAACGGCTTGCGCCGCTCCTCCCCCTCGTGAACAGCTTGTGTTGCGATAGCTTGTGACATCGAATCTCCTTTCACAGTAGTAACTGTTCAGCTTGGTTCTAGTGCAGTCGTCACCCTGAGCGGAGTGAAACGGAGTCGAAGGGTCTTAGCGTTGCAAGGGCAGAGATTCCTCCCTTCGACAAGCTCAGGGCAAGCACCTTCGACAAGCTCAGGGCAAGCTACTTCGCTCCATTCGTTGCACTCGTTCCGCTCCGTTCGGAGACCTGTCCTGAGCTTGCCGAAGGATGACGGCTGAATAGTTACTCACAGTAATTGGTAATCGGTAACTGGCAACTGGTAATCGGTAACTGATTACTGATTACCAATCCCTGATGACCGATTATCAATCCCCAGCCAACAAAAAAGCCTCCTCAGCAGGCATCCTGGCTGAAGAGGCTTTTAGCAGCATCATTCTACTGTTCTCATCTTCCAGAACCCTCTAAGGGTCTGCCGGAATTGGCACCATAGTTTGACCTTGGTTGCCGAGGCTTCACAGGGCCGGTCCCTCCGCCTCTCTGGATAAGAGTTTGCTCTTTAACTTAACGTGCAATTGGGCGCGATTGTAGCATAAGCAGCAAAAGTGTCAACCCTGGAAATTCCTCAGCACGAGCGGTAGGTAGATGCGATATTTATCCACAGTGATGACAACTTCATCCGCGTCGCTCAATCCGCCCGTATCGGTGACGGTGAGCGTAAAGGTCAGCACGGTGGAAGCCTGCGACGCAACGAAGGTAGTGCGGCTGAGTTCGGGTGTGAAAGTAACCGCAGGGCCGCCAATTTGCCGCCAGCGATAGGCCAACGCGCCGCCTTCCGGGTCAAAGGAGGCGCTGCCGTCCAACGTGACGTGAGCACGCGGCGCGACCTTCTGATCTGGCCCGGCGTTCGCAGTTGGCGCTTGATTGACCCACGTAAACGTCGCCGTCAGCACTGTGTTCGCATAAATTTCGACCCGCGTAGGATTCTCTAGCAGCGTTGCGCCGCTCCAGCCATCGAACTGCCAGCCGGGAGCAGGCGTGGCGATCAACTCGACAACATCGCCAGCGTAGTACGCGGTCAGGTCAGGGATGCACGTCACGGTTCCCTGGCCCACGATGTTGATGGTCAACGTATAGGTGGGCGGCGGACTCGCCTGCGGATCGCCGTAGATGACGCCGCGCCCGTTGGTGCTGACGTACACCCGCCCGTAGATGCGCGGGTCGCCGGTGATAGCAGCGCCCGTCCAGGCGTATTGGTGCTGGTCATCGTTGATGCGCACCCAGCTCGCGCCCATGTCGGTAGAACGATAGATGCCGCGCACGCCAGCCACCTGCCCGCTGATGTAGATCGCCATGTAATCCGCGCCGGGCGCAGGCGCGCCGAAACCGACCACGTCGGCTTTTTCCACGTTCGCCAGCCTGGTGAAGCTGTCGCCGCCGTTGGTGGAATGCCACAGCCCGTAAACGGTGTCGTCGTTGCCACCCGCCAACCAGATGTCACCTTCGATGCCGGGGACGGCCTTGAATTTCGCCGTGGCTGTGGGCGGCCAGCCAGCATTGACGACAGCGACAAAGGTTGCGCCGCCGTCTGCGCTGCGGTAGAAGCTGCCGCCAGCGTAAGCGTAGAAGGTGTCGGGATTGACGCGGTCAGATTCAACCGTCGCGCCCGCCGGTACGCCAGCGCTGGGAATCCAGCTATTGCCGTTGTTGAGCGAGTAAACTACCGTTGGACCAGGCGACCAGACGATGGCGCTGCCATCTGCCGCCACCGCAACGTTGCCGCCCCGATTGAGGCCCACGGGTTCAGTGACCGCCGCCGTCCAGGTGAAACCGCCATCCACAGAGTAGCTGAGGTTCTTGATGTCATCGCCGTCGCCCACGCGCACGACGAACTTCGGGTCAAGTTCAGCGTAGTCCAAACCGGTGCCGGAGGCAAAGACAGGATTCGTGGTCATGCCGGGGGGTACGACGGTCAGGTCGTCATGACGGAAGCCGCCAATATCGCCCAGGGCGCTGATAAGGCGCGTAGCCCCAGTCGGCGGGCTGATGAGATCAAGCGCAGCCGTTTCCTCAAGCCCCTGCGCCTTGACAGTGATGGTGACAAGCTCATCCGCATCCCAGTCGGTGAGATTGTCGCTGCCATAAATCGTCGCGCCGGTGACATACAGCATCCGGTCGGGGTTGAAGGGGTCAATCTCGAGGTCGCCGATCATCCAACCCAGTTTGGGCGACAGTTCCGGAAAGTTATCATACATGCCGCGTCCCCAATTGAGCCAGGGCGCGCCCGAAATGTCCTGAACGTAGTGATTGGTGCGCGGTGGGGGCCAACCGACCCATCGAATCTCCCAAATCCACTTCCACGTGGCGCCGCCATCTGTGCTGCGGAAAATAATGTCGTCGGGCCACCAGGATTCCTGCGTGGAGACCATCACGACATCCGGGTCAGACGCATCCACTGTGAGACCGCCATAACCATACGGCTCTCCTCCCCCAGGAGGCGGCGGGGTGATATTGGTCCAGACGCCAGTGCCCGTATTGTATTTCCAGACTGCACCCGCGTTGCCGCCATAGGGTCCGCAATTGTCGCTGTAGGTGATGTAGAGCACGCCGTTGGAAGCCAGCACGCCGTGATAGGGCAGGTAGCCTTGCTGCGGCTGGCCGGGAACCGGCTCCCAGGTTTGGCCGCCATCGGCGCTGCGATACAGAGCAGTCTCGGTATCCGCCACACCCACGTAGATATTCGGCGTGGGCATGGTGGCGGTGCCGCTTTCGGCATCGAAGATAACCCACACCACGCCGATCAGGTCGCCTTCGTATTCGCCTGTGCCCGGCGCGTAATTGCCAACCGCCGTGAAGCTGTTCACCTTCGCCCAGGTCGCGCCATAGTCTGTGCTGCGCCACAAGCCGTTGCCGCTGCGCGTACCCAGATAGAGGATGTTGTTGCTGTTGGGATCAATCGCCAGACGTTCGCCCATCGCGCGACCAGGCATGTTGCCGCCGCCTTTGAACGGCAGTTCGCTGATCTCCCAGGTCGCGCCGCGGTCGGCGGAACGCAAAATTGCGGCGTTGCCGGGATCCCAACCGTTGGTATAAGTTCCGGCAAAGGCGTACACTCGATCCGGGTCTACTGGATCGGTTGCCAGGCTGTCAATGCCGGTCCAACCCCACTGATCCCAGCCGATCCAGTCCAGCAGCGGAATCCAGCGGTTGGTCGCGGTATCCAACCGGTAGGCCCCGCCGATGTCGGTGCGGGCGTAGACCAGCCCCGGCTCGGTGGTGTTGAAAATAATCCCCGGCACAAAACCGCCGCCTACAATCTCCACGTTCTTCCAGGTATAAGGCTCTGGCGGTGCGGCAAGTGACTGGGCCTGTACGCTGACGCTGCCCGCTGGCGACCGCCCGACGCTGAGCAACGTCAGCGCAACGCCAAAGATCAACACAACTCTGACCAACTTACTTGTCTGCATATCCTGACCTCCCTTCCACAAACTGAGCAGAGATTAAAACTAAAGTAAGTTTCGCTTTTCCCGACGCCAAACCATACAAAAATGATATAAGGAAATTTATATCACGTCAAGGGTGACTTTATAAATCTTGACAAATCTAACCTTCATCCATACAATGAAGTCACTTCTCCTGCGAAAATCGTCCGTAGTCATCAGTCGTATAATCGTTTTTGTGCCTGATTAAGGTGCGCAAGCACGCAGTTGGAACATGGCGACAAAAATTATCCTTTGCCTCACCCTGGGCGCTGAAACGCTGGCGCTGCTGGCCAGCCTCTTCAGCGCGCTTTTCCCAAAGCGACAATTATGGCCGCCGTCGCATCGCCGCGCGTGGCAAGCCTACGTGATGTGGGCGCTCTTCATCGCTTCGGGCGCCGGCGTCATCGCGCTTGGGCTGATGGATTGGGATGCCAATCCGTTAGCGCCCTGGCTGCAATGGGCGGTCGGCGCGCCGCTCTGGGTCGGCGGCGGCGGACTGGCGCTATGGGCGACGCAGGGACTCGGTCTCGCCCCCACCCTCGGCGACGCGCAAGGATTGACGCAACGTGGGCCGTATCGCTTTTCGCGGAACCCGCAGTATGTCGGCTACAGCGTCTCACTCATCGGTTGGGCTATGATGACCAGCTCGACGTTGACTTTTGTGGCAGCGGCAGTGGGCATTGGCGCATTCATCGTCGCGCCGTTTGCCGAGGAACCGTGGCTGTTGAAACAATACGGCTCAACTTACGAAGCCTATATGCGCGCCGTGCCCCGCTTTGTAGGGATGGGAAACCCGCGCAAGCAATAACACCAATCGGAGGCCATATCCATGATCCAAACTATTGTCAAAAGCGGTGAATACTATGATTCCGTCACCTTACTACAAGTAGCGCAAGGACTCTCAAAGTTAACTGGTGTGGAAGATGCCGCCGTCGTGATGGGAACGCCCGCCAACAAAGGCATTCTCAAAGACGCCGGGCTGCTCACACCGGAGGCGGAAGCGGCCTTCGCCGACGATCTCATCATTGCGGTGCGGGCAGTGGACGGAGCCGCCGTGGATGTAGCCGCGCGCGTCAACGAATTGCTTGCGGCGTTGCGCGCGCCCAAATCCGACGGGAGCGCAGCGCCGCAGCCCAAGACGCTCGTCGCCGCAGCGCAACAGCTCGCTGGCGCGAATATCGCCCTGGTCTCCGTCGCCGGGCGATACGCGGCCGGCGTCGCCCGCGAGGCGCTCGACCGAGGGCTGCACGTCTTCCTCTTCAGCGACAACGTCAGCGTGGAGGACGAAATCACGCTGAAGACGCTAGGGCGCGAGAAGGGGCTGCTGGTGATGGGGCCAGACGCCGGGACCGCGATCATCAACGGTGTGGCGCTCGGCTTCGCGGATGCCGTCATGCCTGGGCCGGTGGGCGTCGTCGCAGCGGCCGGAACCGGATTGCAAGCCGTCACCAGCTACCTCACGCGAATGGGCGTCGGCATCACACAAGGCATCGGCGTGGGTGGGCGCGATCTGTCGGAGGCTGTCGGCGGCATCATGATGCTCGAAGGGTTGAAGGCGCTCCAGGCCGATCCGGCAACCGAGGCGCTGCTGCTGGTCTCCAAGCCGCCCGCGCCGGCCGTCGCCGAGAAAGTGCTCAAGCAACTGCAAGCCAGCGACAAACCCGCCGTCGTGTGCTTCCTGGGCGGTAAGCCCAAGGCCATCCGCGAGGCCGGCGGCATCCCGGCAGAAACGCTCGAAGAAGCCGCGCACCTTGCCGCCGCCGTCGCGCAGGGCGAATCGCCGGAAGCGGCGCTGCAACATCTGCACGCGCAGCACCAGGAGCTGAAAAAGCTGGCGAAAAAGCTCGTCGGGCGCTTGCAAATGAAGCAGAACTATTTCCGGGGGTTATTCAGCGGCGGCACGTTCTGTTACGAGAGCCAGCTTATCCTCAATGCTATGCTCAACAAAGGCGCCGTGCTCTCCAATGCGCCGGTGAAGAAGAAACACAAGTTAGAGGACGCAAACACAAGCGTCGGCCACACCGCCGTTGACCTGGGCGAGGACGAGTTCACCGTCGGGCGGCTACACCCGATGCTCGATCCCACCCTGCGCAACCGTCGCCTCCTCCACGAGGCGCGCGACCCGGAGACGGCCATCATCTTCCTGGATATCGTGCTCGGCTATGGCGTCCATCCCGACCCGGCCGGCGCCGCCGTCGAAGCCATCCGCGAAGCGCAGACGCAGCTTGCCGAAGAAGGCCGCGAGGTGCTGTTCATCGCGTCGGTGTGCGGCACAGAAGGCGATCCGCAGAACGTCAGCGCGCAAGAAGCCAAACTGCGCGAGGCCGGCGTGATCGTGCTCGAATCCAATGCAGCCGCAACACGGTTAGCCGGGTATATCTTAAGTTAAGGGAATTGCTATGTTGGACAATATCCCGGCCAAAACAGAATCAGGCATCAGTCTTGCACCTCGCTATCTCGACATCATCCAAAAAATTGTCGCGCAGATTCTCGGTGATACTTCATGCATCGTGTACCTTTTCGGCTCGCGCGCCAGAGGGACGCACACGCCAACCTCAGATGTAGACATCGCCGTTGCGTCGCCGGAAGATGTCGGCGGCAAGCTCAGTATTTTGCGCGAGGCGCTGGAAGTATCAACGATTCCATTTTTTGTGGATGTGGTGGATTTGGGCCAAACTACAATGACATTCCTGAAACAAGTGGAAAATGAAGGTGTCGTGATATGGAGAAATTGACCCTAGCAACGCAGTCGGCGCAGCGAGCATTGCTCACGTTAGAAGAAATCTTGCAATTGCCGTTGAACACAATTGTGCGCGACGCTTCCATACAACGCTTCGAGTATACATTTGAAGCCGTCTGGAAACTGCTCAAAGTTTACCTGGAATCTCAAGAAGGGATTGTCTGCACTTCTCCCAAAAGTTGCTTTCGGCACGCCTTGCGCGCCGGGCTGCTGTCTCTCGAACACACCGAGACATGTTTAACGATGACGGATGACCGCAATCTGACCTCACATACTTACATCGAAGCGATTGCGCAAACAATTTATGAAAAGTTACCCATTTATTATCAGGTGATGCGGGAACTGTTCGGCAAAATTCAGTATCCTTACGAGAATTGAGGAGAACAATCATGGCGATTCAAGACCTGTTCGGTCAACCTCTCAAAGCGGTCAATGTTGGATTGGAAAGCTTTGCGGAAAGTCTAAAAACGCAGAGTGTAGATGTCATTCACGTGGATTGGCGTCCGCCGCTCGAAGGCTATGTCCCTCTGACACACACGCCCGACGGCATAGACATTGACGCCGCCAACGCCGAGGCCATATCGCGCATCCGCAGCGGGCGTCCCCTGCTCGTGGGGATAGGCGTCGCGCGCGACGTGATTCCGGGTTTGGGGGAACGGATGCTCCTGCACGCCGGGCCGCCCGTCACGTGGGAACGCATGTGCGGGCCGATGCGCGGGGCGATCATCGGCGCTGCCGTCTACGAAGGTTGGGCTTCTTCTTATGAAGAAGCCGCGCAAATGGCCGCGACGGGCGAATTCACCTTCGCGCCGTGCCACCATTATCACGCCGTCGGGCCGATGGCGGGGATTGTGTCGCCCTCAATGCCGGTGTTCATCGTGCGCAACGAGACGTTCGGCAATCTCGCCTACGGGACACAGAATGAGGGCCTGGGCCGCGTGCTACGCTACGGCGCTTACGGCGACGAGGTGTTAGCGCGCCTCAAGTGGATGGAGACAACGCTCTATCCGGCGCTCAAAGCCGTGCTCAAAGTCACGGGACCGATTGACCTGCGCAGCATCCTCGCCCAGGCGCTCCACATGGGTGACGAGGGCCACAATCGCAATCGCGCCGCCACGTCGCTGCTCATCCGCCAGATCGCGCCGACGCTCATCCAGACCGCGACAAAGAAAGTTGCTACAGAAGTGCTCAAGTTCATTGACAGCAACGACCACTTTTTCCTCAATCTTTCGATGGCGGCGGTGAAGGCGATGCTGGAACCTGCCGAAGGCATTGCAGGCAGCACCATTGTCACGACGATGGCGCGCAACGGGACGGATTTCGGCATTCGCGTGGCGGGGATGATGCCGCAGTGGTTCACCGCGCCCGCGCCCATCGTGCAAGGGCTGTGGCTGCCGGGCTTCTCGGAGAAGGACGCCAATCCCGACCTCGGCGATTCGGCGATCACGGAGACGGGCGGCGTGGGCGGCTTTGCGATGGCGGCGGCCCCGGCGATTGTGCGCTTCGTCGGCGGGACATCGGCGTTGGCGTTGCAGGTGACGCAAGAGATGTACCAGATCACAGTCGGCGAACACGAGTTCTTCACCGTGCCCGCGCTCAACTTCCGGGGGACGCCGCTCGGCATCGACGTGCGCAAGGTGATGGCGACGGGCATCCTGCCGTTCATCAACACCGGCATCGCGCACAAGGAGCCGGGCGTCGGGATGGTCGGCGCGGGGCTGGTGCGCGCGCCGCGCCAATGCTTTGAGGGGGCGTTCAAACGAATCATGAATCATGATTCATGATTCAGAAAGGGGGAACGATGAAAAGCAAGCGTGTGTTTGTGGTGCTGGCGCTGGCGCTAGGGCTATTGGGGGTCAGCATCGGGTATGCTCCATTACAACCAACCACAGCGAACATTCCCCTCTCTCTCCCGCCAACTCATCCAGATGGTTTCACGGCGGATAATCCCGCCCCGCCGGCAACGCCGGTCAAGCTCATCTTCATCCATCACTCGACTGGCGAAAATTGGCTCAATGATGACAACGGCGGATTGGGCCTTGCTTTGCGCGATAACAACTACTTCGTCAGCGATACCAATTATGGTTGGGGGCCGGACAGCATCGGAGATCGCACAGATATTCCCAATTGGCCTGAGTGGTTCGTCGGCCCCAATGCGATCACCTACACGGCCGCGCTCTACACCGAGTACGGTCAAAATTCCTCCTACTCCCGTTTGGGCGTTGACCCTGGCGGCGAGAACCAGATTGTCATGTTCAAATCGTGTTTCCCCAATTCTGATCTCTCCGGCAATCCTACCGATCCGCCGTACAGCGAACCCAACGACTGGGAGCTTTCTGTCGGCAACGCCAAAGCCGTCTACAACGCCATTCGCATCTATTTTGCGGCGCATCAGGAGAAACTGTTCATCGTCATTGCCGCACCCCCACTGATGAGCAGCGCGACCTCGCCAGAGGCTGCCGCCAACGCGCGCGCCTTCAATACCTGGCTGCTCAACGATTGGCTGGACGATTATCCACACAACAACGTCGCCGTGTTCGATTTCTACAATGTGTTGACCAGCAATGGCGGCAATGCGAACACCAACGATTATGATCAACGCCCTATCGGCAATCATCACTATTGGAACGGGAGCGCCGTCACCCACACGCAAACCGTTGATAGCAACTACCTGGCCTATCCCACCAGCGACAGTCATCCAAGCGCCGCTGGCAACCAGAAAGCCACCGCCGAGTTCGTGCCACTGCTCAACGTTTATTACAACCGCTGGAAATCCGGCGCCGCGCCCACCCAGCCTACGCTCACTCTCACACAGCCCAACGGCGGGGAAAGCTGGCCCATCGGCGGGCAACGCGAGATTCGCTGGACGTGGACAGGGACGATAGCGCAGGTCAGCCTGGCCTACTCCACGGATGGCTTTGCGACTACGCAGCCGATTATCGCCAGCACGGATAATGACGGCAGTTATCTGTGGACGATTCCCGACGACGCCAGCACAACCGCGCGGGTGCGCGTCGCCAGCGTCGTCAGCCCGACCCTCCGCGACGAGAGCAATGCCAATTTCACCATCTACGCGCCGGGGGTCATGGATAAGTTTATCTATTTGCCGCTGGTGTTACGAAATAACGCTCCGCCATCAGCCTCGACGATTCGCCCTTTCCCCGATACGACCAACGGGATCCACGTCTTCAACGACCAGTTGGCGAATATGAGCGAGGAACAATTCCAGTTTGCCGCCACGCACTACGCCGGCACGCAGAAAATGACGCGCGACGATGCCGACCATTTGCGCACGTACAATCCCAATTTCGTCATCCTGCACTATCGGCTGGGATTGGGGCTAGGCTACCGGGGAATCGAAAACGGCTGTGAGCCTACTGGCGACTGGCTGGCTATCATTGAGGGCAACGACTGGGTGCAAGAATGGCCCGGCGACGCGAACGTGGTGGAAGAATGGTTCTATCACTGGCCCGAAGCGAGCACGACCCACGTGCTGAACTGCGATTGGGGCTGGTATCTGATGAATCTCGACAACGCCGCATGGCGCGCATACTGGTCAGGCGAAATTTTGCGGCAATTCCAGGCCAATGCGGCGGACGGCCTCTTTGCCGACAGTTTCAGCGTCCCCAACTATCTGGGGTATGATCGCTACAATCCCAATTTGCCGGAAATAGATAACACTTTTGAGAGCCAGTGGACGACGCGCCTCAACAATTTTATGGCCTATATGCAGCAAGGCGACCTGGCCGCTTACCATTTCATCCCCAATGCCGGTTTTTGGGTCACCAGCCGCGAGACGACCAACTATGGGCTGGCCGATGGCGTTATGCTCGAAGGTTTTGGCGGATGGGGATATGGCAACTATTTCGATCTGGCCGATTGGCAATTGCAGATGGATCGCATTTTGGGATTGGTCAACCAAGACAAGATCATTTTGGCGCAACAATACATCAACGCCGAGGATGTGAACGACCGGATGTTTCTACTCGGCAGCTATTTGTTGATCAAGGGACGCTACACATATCTCAACTTCGACCTCGACCTGGACCCGGAATGGTTCCCCGAATACAGTATCCCGATTGGCAGTCCTGTCGGCGGAATCCCGGCCAACATCGCCGCGTTGTGGAACGCCGGCTGGGGCGTCTACACCCGCGCGTACAGCAACGGGCGCGTGCTGGTCAACCCCACCGCCACGACCCAGACCGTCGCCCTGGGACAAACCTATTATCGCGCCACGCCGAACGGCGGCGGCTTTGTTCCCGCCGATGGCGACGTTTCGGCCTGGACGGTGAGCTACACGCCCGTGACCAGCGTGGAACTGGCGCCGAACCGGGGCGCGGTGTTGCTCAACGCCGCGCCATAACTCACGGATGAGAAAATCCGCCAGATCTGCCGGACAACGACAATGACAATTCACTTGACGCCCGCTCGTCTTATATACCGCAAGCCGCTGCGTAGTTTCTGGACGCTCCTGGGCTTTGGCGTGTTGATCGCCATCGTCCCGTTGATTTTGCTGTACGTCTTCGGCTTTTCGGCCAAGACGACCGAGGAATATGCTTGTGTGCTGCGCACGGTGGAACGCAGCGAGGATATCATCGTCATCACTGGCGAACCACTCAAGCCGGGGTTCTTCGCGTGGACATTGTACTTCGAGAGCAGCGGCGGCCTGCGACAGGGGAACTTCTCCACCACCCTCTCCGGACCCAGAGGCCGCGCGCGAATTCAGGCGCAGTTCTATCGCACGCCCGTCGGCGAAACGTTGGGAATATGGCTCAAAAAGGGACGCGAGGAAATAACGATTTACAACGGGAGTTATCCGTGCGATTAGCCAGTTAAGGAGGATTTTCAATGAAACGCATCGCTTGTGTTCTGTGTGTCGGTGCAATTCTGTTAACGATGGCGAAATTTGTCACCGCCACTCCCCTACTCCCCCACTCCCCCACTCTCCCCCTCCCCCTCTCCGACGCCCCGCCCACCGCGCCCGTCAAACTCATCTTCATCCACCACTCCACTGGCGGGAACTGGCTGGCTGATCCCAACGACAGTCAGCCCTGGGGCGGCCTGGGCAAAGCATTGATGAAGAACAACTACTTCGTCAGCGCGACGAATTACGGCTGGGGGCCGGATGGCATCGGCGACCGGACGGACATCCCAAACTGGCCGGAATGGTTCGTCGGCCCCAACCGCGATGTCTACCTGAACGCGCTCTACAACGAAAGCGGGCAGAACGTGGGCGACTTCGGCGATTGGTCGCGGCTGGCGCGCGACCCTGGCGGCGAGAATGTTATCATTATGTTCAAATCATGCTTCCCCAACTCCGATCTGTACGGTAATCCAGACGATCCGCCCCTTGCTGAACCGAATGATTACGATTATACCGTCGCCAACGCCAAGGCCGTCTATAACGCGCTGCTCGGTTACTTTGAAACGCGGCAGGATAAGCTCTTCGTCGTCATCACCGCGCCGCCGCTGCTGAAAAGCGACACCTCCCGCGACCGCGCCGCCAACGCGCGCGCCTTCAACAATTGGCTGGTGAACGACTGGCTGGCTGATTACCCTTACGCCAATGTCGCCGTCTTCGACTACTACAACGTGCTCACCGCTCCGGCTAACCATCACCGCTGGAACGGCAGCGAGATTGAGCACATCCTGGCGACAAATAACAATTTCTCCGCCTATCCAAGCGGCGACAGCCACCCCTCGACAGAAGGCCACACCAAAGCCACCACCGAGTTCGTACCGCTGCTCAACGTCTTCTACAACCGCTGGCAGGCTGCCGGGCCGGTCGCGCCGCCGCCGCCCGCCGAACCGGCGACCGTTGAGGCAACGGAAGTCGCGCCAGAGCCAACCATCAAACCGTCAGTCGGCAGCAGTGGCTTGATTGACGATTTCGAGGGCGATCTGGAATGGTACGCCGATCCCGGCGACAATGCGACCATCACATGCGATACAGACGGCAATGCGCACGGTGGCGCCGCAGCCCTGCGGATGACGTACAGCATCCCGGCGAACAGTTGGGGCGGCTGTGGCAGGTATTACGACGCAACACAGGATTGGAGCGCCGGCGACGGTCTCACCCTCTGGCTGCGCACCGATACGCCCGGTCTGTGGACCACGCTCACGCTCTACTCCGGCCCCGCCGACGCGGCTACCCCATTCGAGTTTGGCTTCGAGGTGACAACCGACTGGAACTCCATTTTCATCCCCTGGACCGATTTCGCGCGCGCCTCGTGGGCCGACGAAGGCGGATTGACAACCCTGGACCCAACGCGCATCAACAACATCGCGCTCAGCCTGGGGGAGGGCAAAGGCAATCTCTGGGTAGACGACGTCGCCCGTTACAGCGGCGCAACGCCGCCCTCCGAACCACCCGCGTCGGAACAGCCCACAGAAGCGCCCACTATCGAAAAACGGCCTACCGAAGCGCAACCGTCCGAACCGACGCCGGAACCTACGGAGGCTCCGCGCGGTCGTGGGGGCTTGTGCGCCTCGGCGCCGCTGGCGCTGATGCTGCTCGCGGTAGGTCTCGTGCGCGAACGCTCCATGCGGAACGCCAAGTGAAGCGATTCCTGACGGGGATTTCGAGTGTTGTGCTGCTCAGCAGCGTGCTCGCGTGTGGTACGCTGCAACCGGCAACGCCCGTCGCCACAACAGAAGCGCCTTTGCCAGTAGCGACCCAGGCATCCATCACACCTTCAGCCGCTCCGCCGCCATCCAGCGACCTGGTCGCTGTAGACGATTTCACCTACCTGGGCGCGTTCCGCCTGCCCGGCGGGGATGAGCCGCCGCAAACTTTCGCCTACGGCGGCAACGCGATGACGTTCAACCCGGATCACGGCACGCTGTTCGTGATGGGGCACGACCGCGTCGCCTACGGCGCTGCGCCCGACGGCAATCAAGTCGCCGAGATCAGCATCCCTGCGCCGGTTAACTCGCGCAACCTGGACGACTTGCCTTACGCGGAGTTCCGGCAAAATTTCCACAACGTCGCCGCCGGATACTTCACCGAGCTTGAGGAAATCCCCAAAGTGGGACTGCAATATCTGAATCACCCGGCGACCGGCCCCAAAATTCACCTGGCGTGGGGGCAACATTTACAGCCCGACAACGCGCCCTCACACGGTTGGTTCAGCGCCGATCTCGCCCATCCCGATTTCCAGGGGACGTGGTTCATCGGCCAGCAAAACCTCTACAGCACCAACGGTTACATGTTTGACATTCCCACCGATTGGGCTGATACTTACGCGCACGGACGCTATCTCGCCACCGGGCGGATGCGCGACGGCGGACAGGGCGGGATGGGGCCGGCGCTCTTCGCCTACCGGCCCTGGCTGGATGATGGCGCTCCGCCAGCACCGGGGACGCATCTGCCGGAGACGACATTGTTGCTCTACGAAAATGCATACAACACCGGAAATATCGAGCGCGCAATGAACGGCTACCAACACCCCGATGAATGGGAAGGCGGCGCGTGGCTCACGACCGCATCCGGCAAAGCGGCGGTGCTCTTCGCCGGCACCAAAAGCACGGGGACAAAGTATTGGTACGGCTTCATCCATCCTGCCGGACCGGAGCTGGCCTGCGTGGATGCGCACGTAACCGATTTTGTGACGTGCCGCATCGCAACGGGCGCGCCATGTCCGCCGCAAGACTTCGAGGGCTGTTGCAACGAGGAGGCGGGCAATTGCGTGAGTCTGCGCGGCTGGTGGAGCACCCGCTTTGACGCGCAATTCATCCTCTATGATCCGGCGCAACTGGCGCAAGTGGCGGCGGGGCAATTGGAATCCTGGGCGCCGCAGCCCTACGCCGTTATTGACATTGACGAACATCTGTATCTCAATCCCCCTGAATGGGATCGGATGATGCTTGGGTGGGGCGCGCAACGCCGTTATCGCATCGGTGATGTGACATTTGACCGTAGCAATGGCCGGCTTTACGTGCTAGAATTATATGCCGATGGAGCGAAACCCGTCGTGCATGTGTGGCGCATACAGTGAAGCAATCGTACATCACCTGAGAAAAGGAGCATGATGAGATGACAGCTTTTCACAAATCTCCATTTCCAGGCATGGATCCCTATCTCGAAGGCGACTTGTGGCAGGAGTTTCACGACCGGCTTGCCAACCAGATTAGCGCGCAACTGCTGCTGCTCCTCCCGCCGCGCTATGTGGCGTTGCTGGAAAAACGCTATGTGATCGAAGACGCCGGCATTGACCTGGTCGTTGTGCCCGGTCATCGCATCATTTACCCGGATGTGCATGTCGTGCATACGGTGCGCGAAACAGCCACGCTGCTAGATACAGCGGTAGAAGTGACGCCGCGCGTGCGGCTGGTCAGCCATGTGCCCGAAGAACTCCCGCAGTTGAGCATCGAAATCCGCGATATTGCCAAACGGCGATTGGTCACGGTGATCGAAATCCTCTCCCCGGCCAACAAACACGGCAAAGGACTGGACCAATATCTGGAACGGCGCAACGACTTGTTGAAAACCGCCACGCACTTGCTGGAAATTGACTTGCTGCGCGGCGGCGAACGCCTTCCACTGTACGGCGGCGAATTGCCCCCGGCAATGTACTACATCTACCTGAGCCGTTTCACCCAACGCCCGTATACCGACGTATGGCCGATCCAACTGCGCGAGCGGCTGCCTGCCGTTCCCGTGCCGCTTCTGCCGCCAGACGAGGACGTGGTCTTGAATTTGCAGGCGGCGATAGATGCGTGTTTCCAACTGGTAGGCTATCAACGGCTGCTGGATTACACGCAAGCCCCGCCGCCCCCGCCGCTTTCCCCCGAAGATACAGAATGGATGCGACGCGAGGTTTTGCCCGAATCAAATCAGCGAATCTGAAAATCGGCAAATCGGCGAGTCAGCGAGTCAGCGAGTCAAACTTGCAGATTTTGAGATTTGCAGATTTTGAGATTTATCAATTCAATCTCAGGAGGCTTTAACTATGAAACTGTTAGACTTAACCATCCCTCTCGGCATTGCCACGCCACCGTGGCCCACATACGAGCCGCTGCAAGTGAAGTACTTCAAGCGGCTGGCGCCCAACGGCGCGAACGGGCAGCTCGTGACCCACTCCAATCACCTCGGCACGCACCTCGACGGCGAAATCCACTTTTACACCGCCGGTAAGGACATCGCGTCGCTGGGTATGGAATTCCTTGTCCACGAGGCTGCCGTCGTTGACCTCTCCGACGTGGTCGCCGACTACGACATCTACACGTCGGAGATGATTGAGGACAAGGTGGAAGTGAAAGAAGGCGACATCCTCATCATTCACACGGGTTTCCATCACTTCGGCTGGGATATGCCGTATGCCGACGAGATCCGCTACATGGTGCAGCATCCGGGGCCAGACCGTGAGTTCGCGGAGTGGGCCAAACGCAAGAAGCTGCGCTGGATCGGCGTGGACTGCGGCAGCGCGGATCACCCGATGAACACGATCATCCGCAACTGGATGCCGCGCCAGGCCGCGCAGGCCGAGGCGCACTTCCAGCGTAAGTACGGCAAGGGCCTGGCGGAAGTGTTCGACGACACGAAGTACCAACTGATGCACATCGAGATGTTCCCCTCCGGCATCATCCACGCAGAGTGCATCGGCGGCGAGATTGACCTGCTCATCAACCGCCGCGTGCAGATCGGCTTCTTCCCGTGGCGCTTCGTGGACGGCGAATCATGCATCGGGCGCTGCGTCGCCTTCCTGGACGACGATGAGTATCAGGACTTGCAAACCAGGAAAGCCGCGCTCCCCACAACCAAATTCGGCGATGCGTACAACCCGCAGCACGTCGAGAATCTGAATCAACAAGTAGCAAGTCGAGTAGTCAGATAGTCAGATAGTCAAGGAATTTCAGACCCAGCAGGTTTAATTTTGCCTGGTCTGGATCTGGCGATCCAGACCTGAACGAGGATCTGACGATCCCCTTGAAGCAATTTGTGATCTACTGAGACTATTCGATTGGCGACTACGTGACTATACGACTACACGACTAATGACTAACAGACTAACTTAAGGAGATTTGCTTATGGCCGTAGATATGGAATTGGAAAAAGTATTGCGTCCCCCGGAGTTTCCGCAAGCGCCGTACCCGCCGAAGGTGATTACCCTGGCGAACGGCAAGAAGATGGTGGTCCGGGAAGTCACGCGGGCGGATATACCGGAATTGCTCAAGTCGGTGCATCCAACCCTGTTCATTGACCGCGACTACTACAACGTCGTCGGCGCGCGCGTGTATGCGGAGCTGATCGCCTGGCAATACTACCGCGTGCAAAACGAGTACGTCATTGTCGGGCAGATTGATGGTCTGGTGGCCGGCATCGTCAACGGGCGAATGTTCTCGCCGCAGGTCGGCATGAGCCTGCACACGCTCGCCATTGACCGCGGTTTGCGCATCGGCGCGCACCTCTTCGCCGCCAAGATGGAACATCACATCGAATACCTGAACCAGGACGAGGTGCTGATCGTGGCGGAAAGTCCCATCGGCTTCCGGCGGTGGATGATCGAGTATGGGCTGGAACCGACGAACATCCCGCACGAACTGGGCGGCGCGCCATCGTACAAGCTCACACGCGAGTTGTATTTCAAGAGCAAGCCGCGTCTGGTGGTGGGGGATCGTCCCGTGCCACAGGAATTGATGGACGTGGCGATGCGGGAACTCACGGTCGCCGATGCGAAGGCGATCCGCGAGAAGATCGCCGGGTTGAAGGGGAGGTAAGCCATGAGAGACGTAGCGATTATCGGCGTGGGGATGATCCCCTTCGGACGCCGCGACCAGGATACATTGTTGGATATGCTGGCCTACAGCTCGATGAAGGCATTGGACGACGCCGGGCTTGGCGATAAAGGCGTAGATGCCGTCTACGTGGGCAATATGGGCGCGGGCATCTTGCAGCACCAAAGCTCCGTCGCCAGCGCGTTGGTGGATCGGCTGAGCTTGCTCCCCGCCGCCGCCGAAGCAATCGAGAATGGCCCGGCCTCCGGCGGCTCGGCGGTGAAGAACGGCGTGCTCGCCGTGGCCTCCGGCTACTACGACGTGGTGCTGGTGGCTGGCGGCGAGAAGATGCGCGAAGTGACCGGCTGGCGCGCCACCGACTTCGTCGCCACGATGACGCACCCGGAAGCCGAGTACCCCTATGGCATCACGCTCCCTGGCATGGCCGGGATGTTCACGCGCCTGTACATGCAGAAGCACGGCGTCACCCCGGAGATGCTGGTGGAAGTCGCCATCAAGAACCAGGAGATGGGCGCGCTCAATCCCTACGCGCACGTCGAGATGATGATCACCAAAGAGGGCATCTTCGAAAGCCCCCACTCCATCGTCAACAACCCGCCCGCCGCCGATCCCTTGCGGCTCTACGACGCCTGCCCGGTAAGCGACGGTTCGGCGGCCCTGGTGCTCTGCCCGCTGGACATGGCCGCGCAGTTCACGCAGAACGTGCCTATCCTCGTCGCCGGATTCGGGCAGGCCACCGACACGCACACGCTGGCCGAGCGCGACGACCCCACCGACCTGAAAGCGGTCAGACTGGCGGCGCAACAGGCATTCGAGCGAGCCAGGCTCACCCCGGAGGACATCCACGTGGCGGAACTACACGACGCCTTCACCATCCTGGAAATCGCTGAGAGCGAACACGTGGGCTTCTTCAAAAAAGGCGAGGGCGGCAAGGCTGCGCTCAAGGGCAAGACCCGGCTCGGCGGCAAAATCCCGATCAACGTCTCCGGCGGCCTCAAGGCGCGCGGACATCCCGTCGGCGCGACAGGCGTGGCGCAGGTTGTGGACATCGTCTGGCAGTTGCGTCACGCGCTGCCAGAAGATCGCCAGGTCAAAGGCGCGCAGAACGGGCTGACGATCAACTTCGGCGGGTTTGGCAACAACGTCGTGTGCTTTATTCTGAAGAGGGTAGAACAATGACCGAGCTAAAGATCACGGCATACAAGTGTAAGAAGTGTGGGCGGGTACATTATCCCAAGCACGAGCGCTGCTTGAGCTGCAAACACCGCGAGTTCGAGGAGATCAAGCCGGAGGGCAACGCCACACTGCTGACCTTCACGCAGATCTTCAACCTGCCGTGGGGTTTCGATGAGCGGTTCCTCATCATCGGCATCGGGCAATTCGAGAACGGGGTCAAGGCGATGGGGCAAATCAAAGCCGAGGATGCCGCCGATTTACAAATCGGTATGCCCATGCAGGCCAGTTGGGAGCCGATACGCTATATCTATGGTGAGCCGGTCTATGGGTTGAAATTTGCGCCAATGTAGGATATAGTAAGCGTATCAGAAACAACCTTCCGGGAAGCTGCCCCCCGCTTCCCGGAAGGATTGGCAATGAAGGAGGTGAGCTGACGACAGCACAAATCGCATTAAAGCTGCCTGGATTATTGCCCCAGAACAGGAATTTGTAGAGCAATACATTCTTCAAGCTGAAAGTTATGTGTTGCGCGTCAAAGCGATGACCGGTGTGGTGGAGAGCCTGGTTGTACCGGGCTTCGTCATCCCGGTGCGCGCGCTGTTCGATGAGGCAGGACAGTTTGCAGCATTACAAACGCTATCGGAGCGGGCGTAAAATTCAGTGAAAGGAGGACGGCTTATTGTAAATTCTTCATTGCTATAACCACGACATTCAAAACTCATCCTTAAAAAAAATTAATCAACGCACCACATTTAATCTTTTACGAAAGGAGTGACACGTATGGCTAAGAAGTCTGAAGATGCCCCCATCATTGGTTTTATGCCCGAAGATGTCCCAGGATGGGGAGCAATGCTAAGCCTGGGCTTCCAGCAAGTGCTGACCATGTTCCCGGCGACGGTGCTGGTCGCTATCCTCACCAAGTTCGATGTGGGCGTGACCCTGTTCGCCTCCGGTTTGGGTACAATCATCGCCTTGCTCGTCGCCAAGCGCAAAATCCCCCTATACTACGGTTCATCGTTCAGCTATATCACCGTCGTCATCACCGTGATGTCCAAATATGTCCCCGATTGCTTCAACAGCAGTGCCGTCTATTGTCCTGAAGGTGTGCGATTGGCGCAGGTGGGTATTCTGTGTACCGGCCTCTTTAACATTTTGATCGGCTTGCTCATTCAACGCATCGGCAAAGACCGCCTGGACAAGATCCTGCCGCCCATCATCACCGGCAATGTTGCCGTCGTTATCGGTATCGCGTTGGCCGGTGCGGCGCTGAATATGGCATCCGCGAACTGGGCTGTAGCTTTCATCACCTTGATCCTGACGATCGCTTTCTCGGTCTACCTGCAGGGCAAGGGGCTGATCGGCATGTTGCCGATTCTGCTAGGCGCGATTGCCGGTTACATCATCTCCCTGATTTTCGGCATTGTGGATTTCAGCCCGGTGGTCACTTCCCCCTGGGTGCGGATACCTAACTTCACGTTGCCGGCCTTTGGTGATGGCCGCGCGTGGGGTATGGCAATCAGCGTGGCGCTGATTGCGATCGCCACCATCCCCGAATCCACAGCGCACCTTTACCAGATGAGCCTGTACATTGACCAATTGGCGAAAGACCTGAAGCGAAAGCCGTTGGAGATCAAAAAGCTCATCGGTCTGAACCTGGTCGCCGATGGCTGCAATGACGCGCTCAACGGTCTGCTCGGCGGTTGCGCGGGCACGAACTACGGCGAGAATAACTCGCTGATGGCGATCACGCGCAACTACTCGGTCGCTGTGTTGATGGCGGCGGGCGGCATTGCGATGGCGCTAGGGTTCATCGGCAAGCTGGCCGCGTTGATCAACACCATTCCTACTGCTGTGACCGGCGGGTTGGCAATCTACCTGTTTGGCGTTATCGGTAAACAAGGTATCGCGCTGCTGCAAAGCGAGAAAGTCAACCTCTTCGATCCCAAGAACCTCGCCATCGGCGCGACAATCCTGGTGTTGGGCATCGGTGGCAACCTGGGACTGGCAAACGGGCTATTCCCGTTCAAAGTTCCGGTGTTGTTCCCGGATGGCATCCCCGCCATCGTCTTCGCCGCCATCGTCGGCATCCTGATTAACGTGCTCTTCATCCTGCTCCCACCCTCCCGCTTCGGCGTCAAAGAACGCGCCAACATCGAGTAATTTTTAGCCACAGAGGACACAGAGTTCACAGAGGGGGGAGAGAAAAAACCTCTGTGTTCTCTGTGAACTCTGTGAACTCTGTGGCAAAAAGGAGAATCATGGCTGATCTATTAACGGAAAAG
>DAOLUH010000011.1:0-119302 GCA_035420085.1 Anaerolineae bacterium
CGGAACACGTGCGCGTGCGGGCGAGCATCCCCAGTCACATCAAGCCGGGGCCGGGCTACGCGGAATTCCTGGCCGAGCTGCGCGACAATCCCGCCCAACACCACGTCCTCACCCCCGACCTGGCCTTCGACCCGGAGGGCGTCTTCTTCATTGATTACCTCGCCGACGCGGACGGCTGGGCGCACTCGCTGCAAATCCACCCCGACGGCAACGCCGATGTAATCCGCCACCGCCCCTCGCAACTGCCGAAGGCCACCCGCTGGATCTCGCGCACCGCCGACCAGGACGCCATCGCCCTGGTGGAGGCCGGGACGTGCGAGCCGGAAGGCTATCTCGCGGAGAAGGCGAAGGGGTACGTCAAAATCCTGCCGCCGGGTGAGACCTTCGTCGCCGAGTTTGAAATCGGCGCGCTGGCAGCGGATGAGGCGAAACGCGCGGAGGAACATGCCCTTAACCTTGCGAAGGGTTAGGCGAACCAAAGGTTCGCACACCTTCGCAAGGGCTTTTCATTGGCAAGCCCGTGAGTCTGATGTATAATCACACGATGTTACACCGTCACCTCACCCATCAGCAATTTACCCTGGCCGCGATTGACGACATCATTGCGCGCGGCAAACGGCAGGATTGGGCCAGCCTGCGTCAAGCAGTGCTGGCCGACCGCGCCTTGCTGCAGAAGGTGCTACAGGTGTGTCAGCCCCACGTTACTGACCCTTATGCCCAACGTTATCATTTCTGGAAACAATATGCCGAACGATACCTGGCCTGATTGGGAGCAAGTGCTGGCCGCGGCGGCGCACCTCCAGTGCATCTTACCGGGGGCGGTTCTGGTGGGTGGCAGCGCCGCAGCGGTGTACGCGCACCATCGCTTGTCCACCGACGCCGACCACATACTCCCTGATCTCCGCCAGCACTTCGATCATGTATTGGCCGAATTGGAAGCAGTCGCTGGTTGGAAAACAGCCCGCGTCAAGCGCCCCGTTCAAATCCTCGGCAATCTGGACGGCATCGAAACTGGCGTGCGGCAATTGATACGGAGCGAGCCGCTCGAGACCACGCAGGTCGAGTTTCAAGGCGAGATCATCACCCTCCCCACTGAAGCCGAAATGCTGCGCATCAAGGGCGCGCTGATCCTGCTGCGGAACGCCACCCGCGACTATCTCGACTTTGTCGCTCTGGCCGACCACTTGGGCGGCGAGGGAATGATAAAAGCCTTGCAGTCGTTTGATCGGCTTTACCCGCAACCCAATCAAGAATCTGCCTTACAGCAGTTGCAGATTCAACTTTCCAACCCGCTGCCCTACGACCTCGAAGAGCTAAACCTCGCCGAATACAAAAACCTCGATCCCCGCTGGCGCGACTGGCAGACCGTCAAGGCGACATGCGCCGATTGCGCAACCCTGATCTTTGACGGTATTGTCGGCCTGGAGACCTGATAGACCCCAGAGCAATTCTTCGCCCTGGTGGAAGCCGGGACGTGCGAACCGGAGGGCTATCTGGCGGAGAAGGCGAAGGGGTACGTCAAGGTTCTGCCGCCCGGCGAGACGTTTACGGCGGAGTTCGAGATTGGGGCGCTGGCAGCGGATGAGGCAATGCACGAGGAAGAGAAAGTCAAGGTGCTGATTACGGCATAGGATTATAGCCTTTCGAAGGCGGCCCACCTTCGAAAGGCTTAACGAAACAAATTACTTCTCAAACAACGCCGTTAGAAAAGTCGTTATAGCCTCTCGTGTCTGCACATTTGTAGGGCTAGACAGAGGGAAATCGGTGAAGAATCCATGTTGCCCAATCTCAAGGAGCAGTAGCTCTACGTTTCCACCTGCTTCTTCTAGTTTTGCAGCAAAATCATCTGCCATCTTGGATGAGATATAATTATCTTGCAAACCATGAACGATCAGGAAAGGTGGTTCATTACCATTCACCCAGGAGATAGGTGATACTTCGGCCAGAAATTCCGCGGAGGCCTCGCTGATCTTAGTTCCCAGGTATGGCTCGGTGCAGTTTCGTACCACGAGTGGTTCATAGCCTTCTTCAGTTCTAAGATCGAACATACCATATACAGGTATGACTCCGTGAATCCAATTCGTTTCTGGCAATGTGTAAGGGCAACCTTCCAGGTAAGGGGCAGGGTCATCCACAGTCCCCAGCATCGAAACCAGATAGCCGCCCGCCGACTCCCCGATAGCCACAATACGCTCAGTGTCGAAACCATATTTGTCAGCATTGGCGTGGACCCATGCCAGAGCACAGAATGAATCCTGGACCTGCGCTGGGTACCTAAAACGTGGCAAAAGCCGGTAGTCAATCGAAACCAGCGCATACCCTAGCCCGTTGAAATAACTTGCATACCTGTGGTAGTTAGACCTGGTCTCTGCTTGAAAACCTCCGCCATGAATCGCAAGGATAGTTGGAAACGGTCCGTCGCCCTCTCTTGGTAGGTAAACCTCGAGTTTCTGCCAACTGTCGCCACCGGGCACATAAAATTCAGTAAATTGGATCCAGGGTAATTCAGTAGGCGTCGGCGTCAAGGGTGTAGCTGTCGGTGGAATTGGCGTAGGCGTAGCGGTCGGCGGAATCGGTGAGGGTGTAGCCGGCGGTGGGATTGGCGAGAGTGTGACAGTCGGCTCGTCCATAGCGATTTGGGGTATGTCTGTTGCCTTCACCTCGGCAACCCCGGTCTGGGATGCACATCCGGTCATCAGAACAGCAACGAGCAACGCTGCCATCAATAGCCTGAAAATCGAAAACTGTGTCGCTTTCATCTTTCAATCCTCGTGCGTAATGTTACTTCCCAGACAACTTCCTTTGACGCATCGCTGAGTGCAGTTCCCAGGTATGGTTCGGTGCAATTTCGTACAACCAGTGGTTCATAGCCTTCTTCACTCTTGAGATCGAACAGACAACCTATAGAGAAAAAGTGTAACGGCTTCCTGTGTCTTGATATTTGCATCGCTCCATAACGGCTCATCAGTCACGTATCCATGCTCAGCTTCAACAAGCAGTAGCTCTGTTTCTGCACCCGCTTCCTCTAGTTTAGAAGCAAAATCCTCTGCCATCCAGGATGGGATTAACTCATCCGACAGATCATGCACAACCAAGAATGGGGATTCCCGACCATCCACCCAGGACATGGGCGACATCTCCGTTAACAGCTCTGTGGGGACATCGCTGAAGGTGGTTCCCAAGTACGGTTCCATACATTCATGTACAGTCCAATCCGAATAACCATCCATGCTTGTAAAGTCAAATAGCCCATAGAAAGGGATTATGCCTTGAACCCAGTTCGTTTCCGGCAATGTGTAAGGGCAGCCCTCCATATAAAGGTTCGGAGTATCCACAGCGCCCAACATCGCAACGAGGTAGCCCCCTGCCGATTCACCGACGGCAACGATGCGCTCCGTGTCAAAACCATAGGTGTCAGCGTTGGCATAGATCCATGCCAGGGCACAGAAGGAATCCTGGACCTGCGCCGGATACGTGAAACTTGGCGCAAGGCGGTAGTCAATCGCAACCAACGCGTATCCTAGCTTGTTGAAGAAACTCGCATACCTGAGGTAGTTAGTTTTGGTTTCCCATTGAAAGCATCCGCCGTGAATCGCGAGTATGGTTGGGAATGGCCCAACCCCCTCTGTCGGATAGTAAATATCGAGTTCCTGATCTGCGGTTCCGCCTGGGACATACGGCACGTTGTGAATGAACCGACTCTCATACCCGTCGTAGTCCATCTTCGGCAGTTCAGTGGGCGTCGGCGGCAAAGGTGTGGCGGTTGGCTCGACAATGTTGACTTGTGGCGTGTCCGTTGCCGCCACCTCGGTAATCCTGGCCTGGGATGCGCATCCCGTCGCCAGGGCGACAATGCATAGCACTGCCATCAACAACCTGAAAATCGAAACCTGTGTCACATTCATTGTTCACCTCCTTTTTCATGCATAATACAAAATGGGCGTTAAGAGATCATTAAGAAGCCATACAAACCAAACCCATGTTTATGTTTTGATCACTGGCAGCCTCGCCAGCCAGTAAAACAGACATATAATACTCCCTACAACGCTGACTTCGCGGCAATCTCTACCACTAACGAACCTTTGCCTCAAACCGACAAGGCAAACACTCACCACAGAGTACACTGAGAACGCGGAAGTTTTTCAGTTTTTCTCAGCGACCTCTGCGTGCTCGGCGGTGAAATTTCGTCTCGTTTGTCAAAGATTCGGCTTATGAAGATGTCTAGGAAGGAATAGAATGGCGACGAAAGCGCTACGCATCACCTTGCTGGGCGATCCCGGCATATTCCTGGATGGCGAGCCGGTAACAGGTTTTGTGTCCAGCAAGGCGCAAGCGTTGGTGTTCTATCTGGCCGCTACGGGGCGTCCCCACACCCGTGAGACGCTGGCTGGTTTGCTATGGAGCGACCACCCGGAGAGCGCGGCCAAAAGCAGCCTTCGCAATGCTCTCACCAACCTGAGGCAATTGCTCGGCCCCTATTTACACATCACGCTTCAGACAGTCGCCCTGAATCGAGATATGCCGCTGGATGTGGATGTCGAACGCTACACAGCCGGGCTATCCAGCGTCCTGTGGGACGGGTCGGCGGTCGTGGTCCCCACAGCGGAAGAATTAGCCGCGCTCAAAGAGGCCGCTGACCTGTATCAGGGTGAGTTCCTCGCCGGTTTCTACGTCACCGAAGCGCCTCTGTTTGAGGAATGGATGCTGGCCGAACGGGAGTATCTGCGACGAGAATTGGAGGCGGCGTTAGAAAAACTCATGCGAGGCCACAGCGTCCGGGGAGAGCTACAGGCCGCGATTGCCTGTGCCCATCGCTGGCTGGCATTGGATCCCTTGCGCGAAGCAGCGCATCGCGCGCTGATGGAGCTGTACGCCTGGTCCGGCGACCGTTCGGCTGCTCTGCGCCAATACCAGCTATGCGCCCGGATTCTGAAAGAGGAACTGGGCGTCGAACCAGCAGAGAAGACTCAAGCGTTGCATGAACGATTGCTAAAGGGAGAAATCCCCCTTGCGCCGATTGCCATCAAAGCCTTGCAGGAACACGAGTTCCGAAAAGTTGGTGCGTGTCCTTACCGCGGCCTGGCCGCATTTCAAGAAACCGATGCCCCTTTCTTCTTCGGACGAGAGACGTTCACCGCGCGGTTGATAGAAGCCGTCCGGACACAGTCGCCAGTGGTGGTGATTATCGGCCCGTCAGGCTCGGGAAAATCGTCGGCGGTGTATGCCGGGCTGCTGCCGCGACTCCACGAGGAAGGAAACTGGCGCGTGATTACCTTGCGTCCTGGCGCTCAACCCATGCACGCGCTCGCGGCGGCCTGGCTCCCCCACCTGGAACCGGGGCTGAGCAAGGCCGGCCGGTCGGCCAAAACCTACCAACTGGCCAACGCCTTGACGCAGGGCGACCTCTCGCTTCACGAGATCGCGAAACAGGTGCTGGCAAAAAGCCCCGCTTCGTCCCGCTTGTTACTGCTGGTTGACCAGTTCGAGGAACTGTACACCCTCTGCGCACAACCCGAAACCCGTCAGTGCTTCCTGGATGTGCTGCTGACGGCACCTGACGGCGCGGCGCGGGACAAAACAACGCCCTTTGTGCTCTTGCTGACGATGCGAGCGGATTTCATGGGCCAGGCGTTAGCACACCGCGCCTTCGTCAATGTGCTGCAAAACGCTTCACTCCTGTTGGGACCGATGACACGGGAGGAATTGCGCGCGGTCATCGAAAAGCCGGCCGAGAAACAGGGAGCCGGTCTCGAATCCGGCCTGGCGGAACGGCTCCTGGACGATGTCGGGGATGAACCGGGCAACCTGCCGCTGCTAGAGTTCGCCCTGACCCTGTTGTGGGAGCGGCTCGATCGTGGCTGGATGACGCACCGCGCCTACGAAGAAATCGGCCGGGTAGAAGGCGCTTTGGCTCGCTATGCCCAACAAGTCCATGATGCCCTGGATCAAAAAGAGCGAGAAAGAGCACAGCACATCTTTGTCCAATTGGTACAACCGGGAGAAGGCGCGGGGGATACCCGCCGGATCGCCACCCAGGCAGAAATCGGAGAGGATAACTGGTCGCTGGTGCAATACCTGGCGGAAAAACGACTGGTGGTGACGGGACGCGATCCCATCACCGGCAACGAGACGGTAGAGGTGGTGCATGAGGCGCTGATCGGGCGCTGGGAGCAACTGCAAGCCTGGATGGACGTGGACCGCACCTTCCGCACCTGGCAAGAACGGCTGCGGGCGGCCCTGTACCAGTGGGAGATCAGCGTCAGAGACGAGGGTGCTTTGCTGCGCGGTGTCGTTTTGGCCGAGGCCGAGTCCTGGCTGGCGCAACGGACGGCCGATCTCAGCGCCGCAGAATGCAATTTCATCCAGGCCAGTATCGCCCTGCGGGAGCGGCGGAAAGCCGAGCGTGAGGCGCAACATCAGCGCGAGTTGACCCAGATCAGCATCGGCCTGGCCTCCCAGGCGATGTTGGAACTTCAAGGCCGCTTTCCTGAACGCGCGGTATTGCTGGCGCTGGAAGCATTAGAGCATTACCCTTACACCTGGCAGGCAGAACGCGCCCTGGGGCAGGCCGTCTTGGGCAGCCGGCTGCGTTTGATTTTGCGACACGGCGCGACGGTCAATACGGCCCATTGGTCGTCCGATGGAACGCGCATCCTCACAGCCAGCTCTGACGGCACGGCCAAAGTGTGGGACGCACGCACCGGCGCAGAACTGGCGACACTCACGGGGCACCGGGGCGCGGTGAGGATGGCGCTGTGGTCGCCCTCGGAGGAACGCATCGTGACCACCGGCAAAGATGGCGCCGTGAAAGTGTGGGATGCCGCCACCGGCGCAAAACTGCTGACGTTGACTCATCCATCTGCGGCAGCTATGGCGGTGTGGTCGCCTGCGGGAGAGCAGCTCCTCACGGCCGGCGCTGACGCCACAGCCTGGATTTGGGACGCGATGACCGGTGAATTGCGCCTGACGTTAGCGGGGCACACCGGTTGCGTCAATGTTATAGCCTGGTCGCCTGGCGGCGCGCACATCCTTACCGGCAGCGCGGATCACACCGCCCGCGTATGGGATGCCCTGACGGGCCGGGAAGTGTTCACCCTTGCTGGACATACGGATCAGGTCCGGTGGGTGCTGTGGTCGCCGGATGGCCTACGGATCGTCACGGCTGGCGATGATGGCGTAACCAAAGTATGGGATGCCAGAACCGGCACAGAAATGCTGACCCTCGTGAAACAGCGCGTGCCGCTGCGCTGCCCGGCCTGGTCGCCTGCGGGGGAACGGCTCGCGACCGGGGGAGGCACAGAGGGGACGGCGCAGCTATGGGACATGGCCGCGTCATCGCCGACGTATGGCAAGGCATTGTTCACCCTGGCCGGACACACAGATGCCATCTATCATCTGGCGTGGTCGCCGGATGGCGCGCGCCTGGCCTCCGTCAGCCAGGATGGCCGGGTCAAAATCTGGGATGCCGCAGCGGGTGAAGAATGTTTCACGCTCTTCGGTCACTCAGGCGCAGTGGGAACTGTGGCATGGTCGCCTTCGGGGAAACACCTCCTCACAGCCAGTTATGACGGCACAGCCAAAGTATGGGAACCGGACCCGTCCCTACTCACGATTACCGACCTTGAAGACCTGGAAGGCGGCGTGGCCTGGTCGCCCGGAGGCGACCGCATCGCTGCTGGCTTCCATAACGGCACAGCAAGAGTCTGGGACGCCGTCACAGGCGAGGAGTTGCTTATGCTTCGCGGCGCTGAGCGTGTGCTTTTCCCCTTACCGGGCTGGTCGCCCGACGGCAGCCGGCTGCTGACCCTCAATCTCTGGGAGGCTGGTCCTGACAAACCGAGCGCCAGAGTATGGGATACCACGTCCGGCAAGGAACTCCTGACCCTCTTCGGCCATTCCGGGAACGTGTTCGGCGGGGGATGGTCGCCCAACGGCAAACGCCTCGTCACCGGTGGCGAGAGTGACACCACCGCCAGGGTCTGGGACGCGGAAACGGGCGAGGAGCTGCTCGTCTTCACGGGGCACACGGGCGGGGTATGCAGCGCCCGATGGTCGCCGGATGGCCGAACGATTGCGACCGGCAGCCGCGACGGCGCCGTTAAAATCTGGGAGGCGACGACCGGCAAGGTCATCAGGACCCTGTCCCCTCAAGGCGTTGCGTCTGGCATGACGGTGGTCGCCTGGTCGCCGGACGGAAAGCGGCTGGCTGCCCACAGCAGCGACGGCGTGGGGAGGATATGGGATGCCGCCACCGGCGCAGAACTCGTGACCTTCACCGGGCATACCAGCGAGGTGTGGGTGCTCATCTGGTCCAACAGCGGAAAACGCATCTTCACCGGTGGGGACAACACTGTACGGGTGTGGGACGCAGCCACCGGCGCGGAACTGCTCTGCTATGATGTGAAATGCTTTGCCGATGTCGCCTTATCGCCCGATGAGACGCGCATCGTCGTTGGCGCTTATCACAGCCCATTGAAAGTGTTCCCCACATGGTCATCACTGGAGGCGTTGATGGACTATGCCCGCCAGCACTGTGTCGTCCGCGAACTGACGGACGCAGAGCGCGAGTTGTTTGGACTGTCAGGGCAATAGCCTTGCGAAGGCCCAGAAACCTTCGCCAGGCTTTTTGTTGCGCCGTGGACATTAGGCGGTACAATGGACTCCGTTATCCCTTTCCCTGAAGGAGTTCCATGCACATCGCACTCGGCATTGATACGGGCGGCACATACACCGACGCCGTCCTCGTGAACCAGACAAATGGTGAAGTGGTGGCCGCCACAAAGGCGCTGACCACACACCGCGACCTTTCTATCGGCATCGGGCAGGCTATTGCGGGCGTGTTCGCGCCTGAGGCGCTGCTCAACGGGAACGCGCCCATCCGCCCGGCGGACGTCGGCATGGTCGGGCTGTCAACCACGCTGGCGACGAATTCCATCGTCGAAGGGCAGGGCAGCCCCGTTTGCCTACTCCTCATCGGCTACGATCCGGCGCTGATCCGGCAATTCGGCTTCGAGCGCGAGCTGGTGACACGCAACGTCGTCTACGTGGGCGGCGGGCACACCATTGACGGCGACGAAGCCGCGCCGCTGGACGAAGCCGTCGCGCACGCGGCGATTCTGGCCCACCGCGACAACGTCGCGACGTTCGCTATTTCCGGCTACTTCGGCGTGCGCAATCCGGCGCACGAGCTGCGCGTCAAGGCGCTGGTGGAGGAACTGACCGCGCGAGGTGGCGGGCCGCCACACCCCGTCACCTGCGGGCACGAGCTAACCACCAAACTCGACGCCATCCGCCGGGCAACGACGGCGGCGCTCAACGCCAGCCTCATCCCCACCCTGCGCGACCTCATCCGCACGGTGCGCCGCTCGCTGGACGAGTTAGGCGTCGCCGCGCCGCTGATGATCGTCAAGGGCGACGGCTCGTTGGTGCGGGCGGAATGGGCAATGCAGCGGCCCATCGAGACGATCCTCTCCGGCCCTGCCGCCAGCGTCGTCGGCGCGCAGCACGTGGCGGGACGGCAGGACGTGTGGGTGATCGATGTGGGTGGGACAACCACCGACATCGCCGCGCTGCGCAACGGTCGCCCGCGCCTCAACCCGGAGGGCGCGCGCGTCGGCGGCTGGCGCACGATGATTGAGGCGGCGGACGTCTACACGGTGGGCCTCGGCGGCGACAGTCACGTGCAGTGGCCGTCCACTGGCGCGGCGGATATGCCCCACCCCATCATCGGGCCGCAACGCGCGCTGCCGCTGTGCCGGTTAGCCAGCGAACACCCCGGCATTGTGGACGAACTGCGCCAGCAGCTTGCCATCCGCAAAAAAGGGCTGTACCCCTTCCTGGGTCAATTCGTCCTGCTGCGACGGCGAACTGTAGCGAACCTTTCAGAAAAAGATCAGGCATTGCTCGCTCTGTTGGCCGACGGCCCGCGCGCGCTCCTCTGGTTCACCCAGCAGAAACACTTCAGCGCGTTGCTCGCCGAGCGCGTCAACCGGCTCATCGCACAGCAAGCCATCCTGCGCGCGGCCTTCACGCCCACCGACGCGCTGCACGTTTTGGGGCGCTTCAACATCTGGGACACTGAGGCTGCCCGCCTCGGCGCGGAAATCCTCGCGGTGCAGGCTGGGCTATCCGCCGAGGCCTTCTGCGAACGGGTGGTGGAGGCGATGTCGGACCGCGTCGCCGCCGAGTTGGTGAGCAAGATCATTGCCGACGAGGTCGCGCCGCCGGACTGGGACCACGAGCCGGTCGCCGCCGCGCTGCTAAGTCGGGCGCTCGGTCACGACGGCGCCTCTGACCTGGCGTGCCAGTTCACCTTGCAGAATCCCGTAGTCGCCGTGGGCGCGCCGGTCGCGGCGTACCTGCCGCAAGCTGCCGCCAAGCTGCACACCGAACTGGTCATCCCCAACCGGGCCGGAGTCGCCAACGCGATTGGCGCGGTGGCGGGCAGCGTCGTCCAGCGCGTCGAGGCGCTGATCCGTCCCGTGGATTACGAAGCCGCCTATCGCCTGTACCTGCCCGGCGGTAATCACGATTTCGAGACGCTTGACGAGGCCGTCACCTACGCGCAGGCCGCCATCCCCCAGCACCTCACCCGGTTGATGCAGCGGGCCGGCGCCGATCACAGCGAAGTGACACTGCTGCGCGACGACCGCGCAGTCGCGCAGCAGGATGGCGAGGGCCAGGCCATCTTCCTGGAAACGCGGCTGACCTTCAGCGCCGTTGGGCGGCCCGCGCCGGTCAGTGGGGACGGTGTCTAGCATGACGCCGCCCACCTTCCGCCGTCTCGCGCCGGGAGATGAAAGCGCGCTGCTGGCGTTCTACAATGGATTAAGCGCCGCTGCCAAGCGCACGTTCAGACCGCTCGGCCCGGTCACGCTGCCGGAAGTGTGCGCCGGCATCGTTGCGGATAACACCGACGGCGCGCGAAAGAAATTCGATGTGGTCGCCGTGGCGGATGGGCGCATCATCGGCTGGTCGTTTCTGTGGAAGCTGGACACGGATGAGCCGGTGTTCGGGTTGGCCGTGGCGGATGCCTTCCACGGGCAAGGGATCGGCACAGCATTGATGACGCGCGTGATGCAGACCGCCCGCGAAATGCAACTGCCAACCGTATACCTCACCGTCGTCACCGACAACACCGTGGCGTGGCGATTATACGAGACACAAGGCTTCGTCAAGTATGGCGAGTTCACCGGCGAGGATGGCCTGCCGTATTTCAAAATGAAGGCGGCGGTAGACGGTAGACAGTAGACGGCAGACAGTAGACGGTAGACAGTAGACAGTAGACAGTAGACGGTAGACAGGGGATTTGGCGCAAAACCACCGCTTTGCTGATTCGCTGATTCGCCAATTCGCTGATTTTAGAGAGGAATTTCACATTAACTGGCGTTCACCAGCGGTTGGATGAAAATTTCGTCAACGGATTAAACAGATTCTAACGGATTTTTTAACTTTCGACTTTCAACTTTCAACTTTCGACTATTTTCAAGGGAGCTTATGACATCAAAGATTCGCACCATTCACGTTGAAGAATTTGAGGATTTTATGCGCTATTTGGAGCGCGCGTTCGGCCATTCCTTCAACTTTTTCCGGAGCTTCGGGCCGCACATCTACGAACCCATTCCCGAACTGTGTTCCTGGGGCTACGTGATCGAAGAAAATGGCAAGATCGTCTCCCACGTGGGCGTCTACCCCATCGAAGTGGTCACGGCGGGCGTCCCGCTGACCCTCGGCGGCATTGGCGGGGTCTCCACGTCAGTCGAGGCGCGCGGCAAGGGCTATATGACACAGCTTTTGTACCACGCCATTGACGAAATGCGTCGCCTGGGCTACCCCGCCTCGTGGCTTGGCGGCGACCGCCAGCGATACAACACCTTCGGGTGGGAAGTCGCGTCAACGGTATATCGCTTGAGCTTCTCGCGCCGGTCGTTAGGACGCACGGAAGTCGCCCGCATCCCGGTGGAAGAAGTGCTACCGTGGGATGCCAAAGACCACATCGCGCGGTTGATGACGCTGCCGCCCTGCCACGCGCGCCGTCCGCGGCTGGAGGCGCTGCTGCATCGCCGCGATCTGCGCGTCTGGGTCAACGAGGATGGCTACGCCATGGCCGAAGGTCAAGAGCGCGACCATGTCAGGATCATTGAGCTGGTCTCGGTTTCCGGTCAAGAGGCGGAAATGATCCACGCCATCATCGCGTGGAACCACGGGGAGCAGGCTACCGTGGATATGTCGCCCTGGGACGAAGCGCGCGTGGCACGGATGATGCCGTACACGAACTACTGGTCAACCGGCTACAGCGGGATGTACCGCATCAACGACCTGACAGCCTTGTTACAAGCCGCCCAACCTTTGCTGCAAGGCCGCGCGGCCTGCCTGCGCGATTTCGCCGTCGCCATCGGCATCCGCGAGCACGACCGCACACAAGTGACGACCATCACGGTGGATGATGGCAATGTGGAGATCGAGGCCGGTCAAAATGCAGAATCCTACGTCGAACTCACCCCCATCACCGCCACGCGGCTGTTTTTCGGCGGACCGGCGATTCCAGAGCTAGTGCACTTGCCACAGGGTTTACGCACGTTGTTGCCGGTTCCGATTTATGTGCCGGCTTTGGACCACGTATAAGGTAGGAGTTGCGCTATGGATTTTCGACCTGATTATCGCCATATGCTGGCCGTGGTAAACAATGAGCGACCGGCGCGCCTGCCCGTCTACGAGCACATCATCAGCCCGCGCATTATGGAGAAGGTTCTCGACACCCCCTTCGCCGATCTACAACAAGGCGACGACGCCGACATGCGGGAATTCTTCACCCAATACTGCCGCTTCTGGAAGGCGATGACCTACGACACGGTCTCCTTCGAAGTCTGCATCACCGAAATCCTGCCCGATCACGGCGCGATTATGGGCGGACGTCCCGGCCCGATCCAGAACCGCCAGGACTTTGAACGCTATCCCTGGGATGAGCTGCCGCAGCGCTTCTGGGCGCTCGCCGAGCGACAATTCACGCTGCTCGGCCAATGTCTGCCAGAGGGGATGAAAGCGCTGGGCGGCGTGGGCAACGGTGTGTTAGAGATCAGCGAGGACCTCGTCGGCTACGAATATCTGTGCTACATGATGGTGGATGATCCAGATCTGTTCGCCGCTCTCTACCGCAAAATCGGCGACCTGATGGTGAATCTGTGGACGACCTTTTTGCAGCGCCACACCGAAACTTATGCTATCTGCCGCTTCGGTGACGATCTGGGCTTCAAAACGAGCACGTTGGTCGCGCCGCGCACCATCCGCGGGCAGATCATCCCCCAATACCGGCGCGTCGTCGAAGCCGTCCACCAGGCCGGACGTCCTTTTTTGTGGCACTCGTGCGGTAACATTTTCAACGTAATGGATGACGTGATCGCCATCGGCATCAACGCCAAACACTCCAACGAAGACGTCATCGCGCCCTTCGATACGTGGATTGACCGTTACGGTGACCGCATCGGTCTTCTCGGCGGCATTGACGTAGACATCCTGTGCCAGAAAACGCCCGGCGAGATCGTGGACATCGTGAGCGAGAAAGGTCGCCGTTTTCGGGAGCACGCGCGCGGTTACGCCCTCGGCTCCGGTAACTCTATCCCGGATTACGTCCCTGTTGATGGGTACCTGGCAATGATCGAGGCGGCGCAAAAAATAAGGCGTAATGCGTAAAACGTAATGCGTAAAACGTAACTTTGTATGCACAGCACATTACGTTTCACGTTTTACGTTTCATAAAATCCAGCAGGAGGTCATTTATGGCAATTGAACACACACAACTGACCGTTTACGGCACCAGTTGGTGCCCGGATGTGCGGCGGGCGCGGCGTTTTCTGGATGAACACCAGATTGCCTACGCCTACGTGGACATTGACAAAGACCGCGAGGCGCGCGCCTACTGCGATGAGGTTCACGGCGGCAGTTGGATCGTGCCCACCATCGTCTTCCCCGACGGGACGATCCTTTTTGATCCACCGGCCAAGACATTGGCGGCGAAGCTGGGCATCGTACTCTGACCACCGATGAACGCCAAAGAAAATGCGCTGCGCATCATCCGCTTCGACGCGCCGGAGCGCGTCCTCACCGGCTGCCCGGCGCACGGCCTGGGCTATCATGGCGTGAACCACGAGGGCTATACCGGCGGCGGACATCATCTGCCGGTCGGCGCAGAGTGGACCGACATCTGGGGCGTGACGTGGCGACGCGAGCACGAAGGCGTCATGGGCTTCCCGCGCGGCAATCCCCTCGCCGATCTGCCCCACGCGCTGCGCACCTACACCTGGCCCGATCCCGATGACGAGCGCATCTGCGGGCCGATCTACGCGCAAGCCGCCAGCTGGCAACGCGATGAAACCTTCCTGACCGGCTCGCACCGCGACACGCTCTGGGAGAAGAGCTACATGCTCGTGGGCATGGAAGCGATGATGTGCTACTTCTACACCGAACCGGAAGCTGTGCGCGAAGTTTTGCACCGGATTATGGATTTCCAACTCGGTATTGCGAAGCACTATCTGGCGGTGGGTGTCGAAATGGTCGGGATGAGCGACGATCTGGGCACGCAGCAATCGCTGTTGCTCTCGCCCAAGATCATCCACACGTTCCTCGTGCCGGAGTACCGGCGGCTGTTCGAGCTGTACAAGCAGCACGGCGTGCTCATCAACTTCCACAGTTGCGGGCACATTATGCCCCTGCTGGAAACGTTCATCGCGCTCGGCGTGGACATTCTCAATCCCATCCAGGCCACGGCGAACGACCTGGACGCAGTGCGGCGCATCACGCAAGGGCGGCTGGCGCTTCAGGGCGGCGTCAGTTCGGCGACCATTGTGAGCGGGCCGCCGGAAGCCATCCGGCGCGAGGTGGCGCAGCGGCTGTGGCAACTCGGACGCGACGGCGGCTACTTTTGCGCCCCCGATCAAGGGATGCCCTGGCCTGCCGCCCACATCCAGGCGCTCCACGATGCCGTGGATGAACTGGGACAGTATCCTATTTCAACCGCGAATCACGCGAATTTTGTAATCGACGGGATCATGTTGAACACTGCAAAAACGTGAAAAGTCGCGCATGGGCGGATTTAAAGCCGCAAATCTGCCTATTTTGATACCGAAACAACAAAAACCGCGAAATTGAAGTGTGTAGCATGTGACGGACGAGTACAGAGAATCTGTACTCGTCAGGATGATATTGAACAACCGCCAAGACGCCAAGAGCGCCAAGTTTTTAAGATTTCTTGGTGGGCTTGGCGTCTTGGCGGTAAAAAATGCGTTACCCAAGTGTTCAATATCCTGTTGACCATTACACAATCTGCAAGAATCCGCGGCCTTTTTTAGATCAAGCCGCGGCCAATTCCGGCGTCACCTCGTGCTGCCCCTTGAACTGGCTCATATACAGGTGGTGATAGAACCCCTGCTGCGCCAGCAACGCTTCATGTGTGCCACGCTCGATGATTTCGCCATTGTTGATAACCAGGATCGCGTCCGCATCGCGGATCGTGCTGAGGCGGTGCGCGATGACGAAGCTGGTACGGCCCTCCATCAGCCGCAACATCGCTTCCTGGATGTTCTTCTCCGTGCGCGTGTCCACGCTGCTCGTGGCCTCGTCGAGAATGAGGATGCTTGGATCGGCCAGAATCGCCCGCGCGATGGCGAGCAACTGCCGCTGCCCCTGGCTGATGTTACCCGCGCGCTCCGAAAGCTCTGTCTGGTACCCGTCCGGCAAGCGGTGGATGAACTGGTCGGCGTTGGCGAGCTTCGCTGCCGCGATGACCTCGTCGTCCGTCGCGTCCAACCGCCCGTAGCGGATGTTCTCCATCACCGTGTCGGCGAACATATACGTGTCTTGCAGCACAATCCCCAACTCCCGGCGCAAATCAGCCATTTTAAGCTGGCGGATGTCAATGCCATCCACGGTGATGCTGCCGCTGTCAATGTCGTAGAAGCGGGTGAGCAGGTTGACGATAGTAGTCTTGCCCGCGCCCGTCGGCCCAACCAGGGCGATGGTCTGCCCACGGCGAGCGTGCATACTGACGTGCTTCAGCACCGGCACGTCCGGCTTGTAGCCGAAGCACACATCGGTGAAAACGACGTCCCCGCGAATATCCTCAAGGGGAATGGCGTCGGGCGCGTCAACCAACTCCGGCGTCTCGTCGAGGATGGCGAAGACGCGCTCGGCCCCGGCGATGGCCGACTGGATGGTATTGTACAGGTTGGCGATCTGGTTCAGCGGCATCGAGAACTGCCGCGCGTAGTTGATGAAGGCCGCAATCGTGCCGACCGTCGCCATCCCCTGCACCGCCATCCAGCCGCCCGCCCCGGCGACAATGGCCAGGCCCGTGTTGTTGACAAAGTTGCTGATCGGGCCGAGCGTCCCGGCGAAGATTTGCGCGCGCGAGGCTGCTTTGCGCAGTTTCGTGTTCGTGGCTTTGAATTGCTCAATGACGGCCTGTTCCCGCACGTAAGCCTTGACCACGTGCTGCCCGGTGACGGTCTCCTCGATAATGCCGTTCAGATCGCCGAGGTACTCCTGCTGTTCGCGGAAGCCCTGGCGAGTGTACCTGGCAATCGTGTTGCTCAGGAACATCATCAGCGGCATGGTGATCATGCTGACAATCGCCAGACGCACGTTCATCACGAGCATGATGGCCGCCACACCGACGATGCTCATCACGCTGGAAATCAACTGCGTGACGCCGTCATTGAGCACGCCGCTGATGTTTTCCACATCGTTGGTCAGGCGGCTCATCAGTTCGCCGTGCGAGCGCTGATCGAAAAAGCGCAGCGATAGCGTTTGCAGCTTGGCGAAGAGATCGCTGCGGATGTCGCGCACGGTGCGCTGCGCCACAGCCGACATGATGTAGATCTGCAGCCACGAGATGATGGCCGTTGCCAGGTAAACGCCGAGCATCAGCAGCGCCATGCGCCCCAATCCAGGCAGATTACCTTTCAGGATATATTGATCAATGGCGATGCCCATCAGGTATGGTCCCAACAATCCCAGGCCAGAAGAAGCCGCCACGAGCAGCAAGATAGCGAGCAAAGACCACCCTTGCCGTTTCAGATAGCCCCACAGGCGCAGCACCGTGCCACGGATGTCTTTGGCGCGTTCCTTGGGACGCATAAAATGCCCGCCCGGGCCACCCCCAGGGCCGCCTGGTCCTGGAGGCGGAGGAGCAGAGGTTTGAGTTCTATTCGGACGACGCTCAGACATGGCTCACCACCCCATTCCCCAACTGGGAATCATAAATTTCGCGGTAGACGGGACTGGTCGCCAGCAGCTCGCGGTGCGTGCCTTCGGCGACGACGCGCCCGTCGTCCAACACCAGGATTTTATCGGCGTTGAGCACGGTACTGATGCGCTGCGCGATGACAAAGCTGGTGCGGTTCTTCATAATGCCTTCCAATGCCTCTTGAATCTTCGTCTCGGTCTCCACATCCACCGAACTGGTGCTGTCGTCGAGAATGAGCACGGCCGGCTGCACCAGCAACGCGCGAGCGATGGCAATACGCTGCTTCTGCCCGCCGGAGAGGTTGACGCCGCGCTGCCCAACCACGGTATCATAACCATCGGGGAACTCCATGATGAAGTCGTGCGCCTGCGCCGCCTTTGCTGCGGCGATCACCTCCTCATCGGTGGCTTCCGGTCGCCCGTAGCGGATGTTATCACGGATGGTGCCGCTGAACAGCACCGACTCTTGCAGCGCGATGCCGATGTGGCGGCGCAGTGTCGCCTCGTCCAGGTCACGGACATCCACGCCGTCAATCGTTACACGCCCGGAATTCACATCGTAGAAGCGCGGGATGAGGTGGATGAGGCTAGACTTGCCTGACCCCGTTGCGCCGAGGACAGCCACCGTCTGCCCCGGCTCGGCCACGAACGAGATGCCCGGCGGCCCACCGTTGTTCGACTTGCCGCCGCCGAGCACCAGGTCGCGCCCATCGCTGTCGTAGCTGAAGGTCACACCTTCGAAGGCCACCCGCCCCTGCGGCGCAAAGTCCACCAGCGCGTTGGGTTTGGTCTGCACTTCCGGCACGGCGTCCATCACTTCCTGGATGCGCCCTGCCGACGCCTGCGCCCGCGCCATACGCATGATCAACATACTGACGAACATCAGCGACATCAAGGTGCGCATCAGGTAGTTGACGAAGGCGATGAGCTGGCCGATCTGCATAGCGCCGTTGTTGACCAGCGCGCCGCCAAACCATAGCGCGCCGACCACGCCCAGGTTAACCGCCGTCATCATAAACGGCCATGTCACCGCGACCGTCCGCGCGGCGCGCACCGTCTGGTCCATCAGCGCGTCGTTGACCCGGCCAAAGCGCGCGATCTCGTGGGCTGCGCGCACAAACGCCTTGACCACGCGCACGCCGGCGAGGTTTTCCTGCATCACCGTGTTCAAATTATCCAACCGGCGCTGGACCTCACCAAACATCGGGTAAGCCTTCTTGATAACCCACACCAACATCACCGTCACCGCCGGGGCCAACACCACCACCAACATCGCCAGGCGCGGGCTGGTGATGACCACCATCACCAGACTGCCGATGAGCATGAGCGGTGCGCGCACCATAATCCGTAGCATCATCGAGACCAATTCCTGAACTTGCACCACGTCGTTGGTCAGGCGCGTGACAAGCTGCCCGGTTTCGAGGTCGTCCAGGTTGCCGAATGAAAGTGACTGCACCTTGGCAAAAAGCACGTTGCGCAGATCGGTGCCGAAGCCCATCGCCGCCAGGATGGAGAAGATTGTACAACCGACTCCACCCACCGCGCCGAGCAGCGCAAAACCGATCATCAGCAGACCCGTGTTGATGACCACCTGCATATCGAGCTGCGCCAACCCCACATCAACGATGCGCTGGATCATGCGCGGCTGCATCAAGTCCATCGCCACTTCCAACATCATCAGCAGCGGCGCCAACACTGCCCACACCCAATACGGCTTGAGATATTTCAATAACGCCTTGATTGACTTCATAAATTCAACCTTTCCCCTTCCACTATCCGTTTTACGTTTTACGCTTTACTTTGCCGTCTAACTATTCCAACCCTATTCGCTCACCATTCCAGCTTACTACCGCCAGCGCGCAGCAAGTTATCGCGCATCTGCACGAAGAAACGCCGCAACAGCACACGCTCCTCAAGGGTAAAATCGGCGAAGGTCTCGTCCTCAAGCCGCCGAAAGACCTGGTTGACGTCTTCTCTGATGTTGCGTCCAGCATCGGTCAGATAAACGCGCGAGACGCGCTGGTCGCTGGGATCGTTGCGGCGCTCGATAAACCCGGCTTTTTCCATCCTTTGGACCATTTTGGTGACGGTTGCCGCCTGGCTATGTAGTCGCCCGGCCAGTTCGGTGTGCGTTTGCCCATCTTGGTCCCACAACGCGAAGAGCAAAGGGGGCTGACCGTGATATAACCGCAATTCCTCAAACAAAGTATGCACTCTGGCGCGGTGTACTTTGCAAACCTGCGCTAACAAAAAATCGAGCGACTCTGATCCTTCTTCGTGCGACATAGCAACTCCCTTGTGAAATTACTTAGACGGCTGATATTTAGCTAACTAAATTATAGCCAAAATCAAACTATTGTCAAGGGGCAAATTGACAAAATCTCAAAAAACCATTACTCTTTGACAGAAGTGATTGAGAAGCAGCAATCAGGGAATGGTAATCAGGAATTAGGAATCTGGTAAAACAGAGGACTCCGAATCCCCAATTACCAATCCCTATCCAATACAAGGAGCACACCATGACCCCCCTCGAACGCTTTATCGCAGTGATGGAATACCGACCGGTGGATCGCGTCCCCAACTGGGAGTTGGGCGTCTGGCCGCAAACACGCGAGCGTTGGGAAGCTGAAGGACTTGACCCGGCGCGTTTCCACTGGAACTGGTTCCCCGGCGAGGCCGGTCTGGGGATGGATCCCAAAGAATTCATCCCTTTTCACAAGCACCTGATTCCGCCCTTCGCGGTCGAAACCTACGAGGAGGACGAGCGCACCGTCGTCTTCCGCGACGAGTTGGGCCGCGTTCGCCGCGCGCTCAAAGAGGGCGAGGTCAACGGCGGGCGGATGTCAATGGATACCTATATTGACTTCCCAGTCAAGTCGCTGGCGGACTGGCGCGCGCTCAAGACACGTCTGGAACCAACGGGCGCGCAGCGCTACGAGCCGAATTGGGAGATCACCCGTGTAGTGGGGTGGCAGCAACGCCAGCACCCGTTGATCTTCGGCACGAACACCGCCACCGAGGGCTTCTACTGGTTCGCGCGGGAGATGATGGGCACTGAGGGGCTATCGTATGCCTTCTTCGATCAACCGGAGCTGGTGCACGACATCATGGAGCACCACGCCGATTTCCTTATCGAAGGCGCGCGTCCTGTGCTGGAGAAAACGACTGTAGAGTACATCTGTCTAAGCGAGGACATGGCGATGAAGACCGGGCCGCTGCTCAGCCTGCGTCTCTATCGGCAGTTCATCCTGCCGCGCCTCAAGCGCGTCGTCGAATTCTACAAGACGCACGGCGTGCGCTACGTCGCGGTAGATACCGACGGCAACCCGGAGGCGCTCGTCCCGATGCTGATGGATGCCGGCGTGGACATCTTATGGCCGCTGGAACGCGCTGCCGATCAAGACCCTATGCGGCTGCGCCAGAAATTCGGGCGCTCCCTGCGGCTATGGGGCGGCGTAGACAAGCGCGTGCTCACGCAAGGGCCAGCGGCGATTGACGCGCACCTGCGCGAATTCATCCCGCTCATCGAAGAAGGCGGCTTCATCCCCACCGTGGATCACACCGTCCCGCCGGATGTGAGTTGGGAGAATTTCGCGTACTATATAGAGCAGAAAGCCAGACTGCTACAAGGAACATTGTAGCACACAGATCGGCAGCGCAGGATGCAGGATGCAAGATACAGGATTTTTTTCTCTTGCTTCTTGCATCCTGCCTCTTTTATCATTTTGCCCAGGCAAGCGCCCACGTCGGCAACCATAATCCGCCGATTTCCATGAACGACAGCACGGTGGAGATGATGAAAATCAGCGCGCCACACGCGATGAGAATTTTGTCGGCGCGGGCGTAGGTGAGTTGGTGTACCCACGTGCGCGGCTTCACGCCGAAAGCCCGCAAGTCCATCGCGTCAATGATGTCTTCCGCGCCGACAATCGCGTTGATCGTCACCGGCACCAGCAGCGGCGCGAGTTTGCGGATTTGCGCAAAGAGGCCGCCGGAAAGCTTCTCCACCTCATAGCCACGCGCGCGTTGGGCGTCCAGCGTCACCGTGAAGTCGCGCGCCAGCGTGGGCACGAAGCGGAAAGCCAGATCCATCGCGTAGGCGAACTTGTCCGGCAAGCCCAATCCCCGGAAGGTGACGCCGTACAGGCTCGGATCCACCGTGTAGGGGATGGTGATCGCCAGCACGGTGATCGCGTACATCCGCACAAGCTGGCTGACGGCGAAGATGGTCTTTTCGACCGTGATATCCAACGCAATCTTCCACCCGACGATGGGGAGGGAAAGAGGCCCTAGCTGCCGGATAAGGTGTTCTTCGGTGTAGGCATCTTGTGTGCCGCCTCTTCCGGTTAAGAACGTCAGGGTGGTCATGATGAAGATGATGATGCTGATCAGAATCCACGCGCGGCGGGTCTCCCGCCAGGTGAGCCGCGCCAACCCGAATTGCAGCGCAGCGATGCCCAGGAAGACCAACAGAATCCGCAGATCCCAGAACTGGATCACGGAGAAGAGCATCGCCAGCATAAAGATGATCCGCGCGCGTGGATCAAGGCGCTGGATGAGGGTATCCCGTTCACGGTAACGCCAAGCGATCAGCATATTGATTACCCCTTTGCAAAACGTAAAGCGTAAAACGTAAATGGGTTTTACGTTTTACGTTTTTTGTTTATCTGCCGATGCGTTTTTGCACGGCGTTATACGCGGCGAGCAGGATCGGCGTGAGGATCATCGAGTTGATGATGTTAGGGCCGGCGGCCGGCGCAAATTCGCCGATGATCGCCGTGGCGAAGCTGTAGCCGTTGACCCAAATATCGGCCAGGGAGGCGAAGCCGATGCCGACGATTATGCCCAACGTGCCCCACAGGTTCACCGCCGCTAAATCCACCCCGTATTGCTCCAGCAGAAAGCGCCCGGCAATCACAATCGCCCCGCCGATGAGGAAAATCCAGGCCCAGAGAGAAAAGTCCTCAATTTCGCCGGTCCACGGGCCGACCACGCGGGGATTGAGCAAAATCACTGCCACGGCAAGCACCATCAACACGCCGACCACGATGGTCAAGAAGTTGAGGCTGCGCTTCTTATCAGCGAAGAGCATCACCAGGCCCGGCACCAATCCCATCAAACCGTTGCCGACATCCCAGGCCGGATAGACACCCCAACCGGTGATGAAGTCGCCGAGGATGTTGCCCACCGCGCCGGTAAAGAAACCCACCACCGGCCCAAAGACGTAGCCGAAGAAAATCGGGATGCTGACCGAGGGACGCAAGGATACCTGACTGACGGATGGCATCGGGATCGTGTTGAAAATGTAGTTGAAGACGCCGTAGAGCGCGGCGCCGATCGCCATATACACGACTTGCCGGGTGCCCACCTGCCAGGCATCATTCTTCGCCGTGGCGAGATAAACGACAAAAACGCCGATGAGACCGATCGCCGTGACCCCAATGGGAGCGATGCCGCGAATTTTATCGCCGCTCGTCAGAATGCTCGCCAGCGCCAGCAACACCACAAAGGCGACCAGCACAATCAGCCACGCCACCGCACGATTGTTCTTGAGTTTTTCCATCATACGTTCATCTCCTTTCGTGAAATAAAATTAAGATACCTGCACTAACCCGCACAGCAGAGCGCGTCCCTCCCCCGGCGCCTCTGCTGTACTTAACGTGTGTTTTGTCAGCAGATTAAGCCGATTTAGCAGATAAAATGCTGTAGAGCGGACAAAAATCTGCTTAATCTGCTCAATCTGCTGACAGAAAAAAGAACTGTCAGGTAAGGTTTATAGCGTGCGCCAGCGCTTCCGCCGCCATAAAACGCCCGGTCTTCGGCAAATGTTCCAGGTTCGCCTTCAACAGCGATGTCGGCGTCAACCGGCAGCGTTCCAGCAACGCGGAATCGGCCAGCACTTCAGACGGCGGGCCATCAGCAGCGACCTGCCCGCCCTGCATCAGCACGACGCGGTTGGCGTAGCCAATCGCCAAATCCAGGTCGTGGGTGATGAACAGGATGGCCGCAAAGCCCGGCGTCTGCAGAATGGAATCCATAAACGCCATATAGTTCCAGTAGTCCTGTCCGGCGGTCGGCTCATCCATCACCAGGATTTTGGAGCGCATCGCCAGCACTGCCGCGATGCTGACCCGCTTTTGCTGCCCAAAGGAGAGCGACAGCGGCGGGTAGCCCTCCAGCCCACGCGCGTTGACGGCGTCGAGGGCCTCGTCCACGCCTTGCTCGATGGCTTCCGGGCTGTAGCCCAGGTTCTTGGGGCCAAAGGCCAGCTCTTCGCGCACGGTCGGCGCGTAGAGCATGTGACTGGGACTTTGAAACACGTAGCCCAACGTGTGCGCGATCTGGGCGACGCTCATCTTCCGGGTATCGGTGCCCTGCACCAACACGCGCCCGTGACTTGGCTTGAGCAGGCCAATGGCGTGCTTGACCAACGTGGTCTTCCCCGCACCGTTGGGACCGAGGATCGCAATGATGTCCCCCTGCCGCAGCGTCATATTGACACCGTGGATAATCTCCGAGCCACTCTCATAGGAAAATGAGACGTCCTCGAACGTCACCAGCGGGTCGCGTCCGTTGGATTTGATCGCCGACTCGAAGACGGGAAGCGGCGCCTTGGCCGCGCGTTCGATGACGACAGGGGCAGGCAGCTTCACCTGGCGATAGTCCATAACCTGCATCGCGCCGTCCAGCGGACCGTCGTAGGCGATTGCGCCATCCTGCATAAAAAGCACCCGGTCGGGGCGGATGCTCAACGCATCTTCGACACGGTGTTCGACCAGCAGGATGCTCACGCCCTCATCGGCCAGACGGCGGAAGAGCGCCAGCGCCTCTTGCGCGCTCGCCGGATCGAGGCTGGCGAGCGGTTCATCCAGCAGAAGGATGTCGGGACGCATCGCCAACACCCCGGCGAGGCTCACCTTCTGTTTCTCGCCGCCGGAAAGATGGAAGGTCTCGCGGTGGCGCAGGTGCGCGATGCCCAGGTATTCAAGCGTCGCATCCACCCGCTGGCGGATTTCTACGCGCGGCAGGCCCAGGTTCTCCAGGCCGAAGGCGACCTCGGTGAAGACGTGCGCGCCCAAAATCTGCCGCTCCGGGTCTTGCAGCACCGTGCCGACAATTTGCGAGATACGCGACAGCGGCATCTCGGCAATATCCTGCCCGTGGAGCAGCACGCGCCCGCTCAACTCGCCCTTATAACTGCGCGGAATCAAGCCGTTGATGCAGCGGATGAGCGTCGTCTTGCCGCACCCGCTCGATCCGGCCACAAGCAGCAACTCGCCCGCGCGCAGCGTGAACGACAAGTCCTCAATCGCCGGTTGCTCTCGCGTCCGGTATTGGTAGGTGAGGTTTTGGATGGAGAGGGGAGGGAATTCGGTAGATAGATCACTCATGCCGCTACTTGTACCATTCCTATCAAACTTGGCGCGTTACGTTGTAGGCGCTGAACTTCATTGCGGTATCCGGCTTGGCGCATCAACCAGGTTCGATAAACGCTGGCCCAATCGCCAAAGTCCAATACCCAGCTATCATCTTCGGGTTCTTCGCCGCTCATATAGGCGGCATAAAAAGTCTCAGAGCGCAAACCGTACTTGCGCTCGAAATCCAAGATTTCTCCTTCTAATGCATGGATATCCGCAAGAATTTCTTGAAGCGCCATATCACTTACCTCCATAGACTATACTTCTTTTGCCTCAAATTGGGCCAGATCGCTGATATCGTAGCCTCGTTGTTTAAGCAACACGGCGGCTTGCGCCCGCAACAACACAGTCTCACAATATAGTTTGAGCAACGCTCGCTCATAACTCAAAACAACCCACTCAACTTTTCCACCGCCTGCGCGATCTGCCCTTTCCGCTGCAAGCTAAACCATCGCACATCACCCACGCCACACACAGTCGCGCCCTTAGCTTCGCACATCTCCCGCATCGCCGCGAGCACCTGGTTCGCCCCCCACTCCCGGCGGAAGAAATGCGTGACCACACACGCCACCGGCTTGTCGCGCAAGGACGGGATCTGCTCCAGATAGCGCTTCATCGGCGACGGCACGGTGCCTCCACGCACGGGACAGGCGAATACCACCGCGTCGTAGGCGTCAAGTGCAGGCTTCGTCTTCAATACAGCGTTCTCGAACTGCGGTTTCGGCGGCCCGACGGTTTCTAGCCGTTCGAGGGTCACGCGATGCCCGTCCGCCGCCAGTTTTTCTTTCAGGCGCGTCGCCACCGTTAAGGTGTGATTGCTAAGAGAGTAGACGATAATGCCGATGTTCATTGCTATATCCTCCAACGCGCCGTCGCCGCGCCGATGCTGTGATTGGCGCCGGTCATCAGAACGACCTTGTTCACAAGCTGTGCGTCAATCATACTTTGAGTATAGACAAAAGTAGGAGATAGGCAAGAAATCACCTCTCGCTTTTTTCCGACAATCGGTTAAACTAACTCGCGTTGCCCCACACAATATGCCGGACACGGATTTGGCGGATCATACGGATTGGTTATGGATACATCGACAACGCCTGCGCCTGAGTTGACGCTGCGCCGCATCGCGCAGACGTGGTGGCCCCTGGCGTTCAGTTGGCTGCTGATGAGCGTCGAAGGCCCCGCACACAGCGCCATTGCCGCCCGGCTCGCCAATCCCGAAGTCAACCTGGCAGCATGGGGCGGCATCGTCTTCCCGCTGGCGCTCATTATCGAAGCGCCGATCATTATGCTGCTTCCCGCCTCCACCGCGTTGAGCAAGGATTTAGCTGCCTACGTCAAAGTGCGCCGCTTTATGATGTACGCGGGCGCCTTCCTCACCGCCGTCCACGTCGCCATCGCCTTCACGCCGCTGTATGATGTCATCGCGCGGAACGTGATCGGCGCGCCGGAGGTCACCATCGAGCCGGGACGCATCGGCCTGATGATTATGACGCCGTGGAGTTGGGCGATTGCATTCCGGCGGACGCAGCAGGGGCTGATGATCCGCTTTGGACACCCGAAAGCCGTCGGAATCGGTACAATTGTGCGGTTGAGCGCCAACGGGATTGTGCTGCTCGTCGGATACCTGGCCCGCACGCTGCCCGGCATCGTGGTCGCGTCCAGCGCCGTCGCGGTGGGCGTGGTGGCGGAAGCCATTTACGCGGGACTGCGCGCGCGACCGATCATTCGCCAGCAATTGCGCCTGGCGCCGCGCACGAAAACGCCGCTGACGCTCCGCGCGTTCCTCGCCTTCTACGTTCCACTGGCGATGACTTCGCTGATCTCGCTACTGGTGCAGCCCATCGGCAGCGCCACGATGAGCCGTCTGCCCCGCGCGCTGGACTCGCTCGCGGTGTGGCCGGTGCTCAGCGGATTGTTGTTCGTCCTGCGCAGCGGCGGCATTGCCTACAAAGAAGCCGTCATCTCCCTGCTGGATGAACCCAACGCCAGGCGCAACCTCCGGCGATTCGCAGCGATGCTGACAATGGGCGGGACGGCGTTGCTGGTGTTGATCGCGTTCACGCCGCTCGCGCGCTTGTGGTTTGGCAACGTGATGGCGCTGTCGCCGACGCTGCTGGAGCTAGGCCAGCGTGGGTTGATCGTGGGGCTGTTCTTCCCGGCGATTGCGACGCTCGATAGTTGGTTTCAAGGTCTGTTGATGCACCGCCGCCACACGCGCAGCATCACGGAAGGTGTTATACTATATACAGTCGCCATCGCAGCCGGGATGGGCGCGGGGATCGCGCTTGACCGCCTGGGCGCGCATATCGTCGGCGTACACGCTGCCGTCGTCGCCTTCCAGATCGCCTGGGCGCTGCAAGTGGGCTGGTTGTGGTGGAAGAGCAAAGGGTTGAAGGTTGAAAGTTGAAGGTTGAAGGTTGAAAGTGACGAGGATCAGGTGATGAATACGCCGGCGATGGAGCAGGTAAGTGGCTTGACGTTGCGGCAGACAGCGCAGGCGTGGTGGCCGTTGGCCGCAAGCTGGACGTTGATGACGTTGGAAGGCCCGGCGATGAGCGCCATCGTCGCCCGCCTCGCCGCCCCGGAGATCAACCTGGCGGCCTGGGGCGGCGTCGTCTCGCCGTTCACCTTCGTCATTGCCGCGCCCATCATTATGATGCTCTCGGCGGCCACGGCGCTCACGCAAGATTACGCCACTTTCCTCAAGCTGCGCCGCTTTATGATGCGCCTCAGCCTGGCGTTGACAGTCCTCCACGCAGTCATCGCCTTCACGCCGCTGTACGACGTCGTGGCGCGCAACATCATCGGCGCGCCGGAATCCATCATCGAACCGGGACGCATCGGGATGCGCATCGTGACGCCGTGGGCCTGGGCGATTGCCTTCCGCCGATTCAATCAGGGCGTGATGATCCGTTTCGGCCATTCCAAAGCTGTGGGCGCGGGCACGATGATCCGGCTCGGCGCGAATCTCATCATGCTGTTCATCGGCTACCTCATCGGCACGATCCCCGGCATCATCGTCGCGTGCGCGGCGGTCAGCACCGGGGTTGTCGCGGAAGCCATCTACGCCGGGGTGCGCGTCCGTCCGATTGTGCGCGACGAGATCATCCCCGCGCCGCCGGGCGAACCGCTCACCACCCGCGACTTTCTGGCTTTCTACGTCCCACTGGCCCTGACCTCGCTGATCTGGGTCATCATCCAGCCCTTCGGCAGCGCCGCCATCAGCCGGATGCCCGATCCGCTTGCCTCGCTGGCGGCCTGGCCTGTCGTCAACGGCCTGCTCTTTCTGCTGCGCAGTCCCGGTATGGCGCTCAACGAGGTCGTCGTGGCGCAACTGGGCCGGCCACGCGCGGCGCACACGCTGCGCCGGTTCACCATCATCCTGCTCGCCGTCACCGTCGCCGTCACCCTGCTCATCGTCGCCACGCCGCTGGCGAACCTCTGGCTCACCGTTGTGATGGCGCTGCCGGAAAATCTGGTGCCCATCAGCCAGGGGACGCTGTGGTTGGGGATCGGGCTGCCCGTTCTCGCCGTGCTGTTGAGCTGGTTTCAGGGGCGGATCATGCACAGCCGCCACACACGGAGCATCACCGAAGCGACCACGATCTACTCATTGCTGATGATCGCCATCCTGGTCGCCGGCATTGCCGTACCGCGCTTCACGGGACTCTACGTCGCCGTCGCCGCCTTCGAAATCGCCAGCCTGGCGCAGGTGGGATGGCTGTGGCGCAAGAGCCGTGTGGCGCTGCGCGAGATAAAAACGAACTAGAAAGGAGTTTGACGAATGGCTGATCTTTTCTCACGACTGACACTGCGCGGGCTGACGCTCCGCAACCGAATTCTGATGCCGCCGATGTGTATGTACTCGGCGGATACGGACGGGATTGCCACCGACTGGCATCTCTCGCACTACCACGCCCGCGCGCGGGGCGGCGTGGGGCTAATCCTGATGGAGGCGACGGCTGTAGAACCGCGCGGGCGCATCAGCATCAATGACCTGGGGCTGTGGGACGACGCGCAGGTTGCGCCATTGAGCCGCATGGCTGACCTGGTTCACGCGGAAGGCGCTGCGTTCGGCGTGCAACTGGCGCACGCCGGGCGCAAGGCGTGGAGCGCGGAACGCGGCTTCGGCCCGGAGACGCCCGTCGCGCCAAGCGCCGTCGCCTACAATGAGGAATCGAACACGCCGCACGCACTCACCGTGGCGGAGATTGACGTACTGGTAGAGCAGTGGCAGCGCGCAGCGCAGCGCGCCGAAGCAGCGGGGCTGGATGTGATCGAGATCCACGGCGCACACGGCTATCTGCTCCACGAGTTCCTCTCGCCGTTGAGCAACCACCGCACCGACGAGTACGGCGGCGATCTCTCCGACCGGATGCGCTTGCTCCTGCGCGTCGTAGATGCTGTCCGCGCGGTATGGCCCGCCGATAAACCCATTTTCGTACGGCTCTCCGCCGTAGATTGGGTGGAGGGCGGCCTCACGCTCGACGACACGGTGGTCATCGCGCGGGCGCTGCGCGAGCATGGCGTCGCTCTGGTGCATTGTTCCGGCGGAGGAATGGCGGGCGCGCGTCCACCGGCAGCCGGGCCGGGCTACATGATCCCCTTCGCCGAGCGCGTCCGCCGTGAAGCGAACGTGCCAACCGCCGCCGTCGGTCTCATCACCGCGCCGGAACTCGCCGACGCGGTCATCCGCAACGCGCAGGCCGACCTCGTCGCGCTGGGCCGCGAACTGCTGCGTCATCCCCATTGGCCGTTGGACGCTGCGCGGGCACTCGGCCACGACATCGCGTGGCCGAAGCAGTACCAACGGGCGAAGTAAGAGCGGATTGGAGATTGGAGATTGAGGATTGAGAAAGATTTAACACCTTCACATCCACACGCAACAGCACATTTGTTGGGGTGGACGCACGACAGCTATCTCTTGCTGAGCGGGTTTGTTGCGCTGCTGGCGTTGATCCTCGTTGTGTGGTGGCCGTTGGCCGAGGAAGCGTTCAGCTATTTCGATCCGCAACGCCCGTGGTGGCGGCAGATGGATTGGCTGCTGATCGGCGATTTCCTGGCGATGTCGCTGCTGATTATGGCGGGAGCAGACCTCAAGGCCGATGCGCGCATCGCGCTGGTGGGACTGGCTGGCGGCCTCGCCATCGAAAGTTGGGGCACACAGACCTGGCTGTGGACCTACTACACGCTGGAACGCCCGCCGCTGTGGATCATCCCCGCGTGGCCCATCGCCAGCCTCGCCATTGACCGGCTGGTGCGGCTGCTGCACGCGCATCTGCCACAGTCCGCCTCAGCCTTCAAAACCCTCTATTGGGTGATCTTCCCGGCCTTCGGCGCGCTGATGCTCCCCTTCATCTGGCCCACCCTCAACAAATCCCTCACGCTGCTGGCGCTGCTCGCTTGCGCGCTCATCATCGCCAGCCCCACCGATCACCGGCTCGCCGTGCTGACCTTCGTCGCGGGATCGGGATTGGGCTACTTCCTGGAACTGTGGGGCACGACGCGGGCCTGTTGGACCTACTACACACAGCAAACCCCGCCGCTCTTCGCCGTCCTGGCTCACGGGATGGCGGCGGTGGCGTTTTGGCGGGGGAAGAAGATCCTCGCACAATTTTACAAAAATAAACCATTCACTCAGGAGATGATAAGATGAATATCTGGCGCAATAGTGGACGATGGATTATCTTGCTGACGGTACTGCTTGGATTAATCCTGATGCCCTCGACGAAAGATACAAGGGCCTATGCCGGACAATCCACACAGTTAGTCCTGATTGACATTGTAGATAACGCGACGCTGCCTTCAGGCGTGCGGGTCGTGGAAAAATACAATGCCTTTGTCTTGGCGGAAGCACCGCTCACGCAATTGTCGGCGCTGCAAGGCGATGCCAGGATAGACCTGCTTCCCGAACGCACGGTCATTTCGCTGAACGGCATAACCTTTGATACGACGGCGGGCGAACCGCGAATGGATGCTGCCCTGCGCGCTACGGCAGATGATCCTTACTTCCTCATTCAGTTCTATGGACCGATCAAGAAAGAATGGCTGAGCGACCTGGAAGCGATCGGCGTCACCTTCCTGGCATACTGGCCCAACTACACCTACATCGCCCGTATGGAGCCAACGTTGGTGGAGGAAGTTCGGGCAGCCCACGCCGTGCAATGGGTGGGACAGTACCATCCGGCCTACCGGCTGGCCTCCGACGCAGAGATGACGCACGCTCAACGCGATGGGGAGCGGGTGGCCGTGCTGGTCTCGACCTTTGAGGGCGCTAACGCGGCAGACTTGCAGGCGCGCCTGGAGGCTGCCGGGGCAACGCTCATCCTGTTCGAGGCGAATGACCCGCCTGTGGCGCGCGTGTGGGCGACGCCCGAACAATTGCCCAGGCTGGCAACCTTGCGAGGCGTCTTCCGCGTGGAACCTTACGATCCACCCCGGCTGACGAACGACATCTCTACCCAGGTGATGCACACCAGGTATCTGTGGAAAACCAGCCGCAACGGTCTGCTGCAGGACTTAATGGGCGCCGGCCAAACCGCCGGAGTTCTGGATTCTGGCCTGGACAACAGCAGCACCAGCCCGAACATCAAAGATTTCTACGATTACACTGGCGGGACGACCACCAGCCGGGTACAATCCGTCACCGCCAGCGCCGGCTGCGGGGGAACCTGCACGTGCGACGCCACCGATGACGACAGCAACGGCGGGCATGGAACGCACGTCGCCGGCACCATCGTCGGCAACGGCTATCTGTCGCTGATGCAACGCGGGCTGACCAGCCAGGCCACGGCAGCCGATCCCACTTTCGACTACGCCGTGGCCGCCGGACAGGCGCCCGAAGCTTACCTCCGGGTCATTCGTTCCGGGAGCACGACCGGCGGCCTCTGTATCTCGGCGCAAACGGACTGGACGACGCTGTACACTTACGCCGCCAATCCGGCGCGGGTCACAAACAACTCGTGGGGCAACAGCACAGCCAGCTATGGAGGGAACGCCCGGACTGCCGACTACATAATGTGGACCTATCAAGATTATTTGTTGGTGATATCGGCTGGCAATGCCGGACCGGGCGCCAGCACTGTCACGCAGCCCGGCAATGCCAAGAACATCCTCACCGTGGGCGCGTCCGGCAATCACCGCTCGGTCTGGGAAGGGGACAGCCAGACAGCGAGCGTGCTGACAGACTTCTCCAGCCGCGGGCCGGTCGCCACGAGCGGCGACACACGCTTCAAACCCGATATCGTCGCCCCTGGGGCCGACGTGCTCTCCACACGCAGCACCGCCATCGCCAATACCACCGTCGGCCTGTGGCAGAACGAGCCGGGGGATGCCGATGGCAACGGCTACCTCGACTACGCCTGGAGCGGCGGCACTTCGATGGCTGCGCCGAACGTCACCGGCGCAGCGGTCATCGCGCGAGACTATTTCCAGGACGTCCAGGGGCTAGGCGACAGCACCCCGCCTAGTGCAGCGTTGCTGAAGGCGGCGCTGCTCAATGGGGCGGTGGATATGGGCTACGGCTACGAGACGAATACAACAACTTATCCCTATGGCGGGCGCAACATGCAGGGCTGGGGGATGGCGAACCTGGAACAATCGCTCATGCCGCGCGCGCCACGCTCCTTCTTCTACGACGACTTCACGAACATCACCAATGCAGTACACCAGTCCACCATCGGCCCGGATGGGTCGGGCGATTATATCCAGTACACTGTGAACGTCGCCGACAGCAGCGAGCCGCTCAAAGTGACGCTCACCTGGACCGACTTCGCAAATACGACCAGCAGCAGTTATGCCGTCAACAACCTGAATCTGCTGGTGACTGCGCCTGGCGGCGCGCAATACCTGGGCAACGTCTTCAACGGGTCATGGTCAACCACCGGCGGATCCGCAGACGCACTCAACAACACCGAGGGGGTATACATCCAGAACCCCACAACCGGCGTCTGGACGATTCGTGTCACCCTGGCTAACGCACCGAGTGGCACGTATCAGCCCTACGCGCTATTCGCCTCTGGCGGGCTAGGCGTGACGCCGTCAACCACCCGCACCTGCTCCGGCATCACCTCCTGCACCGGGCGGATGGGGACTTCGGCGCAGGCTTACGCCCCCTCCCTCAAGCCCCTGGCAGGGACCGATGAGCATATTCCGGCTGGCGGCTCGTTCACGACGTCATTCCGCGTGACCAACTGGGGTACAACGGCCGACACGATCAACCTGTCTTACGCCGTCACCGATATGACCGGCGCCAGTGTGTCCGGCATCACCGTTGCTTTCGACAGTGCCAGCCTCGCCCTCGCTTCAGGCGCGGCGCAAGATGTGCAGGTCGTTGTCAACGTGGGAAGCGCAGCAGCGACGGGGCCTTACGATGTGTCGCTAATCGCCACGTCGGCTGGTACAGGCAACCGCAAAGACGTGCAGGTGATCGGCCTCAACGTCTTGCCCCACGTTACCCTCTCCAACGAAATGCACGTCGGGCCGGGCGTCGTTTCGACGGCAGGATCGCAGGTCTCGCCCAGTTTCTGGGTCTGCCCCACCACGCCGACGACGCTGTGGATGGCCTATCTGAACAAGGAGAGTCACCTGGGCAGCGCAGCCGAGGTCTACGCAGCGCGCTCCACGGACGGCGGCGCGACCTGGACTACGTGGCAGGTAGATGCGGGGGATGGCTACCACTACTACCTGCCGGCCATCGGTGGAAGCGCCGATTGTAGCAGCGTCACAGTAGCCTGGGTCAGAGGCACGAGCACGGTCAGCGCCGCCAGCTATTGGCTCTACTCACGCACCTACAGTTCCGGTGTCTGGGGCGCAGTCGGAACCCGCGACACCTTAACCAATAACGCCAATTACTATATGGCCGACCCGGCGGTGATCTACGACGGGGATACCGGCGACGCGCCCGATATTCTGTTGACGTGGCTCCACTACACCGGTTCAGGCACGTCAAGCGGCATCTACTACGCGCTGAACAACAACGGTGTCTGGGGGAGCGCGACGAGCCTGGTCACGGGCAGTTCGCACCGCTATCCGGCGCTGACGTTGGACACCGTCAACAACCACGTCTGGATGGCCTTCTCGTACAATGTAGGTGCCCCCAACCGCGACATCTACGTGAAGTACTGGAACGGCAACACCAACGCCTGGAACAGCACCAACACCGTCGTGGCAAACACGAGCAACCGCGAGAACCATCCAGCCATCTTTTATGCCAACGGCGCGCTGTGGGTAGCGTGGAACCGCTACCCAGACTTTAGCAATCCCACGCCGCAGTTATACTATGTCCGCACAACATCAACTCTGCCGACTATCGCCTGGGGAACGACCTATGGCCCTTATGGCATCCGGCTGGCCGAGCACACGCCGCCCACTATCGTCGGCGACGCGACCTCTACCTATATTGCCTACCTGGCCTACAACGATGCCTTCCGTGGTGGGAACGTCTATCTGCTGCGCGCGCCGGCAGGCGGCGGCGCGCCCGATACGACCTACCAGCTTGCAGCCACGGTGGACGATCCGCCGCTCTACGCGCGCGGGAATGGCGGCTCGCCTCGCCTGCAATGGGCGACGACGACAGTGAACGGGAGCACCTTCACCGGGCCGACGCTGTTGTATTCCAAGAATCCGCCCGACAGCGAGGCTCCGGGCTACGGCGGCAATCTGGGCGTAGCGCAGACGCTCTTTAACCTGGAAGAGAACTTCGACTTTTACATGATCCAGGCCACCCAGCCCACCCCACGCCCGATCACCTATGTTGACGCCCACGGGCGCTGTGCGGGGAATAAACCCTGTTACAACACTTTCCAGGTGGGCGTGAATGACGTGGATAGCGGCGGCACGGTGGTCGTCTATCCCGGCGCTTTTAGTGAAGATGTTACGATCAACAAAAACGTGACGGTGAACTTTGTGGGCGCGGCCGGAACAACCACGACCTTGAACACTTTCACACTGGCGAATGGTGTGGTCAATGCGCCGACGGGCACGTTGACCTTACTGGGTGACTTCGTGCACGACGGGGGGACCTTCAACCCCAACAACGGCACGGTGTCGTTTGAGGGCAGCGCCATCCAGAGTCTCGGCGGCAGTATGGCGAGTACCTTCTACAATCTGACCATCGCCAATCCTGCCGGCGTAAATTTGAACGTTGCGGCGCAGGTTGACGGCGCGCTGACGCTGACCAGTGGACGGCTCAGACTCGGCGCGCACACACTTACGTTGGCCGCTACTTCGACGGTGGGCGGCGCGCCAGATGCGAGTGCTATGATCGTCGCCGAGAACGCGCCTTTGTGCAAAATCTACGCCGGAAGCGGGGCTTTCACCTTCCCGGTGGGCGATGAAACCGGCGTGGCGGAATACACCCCGGCGACGCTAAACTTCACGGTGGGCAGCTTCACGCCCGGAGCGGGACAGGTATGTGTCCGCGTCATCAATGCAAAGCATCCCAACAACGCTTCGGCGGTCTATCTCAACCGCTATTGGACCGTCGAAGCGGCGGGCATCACTAACTTCAGTTGTACCGCCGCCTTCAGTTACACAGTAGACGATGTCGCCGGAACCCATCCAGAAGCGGATATGTATGCGCTGCACTATCACAACACTTTATGGACAAAGGGCGCGCTCGTGGATCCCGTCAACCATACCTTTGCCCTCACGGTGAACGGTTTCTCGGACTTCACCGGCGGCAGCAATCCCAATACCGTCGCGCTGACTGCGTTTACTGCTGTGGAGCACGATCAAGGCATCCTCATCGCCTGGGAAACCGCGCAGGAGTCGCAGTGCGTGGGATTCAATGTCTACCGCAGTCTGTCGCCGTCCGGCCTCTGGACGCAGCTCAACCCGGTTCTCATTCCAACGCATGATCTCGGCTCGACGGTAGGCGGCGTCTACGAATGGCGGGATGACACGGCGCTCCCCGGTAAAACCTATTACTATTGGCTGGCAGATGTAGACCTATCGGGCGTCAGCACGCTGCATGGGCCGGTCTCGGCTATAATCAACGAGGGCCTGCATCATCTCTATCTGCCCGTGATACTCCATCCTTAAGCAGCACAACACAACGCCGTCGCCCTGCTGTAGGGCGACGGCGTCGCATCAGATCTCAACGTGTTGAGCTACATTGGCCTCTACTTCCACAGATTGGCGAACTGGGCTTCCAGATTAGCCATGACTTCCGGTTCCAGAGCGCCGCTGTTGAGTAGATCTTCGAAAGAAAACAATTCAAGCGGTTGATCGTCTTCCGGCGGCGGCCCGGCAGGCGGAGCCGCCAGGCCCGCGTCGGACGGCGCGACCGCAGGGGCGGCAGGCTCCTCGGCAGGCGCAGGGCGCACGGGCGGCGTCACCGGCTTGACCACGGCGCTTTCGACCAGGGGACGCAGCTTCGCCAGCGTGTCTTTCGTGTAATACACCACCGCGCCCAGGCGGGTATCTTGTCCGAAAATGACCACCAGGAAGACACCGGGGACGATCTGCCCGGAATAGATGCTGTACTGCTCACCCTCGTGGAAATTGAGCCGGAAGGCGCTATCCTCGCCGATCAACGAAGCGATGCCGGCCGTCGCCGCGAAGCTGCCGGCGACCAGAGCGCCTAACGCGGAAATGTTCAAATCCTCAATTGCGCCTTTGGCGGCGACCACCGAGCCGTTGCCTTCGATAATCAGCACGCCGCGCGCGTTGATCTCCACGCGCAGGTTCAGCAACAAGTCGTCTATCGCGTCGCTGGCTTCCGCGCTCAACTGCAAACCAAGCGCGTCTTCCATGCCGGGCGGCAAACTCTGACGATGCCGGGTGACTTCACGCGCTACAATGGAAAGCAGTTCTGCCGGTTTGTATGGTTTGGTCAAGAAATCGCTGGCGCCGCTGCGCAACGCATTCACGACGACGTCCATTGAGCCGTGCGCGGTGAGCATCACCACCGGGGTGTGCGGCGAGCGGCCCTTGAGATCACGCAACAACGCCAGGCCATCTTGCCCCGGCATTTGCAGGTCGGTGATGACCAGATCAAAAAAGCGGCGCGGGAAAAGTTTCTGCGCCGCCTCGGCGCTCTCGGCTTCCTCGACTTCATAGCCTTCGCGGCTCAGAATGCGTTGCAAACCGCTGCGGATGAGCAGATCGTCATCAACAACTAAAACTGTTCCTTTCGAGTTCATCCTTCACCTTTTTAGCCGACGTTGCAGCGCTACGCAGGCAACTTATAGAAATTCCCCATCAGATCCAGACCACACGCTAACGATTCAACCCAGGCGATAAAGCGCGCCACATTGTCCTTCCCGACAATCATCGCGCCATGTTGGGGAGCAATCGTCTCGATGTCCAGGGGTTTCACCATCGCAGCCCAGAGTTTCAGGGCTTTGTTGGATGGCATATAGCGCCGGTGGAAACCTTCCATATACTGGATATGGTCGTCAAAACTCTCGACAACAATGTACGTTTGCCCTAGCGAGGCCCCCAGGTCGCCGCTGTAGAGAATTTTGGCGATGGGATCGTAAACCTGGAAGTTGCCGGCCGAGTGCATAAAGTGCGCCGGCACCAACACCAACGGACAGCCCATCAGGTCAACGACGCGCCCCCGGTCTGGCAGCGCCTCAATGCGATCCACCAGAAAATCATCCACGCCAAAGTGAGTGATGAAGCGCACCCACAGTTGCGAGAGCAGCGCTTGGGCGTCTGTCACCATCAGCCAGCCATTGGCCGCGGCTACAATGTCCGGGTCTTGATGGGAAAAGAGAATGTAATCCAGTGCATTGGGCGAAATCAACGAGGATAGTTCTTCCAACGCATAGGGGTAGACTTTGTGCCCACCGGGATCGAGCAACATCCCATGTCCTTTGTGGATGATGAGATGTTGGTTGGCCTGCACCATCTTCCCGGATGTATAATCCTCTAGTAGCACATTCTTGTGCTCTGCATTTTCAAACAGCACCTGCGATGGCATAATCTGCCTCCTTAACGTCAGATCAAACAGAATGGCAAAACCTCAGCCTGCCATCAAAGTTTCAAATAATGCTTTGCTAAAGCCGGTCACTTCCAGGAATTGTTGTACGCGATGGTCATCATAGGATTGCAACATCACATTCAGGTCAATATCCATCATGCGATTCAGGGCGACCATGCGCGCGGCTTTCTGCGGATCGTTGGCATATTCAGCCTCAACAATCAGCCTGGCCGCCGTAGCGCGACAAAAGGTCATCGCGGCGATGACATAACGCGGTTCCAGTCCCACTTCCACATGCCGGAAACCAATTCGATAGCGCCGGTTAAAATAAGCCTCGCCATATTCGCCGTCGGCGAGACTGAGCAACCACTGCTGCAAATGGTTCTTCAACCTTTCCACCCGGCCCGGTTCGGCATGGAGCAATTTCGACAGATGCGCGAATTGCTCCAGATGCGTGTAAAAAGCTTCAACAACCGCCGAGGCGTGCTTTACCAACGCTGGCCGCATCTCCATCAACAACTGGCGGTCAGCATCCGTTAGTTGCCCCACTTGTTTGATCTCATTCATGAACGCGACATCCATCTTGCCCCTCCTAGCCTAATTCAGCGGCGATGGCGACAGCACATTCCCGAATCTCAAGGAAGACCATGCCCAGGTTAACCCCATGACCGGTCAACCCCACCAACACAGCATTGGGGCCGGCCTGGGTGATGATGATGTTGCCTTCCGTCCCTTGAATCGTGGTTTGCTGCAAGTCGCCGCGCTTAAGTTGCCCCACTGAACGTCCGGACAAACTCAAGATCGCCGCCGCGACCGCGCCCACACGCGCCTGATCCACGGTCGTCGGCAAATCCGCCGCCATAATCAGGCCATCCATGCTCACGATCGCGACACCGCTGATGTCGCCGGAGGTATCAATCACATTTCTCAGTATCTTCGCCAAACGGTCTCGACGTGTTTCTCCTGCCATTGCTCCTTGCTCCTTTCTGTTCATAGATAGCTTTTGTTCATCCAGACGCCGCATACCTTCCATGATTAACGCCGACCACGGCATGGTAATCGTCCGAGTCGGCGCGTCACGGCCCTGTTCGACCTCAAAGGTCCCGGTCTCCCAGGCTAACAACGCATACACCACTTCGTCGCCCTGTAATGCACCTGACTCTGCGTGAACGACTTCACCGTCCGCAAAATAGACAGCGACTTCTTCTGCGCCGCGTTGCGCCAACAACAGCGCGCGCGTCCCAGATTGACAATGAAGTTGGATCAGGTCCGCGATAGATAAATCGGCTAAACTTCCCTTAAGCGCCATAACACCTCACTTTCCCGCGCCAGAAAAACGCCATGTCTGTTGGATTTTTTGAATGGCCTGGCCCGTCGCCTGCCAATAGACGTGCTGCGGTTGAATAAAAAGCGCCAACACGAGATCCTGTTCACCCGCGCGAAAACGACGACACAGAACACCGCGTTGCGCATCGTGCGCGAGCAGCATAATCTCGCTCATCTCCCCCCATTCCAGGCGGCGGCTGATGCCCGAAGAGGACCGCAAAATGTCGGCCACGACTGCGGCGAGCGCCTCAGCTTCCTCGCGGTTCTCCGATATCGCCAATGGCAAACCCGTGGCATCTGTCAATACGACGGTGCCAAAACCCTCCTGGCGACTTAATTCCAAAACAATCTGCTGTATGGCTTTCACGATCCGGTTCCTTGTGGTTGGTTTTTGAGATTATATTGCAAATATGCCAAAAGTAGACGTATCGCCGTCTGCAAAGTCTCCGGCACCCCAATCCCCTTGGCAGCTGAGGCTTCGTGACACGGCAAATTTCCAATATGCAAAGCTGCCTTTAAATCAACCACCGGCAGCGCGTCTGGCAGATCGCGTTTGTTGAACTGCACCACCAGCGGTAAAGAGCGCACGGTGCGATGTATGCGGCCAAGCTGCCGTTCCATATCGCGCCAGGAGGCAATGTTTTCCTCCAAACGTGACGCTTGCGAATCCACCACGAAAACCAAGGCATCGGCGCGCCGCAACACAGCTTCTCGCGTCGCTTCGTAGTAGACTTGTCCAGGCACAGTATACAAGCCGAACTTGGGTCGCAGCCCAGAGATCTGCCCGATTTCCAATTGCATAAAGTCGAAGAAAATCGTGCGATCCTCGCGTGTGTTCAATGTGAAGAGTTCGCTACGAACGGTGGATTTGGTACGCGCGTGGATTTGCTCCAGGTTGGTCGTCTTGCCGCTCAACGCCGGCCCATAGTAGACGATATTCAAGTTTACTTCACGGGTTTTCCAGTTGATGAACATAACGCTCGACTCACTCCACACCAGTCTGTTGCGCTACCGGCAGGCGAACCAGGAAGGTCGTTCCCTGACCAGGCTGACTTTCGGCCCAGATTTCGCCTTTATGCTCCTCCACGATGCGATAGCAAATCGCCAAACCAAGCCCGGTGCCATTTTCGCCTTTGGTGGTATGGAACGGCTCGAAAAGGTGCGCCATAATCTCCGGCGCAATGCCAGGGCCGCTGTCGGAAACCCGCACGAGCACCGTGTTGTCGGTGTCCACATCGGCGCGAATTTTCAGTGCGCCGCCGGAGGGCATCGCGTCACGCGCGTTGACGATCAAGTTCATAAAGACTTCGCTTAATTGGTCCGACGCTGCCAACACATCCGGCAAATTGCACGCGCACTCGCACGACACTTTGATGTCACGTTTGCGCAGATCGTGCTCAATCAACGCGAGGATGTCGCCTAATACCGCGCCCAGCCCCACTAAACGCTTATCCTTGCGCGGCGGGCGCGAAAAACTCTGAAGCTGCTTGACCAATTGCGCGATCACTTGCGCTTGTCTTTCAATCAGCTCAAGGTCTTTATGGATCTCGCTCTCAACCGGCACACTCTGCTTCATCAAGTACAAATAGGTCAGGATACCAGTTAGAGGGTTGTTGATGTCGTGCGCCACCGAAGCAGCCAGGTTGCCAAGCGCCGCGAGTTTTTCGGCGTGCCGGAGACGGGCGTGCGCTTCTTCCAAAGCCTGCGTGCGCTCCACGACCTTCTGTTCCAATGTGGCGTTAAGTTCGGTCAGCGCATCGGAGGTTTGTTTAAGCCGCAACATCGCCCGCACGCGCAGCAGCAACTCGGCGTTGGAAACCGGCTTAACAAGCACTTCATCCGCGCCGGCGTTCACCGCGGCGGCGATATCGTCCTGCCGATTTTCATCAGCGAGCATAATGATAGGGACAAACGCGGCGCGCCGGTTGCTGCGCAACTGGCGAGTGACTGTGTAACCATCCATGTCCGGCAGTGTTGTCGCCAACAGGATTAAGTCCGGCGCACTTTGGCGCATCTCATCCAGAACGGCCTGTCCGCTCGCGACGCGCCGTACAATGTACCCCACATTTTGTAGAACAGTACGCATTTCCAGTGTGGAACTGGTCACCGTATCAGCGATAAGAATCTCGGCAAAAAGCAATCCTGTCATCAGTCTATCCTGGCGAAGAAATTTAGGAATTTGATCTTCGTGATAACATCTCAATTATATTGTATTATAAAAAACGAGATTGACATGTTGGAATTACGTAGGAATTCTGTAGCAGTTACGTTAGCGCGTACCCAACAAAAACGTCACACCGGCACAATCGTCGCGTCATCGGTTTCCAAAATCTCGGCCACCACCCGGCCAGCGGAAAGCTCGCGCAATGCCGCCTGGAACGCCGGAAATCGTTCCACGGCAAAGCGCACAGTCAGCGTCACATCGCCGGCAAAGTCCTCATCGAGAATTGCGCCGCGATGTTCGGTCACGAGCAGGCGCGTTGGTTCAAAAAGGCTGTAAGGGACAGCCGCCATGATGGTGTGCGTGGGAACGCGCTCCGCCAGGGGCAGCACGCGCAGCACCTCGCGGACGGCCTCGCTGTAGGCTCGCACCAGACCGCCTGTGCCGAGCTTTGTCCCGCCGAAATAGCGCGTGACGACCACCGCCGCGTCGCCCAGGCCGCTGCCCTGCAACACCGCCAGCGCCGGACGCCCCGCCGTCCCCGCTGGTTCGCCGTCGTCGCTGCAATGCGCGATCACCGAGGCGCCGTGCCCCACCACAAACGCCGGGACATTGTGCGAGGCGTCGGCGAACTCAGCCCGGATGCGCGCCACAAACGCCTTCGCCTCGTCTACGCTGAACACCGGCGCCGCCGTCGCAATAAAGCGCGAGTTCACGACGATGATTTCGGTGCGCGTTTCATGTGCGGGAATAAAGTAACGGTCCATAGAGAATCAGAGAATGAGAGAATCAGCGAATAAAAGAATCGGCGAATAGAGAATCAGAGAAAACAGATTCGGCGAAGAATGAGTTCACCCATAACCCACAACCCTCAACCCACAACCCATAACGCCCTCACCTCTATGTGGGCTTCCCGCCACCGCTCCGGCTCCGAAAAGGAGCGCAAGTAGTCCAGCAGCTCGAACTTCGGGCCGACGATCAACCGCGCGGTGAACGTCGTTTCGTCCTGGGTGAATTCGCCCGCGAAAAGCAGTTTCTTCTTCAGCGCCTTGTCGGGGACATCAAAAACATAGCCCTCCCCCACCCGGCGGACATTGACCGGCGCGTAGGCCGCGTGCAGGAAACGTCGCAGTTGCGGCCCCGCATCTGGAAAGTGCGCCGACGGCAGTGCAATGGTCGCCTCCAGCCGAGTGAACGTTCCAACTTCAAACCGGTCAAGCCAACCCAGAAACCACACTCCCTCTCCCACTCCCCCACTCTCCCCTTCACTCCCTCTCCCCATCACTTCCACTAACCTCGCTGTATCCCAGGCTTTGAGGGCGACGATGGTTTCGCCGTGCAGGTTGGCATAGCGACGGCGGTTATCTTTGGTGGTGAAGAGGCTTTCTTCGACAGCGAGCAGGTTATCGAGCAAAGCCGGGTACTGTGCGAGCAAGGTTTGCATCACCCAGGCGTTGATCCAGGCGGGATCGCGGCCCGCGACCTCCGGCGGCAGCCACACCCGCGCATAGACCGGCTTGAGCCGCCATTTGGTACGCATCACGTCCTCCAAGTCGCGCAGGTACGTCCCGCCAGGCTGTCGCATGGCGTGCGCGGTGATGGCGGCCCGCTGCGCCGCATCCGTACACGCGCCGCACGCGAGACACTGGCTGCCCAAGCAATAGCCGGCGTCCGCGCCCGCGAGCGCCTGTTGGTATTGTTGGTAGAGAAAGCGCGGCGGCACATCCGAGCGGACAAAGGCCATCGGGAAAGCGTACTCTGGCCCTTTTTCGCCGAGAAAGGCGTCATTCCATTGCCCGTAGTCTTCCATCCACGCCCGCAGCGCGTCCCAATAACCGGGCGTGAGCGCGATGTCGTAGCAGTGGCCCTGCCGCGCCAGCGCCAACACTGGCTCATGCAACCAATGCCCGCCCAGCGCAAGCACTTGCGAGGCGGCGTATTCGTTCCACTCCGCCGCCAGGCGGAACTCGAAGCCGTTGGTTTCGCACGCCGATTTGACCGGGCCGACGACCTGCCGCCATTCCGCTTCGTCGAGGAACAGCCGGTCGTAGCGCAGCGGCGTGAACGGCATCCGCACCAGCAGCCCAAAGCTGAAGATGATCCGCACGCCGCGATTGGCGCGCTGCTGCACGGCCTTCAGCCGGCTCACAAAGTCGCGGAATTCGTCCAGGTCAGCCTCGGTCTCGTGACCGGTGAGGATGTAGAACAGCTTGATCTCGCGGATTTTCTGGCGCAGCAGCCGCGCCAGCACGCTTTCGATTTCGGCGTCCGCGAGGCTCTTATGCAGGAAGGCGCGCATCCGCCGGCTGACGCCCTCGATGCCGAGCGTGAAGCTGCGCTTGTCGGCTATGACCTCGGCTTCCAACAGCCCAGGCAGCGTCGCCAACACGTCCACGCGCTGGCTCTTGAAGCTCACGCGGTCGAACAGGCGGTTGAGCGACAAAAGCAGCGCCAGGATGTCCTGATGCGTGTTGAAGTTGAAGCTGTACAGGTCAACTTCTTCTGGCACTTGCTGCTGCTTGAGCTGCCGCGCCGCCGCGAGAATGGCCTCCGCCGTCAGCTCGCGGTACGGTTTGCGCTCGTAGCCCTCGAAGCAGAAGGTGCAGAACGCGGGACAGCCATAGTTGACCTGCAACTTCGCGGTCGCCGCTTCAGAGCTATCCAGCAGAGGATACGCGGTCAGCAGATCGTCTACATTTGGATTGGTACACACGGCCTTCCGCACCGCTTGTAGCGCGAGTTGGCAACTCGCGCTACAAGCCACCCATAACCCCGTGACCAATGCAGCCGCCCGCAATAGCCGCTCGCGCTTGGGCAGCGCCGCGTTCTCCGCTAAAACGCGGATCAAGGTTTCCACCTCACGCTCGCCCTCGCCGAAGAAAAGCGCGTCCGCCACGCAGTCGCCGGTCTCCGTGACAATCGCCTGCGCCGCCAGCGCGTTGGAGCCGCCCAGGATGAGCGGGGGCCAGTCGCCATCACGCGCGCTGGCAAGCAGCGGCGCGCCGGAGTGATGGAGCAGATACGGTAAGTTGATCAATTCCAGGGTGTAAGCGTTGGAGATCAACACCACATCGAAGTCCTCAATGCCACGCCAGGACTGCGTCCCCACCAGCAGCGGCGCGCCCGCCGCCAACAGCCGCTCACGGTCGTATTGCGGCGGGAAGAACGCCATATCAATGTAGGCGTCCGGCAGCGCGCGGCGCACCGCCTGGAACAGGAACAGGTGCGGCGTTGAGCGATCCACATCGCGGAAGGGCGACAACCGTACAATCAACACGCGGAAACTCGCCGCCTCGAACGCCGGATTGCCGAACGTCGGATTCGGGTCAGGCCGGTACAGCGCCGCCTGCTGTAGCAAAGGCCAATTGTGTGCAAGAAACTCCCGGTAGTATGTCATCAGCGTCATTTTACCCGAAAGGGGCAAGATGCAAGAGGCAAGAGGTAAGAGGCAAGAGACCTTCCTGCTCACCGCCCCCGTCTCGGGGGCGGGTATTGCCAGGCCCCTGAGCCACCACGCTCTGCGCCCCCGGGGACAGGGGCGCAGAGCGCATTCGCCGCTGTGAATCTCCCCCTCACTCCCTCACCCCCTCACTCCCTCACCCCCTCACCCAATTGTCTCCTGCACAGAACAGGGCTATACTATGATATAAAGCAAGTTGCACCAAAAAGGAGCGCCGTATGAACCGCACGCGAGTTATTTTCTTCATCATTATTGGGATTGTAGTGTTGATCATCGCCAGCGCTATGGTGGTTTCATTCGTCAGCGAGATCAGCCAACTCCGGCAGGGAAAAGCAGACGTGACTCCCGCGCCCACCGAGCTGCCCCGCGATGCCGTCTTGTTGACCATTGACTCATCCAGCACTAAACAAGCGTGGATGGAGAGCGTTGTCGCCAACTTCCACGCCGCGGGCAAAACGACGCGCAGCGGCAAGCGCATCGTCGTCGAGGTCAAACCGGTGCTCTCCGGCGGCTCGATGAACGCAATCCTCACTAGCGCATCCAAGCCGGTCGTGTGGAGTCCGGGCGCGCCTTCGTGGGTAGAGCAGCTCAACGAGCAATGGCGCGCCCGCTACGGCGGCGCGCTGATGTCGGCGGATTGCAAGCCCGTGGTCTATACGCCCCTCGGTTTTGCGATGTGGCGACCGATGGCCGAGGCGCTCGGTTGGCCCGATACACCTATCGGCTGGCAGACCATCGTTGATCTGGCGTCTGATCCCAATGGTTGGGGCAGCTACGGGCATCCCGAATGGGGCAAATTCCGCTTCGGCCACGCGCACCCGCAATATGCCAACGCCGGCTTGCTCACGATGACCTCCTTCGTCTACGGGATGACGGGCAAGACGGATACGCTGACGGCGCGGGATGTGTATGCCCCGGCCGTCGAGACGGCGTTGCGCGCGCTGGCGCAGAACACGTCCAAATACGGGATGATTACGACGGACTTGCTCAACTTGATGGCGAAGCAAGGCCCCGGTTACATCCATGCCGTCGCCACGTTCGAATCGGACACGATCCAGACGAACCAGGAACGCAGCAGCGAGCTACGTTTTCCGCTCGTGTTCATTTTCCCATCCGAAGGGACGTTCTGGGGCGACCATCCGTACTGCATCCTGGACAAAGCCGAGTGGGTCAGCGCGGAGCAAGCCGAAGCTGGCGCCATTTTCCTCGACTATCTGCTCAGCAAGGAACAACAAACGCTCGCGATTGATACCCGGCTCAGACCGCTGGATACCTCCATCCCTCTGCACGCCCCGTTGAGCCTGGAAAACGGCACTGACCCGCGCATCACGCCGGATACCGTGCCTGCCCTGGCGTTCCCTGATGCCGACGTCAGCGCCGCGATTATTGATATGTTTTTGCTCACCAAGCGCAAGGCTACGGTCATCGTCGTGCTAGATATCTCCGGCAGTATGCAAGGCGAGAAAATTCGCACGGCCACCGACGCAACGGTTTCTTTCCTTAAGCGCCTGCATCCCGATGACCGGGTGGCCGTCCTGGCCTTCAACCAAAAAGTCATCCCGCTGACGGCACCCGCCCGCGTCGGCGACGTTGTCGAACAAGTGTCCGGGCAGGTGAGCACCCTCATCGCCGAAGGCAACACCGCGCTGTATGACGCCGTCTGCCAGGCCGCGACTCTGGTCGAGGAGCAGCGCGCCGCCGACCTGGAAGCGAACGAGCAGCGGTTGTACGGCGTCGTGCTGCTCTCTGACGGCGACGACACCGTGGGCCATCCAAGCGAGAACCAGATGTTCGCCACGTGCTTGCCGGCCCACGCTGAGGCCGACAGCTTCAAATTCTTCCCCATCGCGTTCGGCGACAAGGCCAACACCGTCCTGCTCAAGCGGATCGCTGATGTGACTGGCGGCAGTATGTTTACGGCGGATTCCACTTCGATCGAGCGGATTTATCAGAACATCAGCGCCGAGCAGTAACGAGGCGGTATGTCCAACGCGAGCGACTTGAGTCTCCAATACCTGCAAGTCGAACTGGCGCGCATCGAACTGTTGGTGCGCCGCGATGTGCTGCGCTGGCAGTTGGCCGGGCAGGACCCCGACGACGAGTTTCGCGGTCTGCACCTGTCTGACGCGCACATTAACGCGCTGCTGGATCGCCCACTCGGCACAAGTTGGGGGCAACTCGTCAAACTCGCGCCTGAAGAGGCGCAAGTCTTCGCCGATACAATGGCGCAGATCACGGCTTACGCCCGCGATCTCCGGCAGCGCGCCGAGGCTGGCGGGCAGACCTTGCGGCTGGAATATCTGCGCAGCACTTTCGGGCTGACGACGTTGGAGTACGATGCCTTCCTCGTCTGCCTGGCCCCGGCTCTGGACGCGAAATATGAGAAAGTCTACAGTTATTTGCAGGACGATGTAACCCGCAAACGGCCCACGGTGAACCTGGCGCTCGATCTGTTGAGCGACCCCGGCCCGGCGCGCCTGCTGGCGCTGGCCCGCTTTGCCGATGATGCGCCGCTGTTCAAGTATCATCTGCTGGAAGCCGCGGCGGATCCGGCGGCGGGCGCGGCGCAGCTTTTGGGGCAAGTCCTCAGTCCCGATAGAACGGTGGTCAACTGGCTGTTGGGGGAATACAAGCCCGGCGCGGACGTGCAGCCCTTTGTCACGTTGACGACGCCCGCGCCAGACGACACCCACACCCTGCTCACCGACGCGCTCCGCAGCGCCCTCAACCTCCCACCAGAGGCGCAATCGCCTATGCCGGTGTTCGTCTTCTACGGGCCAGATAAGATGCTGCAATCCACCGCCGCCGCGTTTTTCGCCGTGCGCTGCGGGCGACCATTGCTCACCGTGGACCTGGCGGGCTTGACCGGCGCGGGACTTGCGCCATTGGTCGCGCTCCAACTGGCGTTGCGCGACGCGCGTCTCACCGGCGCCGTGCTCTTGCTCATGGGATGGGATGCCATCATGGCCGATGGGATAGCGCCGCTGCCGCTGCTTGACGCGCTCTTCGAGCATCCCGGCGGCGTGATCGTCGCGGGGGAACAGGCGTGGCATCCCTACGGCCTCGAACGCGAGCGCAAACTAGTGTGGCTGGAGTTCCCGATCCCCGACTTCGCGCAGCGGCGTGCCCTGTGGCTGCATTACCTCAGCCGCGAGAACGTGTATGAGTCGCCTGACGTCCTCGATTTGGCCGGGCAATTTCTCCTGACCGGGGGACAGATTCGGGACGCCGTCGCCACGGCGCGGGATATGGCGGCGCAGCGCGGGGAGGGTTTGCAGCGCCGGCATTTGTTCAACGCCGCGCGCGTCCACTCTAACCCGCACCTTTCAGGGCTGGCGCGCAAAATTGAGCCGCGTTATACCTGGAACGATATCATTCTGCCGGCGGATCAGCTCGCGCTGCTGCGGGAGATCGTCGCCACAGTGCGCGGGCGCGCCACGGTGATGGAGGCATGGGGCGTGGGCCGGAAGCTCGCCGCCAGCAACGGCGTCACCACACTTTTCGCCGGCCCGCCCGGCACTGGCAAAACGATGGCGGCGGAAGTGATCGCCAACGACTTGAACCTGGACCTCTACAAGATTGACCTTTCCACCGTAGTCAGCAAATACATCGGCGAGACCGAGAAAAACCTGGAACGCATCTTCTCCGAAGCGCAGAGCAGCAACGCCATCCTCTTCTTCGACGAGGCCGACGCGCTGTTCGGCAAACGCTCGGAGGTGAAAGACGCGCACGACCGCTACGCCAACATCGAGATCAGCTATCTGCTCCAGCGGATGGAGGCTTACGACGGCGTAACCATCCTGGCGACCAACCTGCGCGCGAACCTGGACGAAGCCTTCACCCGCCGTCTGCAATTTGCCGTGGACATTCCCTTCCCCGAAGAAGAATACCGGCTGCGCATATGGACGACACTCTTTCCGCCCGATGTGCCCCGCGCGGAAGACCTGGACTTCGTGCTGCTGGCGCGCCGCTTCAAACTGGCGGGCGGCAATATCCGCAACATCATCGTGGCGGCAGCTTTCCTGGCGGCGGCGGCCGGAAGTCCGGTCACGATGCGTCATCTGCTCCACGCCACCCGCCGCGAGTTGCAGAAGATGGGGCGATTGGTCAATGAGGCAGATATGACGATCTAAATTTCGCAAATTTTCATCTTATATATTGCGTTTGACAGGATTCTCATATATAATGAGATAAGTTAGAAAACATTGGATGGTCCACCCAAACTTGTCTCAACATAATCGCTTACAATGATAATGCCAGTTGTTACGTTAGAAAACATTGGATGGTCCACCCAAACTTGTCTCCCCTAATTATGTTGCGGTTAACCTGAATCAATACCGCAAGAAGGGAAATAAGGATATGGCAGCACAACAGAATCAGCATATTGATCCAGTAAGCGAATTGGCGGCCAAGCCTGAAAATCTACAGCCAGTCGAACAAGAATTGGCAATTGCGCCGCAGCAAATCAATCCTGGTACAATCCAGCACCCAGAACAAGCCACACCTGGTGAAATCCTGAAGTTGCAACGCGCAGCGGGTAATCGTACTGTCTCCGGCTTGATCCAGGCCAAACTCAAAGTCGGCCCGGTGGGGGATCAGTACGAGCGCGAAGCCGACCGCGTCGCCGACCAGGTGATGCGCACTCCCGCGCCCGTGCAGCGACAAGCAACGCCCGAAGAAGAGGAACTGCAAATGAAGCCGCTGGCCACCACAATCACGCCAATCGCCCAGCGGCAGGCAGCGCCGGAGGAAGAAGAAGAATTGCAAATGAAGCCGCTCGTCCAACGGCAAACAGCACCGGAGGAAGAGGAACTGCAAGCGAAGCCTTTGGCGCAACGGCAAGCCGCGCCGGAGGAAGAAGAGCTACAAATGAAATCCCTCGTCCAACGGCAGGCAGAGCCGGAGGAAGAAGAACTGCAAGCGAAACCCCTCGTCCAACGGCAGGCAGAGCCGGAGGAAGAAGAGGAACTGCAAGCGAAACCCCTCGTGCAACGGCAAGCAGAGCCAGAAGAGGAAGAGGAACTGCAAGCGAAGCCTTTGGCGCAACGGCAAGCCGCGCCGGAGGAAGAAGAGCTACAAATGAAATCCCTCGTCCAACGGCAGGCAGAGCCGGAGGAAGAAGAACTGCAAGCGAAACCCCTCGTCCAACGGCAGGCAGAGCCAGAGGAAGAGGAACCGCTGCAAATGAAACCTTTGGTACAACGGCAGGCATCACCTGAAGAAGAGGAAGAGCTACAAACGAAATCGCTGATTCAACGCAAGTCCGGCGGCGGCTTTCAGGCCAGCGACGACACCGAGCGGCAGTTGCACCTCCTGCGCGGCAGCGGCAGCCCCTTGCCCGCTAAACTCCGCGCGGAGATGGAAGCTCGCTTTGGCGTCGCTTTCGACGGCGTGCGCCTGCACGCCGACAGCGAGGCGGGGCGACTAAACCGCAATCTGCGCGCGCGGGCGTTCACCCAGGGGACAGACATTTACCTGGGCGCCAACGAGCCGGATTTCAACACCGATGCGGGCAAACGCCTGCTGGCCCATGAGCTAACCCACGTTGTGCAGCAGACTGGTCGCCATCGTTCGTCAGCAAAGGCTGCGCCTGGCCATGCCGGAGACACGGTCCAACGGCTCTGGGGCAAAAAGAAAAACCCCTACAAACTTTCCGACGCGCCGACCAATCCTGACGAATATATCGCCTACCTGAAACAGAATCCCGACAAACTCTCCGACAAAGAACGCGAGTTGATGGGGATCGGGCCTTCCATCAGCAAAGACCCTACAGGCTACGTCAAGTTCCTGGCGCGCAATCAGAAACGGCTGATGAGCAAGAAAGAACAGGCGCTCTTTCCTTTGCTTGTCGGCCAGTCGCAAAAGACGCAATCAGAATCCCCATCCGAAGAAGAACCCGCCGAAGTCGGCCAATCCCAAGAGACCGATCCCTATCACGACCCGCTGCACCCGACCATGAGTCCCCTGGTGAACAAGAGGCCGCCCGACAACCCAACGCCGGCCCCGCCCTCGAAGTGGTCGCGGTTCAAGAGCCAGTTTTCAACAGGGATGAGACGCCGGCGCATCGCTGATCTTGGTATGCCGTCGTCGCTGCGCGAACAAAGCGCGGGAACGACCGGCGGCCTGTTGCAAGGGCCGGGTGTGGGGACGCGCCCAGCGTTGAACGCGCGACCCGAATCCGCAGGCGGGCGCGACTGGAAACAAGAATTCGACGAGCCGGAAGAGAAAAAAGGCGATTCCAACGTTGACAAAATGATCGAAAAACTGAAAGCCCAGCTCGAAATGCTGGAAAAACTCAAGGGCGGTGACTAACCATGTTCCAAGACCTTGACGAAGTACTACGGCAACTGCTGATCCGCGAAATCCCCATCAAAAACGGCGATGTGGACATCAAGTTCGACCAGCCGAGCCGCGAGTGGTCTTCTCGGCTCAGCCGCCCCACCCTGAACGTGTTCCTCCACGATATTCGTGAAAACCTGCAATTGCGCGGCTCGCAGCAATGGGTGATCGAGCACCGCCCCGACGGCACCGCGCTCCAACGGCGGACGCCGGTTCGCGTCGCGCTGCACTATATGATCACCGCTTGGGCCAACGACCCCGATGACGAGCACAACCTGCTCGGTCGCGCGTTGCTGGCGCTCTTCCGGCAACCCCATCTTCCCACCGATTTGCTGCCGGAGAGCCTGGCGGATCAACCCGCGACCATTCCCCTGGAAGTGGCGCAACAAGACACCCTGCGCAATCCCGCCGATGTGTGGAACGCGCTGGACAACGAGATCCGCCCCGCCGTCACGCTCATCGTGACGCTGGCGCTCGATCCCTACAAGCCCTTCATCACGCCGCTGGTGCGCACGCGCGAACTGCGGATCGGCCAGTCAGCGCGCCCGACAACGGAAGAACTCGTCGCGGGCTTTTCTCCCGACGTTTTTTGGACGATTGGTGGTACCGTTCACTCAGACAAACCGTTGGAGGCGCTCAAACTCAAGTTGGTGGAGCGCGATCTGGTCGTCCCGCTTCAGGCAGAAGGACGATTTTCTATCGGGAAACTGCAAGCGGGAGACTACACCCTGGAAGTTGCAGTCAATGGCGGGAAACCCAAACTGCACAAAATCACAGTTCCGGCGCCTGATTACGAGTTGAATGTGTAAAAGCAGCTAATACCCATCAGCCTTCAGCGGTCAGCCCATAAACTGCCGGTTGCCGAACGTTGAAGCGGTCTCAGCGAAAGGAGGAGAGCAGCAGCATACTGTGAAGAAACGATCTCTGACCCCTGGTCTATTCGTGATCCGTAATTCGTATTTCGTAAAAGGAGGTTCACATGCCTGAGTATCTATCACCCGGAGTTTATGTGGAAGAAATTGATCGCGGTCCTAAGCCCATTGAGGGCGTCGGGACGGCCATGGCTGCCTTCGTCGGGTTCAGTGAGAAGGCAGAAATTGTGCGAGAGATTGACGGCGAGCTTGTCACCGAGGATCTACTCAACCGACCGCAATTGGTCACGAACTGGACCCAGTTTGTCGAACGGTACGGCGACTTTGTGCCGGGCGCTTACCTGGCCCATTCGGTCTACGGCTATTTCCTGAACGGCGGGACGCGCTGTTACGTCGTCAGCGTCCGCACCATCCCCAAGGCGCAGGCGGCTCTGCTCAACAGCGCCGGCAAGCCGCAGTTGGTCGTCAAGGCCAAACAAGCTGGCTTTGAAGGGCTGCGGTTGCGGGTCAAGGTGGCGGACGTCGCTGAGTTACCAGCGCCGAAAGCTAAAGCCAAGGGCAAGGAAGAAGAAACACCGGCGGCTGAAGCTGAGTCGCCAGCCGAAGGCGGCGCGGGGTCTTTCACGCTCATCGTCGAGCGCGAAAAACTCGGCGGCGGCTGGAAAGTGATGGAAGAAATTAAGGATGTCACGCTGCACGAGGTGAAGGAGAACGGGCAGACGGAAGTCCGTGTCGCGTACAAGGACAACAGGATGCCGTCGCTGGTTCAAATCCTGGTGCCCGAAGCTGGCGCGCCCCTCGCCCAGTTGTGGCCGCGCGCGCAGGAACAAACGTTGACCATCGAATCCAAGCAACTGCCGGCGCCCACCAGCTCTGAATTCCAGGGCAAGGTGACTGAGCGCACCGGCGTCGAGGGGTTGGAGGCGTTAGAAGACGTCACGATGGTCGTCGTGCCAGACCTGATGTCGGCGATGCCCGGCGAGAAGGTCGGCCTGGACACCATCAAGGCCGTGCAGACGATGATGATCGCGCACAGCGAACGTCTCGGCGACCGGGTCGCCATCCTCGATGCGCCGCCCGACCTGACGCCGCAGGAAGTGAAGAAGTGGCGCATGGACATCGCCGGTTTCGATTCCAGCTACGCAGCAATGTACTATCCCTGGATCACTGTGATGGACCCGGCGACGAATCGCCCCATCAACATCCCGCCGTCAGGCCACATCGCTGGCGTCTGGGCGCGCAACGATACGACGCGCGGCGTCCACAAAGCGCCCGCCAACGAAGTCGTGCAGGGCGCGATTGGCCTGGCGTACCAGACCACCAAGGGCGAGCAGGACACGCTGAACCCCATCGGCGTCAACTGCATCCGGGGCTTCCCCGGGCGCGGCATCCGCGTGTGGGGCGCGCGCACGCTGTCCAGCAATCCCTCGTGGCGCTACATCAACGTGCGACGGCTGTTCAACATGGTGGAGAAGTCCATTGAGGGCGGCACGCAATGGGTGGTGTTTGAACCCAACGACCGCAAACTCTGGGCGCGCGTCCGCCGCGATGTGACGGCCTTTCTACGCACAGTCTGGCGCACCGGCGCGTTGTTCGGGAACACCCCCGAAGAAGCGTTCTACGTCAAGTGCGACGATGAATTGAACCCACCCGAAACCCGCGACCTGGGCCAACTCATCATCGAAATCGGCCTGGCCCCGGTGAAACCGGCGGAGTTTGTCATCTTCCGCATCAGCCAGTGGGCGGGGCCGGGATCGGAGTAGGAAGCGTCCCGGGGACGGGGCTTAGAGCAGTAGGGAGTAAGGAGTAGGGGTTATGGGTATTACCGGATTTCCCGCACTGGCGCATTACTTTGGTGTGGAAATTTACAACGAACTCCGCGGCGGATACTTCACCAAAGTCAGTGGGATCGGCTCGGAACTCGAAGCCATCGCGCATTGGGTCACGACCAACGAAGGCGAGACGATCACCAGCGAAAAGATTCCCGGACGGCGCACGCAGACAGACATTGTCCTCACCCGGCCCGTTACCGACAACCGGGGCTTCTGGCAATGGCACCAAGACATCGCCAAAGGCGAGGATAAGCGCGTCAACTGCGCGCTTGTCGCCTTCAACGCCAAAAAGGAGGAAATCGCACGCTGGAACGTCGAGCTGGCCTGGCCACGCAAAGTGACGGTGATGGACATGCTGGCCTCCAGCAACGATGTGCTGTTGGAAGAGGTCACGCTGGCCCACAGTGGGATAACCCGCGTCGAACCCATCACGTCCTAGTCTACGACTAAATCTCAATGCGCAACTAAATCACATTTGAAGGAGGCACTGTTATGGCAAATATCGAAAATCCGCTAGTTGCCTTTAATTTTGGGCTAGAGATTGAGGGCAAATTGAGCGGCTACTTCACCAAAGTGTCCGGCATCGGCTCCGAAAGTGAAGTGGTCGAGCACAAAGTCGTCAATGCCGAAACTGGCGAGACGATCATCCAGAAGATCCCTGGCCGTCTGACCTGGACCAACATCACACTCACCCGCGGCGTCACCAGCAACATTGACGTGTGGGAATGGCGGCAGCAGGTCGTGGATGGCAAAGTGGATGATGCCCGCACCAACTGCTCAATCATTGCGTACAACCAGGCTGGCGAAGAAATCGGGCGCTGGAACCTGGAGAACGCCTGGCCGAGCAAAGTGAGCGGCCCGGAGATGGATTCGGGCGGCGCTAACTTGATGGTCGAAGAGATGACCATCGTCCACGAAGGGATCGTTCGCGTATCATAGTGGCTGTTGTTAGCAGACCTCGGAGATCGCGCAGGCCGTCCGGCTTCGCTCACGGCAAGCGATCTCCGAGGCGCAATCACGGGTGATGAGGAGGCGTCGGTGCTGTCGCACACCATGCCAGCACGAAAATTTCTGCCACAAAGGGCACAGAGCACACAGAGTTATTTGCTCTCATCTCTGTGAACTCGGTGTTCTCGGTGGCTATTTTCGAAGGAGGCGCGTATGCCGTTTCTCAGACGTGACTTGGAAGAAGAAAAGTCGTTAGGCCGGACGCCGCAGGGATTCGGCTATGACCTGCTGACTTACGAATTTCATCTCGAAGTTCAAGGATTGTTGGTTGGCGTCTTCGAGCGATTGACCGGCGGAGAGATCGAGATCGCCCGCATCGAGCACGACATCGTGTACGAATCGGGGGCCTCAACGACGCTGTTTATTCCCGGTACGACCAGCTTCGCGCCGTTCACCCTCGAACGCGGGTTCGCCAACTACCAGGAACTCTACAACTGGTTCGCGCTGGCTTCAAACGGGCGCATCGTCGAAGCGCGCCGCGACGGCTCTGTCTATATGAAACGCCACGGCACGACCTACTTGCAGTGGGACTTCAAACGCGCCTGGCCGGTCAAGCTGTCGGGATTCAGCTTCAACCAGTACGTGGATTTGCAGAAGGCGCGCATCTCCATCACGTTGGCCGCCGAACTGATCGAGTTCGTCGAGGTGGCCGTGCCGCCCAAGGCCTCCCCCGACCTGACTGCGTATTTCAATCAGCTCTTTCCTACATCGTGAATAGGGATCAGTAACTGGAGATTGGGCATTGAGCATTGAGGGTTCGCAACTCGCAACTCATAATTCGCACAGGAGGTTTTCATCGTGAGTATACAGACCGAGTTTGAATTCACCCTTCCGGTTGGCTATGTGGACCGCGAGGGCAACGTCCACAAAAAGGGGACGATGCGCCTGGCAACAGCGATGGACGAAATCACGCCGTTGAACGATATGCGTGTCCAGGCCAATGAGGCGTATCTGGTGATCGTTCTGCTCACGCGGGTCATCACCAGCCTGGGAACCCTGCAACACATCAACACCAGCGTCGTCGAAAATCTCTTCGCCGCCGATCTGGCTTATCTGCAGGAATTCTATCGCCAGATCAACGAAACCGGCAAGACCACCCGTGTGGTCCGCTGCCCGCACTGCAACAATGCGCTTGAGGTGGATTTGGCGAACCTGGGGGGGGAATCATAGGCTACCCCCTCGACCGCCTGCACGAGGAGGTAGCCTACGTCGCCTACCACTTTCACTGGCCGCTGGACGACATCCTCAACCTGGAACACCGGCAGCGACAGCAGTGGGTGGGGGAAATCGCCAAAATCAACCGGCGGTTGAACGAGAGATGAGAGTGAAGAGTAAAGAGTGAAGAGTGAAGAGTGAAGAATGGAGAATAGAGAATGGAGAATGGGAATTCCAACACGCTGTCCGGGCAACGGGTGAACGAAGAGGCTGTTCCCGGTAACAGTGCGGAGGTCGATTTGCAGGCGCTGGCAGAGGAAATTGTCGCGTTGCTCAAAGAAGAGCTGCGCGTGGAAAATGAACGCCGTGGCCGACGTTAGGAGCGCCCCGAAGAAAAAATTCGGAGCAATCAGGAGAGGTGGATATGCCACTCATTGATAAGACGGTATCATCTTTGTCCATTGCCAATCTCGCAGAGTCCGGGCTAAAATTGGCCGAAGCCGCGGCGACGCGAGCTGCCGGGGCGGCAACCACCGCCGCAATCTCGATGGGCCTGCGCACCCTGCAAGAAGCGTCGGGGATGCGCTTTGATCCGGCCCCGGCCTATCTCTTTTTTGTGGAATTATCGGGCGTGTTCGTGGCCCTGTTCACCGAGTGCAGCGGGCTGCAAGTGGAGCGCGACGTCGAGTCCGTGAAAGAGGGCGGCGTCAACAACTACGTTCACAAGCTGCCCGGACGGCTGGAATTCAAGAACATCACGCTCAAACGCGGCCTCAGCCTGTCGCGGGGGCTGTGGGACTGGATGATGCAGGGTCGCTACGACAGCCGCGTGCGGCGGATCAATTTCTCGATCATCCAGGGCGCGCCGAGCCACAACATCGCCACGCTGGCGGGCGGCGCGGCAGGTTACGAAGATTCAAGCTTTCTCACGGTGATGGGGCAGGGCTTCGGCAAGGTCAAACATTGGGACGTCGAAAATGCTTATCCGGTCAAATGGGAAATGTCGAGCCTGAGTGCGTCCAGCAAGAATGCCGCCATTGAGACGCTGGAAATCGCCCACCACGGTATGACGCTGAGTTACGAAGTCCTCACCCCGATGAGTCTGACGGGGGGGGCAGGTGATTTGATGTAGGGAGAACACCACGGATGTCGGAAATAGACGATGGGGACCTTCAGCGCGCGGTGAAAACGTTGCCACAAAGGACGAAAGCGATGCTTTCACCCTGGATGCGGCAGCGGGTGGATAACCTCCATACGCGCGACCGGGGCGAAGACGAGAACGCGCGCCTGTTGACATTGACCCACCACAACACCCAACGCTTGCTGCGCCGCGTCAGGCTGACGCGCGAGCAGGCCGTGGCGTGGAAACCCGACATCGGCGTTCTGGAACCGCGTCTGGTCAAACGTTTCAACGACGACATCGCCGGCCGCGCCCGAACCTTGCGGCTGATCGGCATTCGCCGCCAGCCAGCAGCGCCGTCTTCGATATGGGATAGCAGCCTGGAATTGACCTTGCCAGCCGGCTTGGCGGCTCCGGCGGGGCAGGTGATCGAACGATTCTCCCCTACGACCGTGCAAGGGCCGAGCGTCTTCGCCGCGGGGCAGCCCATCGAACCATTCAAGCCGACGACGCCCATCCCCGCCCGGTCGTCGCGCCCCACCGCCGCCGCCAAGCCGACGCGCAAACCGGCGTCCAAGCCACTACCGCCGCAAGCCCGGCTCTACGCGCGCGTCGAAGAAATCGCGCCGCGCGGCGAGATGCCGGAGCGGGAAACGCGCGAACTATTGACCGCGCCAGCGACGCCGCGCGAGATTGAGACCCCGCAACCAGCGCGCGAACGGCCTGCGATCCAGCGAGCGCCGGTAGAGGAGACCTCCCAGGCGGAAGAAATCATGCCGCCTGCGCTGATCCCGCCGACGCTGCGAGTGCAGCGTCAGGCGGAACCTGAACCGCCAGCCGGCCCGGCGAAACCCGCAACCGCACCACCGCGCCAGCCCGAACGCCGTCAGACGCCGCCGCTTCCGGCGCAAAGCGTTGCCGCACCCGCTGCGCCGCCCGCGCCGCAAAAGCCGGCGTCTCGCACATCGCCCGTATCGCCTCCAGCAGCGATTGCGCCCGCACCATTGGCAGCGACACGATCCCCGGTGGAACAGACGCCGCCATCCCTGTCCTCGCCAGCGGAAGCGCCGGATATTCAATATGCGGCGGAGACGCCTGCCCGACGTGTGGAACCATCACAGCCACGCCCGGCCGGCGAAGCGCCCGCGCTGGCAAAGCCGGTCGCGCCGGTCGAAGCGCCACCTCGACTTCCGCGCGCTATCCCAGAGCCGCCATTGACCACACCGCCAGCGCAGGCGCGCCTGCCGCGCGCGCTGCCGGTCAAGCCGTCGCCGCACACCACAGCGCCGGTTCAGCGCAGCGCAATACCATCTGCGCCGCGCGCTACACCAGGCCCGCGCCCGCAACCCGAACCGCCCGCCGCGGCCCCGGCGACGTCCCGCGCCGCCATTCCACCTGCGCGCCCGCCCGCTTCGCCACAACCGCTACCCTTGCCAGCAACGATGCGCCCTGAAGCCCAGGTCGCTATGCCCGCGCCGCCCCGCGTGGACATCCAGCGCGCCGCCGAACCGCCGCGCACGGGAGTCGCAATGCCGGAGCCAGCCGAGGCGCAGTTGCCATCGCCGGTCATAGCGCCGCCGGAACCGCGCCAGGCAGTCACTCTGCCGGACATTGCCCTTGCCGGGACTACGCTACGCCCAACCAGCGCGGATACCGTGCAACGCCGTGAAACCGCCGAGACTGCTAAACCAACCGCAACCATGCAGTCGTCCCCCACTTCCGATCTTCAACCTCCAACCGCCAGCCTCCCATCGCTTATCCCTGATTTGCCTTTGCGCCAGGTCATCCAGCGCCGAGCGGATGCGCGAAGTCACGGCCTGCTGCGCCAACCCGCGTCGCCGCTGACTTTGCGTCCCCTGGTCAAGCCACAGCCGCGCCAGGAAGCCAGAGGTCAAAAACTAGAAACGGGAGACTGGAAACTGGATGCTGGAAACTGGATACTGGATACTGGAAACTGGATACCGGATACTGGATACTGGAAACTAGATGCTGGAAGGGAGCGCCCGGCGTCTAAAGGAACGGCGGCGCTCACGCTGTATGCGCGCAGTCCGAATATGTTTGTCGGGCCTGGCCCCGCGCCGACCGTCACGCGGCGCACCCCGCCCACACGACGAGGGCAGGAGCAGAAGCGCGCCCAGGGCGACCAACCCGCGTCGCAGCCGCCAATGGACTTGCGGATGGCGATGGGCGCGCCGTCCGCGCAGCTATCAGCGTTCAGCTTTCAGCCGGCAGCCGCCAGCAGTGTTCAGCCGTCAGCTTTCAACCCGCCACCCGCGGCGATGGGCGCGCCGCAGCTAGAGGCGGAACGTCCTGCCGCTATGCCGCTGGCGCGCCAGCAGCCAGCGCCGTCTGCGCCAGCGCAAATACTACGCCCGCCCGCGCAAATGGCCGAGCCTGTCACACAACCCTCCATCGTCGGGGAGCTTGTCCAGCGCGACGCCATCGTCCAAAGGGCCGAGGAAGAGAACAAAGCGCCTGAATCCGTCAATTTGGGAGAACTGGCGCGCAGGGTTTATCCGTTCGTCAAACGCCTTATCGCCATTGAACGCGAACGTAGCAGTAAAACGTGATGCGTAAAACGTAAGACGTAAAACGTAGAGTACCCCCTTACGTTTTACGTTTTACGTTTTACGCTTTACGCTTTACGTCCTACCTAAAGGAGCACAGTTATGGGCATCACAGGGATGTTTAATCCGGCGGCGTTGTTCACGGCGCCCGAAAGTTTGAGCAATTTCCTCACGTCGCAGGAAAAGGCCAAAATCGTGACGGTGGATGAGAAGGGCAACGAGTTGGGGTTGCTGGATAGCCGGAAGGTCGAACTAGAATTTCAGTTCAACCCGGACAGCATCAAGGTGGTCAAATCCGTCGCGTGGAAAGGCGAAAACGTCGCCCGGCGGAACGCGCCCGATCTGAAATTCGGCGGCGGCGCGTCGGCGACCTTCGATCTCACCCTCGTCTTCGACACCAGCAGCAACATCGAGTACCGGGACGTGCGGATGTACACCAACCAGCTCCTGAAACTGGTCATGATGTCCGGCGCAGTGGATGAACGTAAACCGCCGCCTCAGGTGAAGTTCCAATGGGGCAAGCTCGCGCTTTTCCTCGCCGTCGTCGAAAAGGTGACGATTGAATACACGTTGTTCGATCCAGACGGCACACCCATTCGCGCGCACGCCACGGTCGAACTCAAGCAGCAGGATGCCCGCGACGATTACGCCGGTTCCACCAATCCCACCACGCGCACCGAGTCGCGGAAGACGCGCGTCGTGCAGGTGGGCGACCGGCTGGATGTGATTGCCTATCAAGAATACGGTTCTGCCGCGCACTGGCGGCATCTCGCCGCCGCCAACGGTCTCTACGATCCACGGGATTTGCATCCGGGACAAATCCTGGTTCTGCCGCCGCTGCCGTAACCTGAGAGGATAACGATGCCGAGCGATGTGATCATCACCGTAAACGGGGTCAAACAGACCGACCTGGAAGGCGATCTGCTCGAAGTGGTCGTGGATACGAACCTGTATCTGCCGGCGATGTTCACCATTGACGTGCAGGACGAGTTGGACGTGCAAACCGGCAAGCTGGAGTACACCGACGCCAATACCTTCGAGGTCGGCGCGGAAGTCAGAATCGAGATCGAGACCGACGCTATCCCGGATGAGATAATGACAGTGAAATCCACGCTGATGGTGGGCGAGATCACCGCCATCGAACCAATTTTTGCGGCGGATAACTGGCAGCCGGTATTGCGCATCCGTGGATATGACCGCTCGCACCGTCTGACGCGCGGGACGAAGACGCGCACGTTTGGGGACGCCAATCCGCAGGGAAACGGGGTGACGGAGGATCAAATCGTCAAAACCATCGCCCAGGAAGCAGGGCTAACCACCGACATTGACACTAGCGGGTTGAGTTCCATCAAGTATTTTCACGTCCTGCAATATAACCAGACCGATCTTGAGTTTTTGTGGTCGCGGGCGCGGCTGTTGGGCTACCAGGTGTACGTCGAAGAGAAAAAACTGTACTTCCAAAAAGCAAATGCGCTCCGCGGTACCCAGTCGCCCGCGGCCTTGATGTGGGGCGAAAACCTCGCCAGTTTCGCGCCCCGCGTGACGCTGATGCAGCAGGTGGACAAAGCCATCGTCACCGGCTGGGATCCGGCCACCAAGAAGGCGCTCGAAGGCGCCGGCACAACGGTCGAAACGCGAACCAAGCCGCAAATCGCCAGCGGCAGCTTCGACAAAAAGGGCAGCGCGGTCGCTAAAGAGAAATTGGGCGGCGCCGCCGAAGACGTCACGGTTGATATTCCGGTATTGACGGTGGATCAGGCGAAGGCGATAGCTGCCGCGCGCTTCGCCGAGGCGGAGAGCACGTTTATTCAGGCCGAAGGCGTCTGCAGCGTGGGCGATCCCCGCATCAGCGCCGGGCGCGTCGTCACCGTCGAAGGGGTCGGCGAGCGGTTCAGCGGCGATTATTACATCACCGAGGCGCGCCACGTCTACTCGCATGGCGACTATCGCGTGAGCTTCAGCGTCGCCGGGCGGCATCCCAACACGCTCAGCTATCTGCTCAACGGCGATAGCAACGGCTACCACGACCTGGGACGCATCTATGGTGTAGTTCCAGCCATCGTGGTCAACCTGGAGGACCCGGAGAAGTTGGGACGGGTGCAGGTGAAGTATCCCTGGCTAACGAAGTACAAGGGCGCGGAGCTGGCCAGCAATTGGGCGCGTCTCGCCGCGCCGATGGCGGGGAAAGAGCGCGGGTTCTTCTTCACACCGGAAGTGGACGATGAAGTGCTGGTTGCTTTCGAGCACGGCGATCCCAGCTTCCCCTACATCGTCGGCGCGCTGTGGAACAAGATAGACAAGCCCCCCGCTGGGACCGGCGAAATCCTGGGCAGCAACAAAAAGGTGATTGACCAGCGCATCATCCGCTCGCGCAGCGGGCATCTCATCGTGCTCAACGACAAAGACGGCGAAGAGAGCATCATCATCCAGTCCAAAAGCGGGCACAGCTTCACGTTCAACGATAAAAACGGCAGCGAGCAAGTCGTGCTGGTGGACAAAACCGGCAAGAACAAATTTACGGTGGATTCGGCCAAGAACAGCCTGACCATCGAGATGGAAGGCGACGTGAGTGTGACGGCCAAAGGCAAAACCACCTTCAGCAGCATGGGCGACATCACGCTCGACACGAAGGGCAAGCTGAACCTCAAGGCCGCTCAGGATGTGACCATTGAGGGGCTGAACGTCAAAGTCACCGCCCAGGCGAGCGCCGAAGTGGGCAGCAACGCGCAGACCTCGGTGAAGTCAAGCGGCATCACGGAAGTCAAAGGCTCTCTGGTCAAGATTAACTAATGTTCAGACAGGATTACCAGGATTTTCAGGATAAACTCATCCTGTTCATCCTGTAAATCCTGTCAAAAAGTGGAGGGAAAGTATGGCGCAACCAGCGGCGCGGATGGGCGACCAAACGGCGCACGGCGGCGTGATCGTCGCCGGATGTCCGACGGTGCTGATCGGCGGGCAGCCGGCGGCGCGCGTGAGCGATATGCACACGTGCCCGATGGTCACGGGCGTCGTGCCCCACGTGGGCGGGCCGATCTTGCCGCCGGGCAGCCCTACGGTATTGATCGGCGGGTTGCCGGCGGCGCGTGTGGGCGATCAGCTCGTCTGTACCGGCCCGCCGGATGTCATCATCCCACCGGGCTGTCCGACAGTTCTCATTGGGTGAGTACGTAAAGCGTGAAACGTAAAATGTGAGTAACTATTCAGCCGTCATCCTTCGGCAAGCTCAGGACAGGTCTCCGAACGTAGCGGAACGAGTGCAACGAGTGGAGCGCAGTGAGGAATCTCTACGTGTGCAGCGCCGAGACCCTTCGACTCCGTTTCACTTCGCTCAGGGTGACGATCACAGGACAGACCGGCTTAATAGTTACAAACGTGAAACGTAAAACTTAATGTGCTCCTTACGTTTTACGTTTTACGCTTTACACGAAAGGAGCTTGCAAATGAATGTCAGTTTCAAAAGTAAAGAATTCCTGGGGCAGGGGTTGGCTTTTCCGCTTCAGGTGAATGCGCGCGGGGAGATTGCGCTCGTCAGCGGCGACCGCGACATCGAGCAATCCATCGGCATCATCCTGGGAACGCGGCCCGGTGAGCGGGTGATGCGGCCCGAATTCGGCTGCCGCGCCAGCGAGCTGCTCTTCGAGCCGCGCAATTCGGCGACGGAGACCCTGATGCAGCAATACGTCGAAGAGGCGCTGCACCGCTGGGAGCCGCGCATTGACGTGCAATGGGTGCGCGTCCTCGCGGATAACACGCAAGATGGCGCAGTGGTCGTTGAAGTGAACTATCTGGTCAAGGCCACCCACGACCAACGCAGCATCGTCTACCCCTTCTTCCTCGTCGGCGAAGAGGGATGGTAAGGTCAACGGATTAAGCGGATTTTAACGGATTTCAGAAGGCGCTCAAGCGACTTTTGACTTTCGACTTTTGACTTTGGACTAAGGAGCAGAATATGGCGCTTCCAGCACCGAATTTAGACGATTTACGTTTCCAGAGCGACCTTGTTGATGGCGCGCGGCGGCGCATCATCCACTATTGCCCGGAATGGACCGAATACAACCTGAGCGATCCCGGCATCACGCTGATTGAATTGTTCGCCTGGATGACGGAGATGATCGTCTACCGGCTGAACCAGGTCCCGGAAAAGAACTACGTGGAATTCCTCAACCTGCTAGGGATGCAGCGCGAACCTGCCAGCAGCGCGCGCACCGACCTGACCTTCTGGCTCTCGGTCTCGCTGCCGATCTCGCCGGAGAACGAGGAACCGGTCATTGTGCCGCAGGGCATCGAGGTCATGTCGCGCACGCTCGGCGAAGAAGCGCAGGTCACGTTCACCACCGACCGCGCGCTGACCATCGTTCCGCCCAAACTGGCTCAATTGCGACGCGCGGAGGATTTCCAGAAAAACTACCTGCCGCGTCTGGGCGTCGAAACCTTCTACGCCTTCGATCAAACCAAGCCGAAGGTGGGCGACACGTTCTATCTGGGGTTCGACGAGACGCGCAACATCAGCGGGCATATTCTACAACTGAATTTCGAGTGCGAGCGCACCCAGGCGGTCGGTGTGCGGCGCGAAGACCCGCCGTGGGTGTGGGAATACTCGCTCGGCAACGGGCAGTGGGGCGAGGTCGCGCCGAGCACGCGGCAGGGCGAGAAAGATACAACGGGCGGCCTCAACAACCCGCGCGGCAGCCTGGTGTTGTACCTGCCGCTGGATATGCGCCCCGATCAAGTCTTCGGGCGCAGCGCGCTCTGGGTGCGTTGTCGCATTGAGCCGCGCCGCCCGGAACAGGGGATGTACTCCGAATCGCCGCGCGTCACCGGCGTCACCGCGTTCACCCTCGGCGCGAGCGTTCCGGCGACCCACGCCGTCATCGTCGAGAACGAGTCGCTCGGTCGCAGTAACGGTGAACCTAACCAGACTTTCAGGCTGGAACACGCGCCCATTCTAGCGCTGCAAGACGGCGAAACCATCGAGGTCGAAGAGTGGCGCGAAGGCGAGATCGTCTTTGTGCCGTGGCAGTGCGTGGACAATTTCGCGCACTCCAGCCGCTACGACCGCCACTTCACGGTGGATGCCGCCGCTGGCCTCGTCGCGTTCGGGCCATCCGTCCGCCAGCCCGACGGCACGGTGCGCCAGTACGGTCGCATACCGGAGGCCGGTCGCCAGATCCGCTTCACGCGCTATCGCTACGGCGGCGGCGTCGCGGGGAACGTCCCGGCAGACTCGTTGCAAGGGTTGACGACTTCGCTGGCCTACATCTCGCGCGTGAATAACCTGCGCCGGGCCTCCGGCGGGCGCGACGCGGAAAGCATGGAAGAAGTGAAAGTGCGCGCCCGGCGAGAGCTGAAGGCGCAACTGCGCGCCGTCACCGCTGAAGATTACGAGCACCTGGCGAAAGGCGCGAGTCGCAGCGTCGCGCGGGTCAAGTGCAACGTCCCGCAAAGGGCAGACATCGAAGAGAAAGAGTGTCGGGTTCCGCCGGGAACCATCGAAATCCTGGTGGTGCCGGCGGCGTTCGATTCGCTGCGGGCGGGCGACCTCACGCGCCTGCACGTAGACGAGGCGCTGGCGAAGACCATCGAGACGCACCTGGATCAATATCGCCTGCTGACCACCACCCTGCGCATCGAGGAACCCAACTATCTCGGCGTCAAGGTCAATGCCCACATCATCCCCTCCGAGTTCAGCCAGCCTGAGATCGTGCGCGCGCGCGTCGCCGAGGCATTGCGCGCGTTCATCAGCCCGCTCGCCATCAGCGACGACGCGGAGAAGCAAGACGCGCTGATGGACGCCACGTGGGAAGGCTGGCCCTTTGGACGCAATCTGTACGTCGCGGAGATTTTCTCGCTGATCCAGCGCGTGCCCGGCGTCAAACACGTCGTTGACGTGCAGCTCAGCACCCGCCCCGTCACGCCGAAGGACGAGCTGCCGCCCGGCGAGGAGGCGCGCCCCGACCAGGTCAACCGGCGCGAGGCAAAACTCACGCCGGTCACGCAGAAAGTCATCCGTGTGCCCGCCGACACGCTGCTCTGCTCACTCAACCACGAGATCGCGCTGGCGACGCTGGATGAGGAGAAGTGAGAAAAGAGAAATGAGAAATGAGAATTGGGTAGAGAAATCCAGAGATTATGCGGGACCGGCGACGGTGGCGCATGTGGCCGATTTCTATCGCCGCTATCCGGGCGAACTGGTCACGTTCTACACAAATGTCGAAGTGCGGGAGGCTGCGCCCGACCTGACGCTCCGCATCACGCTGCCGGATGGCCTGACGCTGCACGACTACAGCCCGCCGCCCGAATTCCAGGGAGCGCCGCCCTACGTCGAAGTGGATGCCGGTACGCAATATCTCGTCTGGTCGCTTGCCGCTTCCACTGGAGCGTGCGCTTCCACTGGAGCGTGCGCTTCCACTGAAGCGCGGTACGAATACCAGACGCAAGCGCGCATTGCGCCCGTCACGCGCGATAAGGAGATCACAAGCCGGGCGGTGGTCACACGCGGGGATGAGATATTGAGCGAAGAGAGCGCCACGTTCCTCGTGCGCGCCAAAGGCGACTATTTGCGGTATCTGCCGGAGATTTACGCGGATGACGATCTGATGGGGCGCTTCCTGATGCTGTTCGAGAGCTTTTGGTCGCCCATTGAGACGCAAATTGACAGTATGAGCAATTACTTCAACCCGGAGATGACGCCGCCCGACTTTCTGCGTTGGCTGGCGTCGTGGTTCGATCTGACGTTGAACGAACGCCTGCCGGAGGAGCGCCGGCGGCAATTGGTACAAGCGGCAGTGCCGCTGTACCGTCAACGCGGGACCAAACAAGGGCTAAAGCGTTATCTGGAAATCTACACCGGCGGGGAAGTACACATCGTCGAACACCGCGCCGACAACTTCCGCCTGGGGAGCGCCGCCGCGCTTGGTCCCGGCATAGCGCTCGGACGGAACAACCGCCCGCACACCTTCACCGTGCGGCTGCGTTTGCCGCCGGAGGATGATGAAGCGACGTGGCTGAACAGCATCCGGGCGCTCATCGAAGCCGAAAAACCGGCGCACACAGCGTACACGCTGTACGTCGAATCTACGTTTCACAACTTATGACAAGTGAGGTGCTGTACTGTGGATAAAAACGAGCTGCTACAGACAATCCCGACGAAGAGAATTAAGCCGGTAGACGGCATGGCCGTGACGGCGGAGGTGTGGGATGAGGCGCACGAGTATCATCAACGCGCTCTGCGCACGCACGCGATGGCCTTTCACGGCGCGGGCATCGTCGCCGGGTTGGAGGTCATCGCCAGCGACCCGCCCGATACGGCGGTCTACATTCTGCCGGGCGTCGCCGTGGATCCGCTCGGCCAGGTTATCGTGCTGCCGCAGCCGGTGGCCTACGACATCGGCAACGAAATGGAAGGACTGCTCTATCTGCTGTTGAGCTATGGAGAGAGCCGCCCGCGCGCTGCCGAGGGGACAGAACAGCGCGACGGCCCGCTGTATGTGTATGGCGAATTCTCCGTCGCCGCGCGGACGACGCTGCCCAACACCCCTTACGTCGAACTGGCGCGCGTGCGACGGGGCAAGCGCAGCGACACCTTCCTGGACGCGCCCAACCCCGCGCAACCTGGTCTCAACGAAATTGATCTGCGCTTCCGGCGGGAGATCGGCGCACCCCGCGAGGTCAGCATCGCCGTCTGCTACCTGGGCGAGGCGAAAGAGAAGAAGCACGGACGCGGCGCGCTGTATCTGGCGCGCACGCTCAACCGGTCGGGGCGCTACTTCGTCACCGTGGAAGATGACGCGCGGCTCGCGCCTGGCGTCGAGGCCAACACGCTGATCTACCTGGTTGGGCAGGGGAAGTTCGAGTTGAGCACTGGGCAAATCAACGGTCTCACCAACTACATCAACAAGGGAAAGGGCACGCTCTTCGTCGAAAGCACCGATGCGGCCTCGCGCGCCGCTTTCCAGGGTTTGTTCACGGCGATGAATCTGAAGCCCGACGCGCTGCCAGCCGGGCACTGTCTGTTGGTGGACCCGCATCTCTTCGTCGCGCCGCCGCCGGGATTTGAAGAGAGCGCGCCAGAAGTATTGATCAAGGACGGCGTGATTTTCAGCGCAGGTAATTACGGGCTGGCCTGGCAAGGGGACAGCAAAAGCGGCGTGCCGTCGCGCGAACATCTGCGCGCCGCCGCCGAGTGGGGCGAAAACATCGTCACGTATGCCTGGGATCGGCGGCGACGGCGATGAGCGGTCAGCCATCAGCGGTCAGGACAAAACACGGATAGCGTATGAACCCACAAGTAAAGATCGAAGTGATTGATAAAGACGGCTGGCGGAAAGAGTTTTCGTTCCAGAAAAGCCTCTTTCACATCGGCAGCGCCGCCATGAACGATCTCGTCCTGGAGAACGCGCGCGGCGGAGGCGTCGCGGCGCGCCACGCGCAGTTGATCGCGCTGCCGGATGGCTCAGGATTCCGCCTGGTGAATTTGGGCGACTCGGATATCCTGTTGAATGAAGCCGGCGACAAACGTGCGTCGCCTCATTCGGTGGCCTCCGTGAGTGATGGCAGCGTCATCAAAGTCGGCGACTTCACCCTCATCTTCCACGGCGAGGCGATGCTGGTCGCCGCTGCCCCCGCCGACAGTCGCAGTTCGCACATCGGGCTGCGGCTCTCACTGCCTCGGACGCAGTTAGCGCCGCACCAGAACGTTACCGGCGTGGTGGCAGTTGCCAATCACGGCGATCTGACCGGCGTGCAATTCGACCTGGATTTGGAGGGCCTCGAACCTGAGTGTTACACCATCGAACCGGCGCCGCTGCTGCCGTCGGGAACGGAGCGCGAGGTGGCGCTGCGCATCTTCCACCGGGGGAACAAGCCGTTGGCCGGTGATCACACCGTCACAATTCGCGCCGTCGCCCCAGACGCCTACCCAGGCGAGGAAGCGAGCGTCACGTGTACGATTCAGGTGCAGCCGTTCTACAAGCACACGCTGCGACCGGCGGGCAGCGGGCAGTTATCAGCCGTCAGCCCTCAGCCGGAAGTGGCGTCGCCGCCGAAAGGTCCGGCGCGGCGGGTGGACGATCTGCTGCCGCCGCCTGTGGCAGCCCGGCCGGTTGCGCCGCCGGCGCCTGAAAGGCAGCCCGCGCTCACCCTGAAAGCCGTCCCGACGCCCGAAGTCCAACCGACGCCGCCAAAGGCCATCCCCACCTCGCCCCCCGCCGAGGATTGGTGGACTGTGCCAGAAGCCGTCAGCGGTCAGCCCGCAGCCGTCAGCCCGCAGCCGGAAGTAGAACCGGAAGCGCCAACGCCAGGTCGCGTTGAAGCGGCGATGGAGCCAGCCGCAGAGACCGTCAGCGAAGCGCCCGCCGCGCCGCCGGTCGAGACCTGGGAAACAGCGCCGGAACCGGTAGCCGCTGTCATTGCGGCGGTCGAACAACCGGCAACGCCCATCACGGAGCCGAAAAGCGCGGTCAGCAAGCAGGGAGCAGCGGTCAGCGGTCAGCTATCAGCTATCAGCGAACAGCCGGCAGCCATCAGCGAGCAGCCGGAAAAAGTTGCGCCGGCCGCCGATGATTGGTGGGGCGCGCCGGAGGAACCGCGAATACCGGAAACGCCGATCAAGACAATCGCCCCCACCCCGCAGGCCGAACCAGCGCCGGAAACTGAAGCCACGCCGCCGCCAGCCGATGACTGGTGGTCTGAACCGGAGAAGGAAAACACGCCGCCTGTTGCCAATGCCGATTGGTGGTCGGCGTAAGGAACGGTACATCGAGAATGGAGTCAGCCGTGAGATCACTCAACACGTTCGCGCTCATCATGCCGGGATTCATCAACACCAGCGCCGGTCCCAAAATGTGGCACTGGATTCTCTTCATTGTGATGGTAGGGATGCTGGCGGTCTTGATCATACCGGCGATCCTCAAATGGCAGCGCCAGCGCGCGCGCCAAACGATCCATCTGGAGCTGGTCAACGAAGGCAACGCGCGCAGTCGCTACGCGCTGCACGCCGCCGAAGCCACGGGCAATCTGGCCTTTCACTTCCGCGCCAACGGCAAGCCGCTGCCGGAACAGGTGGTGTCGGTGGTCAGTCGTCAGCCATCGGCCGTCAGCCGTCAGCCGTCAGCCGTCAGCCAGAAAGGCGCGGGCGCTGCTCCGGCAAAAGCGAGCGGGGCTGAGGCGCAAAAGATGCTCGCTGGCGCGGCGCAGACAGGCGGGATGGTCGCCGGGCTGCTCGCTACGTTGGGGCGGCTGTTGCCCGGAGCGGCGGGGCAGTCGCTCACGGGGATGGGGCGCGAAGTGCGGCAGGGGCAGCAGACGGCCACCCAAGTCAAGCAGGTCTCGCAGTATGCCGGAAAACTGCAACCGAAGGCAGGGGGAAGCAGTCAGCCATCCGCCGTCAGCGGTCAGCCAGCAGCGGGCAGTCGTCAGCCGTCAGCAGGCAGCGGGCAGCGCGAGGTGGGCAGCGCGGTCATTGAGATTTGGGCGCAGACGCCATTCGTTGAACCCGGCCAGACAATGCGGGTTGAGGTGCAAATTCAACCGGCCAATCCCTATCAGACCAGGCATTATCCTTACGTTTTGAAATCGCGCTCGCTCGAATACAAAGAGGCCCCGGTCATCACAGCAGAAGAGACGGTCGTATTTGAGGCGCTCAATCCCTTCGAGCATTTTGCGCCGTTTATGTTGTTTGTAGCAGGTATCATGATCTTGTTGATTCTGTTCTTATCGCTCTGGTAAAGCGTGAGGCGTAAAACGTGAAACGTAAAAGCAGGACGTAAAACACACAGCAAACTTAATCGAGCGTTTCATTTTACGTAACTATTCAGCCTGCCTACAATGCGCCCGTCACCCTGAGCGGAGTGAAACGGAGTCGAAGGGTCTTTGGCTGCAAAAGCAGAGATTCCTCCCTTCACTGCGTTCAGGGCAAGCACCTTCGACAAGCTCAGGGCAAGCTACTTCGCTCCACTCGTTGCACTCGTTCCGCTCCGTTCGGAGACCTGTCCTGAGCTTGCCGAAGGATGACGGCTGAATAGTAACCATTTTACGTTTTATCCCTTACGTTTTATTCTTTACGTTTTATTGATAGGAGGTCCGATGCCGAAAACGGATCAAATAGAAATTATCAGTCCTGGCGGCGAGATCACATTTTACGATCTGGATGCCACAAAAGGCATTACGAATATCGGACAGCATCCAGACAACGACATCGTCATTAACGCGCCTGACGTGGCTCCCTTTCACGCGATCCTGGATCACCGCCGCAAGCCTTACGAGATCGTTATCCTGAGCGAACAGGGCGAAACGCGGTTGGCAGGCCGGGCGTTGGCGACGAACGTTTCCACGGCGCTCAAGAATTGGGACACGCTGGAAATTGACAGCCACATGCTCATCCTGCTCGAAGAAGCGGGCGCGAGTGTGATTCAGCCGTCAGGCGTCAGCCGTCAGCCGCCAGCCGTCAGCCGCCAGCCGGATATGGGCGCGCCGGGACGGGCGATTGTGCCGAGCCGGACGGCGCTGGCTGTCGCCGGACAGCCCTGGCGCTTGAACACGCCGCAGCCGGATCACATTGACGAGTTTATCGTGGCGCAGCTCGCGCAGCGCGAGGTCGCCGTCAACGTGGAGCAACCGGTGATGTTTGAGATCACCGTCATCAACGGCAGCCCGATTGTGGCGACGTTTGTGGTAGATGTCGAAGGGCTGAACCCCGATTGGGTCACCGTCACCCCGCCGCAGATCAACTTGAACGAGGGCGACCGGGGAACGATTTACGTCCAGGTGATGCTGCCCCGCCATCCATCGAGCCTGGCGGGACTCTATCACATCGCCTTTATCGTGACATCGCCAAACCACGCCGGGCGCGGCAGCCGCTTGAGCGCGACGCTGACCGTCAATCCCTACTATGCGTTCAAGGTGGGCGAACTCTCGCCCCGCCAGCAAAGCGTTTCATGGCGCCGGCAAACGGCCCAGGCCACCATCCCCATCACCAACCAGAGCAACGCGGCGACGGTCTTCCGGCTCAGCGCCGAAGACGACGAGAAAGCCTGCAACTTCGAGTTTGAGACCACGGATGCGGCGACGAAGGAGAAGACCCGTCTGGCCGTCCAGGCTCAGGTTCCGCTGCAACCGGATCAGACCGTCACTGTACCCATTTTCATCACGCCGACGAAACGCCCGGTTTTTGGGATGCGGCGGCGTATCCACGCCTACACGGCCACGGTGGCGATGCAGGAGGCCGACCAGACGCCACGCTCGTTGTTAGGCCAGCTCAAGAGCAAGCCGCTCCTGGGGCCGCTGTCACTCATCCTCATCCTGTTCACCCTGGCGGTGTTGACGGTTCTGCTCTTCAGACCCCACGCGCAATCGTTGTTGGCAAACAACGCGCCAGAAATCACGATTACGTCCGGCGAAGACGTCGTCGTCGCGTGGAAAGCCTCGGCGCTCTCCAACAACGTCACCGTTGACCCGGTGGAAACGCGCAACCCGCTCATCAACACCGAGCGAAAACGCAGCGGGCAGGCGCGCATCAGCCCGACGTACTCCGGCGTCTACATCCTGCGCGCCGAGAGCTTCCTTTTCCCCCTGCTCGATCCCATCTTCCCGAAAACGTTCGATCCGCTGATTGTGGCGACGAAGGATGTGCGCATCAACGTCAAACCGATTTATCCCGTCATCCAGTCCTTCAGCCTGGAAGGCTACCGCGAGCAGCTGGATGCGACCTCGTACCGCATCTTCCAGGGGGACGCCGTCAACCTGCGCTGGACCGTGCTCAATGCGAGCGAAGTCGAACTGGCGACCAACGGCGAGCCGCAATTGCTGCCGACGACCGAGCACATCGCCCAACGCAGCATCTCGCCGCAGATCAACACTGGCTACAGGTTGGTCGCCAGGAATCTCTATACCGGCGAAGGCGCGCCGGCTGCCGAAGCGGGTCTCTCGATCTTCGTCATCACGCCGTCGCCGACGCCGGTGCCCGTGCCGGTGCCGCAGCGCTTCACCGTGCGCCCGCTGGAGATCATCGCCGGGGAGACCGTCACCATCGAGTGGGAAGTGCCCAACGCGACGAAGGTGAACATCACCAACGTACCAGGCGACTTCCCGCCGTTGGGCAGCACCACCCACAAGCCGCCGGAGACGACGGACTACCGGCTGACGGCCTTCTACAAAGAGGGCGACATCGAGAAAAGCGTAGTCAGCAGCATCGTGGTGCGCGTCATCGTCAAACCCGCGCCGACCCCCACCCTGCCGCCGGTTCCGGTCGTCATCAATCTGTTCGAGGGGACGTATTCCGGCGATTTCTACCGCGGGACGGCAAAGAAGGTAACGCTGGTGTGGTCGGTGGTGGGCGATACGACGAACATTGAGATTGAGAGCGCGGTGATGGGGACGGTGAGCAATCTCAGTCCCAACGGGCAACTGCCGATTATGATTTCCGACGACGCTTTCTTCGTGCTCAAAGCCTATTACAAGGACGAGATCAAGGCGTCGAAGATGATCCAACTGACGGCGAAGGATCCACCGCCGACGCCGACGCCGCTTCCGCCCGACCCCGTTATTCTGAAGTTCGAGGCTGCCGCCGCCGACGCCAACAGCGTCATTATCGGCATCCCCGTGACCGGCAACACAGCCAACACCCGCGCCTACGAGGTGAAGTACGGCTCAAACATCCTGCTGTCGTGGATCGTGGAGAACGCCGGTAAAGTCACGCTGGATTTCACCACCCAGGCGGGCGCGCAGATCAATTACGGCGATCAAAGCCTGCAGGGTCAACTGCCGGTCAATGTGACGGCGTCAGGCCAATATCAGCTCAAAGCCGAGCACAAAGACCCTTCCCGCAGCCCGGTGTACGCCTACATCCAGATCAAGCTGATGGCGATGGAGAAACCGCCGGCGCCGACCAACGTGCGCGGGCCGGTATCCACCAACCAGACACCGCCCATTGACATCACGTGGGAGTATCCCGCTGCCAACCGGGGTGACATCATCGGTTTCATTGTTTACCGGGGCAACACCGGCGATTCGCCCAACGCCTTCCTCCAACTGTCGGGGCTGATCGCGCAAACGTCGCCGCCTTACGTCTGGAGCGACAGTAGCGTCCCGGTATGCGGCAAGGGCTACTACGTTGTGGCGGTCTACGTGGATATTGCCGACAACCAGACGAAGGAAAGCGAGAAGAGCAACATCTGGTATACGGAACCGTGCCCCACGCCGACGCCGTAAACGACGGATAGGTCAGGTGCCAGCGGTCAACTAACAGGTCGGCCTGCCCACTTTGCAGATTGAGGGCAGGCCTTCTTTTCCACAGGAGACTCAAGATGATGAAACGCACGTACAAGATAGCCCAACGGTTAGTGTGGAGACTGACGGCGATCAGCACGCTGGTGGTGATGCTGTTGACGCAGACGTTAGGACCGGTGAGTGCAGCACACCGCGATCAACAATCAGCGGTCGGCCATAGCCCAATACAACGGCGGATGTATCCTGAGCTGGAGCCGCCGCCCCCCGCGGCAGAGATCATCGGGCCACAGCCGTTATATCCGGCCTGGATTATGGAATTGATGCGCCTTCCGGCTCCGTATTCGGCGACGGCAGGATTCGCCGTTCAGCAATCCGCAGATACGGGGATCACCGATCTGGACGTGAACCACATCTACAACGGCGACCGCATCACCTACACGATTGCGCTCGCCAACGCCAGTAGTATCGCGTTGCACGACATCACAGTGGTGGACATTCTGCCGCTCAACGCGCTCGCCGATATTGCGGTGACCAGCGTGTTCACCTGGCAATTCAATTACGAGACGACCACGTACCTCGATCAAATCGGCATTGAGGAAGTCGTCACCGCCACGCGAGAAATCAGTTGGTCCATCCCGGCGTTGGCGAACAACCAGACGATCACGCTGACGTTTTCCGGCAACGTCGTGGGACAGGGAGACAACCAGACATTCACCAATCGTGTTTTCGCGCTGTACTACGAAGCAGGTTCGCCGGATCCGGGATCGGCCAGCGCCGCAGAACTGAACATCAGCGCGCACATGCGTATCCCCGCCGCCAACCTCGGCGGGATGACGATTTCGCCGGTGCCTACGTGGCTTTCCAGGGACATGGGCGGCACGCTTGGCCAGGATTGGGGCGACTTCGACCGCGACGGCGACCTGGACCTGGCGCTAGGTTCCGCGCTCGGCACGACGGTCTATCGTAACGACAATGGGCGCCTGAATCTCTACTGGGTCTCGCCGCTCAACGATCAAGGTCAGCGACGGCTCTCCTACGGCGTGCGCTGGGCCGACGTCAGCCCCGCCAATCAACAACTGGAACTGATCGTCGTGGGCGACGTGGTGTCCACGGGCGGCAGCGCCGATTTCATCGCCGAACTGCCCGGCATCAACTACGTGTATATGGTGACAGATACCGTCAAGAAGTTTACGACGGCAGACACGTTCACCTCAACCTACCAACTGATGCGGGTCGCGCCGGGCGACTTCGATGGCGACGGGGATATTGATCTCGTCGCCAGCACCAACGCGATCAACGCAGCATGTCCCGTGATCCTCTACCGCAACCTCGGTGACGGCAACTTCACCAATGCGCCCAACACGGAGACGGTTCACAACTTCGAGTGCCTGAGCGGCAGCAACACCGAAGGAGGCGGCGCGACAGCGGCGCTCGGCCCCGCCGATTTCGACAACGACGGCGACCTCGACCTGGCCATCGGCGTCTTTCCGGCGACGCTGCGGCTACTGGTCAACAGCATTGCGAGCCGCGGCCCGGTGACCTTGACGAACCCCTTCACGGCGACCCCGCACATTGACATCGAGACGACGCTGCAATACATCCCCTACGACCTGGCCTGGGGGGACTTCGACGGGAACGGCTACCTCGACCTGGCCGCGGCTTACCCGTTGCAGCGTTCGGCGCGCGTGTATCGGAACCAGAACGGCGTCACCCTGGTGCCTTTGACGAGTACCATCCGCACCGACACCTTCTTCACCCCGCGCGCCGTGGACTGGGGCGATTTCAACGCTGATGGGCAACTGGACCTCATCGTCGCCAATGATCCGCCCGGCGTCTATCAGTTCAACAAGCAGACAGCCAAATTCGAGAAGATCACGACCCTCGACCTGCCCACCATCGGCGGGCAGGTCTGGAGCCTGCGCGGCGTCAGTCTCCTTGACGCGGACAATCTCAACCTGCTCGTTGCCAACCGCGACGGGCCAAGCCAGCTCTACAACACTTTCGGCCCCAAACTGCGCCAGACGATCACGCCCATCACCACCAAAAATATGGCGAGCGTCGCCTGGGGCGACGTTGACGGGGACGGCGACCTCGATCTGCTCTACGGCGCGGGAGCGGCGCGGTTGAGCAGCCAGCTTCAGATCAACAAGGAGGGGGATTTCGCCACCGACCGACTGTTCCTCTCCAGCGGGTTCGGCCCGCACTATGTCGCTTTCGGCGATATGACTGCGAACGGCGAGTTGGACATCGCCATCGGCACGTTGGAGAAGCTGCAAATCTACACCAACGCGCAGATTGACGACAGCGACAACGATATTGACCAATCGCCGGCGCTCACCCTCATCAACGGACGCAGAATCCACAGCCTGGCCTGGGGCGATCCCAATGACGACGGCAAACTCGATCTACTCGTCGGCGCCGAGACGACCGCCGGGGCCGCCATTCTCCAGCTTTTCCTCAACAAGGATGGTCTCTTGCAAACGACGTCAGCCTTCACCCTGCCGGTCGAGAGCCGGGTTCAAAGCCTGGTGTGGAAAGACTTTAACAACGACTATTACCTCGACTTCGCGGTTGGACAGCGAGCCGGCCCCACCGTCATCTACACCAACAACGGCGATATGACGTTCACGCGGTATTGGCAATCCAGCACGATGCTGGATACGCGCAGCGTCGCTGCCGCCGACTACGATAACGACGGCGATATGGATCTGGCGGAAGGCAACTACGGCGCTTATGATTATCTCTGGCAAAACAACTTCACGGCGCAGGTTCCGGTCGCTGCGCCGGAAAACCGCCTCACGCTGATTTTCACGTTGACCACGCCGTACAGCCAGACCACCGGCGTCGCCTGGGGCGATTGGGACAACGACGGCTATCCCGATCTGGCCGTGGGGCGCTACAACGCCTACGACAGCGTCTACGCCAACCAGAAGAGCGCGCCGGGAGCGCCATCGTTCACCGAAGCCTGGCGCTCGCAGGATCAGGTCAACACCACCGGCCTCGCCTGGGGCGACCGCGACAACGACGGCGACCTCGATCTGGCTGTCAGTCGCACCAACGGCGGGTGGAACGGGTTTTACGAAAACACCATCTCCCATCCCGCGCACACCCTCACCGCCGACACGCGCCGGAATTACCAGTTGCCGAACGAAGCGCCCTACGTTTACATCGAACGCCCCGGCATCACCGACGACGCTTACCAGTTCTCGTCCGCCAACGTCTTGGTTTCTCCCACGACGCCCACCCTGCAGATCCATTACCGGCTCTTTGACCCTGAAGAGACCCCCATTGCGCAGACATTCTTTGAGTATTCGCTGGATGGCGGTACACGCTGGAAAACGGCGACCTCGGCCATTCAGCCGTTCACGCCCACGACGCGGACGAGCATCACCGGTTATCCCGCCGTCTTCACGTGGAACGCCGCCGCCGACAAAGCGATCAGCGACGACGCGCGTTTCCGCATCCGCGTCATTCCGCTGGATCGCACCGGGCCGGTCCAACGCGGGGCCAACAGGGGCATCAGTCCCCCGTTCCGCGTGCGCGCGACCACCTGCACCTGGCCGGCCGATATGACCATCCGCGCCTACCTGCAACCGACCGGCACACTGCTCGCCCCCACGCAGGTGATCCAGCCCAAACAAGTCGTGCGCTTCGAAGCCTATGTCGGGATCGTCAGCGGCAGAATTCTCACGCAGTCCTGGAATTTCGGCGACGGCTCGCCAGTGCTCAACCTGGCGTGGCCGACGACCAAGCCGATCACATACGTCTACCGCAGCAAGAACGTCTACACGGTGACGACACGCATTGATGGTGAGGTCTGCCCGGTAGCGCGCCCAGGGTTTGTCAGCCGGCCGATGTACGTCGGGGTGACCAGCCCGCTCAATAAGTTCGTCTACCTGCCTATCGTCCTCAAGGGGTTCCGCCCCGGCGTCGCCATGCACTTCGACGAACCGGCGTGGGAAGACGGCGCCGGCGACGATCTGGTTGCCGGTCCCACGCTGGCGGAGGAAACGGCTCGACCAGCTCCCCGCAACGTGCCGCTTGCCCCGCAGGCTGCAAGCGCCGTCGTGATGCCGAACAATGCTGTGCAGATCACCGATTCGCCGTTGGGGGTGGATAGTCAACCGGTCATCAACGGCGATGGCACGCGCATCGCCTTCTGGTCCACCGGACGGCACGGCGCCAGCAACGCCGACGGCAATATCGAGGTCTTTTTGTCCAAAGTCACGCCGAGCGGCCAGGTTGATCCTTATCCGCTGCAACTGACCGACTCGAAAGGCACTATCCTCGGCGGATTCAACCTCGGTCCCTCGATTGATGGCAGCGGGAATCGCGTCGTCTTCTTCTCCGACCAGGATTTGCTCGGCGGTAGCAGCGCCGGGGCCACGGTAGTTTTGACGAACACCGGCAGCGCGCTCTCCCAAGATAACCGCGACCGCAACTTTGAAATTTACATGGCCGATATTGACAACAGCCAGGTGTCCTTGATCCAGTTGACCAATACATCGGACGGCGAGAACATTTTGCCCTCCATCAGCAACAGCGGCCAATACATCGCCTTCGCCTCCAACGTCAACCTGACCGGCGATCGCAAACGGCAACCGGGGACCGGCATCTTCGTCGCCGAGATCACCCACACGCAAAATATCACCTGGAACGTGCGCTACACCCAGGTGGTGACGCCGCTGGGGGCCAACGACCAGCCGTCCATCAGCAAAGATGGGCAGTTCGTCGCCTTCGTCTCGGATCAAGACCTCGTTCCGGGCAGCGAGGCCGCGCCCAACAACAACCGCGAAATCTTTCTCGCGGAACTGCAAAACGGGCAGGTCAAACGTTACATCCAGGTGACGACGACGCCGGAAGGGACGACCAATGAGCAGCCGTCTATCGTGTCGGGGACGGTCTCCGCTTCCGAGATGGTGTATCACGTCGCCTTCCTCTCGGATTATGACTGGAACGACGACGTGAATAACGCCAACCGCGACCGGCAAGTGGCGCTGGCCGTCATCACCACCACAACGGCCAGCCCCGTCGTCAACGTCCGCGCCATCCCGCAAGCAGCGGGCGAGAAAGACTATCCCACCATCAGCGCCGACGGCGCGCGCATCGCCTACATCTCCACCGCCGACCAAAAGCTGCACCTCTACGACACCTTCGAGAAGCGGGACATCGCCGAAAACGTCGCCATCCAGTACGCCTTCCCCGCGCTCAGCGCCGATGGCACACAAATGGCTTTCGTCGCCAACTGGGACATCTACCGCGCCGAATATCCTCTGGTCGATCTCTATCTCTTCAAATATGCCAACACCGACCAGGCCACCGCCGGCGACACCGTGACCTACACCTTCTTCGCCATCAACACCGGGCCATCGCCGGCCAATGACGCCAGGATCGTTGACACCCTTCCCAGCGGGATGCAGGCCCAGATTATCACCTGGAATCCCGACACTTACCGCGACGCCGGGGCGTCAGGGTTCAGCACGTGTACCAGCGGCGGGTGCGAGCATCACGGCACCGGCTGGAACGCCACGGCGAAGGCGCTCACCATCGCCGATTTCAGTGGGCGGGTCTTCGATCTGCCGGACAGGAACGATACCACGCTCGCCGCACAGTGGACCGATATGCAGGACAATGAACTGCTGTTCCACATGGAAACCGTGCCGCCGGCTGACGTCAACACGAAGAACATCAACCGCACGCTTGGCGTGTTCAACGGCTCGCCGGTGGTGGATGCCGGACAGATCGGCAGCGCCCTGGTGTTCAACGGCGACGATGCGCTGTACGCCGACAACGTCCTCAACACGTATGGCACTGGCGCGACGGCAACCTGGATGACGTGGGTGCGGCTGGATTCAACCAGCCCCGGCGCGCTGACGGTCGAAATGGATGGGTATGGCGACGGATGGGTGATTGACTTCCCGACCAGTTCCCAAATCCGGTTCAGGGGATTGAACTATTGGGGATATTACAATTGGAGCCTGGTGAGCGAGAAACAGGCCAACATCGCAGCGCAAGTCGGCGAGTGGTTCCATCTGGCCGTCACCTGGCGCGACTCTTACTCCCCTTACGACATCCACATCTACATCAACGGGCGCGAAATTGGCGGACCCACAAACTTCTATATTGATCCTTTCTCCTCCCTGGTCGGCTATAACGTCATGCTGATCGGACGCGACCACCAGAATACATTCTACCGGGGCGCGTTGGACGAAGTCGCCGTGTTCAGTCGGATGCTGGCGGCGGATGAGATCCTGGCGGTTTACGAACGCCAGTCGCCAGCTTACACAGCCTATTTCGACTCCGCCTTGATGCAGGAGACGACCGGCAGCAATGCCTGGAGCACACTGGCCTGGTGGCCCAGCCTGCCCGTCGGCGTCGAATTGCCCGACAACGGCGCCAACTGGACGGTGACGGACACGCAGGGCCTCGCCAACAGTGGCTATCGCTATCCCACCGGGACGTTAGCTATGAGCGGCACCGTTTTGTTGATGCACATGAACGAAGCCAGCGGCGCGACGTCGTTCTTTGAAACGTCGGGCGCGCGCGACGCCCAGGGCTTCCGCAACGAGGGCTACTGCGACGGCGGGCGCTGCCCGCAGACAGACGCCGGGAAGTTCAACGGCGCGCTGCGGTTCGACGGCAGCGATGACTTCATCTACGTGCAAGAGCCGAAGGATTTCCCCGCCAGGCAAATGTCGGTGATGTTCTGGATGCGCACGCAAGAGAGCGCCGGCGGCCTGTTCCAGTATAGCGCCACCGACAGCCCCAGCTCTACGGACGGGCTATGGCGTTTCCAGGCGAACGAGTTCACCGTCAACGCGCCGGGCAACGTACAGGTGCAGCTCGGCGGGCAGCTGTACGGCTCCTCCGTCTCGGCCAACGACGGGCAATGGCATCACATCGCCGTCACATGGGATGACGCCGCGCGCACCCTTGTTATCTACAAAGACGGCGTCGCGGCGCAGACGATCCCCTCGGTGATCACGTACACACTCACACAGCCCCACGGCGATTCGCGTTTCCCCGCGCGCGTCGTGATGGGCAATCGCATCGAGTATGCGTATGAATACGCGCAAGAGTGCTTCTGGACGCCCTGGGGATACACATTCTGCTATCCAACGTATCCCTATGGCATCCGAGAAACCAGCCAGAGTCCCTTCAAAGGTACGCTGGATGAACTGGCGGTGTTCAAACGCGCGCTTAGCGCCGCCGAAGTCCGCGCTGCTTACTTGCGCGGCGTCGCGCGGATGACCTTCCAGGTGCGGACATGCGCGACTGCGGCCTGCAATGGCGCGGGCGAATACTTCGTTGGACCGGGCGGATTGCGCTCCGCGTATTACACAGATGAACCGGATTCCAGCACGCCGCTGTGGTCGCTCGCTGGCGTGCAGTCCAATCCTTACCTCCAATATCGCACCTATATGGATGGTTTTGTGCCCAACTACACGCCCGAACTGATCACCGTGACGGTGCGACCGCGCGCGGAGTGCGGGACCAACGCCGCCAAGTCCGTGGTGACCTGCACACTGAGCACCCGTGAGTCGCCGCTGCCAGTCTGGGACTGGGTGGTGGTCAACGTACCGGTCGCCGTGACTGGCAGCGCTTTCGTATCCGCGACCGTCTCCAATGGACAATTCGTCATCCAGAATCAAGCGCGCATCTTCGCACTGGAGGCGGATCACAATCAGACGTTTAACACGGCGTCGTGGCCGCTGGCATTGAAGCCGGTCAGCATCACCTCGGTCAGTATCAGCCCTGCCGCCCCAGCCTGGGAGATCAACCAGGTCAACAATCTGACCGCTGCCGTTGAGCCGAATGGCTCGCCTTCTTCCGAACCAACCGCCACCCCGCCGGTCTGGTACGAATGGACTGCGCCGCTCTACGGTACACAGCTCTACACGGTCACGTCAAACTGGCTCAGCCACACGACGTCCTTCAGCTACTCCGTCGCTGGCGTCAGGACGATCACTGTCCGCGCCCGCAACACCACCACCAATGTCTGGTATACCGCGTCGGTCAACGTCAAAGTCAACCATCCCCTGCCGCACATTGACGCGCTCATCCCGGACAATACAGACGCCTACAGCCCCACACTAACCGTCATCATCAATGGAACCGGCTTTGTGGACAACACTGTGACCAGGGTGTTGTGGGACGGCGCAGTCCTGGCGACCAGCAACGTGGTGAGTAGCACCCAGATGACCGCCGAGATTCCAGCAGCCAATTTCCTGCTCGGTGGGACCTACAACATCACCGTCCGCAACGCGGAGGCCGGGCTGGACACACGCACGTCGAACGCGGCCACTTTCACCGTTTACAACCGCGTCCCGCTGGTCAGCGGTGTTGCGCCGGTCTCGACCACCATCGGCACCGACACGCCGGTCGTCATCAGCGGCGACTATTTCGCCACAACGGGGGCTATCGTGCGGCTATACCGGCCCAGCGCCGCCTCGGTCAGTCTGGCGCCCAGCGCCGCCACCAAGACGCAGATCAACGTCATGGTTCCGGGCAGCAACATCCAGACAGCGGGTTATTACTCGCTCACCGTGCAAAACCCGACGCCCTATCGCGGCACCGGCGAATCCGACAAGCTGCTGTTCACCGTCTACAACCCCAAGCCCACCATCACTTCCTTCAGCCCTGCCACGACCACGGTGGGCACCGGATTCACGCTCAATATCACCGGCACAAACTTCATCAACGGCGCGCAGATTTATTGGAACGGCACCGCACTGACAACGGTTTTCCTCTCTGCCACCCGGCTGCGCGCCGCTGTTCCTAACGCGCAGGTTCCCGGCGTACCAGGCAACGTTCCGGTGTTCATCAGGAACCCGGCGCCGAGCGTCGGCGACTCAAACACGATCCAATTCCCGGTAGTGCCGTGATACAGACGATTGCACAGGTGCAGGCAACGTAAAACATCTCGCTCCCTGCCCCCGTGACGGGGGCAGGGAGCGAGATTCATTCGCTGATTCGCTCATTCGCCCATTCTCAAATTCGTGGTATAATCTCCGGCGTAAAGGCAGGTAAGAGATGATTCGCTTTTCGGTTGGTCACACAGTTTTGCTGCTACGAGGCGTCGTCTGTTTTAGCGCAGCGCACCGGATTTAGGTGCGCCTGCGAACAACACTTGCATTTCATTTGTTAATCCGTTCAGAGCCGTGGGCGCGCTCGCGTCTGCGGCTTTTTGTTTTCTCCTAATCCCTTTGCTACACCGCGCACGCGAGACCCCCACGACTTGCCAGTTCAGGAGGGAGAAAATGAGTCAGATCATCGTCAACGTTGATAAAGTCACCTATCACCACGGGCCGCTGCTGGTGCTGGACAATCTCTCGTGGGAGATTCAGGCCGAACAGAAGATCGGGCTGGTCGGCCCAAATGGCGCGGGAAAGTCCACACTGCTGCGGCTAATTGCCGGGGAATTGCAACCCGATAGCGGCTACCTCATCCGGCACAAAACCCGCATCGGCTACCTGGCCCAGGAACCGCGCTTCATCCCCGTCGAAGAGGGAGGCCCGGAGACGGTGTGGGAAGCCGCCCTGAGCGCCAACGCCGACATCCACCGCCTCGAAGCCGAGATGCGCCACCTGGAAGCGCGCATGGGCGATCCCGCCGTCTGCGCGGACGAGCGTGAGTTCGCCCGCGTGCTGGCAGCGCACACCCGCGCGCAGGAAGCCTACGAGCAGTTGGACGGCTACCGCTACGAGAGCAGCGTCAAGCAGGCATTGCAAACCGTCGGCTTTGCCGAGGCCGATTTCGACAAGGCCGTGGCGGTGCTCTCCGGCGGGCAGAAGAAGATGCTCGGCCTGGCGCAACTGCTGGCGATCCAGTGCGATCTACTGCTGCTCGACGAACCCGACAATCACCTCGATCTGGCGGGCAAAGTCTACCTGGAACGCTTCATCCACGGCTTTCCCGGTACGGTCATCATCGTCTCGCACGACCGCTATCTGCTGGACGAGGTCGCGGATCACATCGCCGAACTCGAAGATCGCAGGCTCACGCTCTACCAGGGCAACTACTCGGCCTATTCCACCGAGAAGCAATTGCGCCTGCTGCGCCAACAGCAGCTCTACGCCGCGCAACAGAAGGAAATCGCCCGCATCGAGGCAGCGATTGCGCGCTTCGAGTATTGGGCCAGCATCGTCATTGACGAGCGGCACATCCGCCAGGCACGTTCACGGCAAAAGATGTTGGATAGAATGGACAAGATCGAAAAGCCGATCTTCGAGCGCGAAAAAATGGGGCTGGAACTGAACGGTTGGCGCGGCTCGAACAAAGTGCTGGACATCGCCAATCTCGATAAGGTTTTTGCGCCGCGCGGCACAGAGACGGAGGACAAGCTCGTACTGCTCGGCCTCAATCTGCTGATCTGGCGTGGGGAGCGCGTGGGCCTGATCGGCGCGAACGGGAGTGGCAAAAGCGTGCTCTTCCGCTGTATCCTGGGCCTGGACGAGCCGACGAGTGGCGTAATCAAAATCGGTCCCAGCGTGAAAATCGGCTATTACGCGCAGCAACACGAGACGCTCGATCCGCAGCGCACGCTCATCGAGGAAATCTGGGACGCGAAATCCATGTCGGAGCACGCGGCGGTGAACTTCCTGCGGCGCTTCCTCTTCCCGTACCAGCGGACGCGCGATACTGTCTCGATGCTTTCCGGCGGGGAGCGCAGCCGCTTGCAGCTCGCCAAGCTGATGCTGTCGGATGCCAATTTCCTGCTGCTCGACGAACCAACGAACAACCTCGATCTGCCGTCGTGCGAGGTGTTGGAACAGGCGCTCGAGGAGTTCGAGGGGACGGTGCTCGTCATCTCGCACGACCGCTATTTCCTCAACCGCATCGCCGATCGCATCATCGAGCTTGAGGACGCCAGTCTGACCGAATACGCAGGCGATTACACGTTCTACGCACAAAAGAAAGGGCTGGCAGTGTAGCCAGTTGCGCGATTGTGAAGTCAGAGTACACTTTGGCTATGAGTAACCAGTAACTGGTAACCGGTTACTGGTTACTTGTTACTGGTTACCAGTTGCCATTCGCTGATTCACTCGATGAAAACACGTCTACAACGCCGAAAAACCGCGTCCACTGTCCGCACGGGCGCCCGCTGGTGGCAGCAATTCTGCCAGGACCTGCGGGTGCTCGCGCGCCTGTTCCCCTGGAACGTGAGCGCCGTTTTGATTGTGGGTGTCGCCCTCACCGCCTTGCTCTTCGAGGAGACCTACAATCACAATCTGATACCCGGCGACATCCCGATCACCTACGTGAAATCCATATACGCCGTGTTGAACATGATCGCGTTCCAGGTCACGTTCGCCGACATGCCGGACAGTCCGGCACCCGACATCTACTTCGTCATCGTGCCGCTCATCGGCATCCCGCTGCTCCTGGCGTTTGGGATCAACATTCTCAACATCCTGCGCATCTTTTTCGTGCGCGGCGAGCGTGGGCAAGCGTGGCAGGAAGCACTGGCGGCGACGGTCGAACACCCGATCGTGGTTTGCGGATTGGGGCGCGTGGGCTATCGTGTCGCCGGTCAACTGCTCGACCTGGGGCAGCCGGTCGTCGGTATCGACACGACGATGTCGCCGTTGGTGACGATCCTCATCGAGCGCGGGATGCCCTGCATCATCGGCGACGTGCATGACAAGGAAGTGCTGCGGCGCGCCGGTGTTCCCCGCGCACAGACGGTACTCGCCTGCACCAATCAAGACCTGGTGAACATCGAAACCGTCTTCCACGTCCGCGAGCTGAACCCGCAGGCACGTATCGTGCTGCGGCTCTTCGAGGACAGCATCGCCGACGAGATTCAAAAGACGTTTAACGTGAAAGCCGTCATCAGCCGCTCGGCAGTGGCAGCAGCGGCCTTCGCGCACGCGGCGATCGGCATGAAAGTGCTGGAAACGTTCAATCTCAAAGACCATACCTACTTTCTGACCCAAATCACGCTGGATGCAGCGTCGCCGCTGGTTGGGATGCAGCTCGGCGCAACGGCGGATCTCTATGATGTGACTGTCGTCTGTCTGGAACGCAACGGGCAGATGCAGGTCGAACCGGAAAATGAAACAATGTTGCAAGGTGGGGATACGCTCTTCATCTTCGCCGAAATGGAGCGCGCGGGCGAATTGGCCCGCCGGCAGCAAAGTGCGTCCGAGGTCAGGCCAATTCTTGTATGCGGCCTTCAGCACACCGGTTACCGCGTGGTCAACGCACTGTTGGCGCTGCAACAGCCGGTCGTCGCACTCAACTTCGCGCCGGAAGCGCTGGCGGAACAACTGCACGTGCGCGGCGTTCCCGTCGTTTATGGCGATTTCCGGCAGCACACAGTCTTGGAACAGGCCGGGTTACGTACAGCCAGTGCCCTCATCGCGTGCAGCGAAGACGACATGGTGAACTTCGAGACGCTGTTGCGCGCCCGCGAACTGGTTCCCGGATTGCGCGTCGTGATGCGCATCTTCGAGGAATCGTTGGGCGAGCAACTCCAGCGCGCCTTCGGCATCGACGCCATCTACAGCACCTCGGCCATCGCTGCGCCGCTCTTTGTGGCGGAGGCGCTAAATATGCACATCGTCCAGCCGGTGACCGTCAGCGGCGCGCAATTTGGCACCCCGCAAAGCATCGCCCACCTCACCGTCGAACCCAACTCCCGCCTGGACCACACCGCCATCGGCGAACTCACCCGCCAGCAAAACCTGACCGTCCTGCTCCACATCCGCAAAGACGAAGTCCACATACCGCCCGATCCAGCACAGATTCTCGCGCCCGGCGACGAAATCGTCGTGCTCGCCTCCGAGGAAAAGCTGCGAGGATTGGAGATCGGGGATCGGTAATTGGGGATTGGGGATTGGTAACTGGGAACCAGACGACTTCCGACTTTGGACTTTTGACTAACGACTGAGGACTACCATGAAACAAGGCATCCACACAACTGCAATCCACACCGGTATGGAACTTGAACCGCGCGACGTGACGCCGCCGATTCACATGGCGAACACATATCTCTTTGAGAGCGCGGAAGAGGCGGCGCACGCCTTCGAGACGGAGGGGCAGCCCATCTACACGCGCTGGGGCAATCCGACGATCGAGGTGCTGGAGCGCAAAATCGCGGCGCTGGAAGGCGCGGAGAAGGCCGTGGCGACGGCTTCGGGCATGGCGGCGGTCAGCAGCGCGTTGCTCGCGGCGTTGCAGGATGACGGCCCCAAGCACGTCGTCGCCACGACGGGGCTGTACAGCGGCACGTTCCACTTCGTCACCAAAGACCTGCCGCGCTTCGGCATCGAGACGACGCTCGCGGAAGCCACCGACCCGGCGGCCTTCGAGGCCGCCATCCGCCCCGAAACGCGCGTTATCTATCTAGAGACGCCGGGGAACCCCACCCTCGCCCTGAACGACATCGCCGCCATCGCCGGGATCGCCCGCGCGCGCGGCATCCTCACGATCATCGACAACACCTTCGCCACGCCGGTCAACCAACGGCCCCGCGACCTGGGCATTGACGTCGTCGTCCATTCGGCGACCAAGTTCCTCGGCGGGCACGGCGACGCTATGGGCGGCGCGGTGGCGGGACCGGCGGAGTTCGTCAAACGCGTGCTGCAAGGGCCGATCCGCAACTTTGGCGGCTGCATCAGCCCGTTCAATGCGTGGCTCATCGCGCGGGGAATGACGACGTTGCCGCTGCGCATGGAGCGTCACAATGCCAACAGCCTGCGGGTTGCCGAGTGGCTGCACGAACATCCAGGCGTGGCCTGGGTACGGTATCCCTGGCATCCCGCGCACCCCCAATACGATCTCGCCCAACGCCAGATGCCCGGCGGCGGCGGGGGCGTCGTCGTCTTCGAGCTGAAGGGCGGGTTGGAGGCCGGCGCGCGCCTGCTCGACCGGATTCGCCTGTGCGCGCTCACCGTCAGCCTGGGGGACGTGCGCACGCTCATCACCCACCCCGCCAGCACGACGCACCGCAGCGTCCCACGCGAGACACGGCTCGCTTCGGGGATCACCGACGGATTAGTGCGTCTCGCCGTCGGTCTGGAAGATGTGGAAGACATCATCGCGGATCTGGAACAGGCGCTATGGAAATCCTGACAGCATGGGATATCGGCCCGGTCCAGGCCACCGTGAATCTACATCTCGGCAATGTGTTCCGTGTTGAACGCGCTGCTGGTGCGCCGATGATCCTGAAGGATATCGGCAAGGACAGCCCCCAGGTCGCGGCGCGGTTTGCGTTCGAGTACGAGGTCCTGTGCCACCTCGATCGTTGTGGCATCGCGGTCGCCTTGCCCATTCCAAATCGAAAAGGCGAATTGCTTGTCGCCAAAGACGGTCATTACTTCACACTGTCCCCATACTTGACCAGTAATAACCAGTGGCTCGAGTTGGATTTCGAGGGGTTGAGCAGGCTCAACTACAACTGCGGCGCCGCCATCGGAAAACTGCACACGGCTTTGGCGGCTTTCCCCACCGCCGGCCTTGAGCACAGGACCTGGAAAACCGTGCTCCCTGACATGCTTTTCGATCATTCAATCCCCGTTATACGGCGAAGTGTCACCCGGTCAGAACGAGATGCCTTCGATGCGATCATCGCCGACATCGCTATGGATTTGCGAGCGACCACAGAACGTCTGCCAACGCAGCTCATTCACCGAGATTGTCACCACGGCAACATCATCGTGGACGGCGAGCGGGTGTCCGGCTTTATCGACTGCGATCACCTCAGCCTCGGGCCGAGGGTATTTGATCTCGCCGACTTTATTGTCCACATGATCAAACAAGACGTCGGCGATCCGGAACGTACAGCGGCATGGTTCGGTCTCTTTCCGGCTGTCATACAAGGGTATGAGAAAGAGACTCCTCTGCGCAAAGAAGAAAAACAGGCGCTTTACTACGTGATGGTTGGCGTGCTGCTGATGCTTGCGGGATGGTTCTTCAAGACAGGGAACGCTGTAAAAGCTCGATCTGAATTGGAGGCGATTCGCTGGATGTATCATCACCGGCAGGAAATCCTTGAGCAGATCATGAGTCCAAACAGGACGCTTTGATGTCACTTGACTGCCAAGACGCCAAGAGGAAAACTTAACATCCCTGACGTCTTGGCGGGTTAACCGCTTGCCAATTTTGCAGGGATAGGTAAACTTTCTGTATGACCGACAACATCAAAGCTGAAATAGACGCGATTCTCTATGCGTGGCGAGTCAAGGCGCTGAACGTGATCCTGGCCGTGCTCGCGGTGGTCGCGCTGCCAGCGGTGATCAGCCCGATTGTCAATGCGCTGCGCTGGGGCGCGTGGGACTGGTGGATGTTCACCTATCTGATCGGCTATGCGCTGATTGTGGTGATGGCGCTCTGGCGCACATTGGACGCGCGGGCGCGTGGATGGAGCTTGTTGGCGGTTGGCTATTTCGTCGGCGTGGTATCACTGATGCGCGGGGGGATGGCCGCCAGTGGGCGATTATATCTCCTGTGGCTGCCGATTGTCGCGTCTATCATCGTCAACATTCGCGCCGGAACGATCACTACGGTTTTGAGCTTGCTCATCTACGCGCTGTTTACGTACTTTGTCCACCGGGGACTGATGGATGCCTGGGTTTCCGTGCAAGGTAATCCGCTAAACACCCCCTATTGGATCGAAGCCGGCACAGCCCTGGCGATGTTCCTGATTGTCATCATCGTGTTATTGACGCGCTTTTATTGGCTGCAAATCAACACCCTGACAGCGGAACGACAGGCGACGGCGCAATTGGCCGATGCCAATGCTCAATTAGAAGAGTACAGCCGCACGTTGGAGCAGAAAGTCACGCAGCGCACACACGAGCTGATGGATGCGAATACCCAATTGCAAGCCTACACGCAGGAACTCGAGCTGCGTAACGCCGAACTGGACGCCTTCGCCCACACCGTCGCCCACGACTTGAAGAATCCACTCTCGGCGCTGGTGGGATTCAGTAGCCTGCTCGAATCGCGCCTGACGCGAATGTCGGAAGAACAAATCCGGGCGAATTTACAGCGGATCAAGCAGAACAGCTACAAGATGACCAACATCATTGACGAGCTGCTGCTGCTTTCGAGCGTGCGCAAAATTGACGATGTGAAAACGCGCCCCCTGGATATGGCAGAGATCGTCGAGGAAGCGCACAACCGACTGGCGGACTTGCGGGCGCGCCTGCAAGCCGACATCCACATGCCGGCGGAATGGCCCACTGCGCTCGGCTATGCGCCCTGGGTGGAAGAAGTCTGGGTCAACTACCTCAGCAACGCCATCAAATACGGCGGCGATCCCGAAGGCGGCATCCCCCCACGCATCGAACTCGGCTTCTCCACGTTCGACGGCAAAGCACCAGAAGCAGCCGCGCCTTTCCCCAATCCTCAATCCCCAATCTCCAATCCCCAATCCAAAATCGCCTTTTGGGTGCGCGATAACGGGCCGGGACTCTCGCCCGAAGACCAGAGCAAGCTGTTCGCGCAATTCGAGCGACTCAATCAAACGCGGGCCGAAGGGCATGGTCTGGGGCTTTCCATCGTGCGGCGCATCGTCGAAAAACTGCACGGGGATGTCGGCGTCGCCAGCGCTGTCGGCGAGGGCAGTGTCTTTTGGTTTACGTTGCCGGTTGCAGGGTAAGGAGTAGGGAGTAAGGAGTAGGGAGTAAGGAAGGACAATGGTCTCGTATAACTCGCTGCTCGTTACTCGTTACCAGTCATAAAGGGGAACACTATGACCAAAAACGACATCATCGGACTGATCGCTTCGTACCTCTACGCCTTCGGGCTGCTGTTCATCGTCGAGGCCATCGGCAAGCGGCTCAAGTGGCCGCAGGCGTTCACGCGCAAGATCATCCACATCAGCGCAGGGATGTGGATATGGGGGATTCTGGCGCTGTTCGATACGTGGTACTATGGCATCATCCCCTTTGCGACGTTCATCGTGCTTAATTTCGTCTTCTACCGCTTCCAGATTTTCAAGGCGATGGATGCAGTAGATTCCTCGCCGGGCACGGTCTACTTTGCGATTTCGATCACCCTGCTGTTCGCGCTGTTGTGGCGAACCGGCGGCGCGCTGGATCGCGTCCCCATCGCTGCGGCGGCGGTGATGGCGATGACGTGGGGCGACGGCCTGGCCAGCATCGTTGGACTGAAATACGGGAAACATCCCTACACCACCTTTGGACACACGCGCAGTTGGCAAGGCTCCATTGCGATGGTCATCGCGGCCTTCGTGGTCATCCTGCTGACGCTGGCCTGGCTGCCGGGGTCGGCGCTCAGTCCGAATTCCGCGCGGCTGCCGTTGTGGAGTGTTTTGCTGTCATCGGTAATCGGTGCAAGCGTAGCAGCTGTGGCGGAGGGCTTTTCGCCCGCCGGAACCGACAACCTCAGCGTTCCATTGCTCACCGGGCTGGTACTCTTCGCCCTCAACGCGCTGCCAGGCGGTTAGGGCAGTTATGTTCCCCACCCTCGAAACACGCTGGTTTTACCCCGGCCCTATTCCGCAAGACGTGCTGGCGTGGTACCACTATGGCGAACGCGCGCCGGAAGCGCAGCCCACACGCATTGACTATTACTTGCGGCTTACGGATCACGACGATCTCGGTATCAAGTTGCGCGAAGGGCGGATCGAGATCAAGCAGCGCGCGCAACAGTACGGCGTGGAAGACCTGCACGCGCGCGTCCACGGTCTGGTCGAAGGCTGGCGCAAGTGGAGCTTCGGCATTAGCGACATCGGTAACGGATTGGGCGATGCGGCTTGGATCGCCGTGCGCAAAGCGCGCCGCCTGCGCCGGTATTTAGTCACGGACACCAGAGAGATCAGCGCCATTGCGGGCGCGGCGATTGCCCCGCAGGGATGTAACATCGAACTGGCAGAGATCATCTTCCACAGCGAGCCGTGGTGGAGCCTGGCCTTCGAGACATTCGGCCCAGAAGTAACCTTGCACGCAACCTTCACGCGCGTTGTCCGGCACGCCCTGCGCGGGGACGCCGTCCCACCCCTGGACGCAGAGCACTCTTACGGCTACGCGCACTGGATGAAAACAACATTAGAACGTTTGAACGTTCAAACGTTTTAACGTTTCAACGTTCAAACACTTTATACAGGGAGGAACACAATATGGTATACGTCGCATCAAACACACGCTATGATTCAATGGTCTACAATCGCTGCGGGCGCAGTGGGGTGAAATTGCCCGCGATTTCGCTAGGACTGTGGCACAACTTCGGCGGGGTGGATACACTGGAAAACGCTCGCGCGATGCTGCGCCGCGCCTTCGATCTGGGCATCACGCACTTCGACCTGGCGAACAACTACGGCCCGCCGCCCGGTTCCGCCGAGAGCACCTTCGGCCAAATTCTCGCGCAGGATTTGCGCCCTTACCGCGACGAACTCATCATCTCGACGAAGGCCGGTTACGGGATGTGGGCTGGCCCTTACGGCGAGTGGGGATCGCGCAAGTATCTCATCGCCAGCCTGGATCAGAGCCTCAAGCGGATGGGCTTGGAATACGTGGACATCTTCTACAGCCACCGCTTCGACCCGGAGACGCCGCTGGAAGAGACGATGGGCGCGCTGGATTACGCCGTGCGCAGCGGACGCGCGCTCTATGCCGGCATCTCCAATTATTCGCCGGAGTATACGGCAAAGGCGGCGCAGATTTTGCGCGACCTGGGGACGCCGTGCCTGATTCACCAACCGTCGTACAGTATGTTCAACCGCTGGATCGAAGATGGCCTGCTGGATACGCTGGATGCGGAGGGCATCGGCTGCATCTGCTTCTCGCCATTGGCGCAGGGCTTGCTCACCAATCGCTATCTCGGCGGCGACATCCCCGGCGATTCGCGCGCGGCCAAGACACACGGCTTCTTGCGCCCCGCGCACATCACCGACGAAAAACTGGCGAAAGTCCGCCAGATCAACGAAATCGCGCAGGCGCGCGGGCAGACGATGGCGCAGTTGGCGCTCGTGTGGGTGTTGCGCCGCGCCACCGTCACCTCGGCGCTGATCGGCGCGAGCAAGGTTGGGCAGATTGAGGATGCGGCGGCAGCGGTGAGCAATCTCACCCTCAGCAACGCAGAAGTACAAGCGATTGAAGCTATTTTGCAAGCGTAAAAGGAGGGTCAAATGGCAGAGAACATAGCGGTTCCGCTGATTCCACGCGAAGTCCTGTTCGGCAATCCCGACAAGGCGCAGGCGCGCATCAGCCCCGACGGCAGCAAGCTGGCCTATCTCGCGCCGCTGGATGGCGTGCTCAACGTCTGGGTCGGTCCGGCGGACGCCCCGGAAAAAGCGCAACCGGTCACACGCGACACCGGGCGGGGCATCCGTTTTTATCTGTGGGCCTATACCAGCGCCCACGTGCTCTACATCCAAGACAAAGGCGGCGACGAAAACTGGCGGGTGTACAGCGTCGCCGTGGAAACCGGGGAGAGCATTGACCTGACACCCCTCGAAGGCGTCAACGCGCAGTTTCAGGAGGTCAGCGCCAAATTCCCCGAGGAAATCCTGGTCGGGCTAAACGACCGCGATCCGAGATTTCACGACATCTACCGCATTCACATCGCCACGGGGGAGCGACGCTGCATCCAGCACAACGAAGCGTTCGCCGGCTTCGTCACCGACGACGAGTACGCGATCCGGTTCGCGCTGCGCACCACGCCGGATGGCGGTATGGAGATCCTGTCGCCCGCCGATGACGCCTGGACGCCCTACATCAACATTCCGATGGAAGACAGTATGATGACGGGCGTGGCCGGCTTCGACAAAACCGGCCAGGTGCTCTATATGACCGACAGCCGCGAGCGCAACACCTCGGCGCTCTTCGCGGTAGACCTCGCCACGGGCGCGCGGACGTTGTTGGCCGAAGACCCTAAATCCGACGTGAGCGGCGCAATGGTGCATCCCACCGAGAAACACTTCCAAGCTGTGGCGTTCAATTACGAACGCAAGGATTGGCGCATCCTCGATCCCGCTATTGCCGACGACATGGCGTATCTGCAAACCGTCGCCGACGGCGATATTGAAGTCGTCAGCCGCACGTTGGATGACCAGACCTGGATTGTCGCCTACCTGATGGACAATGGGCCGGTGCGCTACTATCGCTATGACCGCGCGACGCGGCAGGCGCATTTCCTGTTCACCAACCGCCAGGATTTGGAGGGACTGCCGTTGGTGAAGATGACGCCGGTGGTCATCCCCACGCGCGATGGGTGGGATATGGTCTGCTACTACTCCCTGCCGCTCGGCGCGGACACGGACGGCGACAACATCCCCGACGCGCCGCTGCCGACGGTGTTGTGGGTGCATGGCGGCCCGTGGGGGCGCGACGAGTGGGGCTACAATCCCTATCATCAGTGGTTCGCCAATCGCGGGTATGCCGTCTTGAGCGTCAACTTCCGCGCCTCGACCGGCTTTGGCAAGGATTTCATCAACGCCGGCAACCGCGAATGGGGCGCGAAGATGCACGACGACTTGCTGGACGCCGTGCAATGGGCCGTCGCGGCCGGCATCGCCGATCCGGCGCGGGTGGCGATTGCCGGCGGAAGCTACGGCGGCTACGCGACGTTGGCCGGGTTGACCTTCACGCCGGAGACGTTCGCTTGCGGCGTGGACATCGTCGGCCCCTCGAACCTCGTGACGCTGCTGGAATCCATGCCGCCGTACTGGAAGCCGATGCTGGAGATGTTCACCACGCGCGTCGGCGATCACCGCACCGAGGAAGGGCGCGCGTTCCTTACATCGTGCTCCCCACTCACCTACGCCGACCGCATCTGCCGCCCGTTGCTCATCGGCCAGGGCGCCAATGACCCGCGCGTGAAGCAGGCAGAATCCGATCAAATCGTCCAGGCGATGCAGGCGAAGAACATCCCCGTCACCTACGTCCTCTACCCCGACGAAGGGCACGGCTTCGCCCGGCCAGAGAACCGCCTCTCGTTCAACGCCATTACTGAAGCCTTCCTGGCCGAATGTCTGGGTGGACGATACGAGCCGGTCGGCGATGCGTTCAAAGGCTCAAGCATCACGATTCCAGTTGGGGCAGAACATATTCCGGGTTTGTCCGCGTCACACGAAGGTTGAATCCTGAAAATCCTGTGAATCCTGTCCAAAGAAAATACCGATGAAAAATTACATTTTGGCGCACGATTTAGGCACCACCGGCAACAAAGCCACGCTCTATGATGCGGAAGGCCGTCTCGTGGGGAGCGCCTTTTACGGCTACGCCACCGAGTACGCGCAGCCGCGCTGGGCCGAGCAGAATCCAGAGGATTGGTGGAAGGCTGTATGTACATCCACCCACCAACTGCTCGTGGAGACCGGTATCCGTAGTAATGACGTGGCCTGCATCACCTTCAGCGGGCAGATGATGGCGGCTGTGCCGTTGGACAGGGACGCGCGCCCGTTACGCACCGCCATCATCTGGGCAGACCAACGTAGCACGGCGCAAGTCAACTGGCTGCTGGAACGCATCTCGTTCGACGAGATGTACACGCTCACCGGGCACCGCCTCAGCGAAAGCTACTCGCTGCTCAAGATGCTGTGGATCCGCGACCACCAGCCGGACATCTACCGCCGCGCCTACAAATTCGTCCACGCCAAAGACGCGATGGTCGCCCGGCTGACCGGCAACTTCGTCACCGATATGTCCGACGCCTCTGGCATGGATTTGTACGATCTGGCAACCGGCACGTGGTCGCCGCGCATCCTCGCCGCCGCCGAGGTGGATCCGGCGCAATTGCCCGACGTTTACCGCTCCATTGATGTGGTCGGCGAAGTGCTGCCGTCCGTCGCGGCAGAGATCGGCGTGGCGGCGGGTACGCCCGTCGTCATCGGCGGCGGGGATGGCGTGTGCGCCTCGACGGGCGCGGGCGTTGTCGCCGAGGGTTCGGCCTACAACTACGTCGGCTCGTCGGCGTGGATCGCCCTGGCGACGCCCACGCCGCTGCTCGATCCGGCGTATCGCACGTTCTGCTACAGCCACCTCGTACCGGGGATGTTTATGCCCACCGGCACCACCCAATCGGCGGGCGCATCGTACCAATGGGCGCGGGACCAGATAAGCACAGGTGAAACATTTGCAGCACAACTCCTCTACACCAACCCCTACGATCTGATGAACAACCAGGCATCCAAGTCGCCGCCCGGCGCAAACGGCCTGCTCTTCCTGCCCTATCTGCTCGGCGAGCGCAGTCCATACTGGAACCCCAAAGCGCGCGGGGCCTTCGTCGGCCTCACCATCCGCCACACTCACGCCGACATGCTGCGCGCCGTGCTCGAAGGCGTGACAATGAACCTGTGTATGACGCTCGACGCCTTCCGGGCGCAAGGCGCGCGCGTCGAGGCGATGCGCCTGATCGGCGGCGGCGCGAAAGGCCGGCTGTGGAACCAGATCATGGCCGACGTGTACGGCCTGCCCATCCACCGGCTGGCGATCCTGGACGAAGCGACCTCGATGGGCGCGGCGCTGGCCGGCGGCATCGGCGTGGGGCTGTATCCGGGCTTCGAGATGGCGGCGGCGATGAATCCCATTGCGGAAATCATCGAACCGAATCCACAAGCGCAGGCCGTCTACGCGGAGCTATATCCACTGTTCCAGGAAACATACACGGCGCTGGTTCCGGTGTATGAGCGGATGGCGGGACTGGGCGGCGATCTATGAAAGTCCTCTTCATCGGCGGCACCGGCACGATCAGCTCCGCGTGTTCGCGACTGGCCGTGGAACGCGGTTTTGACTTATACCTGCTCAATCGCGGGCGGACGAGCACCCACCCGCTTCCGGCCGGCGCGACGGTGCTCACCGGCGACATCCGCGACCCGGCATCGGCGCGGGCGGCGCTCGGCCATCGGGAATTCGACGTTGTGGTGGATTGGGTCGCCTACACGCCCGATCACGTAGAAACGGACATCGCCCTGTTCAGCGGGCGCGTTGGGCAATACGTTTTTATCAGCACGGCGGCGGCTTACCACAAGCCGGTGTTGAGCCTGCCCATCACGGAATCCACGCCGCTGCATAATCCCTACTGGCCGTATGCGCAGGCGAAGATCGCGTGCGAAGCCCGGCTGCTGCGCGCCTATCACGACGAGGGCTTCCCCGTCACCATCGTGCGCCCCTCGCACACCTACGATTGCACCAAGCTGCCCCTGCGCGGACGCTGGACCGTCGTTGACCGGATGCGCCGCGGGCTGCCGGTCGTCGTTCACGGCGACGGCACGTCGCTATGGGTGCTCACGCATCACCGGGACTTTGCCAAAGGCTTCGTCGGCGTGCTCGGCAGAACGCAGGCCCTCGGCGAGGCGTACCACATCACCTCCGACGAAGTGCTGACGTGGGATCAAATCTTCCGCATCGTCGGACGGGCGGCGGGCGTCCATAACCCGGAACTGGTGCATATCCCATCAGAACTCTTCAACGCCTTCGATCCCGACCTGGGCGCGGGCTTACTCGGCGACAAGACGCACAGCGTCATCTTCGACAACACCAAAATCAAGCGGCTGGTTCCAGACTTCGCGGCGACCATCCCCTTCGACCGGGGCGCCGAAGAAATCATCGCCTGGTTCGAGGCCGATCCGGCACGACAGGTTATAGACGAAGCGCACAACCGGATGCTGGACATGATGATCGCAGCGTACCGGTCAGCCTGGCCGAGATAGACAACACTGTGGTTGCATAATGCAACCACAGTGTTATAATAGAGTTGTAGGGAGGCCACCAATGACGATTTTACACGTGCGTAATGTGCCCGAACAACTCTACGAGCGCCTCAAAGCGCACGCGGAAACCCAACGCCGTTCCCTCAGCGCCGAAGTGATCGCGCTCCTGGAAAGCGCCATCGAAGAGGCCGAGCGCGATCCCGCCGTTACCCTGCAAGCCATCCGCGAGCGCCGCGCGCGTTATGCCATCTCGCCTGACGCGCCCGATAGCACGCTACTGTTACGCGAGGACCGCGAGCGGTGAACGCCATTGCGCAACGATTTCGATTGCGTTGTTGACGCCAACGTGGGCATCAAGCTCTTTCTCGATGAGCCGCTGGCCGACCGCGCCGACGCGCTGTTCACACACCTCAGCGATCAGCCGCCGGTTCATTTTTACGTCCCGGACCTCTTTTTCATTGAGTGCGCCAACATCTTGTGGAAACACGTGCGGCGCTTTGCTTACCCAGCCGCCGCCGCCCAACAGCACATCGCCGATCTTGTGACTCTGCGCTTGCGGCCAGTGGCAATGCAATCCCTGGCGGAAGACGCGCTCACCCTGGCAAGCCAACACCAATGTTCTGCTTACGATGCGGCTTATGTGGCGTTGGCCGCGCGTTGCGCCGTCCCGCTCGTCACCGCCGACGAAGCGCTGCTCCGCGTATTTGCCGGAACCGAATTTGACATTCGTCATCTCGGCGACTGGCCTGCCGTATAATTTTTCAACGGATCAAACAAACTGATTGAAGGAGAAAAACAATGAGCGAACAAACTGGAATTGGAACGAACGTGGTCTGCCAAATTGGCCTGGTGGTCAAAGACATCGAGAAGTCGGCGGCGGCCTACTGCGATGTGCTCGGCCTGCCGAAGCCCAACATTATCGTCACCGACGGCTACGAAAAGGCAAAAACCGTCTATCGTGGACAGCCGAGCGAAGCGACCGCTAAGCTGGCGTTCTTCGATATGGGACAGGTGCAGCTTGAGCTGATCGAGCCGGATGGCAAGCCGAGTACATGGCAGGAAGTGCTCGATGAGAAAGGCGAGGGGGTTCACCACATCGCCTTCTTCGTCAAGGATAGCGATAAAGTGATCGCGTATCTGGAAGGCAAGGGCGGGGAACTTGTCCAGCAAGGGCACTACACCGGCGGGATGTATTCTTACGTGGACACCACACCACAGTTGCACCTGGTGCTGGAACTGTTGGAAAACTTCGGCTAGACCAACACAACCCGACAACGGAGCGTGGGTTCCGTTATTGTATTCAAAAATGGGCTGCCCTTTTACAAGGACAGCCCATTTCGTTTCAAGCAGTTGTCAGGGTATTTAACCCTGACGCACTTCAGTTTAGCCTTTCTTGGCCTTCCACTCTTTGTATTGCTTCTCGACCTCGGCCTTGATCGTGTCGAGACCAGCAGCCTTCAAGTCCGTGATGTACTTGGGCAGTTCAACCGCTGGATCAACATAACCGGTCTGCAGCGCCCGGTTCATGCCATCGGCGACGGCATTCACCGCAGTCAACTCGGCGGCGATAGGCTCGGTGCGGAAGCGGAAGCCCAGCGCAATATGGTTGATTGCGTCATTGGAGTACTCCACCAGCAGTTTGTTCTTGTTGGGGTCTTCCTTGTTGGTGACGAGCTGAAGCATGATGTCGCCCACGGTCCACGCGCCGGCATGTGCGCCGTACCAGGCGCTGTTAATGAGGTTCACCCGGCCATCGGCTTCTTTTTCCCAGTGCACACCCTCAACGCCGAACAGTTGCATATTGACCACCTTGGGGTCACTGTGCAAGAGGTTGATGTACTTCATAGCCTGCACAGGATACTCAGACATGGCGGGAATAGCAAGCATGGAGCCGCCGGCGTGGGTGGTGATATTGACCTTGGGCTGACCATAGATTTCCTTCAACCGCAGATCAGCATTCCCGGAAGCGTTCATCATCTCCTGGGCCTTGATGTTGTTGCCCTTTAGCGGCATCGGCTCGATAAAGAACTTACCCGCATTCAAATACTGGCTGGTATCAAAGGTACTCAGACCAGCATCCGGATGTATCCAGCCTTTGGTATACCACTCGTGCATGATAGTCAGGCGCTCTTTGGTCACGTCTTGTTCCATGACGCTGAGGATGGTCTCATCCCACACACCGTTGGCATCGGGAGTTAACTTCATGTTGATCAGTTGTCCACTGACCCCACTGGCGATGTCTTGGGGATAGGGCGAAAAGCCATCGCGGCCGTCGGTCAAGTAAGGATACTCATCCGGGTGGGCTGCTTTGGCTTTTTCCAGCCATGGCTCCATATCGCGGTAACTCTTGATCTTGGCAGCGTCCGCCTCGGTAAACCCGATTTCTTCAGCCCATGCAACGTTGTAGAGGAAGCCTTCGGGGACGGTCAGTTCCTTGTTGGTGGGGACCGCGTAGTTGACGCCGTCAATCTGCGTACCGGTGATGAACGCGGGGTTCAAGCTGCTCAGGATACCCTGACCATATTGTTCGAGCAGGTTACCGTTCGGCCCGTTGTTGTCATTCAACGGCGTGAGCAAGCCGTCGGTTGCCAACTGCATATAGTAATACCAATCAGCGGTGAAGAAGATGTCCATCTTCTCACCGGCCTGGATGCCGGTAATAGCCTTAGACGCCCAATCGCCCCAGCCAATGACGTGGAAGACTACTTTTGCGCCGATGAGCGGCTCAATATACTCGTTGATCGCGGCTTCAACCAGCGGGCGCTGGTCGGTATCGCCGGCGCCGACAATGTAGTAGTCGAGTACTACGGTTTCGGCAGGCTTGGGAGGTACGGCTGTGGCTTTGGGCGCAGCCGTGGCGGCAGGAGCCTCGGGTGCTTTTGTGGCTTCTGTTGTAGGCGCTGCTGTGGGTTTCGTACAAGCGACGAGAACGCCGCCGACCGTAGCCATACCGGCAATTCTCAAAAACTCACGACGGGACAGTTTCTTAGACATGGTCTCTCTCCTTCTTTTGCTAAGTATTTTATTGTGTCGAATACAGTAGACTCATCCTCGAAAACAAAACTAAGCATCATCTTTGCTGCCCGTTACGCACTATGCATATCCGAGAATTTCGGGCATTTTCTAACACCTCCTTTCTTACTTCCATCATAAATTTTTACATGTCACTCAAAGAGAGTACACCGGCAGATAATAATGGAAATCTTACCCTTTGAGGGCGCCGATGGTCAAACCGCGGATAAAGTAGCGCTGGAAGAAAGGATAGGCAAAAACGATGGGGCCTACGGTGACGACCGCCATAGCCATACGGAAAGTCTGCGAGGGAAGTTCGGAGATATTTACGATACCTTGCATCTTATCGGCGTTTTCGAGCAAGAAGCGGATATTGTTCAGCGTCGTGTAAATTGTAAACTGCAAACTGTAATACTTGGCTTCGTCCACCAGTAGCAGACAGTTGAAAAAGTTGTTCCATATACCGATTGCGCTAAACAGCGCCACCGTCGCCAAACCAGGAATAGCCAGCGGCATGACGATTTGGAAAAGCGTGCGCCATTCGTTAGCGCCATCCATACGAGCCGACTCGATGATCTCATTAGGCACGTTCGATTTATAGAACGTGCGCATCACAATCACCCAGAAGGGGCTGAAAGCAGAAGGGAGGAACAAAGCCCACAGACTGTTTTGAATCTGCAAAATCTGCCGGGTCACCATATAATAGGCCACAAGTCCGCCTCCAAACAGCATGGTGAAGAAGGCGAAGAAGGTAAAGAAGCCCTTGAACTTAAAGTTGTCCCTCGAAAGCGGGTAAGCATATAACCCGACCATGAGAACAGAGAGAACCGTCCCGGCCACAGTGGACACAATTGTGTTCTTATAAGCGGTCATCACGATTGACCCCTGGCTGAAAAGAAACTTATAGGCCGCGCCCGAAAATTCCTTCGGCCATAACTGGTAGCCGTTCGCAACCAGCGAGGCTTCCGACGTGAGTGAAGCAATGACAATAACGTAGATGGGGATCAACGTCAAAATAGCCAGGATTCCTAACAACACCGTCAACACTGCATTGGTCACTGGCGAGAGGGCCAACATATCGCGCTGTTTCTGCTTCAGGGAGAAACGCTTATCGAAAAATTGCGAGTCAGGTTTGATCGGTATATCCATGGGGAACAATCCTTTAGAACAATGCCATTTCCGGCCTGGTCTTACGCACAATGGCATTCGTAACCAGAATGAGAATGAAACCGACAATGGACTGTAAGAACGCAGCAGCGGCAGGATAACCGAGCGGCAAATTGCTTCTCAACATGCCGTACACAAAGACGTCCAGTGTCTGTGTGACGTCCCTGACGAGCGCAGCGCCATTCGGCAGAGTATAGAACATATCGAAATCGGAACCAAAGATACGACCTACCGCTAAAATCTGCAACAGCACAATAACCGGGACCAGGTGGGGCAAAGTAATATGGGTAAATTGCTTCCATTTTCCAGCGCCGTCAATCGCAGCCGCCTCGTAAAGCTCACGATCAATGCCGGTAATGGTCGCCAGGTAGATGATAGACCCGTTGCCAGTATATTTCCATATATTGGCGATCAGGAAAATGAACGGCCAGAAAGCCTTCTCTTTATAGACTTCTATCGGTGTGAACCCCATGGGAGTGATGATGCTGTTGATAATCCCCTGGGAGCTGCCCAAGGCATAAACGACATAGGCAACGACAATCCACGAGATAAAAAATGGCAAGAAGAAAATGGAGTGATAGAGCTTCGCCAGGAAGCGATTGGTCAGCTCGAAAATCATCACCGCCAAAGCAACAGAAAGCACCAACCCCACAACCATAAAAAGCAGGTTATACAGAACCGTATTGCGGATATACGTCATCGTGGCATCTCTGTTTGTGGGAAGGGTCAGATATCGGAAGTTATCCAGTCCGACCCAGGGGCTTTTGATGAGACTGTAGATAAACTTGTTTTGGATGAACGCATCCGCAGGTGGCCGCACAAGCCGATAGGTTTTGAACGCCATAACGATACCAGGCATAGGAAGATACGAAAACAAAAACAGCCAGATCGCGCCCGGCAGAACCATGGCCAAATAAGAGAGGTTGGTGTAAACCTTATCCCTATTCCATCTCGATTTCTTCTTTGGAAGTGTCTTGGCAGAGGATATAGCTTCTATGGTAAGCCTCCTTCTTGTGCAATACAACACTTATACTTCATTTGGCGCGACGGAATGTGCTATGCCCGTAGTTTTTCAGGCAGGTAGTTGAATCTTCATTGAACAATTCAATTGTAACCTGAAAATCGCACTTGTCAATAGGGAATTCCACACCACACTGCATCGGACAGGTTGTAGAAAACCTATCCGGCGTTAACGCTATGGTTCGATGACGACAACGTTATGGATGTGTAGCGACGGCAATGTAAGGACAAGGACGCCATCCGCCCATGTGTATGCGATCTCGTCATCAGCGGGAACAAGAGATACAGACGAAGGCGCCGTCTCTAACCGCACGCGCACGGTCAGCGGGCCGCTGGTGGGGATGAAGTCAATGATGGTATAAGCTGATCCAACCTGCATCCCGGCCGTGTTCAGAAAATGAATCAGCAGCTTGCCATCCTTTTTGCGGACCGCTACATCAATACATGGTGGACCATCCACCTCTACCAACGGACGCGGGAAAAGCGTCTGCATCACGCCGCGCAGGAATTCACGCAGGTGCGGTGTGTGATACTCACGGTAGACACTGCCAAACGGTCCGTAGATCGCGGCGATGTGACCAGAAGGCATTCTGAACCACTCGAAACGATCTTGATCTGGGCGTAGAGGCGGCTTGAGCGTGTTAAGAGTGGCCGCAGGTGCGCCGTTCTTGCGTGAATCGTGGGTAGGGTAACGATAGGCAAGAATGCTGCCGGTCTTCAATCTCACGGGTTGCCAGAGGCCCTGGAGCATCCCAGGGATGACGCAAGAAGCAGGAGGCAGGATTTCCGTTCCTTGCCTCTTGCCTCTCGCCTCTGGCATCGGGCTAAAGATGAAGTCGTGGCGTTCGACGGGGTCGCCATCGAGTTCAACGTCGAGTTCGGCGGCGAAAAGGTGAGCGGTGGCTGCGCCGATGGCGAGGAGGCTGCCGCCGTTCCGCACGTACTCGACCAATGCGTCACGGAAGGCCGGTTCGAGCGTGGTCACTTCGGGCAAAACGATGACGGGGTACGCGGAGAGCTTGTCGGCAATCTGGTGTTCGGCGAGCACGTCCACCGAGTAACCGCACTCCAAGAGCGCGTGCAGCGTCCCCTGGAGGGCATTGTGTTCACCTTCCCAGGCGCGAAGGACGCCGTGCGTCTTGGCGTAAAAATCGGTGGAGGAGAGCAATAACGCCACCTGCGGGACGGTTTCCGTTTTGTGGGAAACGGCCTGCCGCGCGCGGCAAAAGTCGCTCACCTGCCCCAATGTCTCGACGAGGTTGGCGTCGAACCAACCGGCGCGCGTGGGCTGATAGTACACCTGGAAGCCCCCACCCTGCGCCAGCACCACTGCCGCTTCCTGCTGCAACTGCACGGCAGGCTTGTAGCTACGATGGTTGTGCTTGCCGTCGCCCCACCACGAGAAGCCCCAGGCCATCAAATCCCACGGCATCCCGATGCTGGCGATATAACGCGCCTCGAAGCGCGCCGTGTTGACCGAATCCTGCGGGCTGTAATCGCCGGAGATGAAGTCAATCGGCGCTTTCACCGGGCGCGGCGTGAACGCGGTATACATCCAGTTGCTCGTGATTTCGAGCGCCGGGTTGAAAGCGTGCAGCGCGTCGAGATAGTGCGTGAGGTACGCCTCAAACTGCTGGCGGTTGAATTCCAGCCATTCGCGCCAGTGCGGTGCGTCGGGCGAACGCGGCGCATCATCCAGGCCGGTCGCCGCCTGCCAGGCCGCGAGCGCCGCCGGGCTGTAATCGGCCTGCGTGGCCCAACACTCGCCGTCAATCCACGCGCCGTCAAGATTGTACGTCCCGAAGACCTCTTTAAGCTGGGGGATGAGCAACTCGTCCACGTAAGAGCCGAAGGTGCTGGTGATACCCTGCGGATCGGGCGTCCCTTCTGGCGTCACGCGCGCCCAGTCCGGGTGATGCTCCACAGCGACGCGGTCCCACACACCGGAGTAGTGAATGAAGAGCTTGACGCCGTGCGCCAAAGTCACCTTGCGCCACATTGCCAGCGCGTCCTGCACAATGCCCGGCGAGGGCCAACCGACCTTTGTGGGATAACTGGTGTAACCGGCGTGCCCCTTGCAATCTTGCTGCACGTAATCGGGTTTCACCCGTTCCAACAGTCGAGCGATCATCAGCTCAGTCACATCAGCGCCAAGCTCGGTGTCATGCTCACTCGCATGGAGATCAAAATGGATGCCGAAAAATGCGTCTTTACGCGAAATCATCGTGTCCTCCCAACAAATCAGAAATGAGAAATGGGTCTATGGAATGATGGCGACATCAACGGGATGTACGAAAAGAGCTTTTTGCAGCGCCTCCGGCGTGATTTCGACCAAAAAGCCGCGCTTGCCGCCGTTGATATAGAGGCGCGGCAAATCCAGAATCGTCTGCTGCACGTAGACCGGCAACGGTTGGCGCACGCCGAAAGGGCTGATCCCGCCGACCTGATAGCCGGTCACGCGCTCCGCCTTATCCACCTCGCAAGGCGCGACGGATTTGACGCCCAACGCGCGGGCCAGGTTCTTGGTGGACACCTCCCGGTCGCCGTGCATCAAGACCAGGAGTGGCTTGCCATCATCTTTCTCCATCACCAGCGTTTTGACGATGGCGTGCTCGTCTACATGCAAACAAGCCGCCGCGTGACCTGTCCCGCCATGCTCTTCAAAGGGATACAAATGAGGGGTGAATGTAACTTTCTTATCCTGCAAATGCCGCACGCCCCGCGTCATCGGATAGTCAACCTTTGCCATAAGCCTCCTCCAGGCTTTCAACAGTCAGGTTTCAACCTTCAACTATACAACCGCGCGGATTGAGAAATCGCACGGTTACAAACCTAAAGGATACTCCTGGCGGGCTTGCTGTCAAATTTAGCATTGCGGCTAACACAGCAGCGCTCCCGTCCCCGAGACGGGGACGGGCTATGGTTGCGCAGAGTATGCCTTCGGCGACCCCGGGACGGGGTCGCTGAGCATGTAAGAAGAGATAGGGTCGCCAAGTGTGCAAGAGCATAAGCAACAACCAGACCGCCGTTACCCGGCGGTCTGGTTGTTAGCGGACACCCCCACGGCATTACCGTGTTGCAGACAGGTTAATCGCTCTCTCGGCAAGTCGCGCGAACTCCTGGACATCTTCATCGCGAGGCAAATATTCGGCGATGCGTTGCGCGTCCTGCGCCACGTCTTCCAGCTTCGTCCCGGCGTCTTTAGCCCAGTAGCTCTGCCGTAGAATTTCGGCGTACTGCGCGACCACGGCGGTCAGTTGGAAGTGCGGATCGCTCGCCGTGAACTCGTCGCTAAAGTCGGCGCGGGCGGCGCTGCGATTGATCTCGGTGACCTCGCCCATCTTGGGGTCTTCCCAGCGCATGTAAACGGTGAGCGCGGTAGCTGAAGGATCAGCATCGGCGTTGAACTTCACCTCGTACAGCGCGGTGACGCTGTGCCCCGGTCCAATCTCGCCGGCATCCACTGCATCGTTGCGGAAGTCGTCATCGGCCACGGCGCGGTTCTCGTAGCCGATGAGGCGATAGCGGGTGATGACGTCAGGGTTGAATTCCACCTGTACCTTCGCGTCGCGGGCGATCACCTGCAATGATGACGGCAGCCGGTGAACAAAGATGCGCTCGGCCTCTTTGATGTCGTCCACGTAGGCGTAGAAACCGTCGCCGTCGTCGGCGAGTTGTTCCATCAGGATGTCGTTGTAATTACCCATACCAAAACCAACACTTGTCAGGTAAATGCTCTTCTCCGCAGACTCGCGGATCTCCTTGAGAATAGAGTCCGGGCCAGTGCGTCCCACGTTGGCGACGCCGTCGGAGCAGAGGATCACCCGGTTCACGGCCTCAGAATTGAAGTGCTTCCGCGCCAGACGATAGCCCTCCCGCAGTCCTTCTTCGGCGTTCGTCGCGCCTTCTGGCTTCAGCCGTTGAATGGCGCGCAGGATCGTGCTGGCGTTCTCCACGGGCGTGTGCTCCAGCACCACCCGCGCATTGCTCCCGTAGACGACGATACCAATCTCATCCGTGGGGCGCAGTTGTTCGACCAGTAGTTCCAGCGCAGCCTTCACCAATTCCAGTCGGTTCTCCATATCCATCGAGCCGGACACGTCAATGACGAATGTGAGGACGGTGTTTGGGCGTTCCGCCTCCGGCACTTCGTATCCCTTAAGGCCGATGCGCACCAGATGGTAGTTCTCCGCGTAGGGCGAAGGCGCGCCGTCAATGGTGATGCCAAAGGCGCTCTCGGTGGGGGCCGTATAGCCCTGCTCGAAGAAGTTGACGTACTCCTCGACACGCACCGAGTCTTTGTCGGGCAGATAGCCGTCGTGGATGAGGCGTCGCATCACGGTGTACGAAGCGGAGTCCACATCCACGGCGAACGTCGAGAATCTATCATCTTCCGTGTCAATGCGCGGGTTGACGCCGTAGTTCTCGAAGAAGACGTCGCCGTAGGGCTGGTCGTTCGGCTCGTCTGTGCCACCTGTCGAAGGTCCGAAGCCTTCCACGACCTTTTCGACTTCCACGGTCTTCTCCACGACATACTCGCGCGGCGCGGCGGTGGGCTGTGGCAGCCGGTAGGCTTCTCGTGTGGCAGCCGGCGCCGGGGTGGCGCGCGACGCCATACTGCAACCTGACAAGATTACAGTCACCAAAACTAACAAAGCAATTGCGATACGAAACGTGCGGTTCATTGTTCTCCTCCTGTTGATTAAGCTAATGGATTCTGTTTGTTTTGTCGCTCTATGGGTTACATGCACCCCAGAAGGAGAAAGTTCACTGAATTTCCAAGTTCAGGGCAGAATCTTCAATCACAGGGCATCGTAAGAACTTATCGAGTGATAAGCGTGCCCCTAAGCGCACACCAGGCGTTAGTTGATTGAGCAGGTAATTACAACGACGTTCTGCTGGAACAGTTAGCCGACGAAGGCGACGGTTTCTACACCTACGTGGACGACATCAAGAAAGCCGCGCACCTCTTTGTCCATCGGCTAATTTCGTCTTTGCAAACAATCGCCCGCGACGCGAAGGTGCAAGCGGAGTTCAATCCTGATGTGGTGAGTCGCTATCGCCTCATCGGCTACGAGAACTGCGCCGTGGTCAATGACAACTTCCGCAACGATTGAGAAGTCCCGTCTGCCGGCGTCACGCTGAGGACGTGACCGCTGCCGCCCGTGGCGTCGTTAATCCCGATCAAAGCGGACGCGGACAGGGTGCTGTTCATCGTCCCGTAGACAAACTCGATGACGTTTGAAAATAGTTGAAAGGTCAAAGTTAAAAATCCGTTCCCGCCGCCTTTTTATGCGCCAGAGGATGACCCCGCCGACCAGCAACCATAGCCCGTCACCGCCGCCCCGCGCACCAACCCCACGCAACGCAACGACCGTGGGTTGATTTTCCGTTCCAATCGTCCAGGGGCTAAAGGCGTGGATTTCCGCCGCCGTGACCACATTGTTCGCGGCATCCACTGTGCTGATGTGCGGCTGCCACGCGCTGCCGTCCCAACGATACAGGCGCGTCAGACTGGCTTCCGGCAGGCCGTGGAGTTCATTTTCGGCATAGCCCAGCGCGAGGCTGGCGGTAAAAGCCACACTCGCCGAGGGAGTCATCCAGACCGTGCGGTTGATGACCTCATCGGCGGGACGGTTCGTGGGGAAGCGCCCCGGTGCCGTGGTAACGGTGATGGTCTCCAGGCCCGCCGGCAGGCTGGCGAAGACGATTTTGGCCCGCGCTGCGCCAAAGGTCATGGTCGTGGTGATGGGACGCCGCACCGTCAGTCCCGTGAACTCGTCCGCGCCCAGGTCAGGCGGGTCGAGCGGGTCGCCCACAGGTCGCGCGTCGCCCTCGAAATCGCCGGTGACGCCGGCCGCCACGCCCGCATCCAGCGCGGGCGACGGTCCGGTGAGGTGATAGCCGTCGGCGGTAAACAGCGGAGCGCCAGTGCGGGCGTTGGTCACAATCACCTCGCCAGGCGCGTAAAAGCCGGTGTTGGCGGTGTTGTTGTGCCATAGCACGCCGTTGAGCGTCGGGTGGATGTCGTAGCCGGCATACACGCCGAGCGTCTGGCTGACCACAATCAGGTTGCGGATGGCAAAATATGAACCCCCATAAGGGCCGCTGTTCAAGTTCAAGCCATACCCATTACCGCCGGTGTTGCTGGCGATGGTCAGGTGGTCGAAGGTTTTGACGGCGATATAAGGTGAATAGCAAAAGCCCGGTGTGCCGCCCGGCCCGGCCTGGTTGTTGACCACGACGAGGTTGCGCACCGTCGCGTCGCCGGACTGACTGCCGCTCGTGACGCTCAGGCCGCCACAGTCGTAATAGGCGCGGTTGCCGTCGAAAACCAGGGCCTCTAACAGGGTATCCGAGCCATAGCCACCATATCCGGCGATAAAGTACAGGCCGCCGCCGCTCCCCGAAGCATTTTGGATAAAGCGGCTGTCGCGCAGCGTTACCCCGTTGGAAGCGTTCACGCACAGTCCGCCGCCGATGTTATAGCCGTTGTAAGAACTGCTGGAGGCGTAATAGCCATTGCCCTCGAACCGGGTAGCCTCAATCAGCACACCGTTGTAGGTTTTGAGGATATACGCGCCGCCGCCGTAGGAACGGGCATCCGTCCCGTTTTCGCGCAGCGTGCAGTGCTGCATCGTGATCTGCCCGTTGACGTTGGTGTTGTTCGCATACAGTCCCGCGCCAGCGTCGTAATAGCCGCTAAAGGGCGATTTCGATGGCCCACCGCCCTGTCCCAGCGACGAGCCGTGTTGCAGAATGAGATGCGTCAGCGTGACCGCGTCGGTGTCTTGGATGTAAATCACCCGCCCCTGCTGCTGCGCGTCGAGGGTGGTGGGATAGAGCGCAGCGTCGTGGACGGTAAAATCGCGGTTCCAGCCGCCCTCCAGCGTGAGCGATTTGCCGGTAATGGAGGCGACTTGCCTCACGCTGCCGCGGGTCGTCACGCCATAGCACGCGCCGGCAATCTGCACCGTCCCGCCGGCCGGCGCGGCGTCAATCGCCTGCTGCACGCTGCCATAGACCGCGCCGCCCAACACTTTGGCCCAGCAATTGGAAAGCAGCACGGTCGCACTCGCCGCGCGCTGCGTGCCGTCACCCTCGCCGGGCGCGGTCGCCGTGACCACGTTGGTCAACATCAGCGGCGGGTTGGTCGGCATGGTTGTCGTCACCTGCGCGGAGATGTGGATGACGGCGTCGGTCAGGCGCGGCATATCGCCCAGGGCGCAGGTGACGGGCACGCCCCAGCCGCCGGGCGCGGTACACGTCCCTCGCGTCGTCTGGGCGCTGAGAGCGCGCGCCGCTGCCGGAAGCGCATCGGTCAGCGTGACGCTGGTGGCCGTGACGTTGCCGCTGCTGGTGATGACGATAGTGTAGGTGATGACCTCGCCGGTGGCCGTATTGTTCGTGTTGGCCGTTTTGCTCAAGCGGAAGGCCGGGGCGGGATATTCGTCAGCGCCCAGGTCGTAGCCGTGGCCGCCGTAGCGATAATCGCCATCCACATCGTCCTCCACCGGCGAAACAAGAACGACATCTTTGGCCGGCGACGCGCTGAGCAGGTGATAGCCGTCGGCGGCGAAGCGCGGGTCGCCGCTGAGGGCGTTGGTGTTCACGATGGTTCCGCTGCCGCCGGTGTTGGCCGTGTTGGCATACCACAGGTTCGTGTCCAGGATGGCTGTGTTGGTCAAATTGACCGAGACGCCCACCGTCTGCGTGGCGACAATGGAGTTGTAGAGTTTGAGCGTGCTGGTGTAGGTGTTCAGGCCGATGACGGCTTCGGCCACACGGATGCCCGCGCCGTCGCCGCCGGTGTTGTGGAGGATGGTGGCGTGGTAAAGCGTGGTGTTGGCACCGTCCACATAAATGCCCGAACCCTGGGCATAGGCCTGATTGTCGGTCACGAGCAGGTTGTTCAGCACGGGGCTGACCCGATACACGTACAGGCCGCCGCCGCGCGACTCATAGCCGCTGGCGCCGGCCGTGTTGAAGCGCAGCCGGTCGCCATCCAGGCTGCCCTTGGGGGGAATAGATGACCCGACTCCGGCCGAGGAGGCCAGATACATCCCGCCGCCCAGGCCGTGGCCGAGCGGGTTGGCGGTGTTGTAGGCGATGCTGTTGCGGGTGAACATCCCCTCGCTGGCGCTGAATGTGCCGCCGCCGGTCACATACACGCCGCCGCCATAGCCGGCGTAACTGCTGTTGGCGGTGTTAGCCGCGCGGTTGTGCTCGATGGTGTTTTCGCTCAAGGCCAGATTGCAGCCGTCGGCATAGACGCCGCCGCCGTAGCCGGAGAAATTGCCGGAAGCCGCCTCGTTGTAGAGAATCTGGTTATGCTCCAGGCGGGTGGCGGTGCTGTTGCTGGAATTGCTGCAATAAAAGCCGCCGCCCTTGCCCTCGCCATAGCCGCTGGCGGCGCGATTGCCGCGCAGCATGTTAGCGCGCAGGGTAATGTGGCCGTAATAGTAATACGTCATCCGCAGCGCGCCGCCCAGAGCGTGCCCGGCGACCGAGGCGGTGTTGGTGAGCAGTTGGCTGTTCTGGATCAGCACATCATAGTTGCGGTGCGAATTGAGTTCGTCTTGATACAGGTACAGCCCGCCGCCGGCGCCGTTGCTGTTGAGCGAGGCGACGTTTTCCCGGATGATGCTGTTGGTGACGGTCAGCGCGGCGTTGTAAATGGCGATGCCGCCACCGTAGCCATTGCCGCTGGTGGTGGAGGCGTAATTGCCGTAGAGGACCGCATCGCGCACGGTGGCCGCGCCGTATTGCGCATACAGCGCGCCGCCCGCGCCCTCGGTGACGTTCAGCGAAGCCCCGCCCTGCCGCGAAGCGTTGCCGCCGGTCAGATTCAAGCCCTCGATGGTCACGCTCACGCCGGTGTGCGCGTAAATCACGCGCCCCAGCCCCAGCGCGTTGAGCGTGGTGGGATAGAGCGCCGTGTCGCGCGCCGTAAAGTCGCTGTTCCAGCCGCCCTGCAAGGTGAGGGAATGGTCGAGATAGGCCAGTTGCGCCAGCCCATCCTCATCATTCACGCCCGCGCACACGCCGGAAATTTTCACCACATCGCTTGGAGCGGTGGCTGCGTCAATGGCGGCCTGCACGGTGCTGTACGTGGTGGGCGCGGCGTTCAGGCGGGCGCGGCAGGTGTGGAACGGGGTGGCCAGGCTGGCGCCGTTCTGCGTCTCGGTTGCCGTCGCCACCACGACGTTGGTCAGGAGCGCGCCGGTAGTGGAGGCCGCCGTTTCGACGCTAAGCGTCAGCGTCACCGCGGCGCCGGCGGCGAGCGTCCCTACATTGCACGACGTCACGCCGCCCCAGGCCGGGTCGAGCGTGCAACTCCCCGTCGTGATGGCCGCCGCCGTGGCGCGCAACTCCGCCGGCAGGTCGTCCGCCAGGGTGAGGTTACTCGCCGGGTTGACGCCGTCGTTATAGACCGTGACGGTATAGACATACGTGGCGCTTGGATAGAACGCCGCCGCGCTGGCCTGCTTGGTCACACGCAGCCCCACGTCCAGCAGTTCATCTGCGCCCAAGTCGGAGGCCGCGCCTTGCGGGCGCACGTTGCCGTCCACATCATCGCCCACCGCCAGACCCACGGCGCGATTCAACGCCGCCGCCCCCGCACCGAGGTGATAGCCATCCGCCGTGAAATTGGGGTCGCCGGTGTACTCATTGCTCAAGGTGACGGTCCCGGCGATATTGCGCGTGTTTTGCGTGGTGTTACGCCACAAAATGCCGTTGACGCTCAGCACGCTGCTGGTGTACACCGTCATTCCCGTCACCTGATTGGCGACAATGGCGTTGGTCACGGTGACGATGGAATCCTCCACCAGCGTCAATGCGCTGCCGTCGCCGCCGGTATTGCCGTTGAAGGTGTTGTGCGCTAACGCCGTTTCCGCATCCCACAACAGCAGCCCCGCGCCATAGCGGGCGGCATTGCCGAGCGTGTTGCCGATGAACACATTGTTTTCCACCTGCTGCGTCACCTCCGGGTCGCTCCAAAAGCGATCCACTGCGATGACGCCGCCGGCGCCGCTGCCCCGGGTGGCGGTGTTGTTGCGGATGAGGTTGCGCTGCATCAGCAGTTGGGCATCCTCGATGTGAAAACCGCCGCCGACCATATAGTCTTCATACACGCTGCCCACTTCGGTCGCCGTGTTGTTTTCAAAAACATTGTCGCGTAGCGTCAGGACGCCGGCCCACAGGTACGCGCCGCCGCCATAGCCGCCCCGGTTGCCCTGAAAGAGATTGTTCTCCAACACCAGCGTATACCGATCTAACAACGAGCCGTACAGATACAGACCGCCGCCGCGACTGCTGCTGGTGTTGGTGAGGAACTGACTGTGGCGGATGACGGCGTTGCTTTCCATCAAATAGACGCCGCCGGCCGCGCCGCTGTTGCCGGTGTTGTTTTGCACCCGGCAGTTCTCCATCGTCAGGTTGACATAGCGCACGCTGACGCCGCCGGCGCTGTTGCCGCTCCACGCCCCGCCATTGGAGATAGTCAACCCGTCCAGCGTCACGTCAATAAAAGCGTCGCTTTGCCCGTTGGCGCTGAACGCCGTGCTCCAGCCGCCGCCGCTCAAATTCGTGATATGGATGGCCGGATCGCGGCTGCTGAAATCCGCCGCATAGCCGCCCTTGAGCGTCAGGCTCTTGGTCGTGGATGCCGCTCCGTAGGTCCCCGCAGCGAGGCGCAGTTCATCGCCGCTCGCCGCCTGGCTGATGGCATACGCGAGCGTTTTGCACGGCGCAGCGGGATTGGTACAGGCGCCGCTGTCGGCGCCCGTTGGGGAGACGTAACGAATGATCCCGGCGGCCAACGCAGCATGGACGCCAAGCCCGGTCAAACTTAACACGAGGAACAGGCCAAAAAGACTTTGGAATACTTTATGAAGTTTCATCATCGCCTCCGGCAAATTTACCAGGAAATATACTGAAGTGAGACATAAAGTAACATTTTTGCGGACGCCGATTTTCGCAGATGCACGCAGATTATAAAAAAATCAGCGTTTATCTGCGTCCGATTAAGAAAACAGACTTCGGTAAAATGTGACTTTTTGCCCGTTACAAGTGTAGTCACAGAGAGCGCAGAGAACACAGTGAGAATTGCTGTGTCTCTGCGCTTCTTGGCGTTGAAATTCCCCGCACCCCGCGAGGCTTTAGGGCGCGGTCGGGTAATTGTTAAGCACAAGGGGCAGATAGATGTGCGTTTTCACCTGGCCTCCCCCAGGTGGGACAATCGGCGCGGTGCAAGTCTGCGGGCTGTCCGGTTGGGTCAGACAGGCGCTGTTGCGGATAAACTGCCCTACTGCTCCGGCATCCACCGTCACGTCGAAACTATAGGTCTTCACGACCGGTTGTAGAGTGCCGGGATCGAAACTTTGCCCGGCCCACACTAGCGGGTTCGCATCAGGGATAGTTGGGGTGGCCGTGCCGGTCACATAGGTGGTATACGCGGGGATCGTGTCGCTGATGACGACGCCGGAGACGGTAACGTTGTGGGGGTTGGTCACGGTGATCGTGTAGCGGATCACGTCGCCTTCCATAAGCGTCCCGCCGTTCACGTCGCGTGCGGTCTTGCCGAAGAGCAGGACGGGCAGTACCGTCCCTCCTCCCTCGCCCGGCGGCGTCACCGGCGCCGTGCAAACCTGCGGGATATTCGGCTGCGTTAAGCACGCGGCATTGGCGATGGTTTGTCCACCCGCCGTCGCCTCCACGCGCGCATCGAACTGATATGTGCGCGACGCGCCAGCCGCGAAACTCTGGGCGCTCCATACCAATGGATCGCTGTCTGCATCGGGAGCGGGCGTGGCCGAGCCGGTCACGTAGGCCGTGTGCGCCGGGAGTGTGTCGCTGATGACGACGTTGTTCACAGCTACGGTATGCGGGTTGGTGACGACCACCGTGTAACGGATCACGTCACCGGGCAACAGCGGCGCGCCGTTCACATCCAGCGCGGTCTTCTGCACCTGAAGTTGCGGTTGCACTACGCCGCCGTTCTCGCCGGGCGGCGTCACCGGAGGCGTGCAGTGCTCAGGCACAGCGGGCTGCGTGAGACACGCCACATTCTGGATCACGCGCCCGCCGGTGTCCGCGTTGACCAGCACGTCAAAGGTGAATGTCCACGCCCCCGGCAGAATGTCGCGGGCGCTCCACACCAGCGGGTCGCTATCGGCGTCGGCTTCGGGTGTGTCAGAATCCGCGATATACGTGGTGTAGGTGGGGACGCTATCGCTGAGGGTCACGCCGGTCGCCGAGTATGCGAAGCTGTTGGTGACGTGCAACGTGTAGCGGATGGTATCGCCGGGCAACAACGGCGCCCCGTTCAAATCCTCCGCCGTCTTGCTGAACGTCAACACCGGAACCGGCTGCGGCGTGGCGGTGGGCGCAGGGGTGGCGGTGGGGGAGGGCGGCACAGTCGGCGTAGGCGGGATGCTGTCGTATTCGAAGGCGCCGCTATCGCAATCCGCCGCGCCGACACCATCGCCGTCTACCGGGCGCGGCGCGCCGCGCTGGTCGGTGGCCGGGCAGTAGAAGCCGCCGCCGGCCGGTGCACGGTCAATCGCCGGGCTGCCGGATTGCAGCGCAATGGAGGCGGTAGGGCCACCGTTGTCTTGCGGGCCAGCGGCGTCGAGCAAGGGATTCAGTTCTGGAATCGCCGGATTGCAACTGACGCCGGGATATTGCAGGTTGTAGCCGCCATCGGTATACGCGCCGGTGTAGGCATAACAGTTGTTGCCCCATAAAGGATTGGCGACGATGGTATTGCGCAACGTGATCGGCGGATCCCAGCCATTGCTGAAATACAAGGCTGCGCCGTTGTTAGCGCCGTTGTGATCAAAGGTGCTGTTGTTGATTTCACCCCACCCCTCGAACGAGCCTAACGCGCCGCCGGCATAACCCGCCGTATTGGTATAAAAGGTGCTATTCGTCACATACAGGCCGCGCCCGAACCAGATCGCGCCACCCCACTCAGCGTGATTACCCTGAAACAGGCTGTCGAAGATCGTAATCGGGCCGGTCGCATCGTTTTGCGTCATAATCACGCCGCCTAATTGGGCCGCCGTGTTGCTGTAGAAGGCGCTGGCCGTAATCGTGATGGGCGCATAGCTGTAGATTACGCCGCCATTGTCACTCAGCGCTGCATTTTCGACGAACAGGCTATGCCGGATGTCGAGGGCGCGCCCGCCGCCGCTGCGGATGACGCCGCCCTGATACCCGGCCACGTTGCCGATAAACTGGCTGTTTTCAATGTGGACCACGCCACCTCCCCCGGCATCGTGCAGCGCGCCGCCCTGCCGGGTCTGGTTATCCTCGAATGTACAGCCGGTGACGGTAACTTTCATATCCCCGCTGTACTCCACCGTGCCATAGCCGTCGCTGGTAGTCACCCCGTTCTGCCGGAACAGGCTGTTATTGAGCGTCAGGCTGCCGCCAGCCTGATAGACGGCATGGCCGTGGCCGGCCTGGTTGGACACAAATTCAGAAGTGTCCACCACTGTGGTCGGCGCATTGACGGCTTGGATGGCCGCGCCCGCGCCGGCAGTCGTGTTGCCGCTGAAGCGACTGTCAACGACGGTGAGGCGCCCGCCATTGACGGAAACGGCGGTGTTGGTGCTGCTCAAAACGGCGCTGCTCCATAATTCCAGAGAAGCGTTTTCGACGCTGATGGCGCTGCCCGATGCCTCGCCGCCGGCCCGCGCCAGGGTCAGGTTGCGCACCACGATGGGCACGCCGCTTTGGGCGTTGAGCATACGCCACAAACCATTGCCGTTGAGGGTGAGGCGCGTCGCGCCGGGGCCTTGCAGCGTCAGCCCATCAGTATCGGTAACGGGCGGCAAATCGGAGAGCAGCATAATCTGGCCGTTCAGATTGGTGAGATAGATGGTATCCGCGCCGTTGCCGGCGGCGCAGTCGGGCCAGGTAGCCGCGTCATCGTTAGTGTTGATGAGCGCCTCACGCAACGTACAGTAGCCGTCATTGGCCGTCGTGTCGGCCAGGCTGCTGACGTGCAACATTGCCGCACGGGTCAAGTGCCAGGTCACCAACGCCATGCTCAGCACTATCGCTCCCGCAATCAAAGCCAGTAACCATTTACGGTAAATCTTCATCATAGCCTCCTTTGACCAATTCTTGATGTGAATATAAAGGATCCAAACACGCGGGCAGGTTTTCCAACGCCGCTCGCAGAAACGCAAACACCGCTTCCAATGAGCCAAACCCCCGGCGCTCCGGCTCCTGCCCCACCGACTCCAGCGCAAACCGCCACGCCGACGGCGGATCGCCGGGCTGTGCGGACGGCTCTTGCCAGCAGCGCAATAAATAGGCTTGATAATGCGGCTCACTCAGCGGCATCCTTGCCCCCTAAAATTCGTCATTCGCCATTCGTCATTTGCCATTCGCCATTTGCCATTCGCTTGCTTGTGACTTCACACAATTATGCTATCTTATACCTGACAACCCTTCGCAAATCCTTCGCAAAGGCTGTGAGGATGGAGTTCGACTATCGTTTACACTTGCTCGGCCCGGTACACGTCGAACACGCCGGACAACCTGTTCACGGCTTTGAGTCGCGGCGCGCGCTGGCGCTGCTGTGCTATCTGGCGGCGCAAGGCCAACCGCAGACGCGCGCGCACCTGGCTGACCTTTTCTGGCCTGACAAGCCCGAAGCGCGCGGACGCGGCAACCTCAGCCGCGTGCTCAACAACTTCAACGCCTTGCTCCCCAGCTGTGTGAGCGCCGACCGCGAAACGGTGACGTTCAACGCCGCCGCATGCTGGCTGGATACCGGTGCGTTTGATGCGCTTACTACGCCGTCTGCTGATGCCGGTGCGTTAAGCGAGGCTCTGACCCTATACCGCGACGATTTCATGGCCGGGATGTATCTCGACGACTGCCCGGAGTTCGAGACGTGGCTGGTGGTCGAGCGCGAACGCTGGCGGCAAAAAGCCGCCGCCGCGCTGCACACCCTGATCACCTATCACACGCAACGCGGCGAAATTGAAGCCGGGTTGCGCTATACCGACTGCTTGCTCGCCCTCGACCCCTGGCGCGAAGAAGCGCATCGCCATAAGATGCTGTTGCTGGCATTGAACGGGCAGCGCAGCGCCGCGCTCAAGCAGTACGAGGCGTGTCGCCGGATGCTGGCCGAGGAGTTGGGGGTCACGCCCACCGCTGAAACCGAAGCCTTGTATGACCGTATTTGCGCCGAGGCCGAGGAAAAACCCGCCTCTGGCGTCTCTGAAGCTACTGCCGTATCTCTTCCCCTGGTAGGGCGGGAAGCTGATCACGCATGGCTGCTCGCGCAATGGGAGGCAGCGCGGCTCAACGCTAGTGGGCTGACGTTGGTGTCAGGTGACGCCGGTATCGGCAAAACACGGTTAGCCCAGGAAGTATTGCGCTTCATGGCCGGGCGGGGCGCGCACATCCTCAGTGGACGCTGTTATGAATTCCACCGCGCTGTGCCTTATCAGGCCATCTACGAGGCGCTACGGCCCACACTGGCTCAGGCTGCGCCGGCCGCTGTGTCATTGGTGCGCCTGCTGGAGTCGGACCATGTCACCCCAACGGAGCGCAGCGCGCTCTTCGCGGCGACTGCTGCGCACCTCGCCAGGTTGCGCGCGCGGCAGCGCGCCAGCCTGGTGCTCTTCCTGGACGACCTTCACTGGGCCGACAGCGATACGCTGGATTTGCTGCACTACCTGATACGCGGTCTCGACGCCGCGACCTGCTGGTTTGTCGGGACGTTCCGACCTGCCGAAGTCTTGTCCGACCATCCTCTGACCCATCTAATGCAAACCCTTAACCGCGACGGTTTGCTGCACACGCGGACGCTATCCCCGCTTACCGTGGCGGACGTTGCCCGTCTGACCGCACAGATGCTCAACACGACGGACGAGACCCTACTGGCCGATTACCTTTTCCGCGAGAGCGAGGGGAATCCGTTTTACCTGGCTGAGTTGGTGGCCATGCTGCATGAGCAAGGCGTTTTGCGTCCAACACCATCAGGCTGGAAACTCCTCGGCGCAATCCCTGCTGCGCTATCCCTACCGGCGCGCATCCAGGATGTGATCATGCAGCGCGTGCAACGATTGAGCGCCTCCCACCAATATCTGCTGATGCTGGCAGCCGCATTTGGTCGTCCGTTCGAGGCGGCAGTACTGGCAGAGGCCGGGGACTATGCGCTAGATGGTGTGGCAACGGCGTTGATGGAGTGGCAATCACGGCAACTGGCCCGCCCGGTCGGCGACCTTTGGGATCTGGCGCACGACAAAATTCGCGCCGCGCTCTACCAGAGTGTTCCGGCGCCGCTGCGCCACTTGCTCCATGCCCGTCTCGCCGCCGCACTGGAACGGCTACATCCCGAAGAAATTGCACTCCTGGCCTATCACTTCGACCGGGCGCAGCAGCCGGAACTGGCGGCGCGCTATATGCTGTTGGCCGGCGATCAGGCGCGCCTGGCGTATGCCCACGAACAGGCTATCGCTTTTTATCAGCGCGGGCTGGAATTGACCGGCGCGCCTGAGCAGCGATATGCCTTGCTCAGCGGTCTGGAGTCCTCCTGCGATATGACCAGCCGCCGCGAGCAGCAGCGTCGTGTTTTGGAGGAACTGGCGGCGCTGGTGGAAAACGGCCCGCCGGAGATCGTTACGCCGCAGCATCAGGCTGAGGTGGCGCTGCGGCAAGCCAATTACGCCGAAGTGAACAGCGACTATGCAGAGACAGCGGCGGCGGCGCAGCGCGCTATCACTTGCGCGATAGCGGCAAGCGACGAAGCGGCGCGCGCCGAAGGGCACTGCTGGCGGGGATGCGCCTTGCGACGGC
>DAOLUH010000012.1:0-17931 GCA_035420085.1 Anaerolineae bacterium
CCCTGGGGATGGGAGCGCGCCTACTTCCGCGAGAGCGACCGCATCACCGTGGCGCACACGGATTTGGGCGACATCGGCATGATGATCTGCTGGGATGTGGCGCATACCGAACTATGGCGGCGATATGCCGGATATGTGGACCTCATGCTGATCGCCAGTTTCCCGCCGGACGTACTCAATCCGGTCTACCATTTCCCTAACGGCGTACAAGTGCCAGTGGATGAAATGGGGCCGCTTTTCCGCCGCATGAAAGACATCGTGCCGAAGGTCTTCGGTGCGACGATCGACCAACAAACTGCGTGGCTCGGTGTCCCGGCGGTCAACACCGTGGGCTGTGGGCAGATCACGACGGCGATTCCCAACGGGCGCGCGGCGTTCCTGGCTATTTTGCCGCTGGCGCCTGGGTTGATCAAACACTTGCCTTATGCCCACCAGTTGCACGCGACTTATACCTTCGTCCCCGGTTGCAAAATCGTGGGAGCGGATGGGCGCGTGCTCGCTGAACTGACTCAGGAACAGGGTGAAACCTTCACCAGCGCGGAGGTTGTGTTGCCGGAGCCGCATCCCGTTCCGCACGGGCAGCAGCCTGTTCCGCCGGTGCCGCGCCCGGCCTATTGGTTCGCCGATGTGTTGATTCCCGGCCTGGTGCTTGGCGTCTATCGCCGGGGCGCGCGCCGGGTTTGGGGGCTGCGGATGGCGCCGGTTCGCCCGGCCACGCGACGCTGGCTATTGGCGCTGGGCGCAGTCGCGCTGGTCAACTACCTGGTAGGCTGGCAGCGCGGGCGACGAGCGCGACGTCGCAGTGCCTGAATTGCAGGTGATCACAGATGTCTCCTAAAACGATCTACCACCGTATGAAGGCGCTCAACGCCCGCATGGTCGCCAACTATCGGTGTGGCATTGGGCCGACTCGGGTTGTGTTGTTGCTGACAACGATCGGGCGTAAGTCCGGCTTGCCGCGCGTGACGCCGCTGCAGTTCGAGAAGGTGGATGGCGCGTACTATGTCGCCTCGGCGCGTGGGCCGGAGGCGGACTGGTTCAAGAACATTCTTGCCAATCCCAATGTTCACGTTACCATACGCAGGCGTGAATTCGATGCCCTTGCCGAACCCATAGTCGAGCCGGCACGGATTGCCCTTTTTCTCGAATTACGTCTGCGCCGCCACCCGATCATGGTTCGCCTGATTATGCATCTGTTCGATGGGTTGCCGTTGCGGTTCACGCGCGCCGATCTGGAGGCTTTCTGCGCGCAAAAAGCGATGGTGATTTTGCGCCCGGCGTAAAGCGTGAAACGTAAAACGTAAATGTGAAAATTCTTTGGAGAGATGGAGAGTCCGTATGCCGATCGGTTGGCTAATCCCGTTGCTGGTTCTGTTGCCCAATGCGTTGATGGTCCGTTTTCCGCCCAGAGATAAACCGCAGGATGCGCCCGATGCGCCGCGCCCGCTTATCCGATTGTTGGAAGTGCTGGAGCGTCTGGGGCAAGTGGGCGTTTTTGTAATCCCCTGCTTTTACCGGGTTCGAGTTCAGGGAGTGGTCGCAGTTGTCAGCCTTGTCGTGATGGCGTTGGCGCTTGGCTGCTACTATGCCGGCTGGCTCCGCTATGTCCGGCAGGGTTGCCGCTATGCCTTGCTCTTCGCGCCGATGTGGGGTATACCTTTGTCGTTGGCGGTTAGCCCGGTAGTTTATTTTGCGGCGGCGGCAGCGTTGTTGCGATCCTGGCCACTGGCCATGGCGACGCTGGCATTGGCAATCGGGCATATCGCAGTCAGCGAGCGGGAGCGCCGCAAAACGGTCAATGTGACATTGTAGGAGACGGACTGTCTGTGCGTATCGAAACCGAGCGTCTGTACCTGCGTCCCTATCGTGCGGGTGACGGCCCGATGTATCTGATGATGGGCCTGCGCAACCGCGCGCACTTTGCCCGTTACGAAGCAGAAAATCCGCTGACCACGCTCACCGACACGGTGGAGGCCGAGAATCTCATCCGGGATTTCATCGCCGAGTGGCAGAAGGGATCGGCCTACTTTTTGGGCGTGTTCGACAGGCAAACCGACGATTTTGTCGCGCAAATCTACATCGGCCTGACCGACCGCGCGCTCCCGGCGTATGAATTGGGCTACGTCGTGGATTGCGAGCACGAGGGGCAGGGGTATGTCACCGAGGCCGCGCGGGCGGCGCTGCGCTTTGTTTTCGAGCATTTGCAGGCGCATCGCGTCTCTCTCCACTGCGATGAAACCAACGTCCGCAGCGCCCGGGTGGCCGAGCGCTGCGGTTTTACGTTGGAAGGTCGCATCCGCGAGGACAAGCGCGCTCCCGATGGCGGCTTCACCGATACGTTGTGTTATGGATTGCTCCGCCGTGAGTACGAATCTCATTCTTAAGACGAAGCTCCACATTCCGCCGTCGCGGTCCGACGCGGCATCGCGCGCGCGGTTGACGGCGCAGTTGAACGCGGGTTGGCGGACCGGCTTCCGGCTGCTCCTCGTCTCTGCGCCGGCCGGCTATGGAAAGACGACGTTGTTGAGTGCCTGGGCGCGCGAGCAACCGGCGGCCTGGTTATCGCTGGACGAGGGCGACAATGACCCGGCGCGCTTTACGGCGCATTTGATCGCGGCGCTCCAAACGCGGGAACCGTCCGTGGGACAGGATGTGCTGGATGCGCTGCGCGCGTTGCAACCTCCACCCTTGGAATCTTTATATGTAGCGTTGGTGAATCAACTGGATGCTGTCGCCAGTCCGTTGGCGCTGGTGCTTGACGACTATCACCTGATCACGTCCCTGCCAATCCACCAAGCTATGACCTTTTTGCTTGACCATTTACCCGGTCAAATGCGGGTGGTGATCGCCACCCGTTCCGATCCGCTCCTGCCGCTGGCGCGGTTGCGTGGGCGCGGTCACCTTTTGGAATTACGCCAGGACGATCTGCGCCTGACGCCCGACGAAGCCGCGCAGTTCTTCCAAGAGACGATGGGATTGACGCTTTCCACCGACGATGTGGCGACCCTGACCGCGCGCACCGAAGGATGGGCCGCCGGTTTGCAGATGGCGGCGCTCTCCTTGCGCGGTCGTGCAGACGCCAGCGCCTTTATCCAGGAGTTCGGCGGTGGACACCGCTACATCCTCGAATACCTGCTCGAAGAGGTGTTGACCCGGCAGCCTGAAGCCATACAGACGTTCCTGATGAAAACGTCGGTGCTGGATCGGTTGAGCGGCCCATTGTGTGACGCGGTTTTAGGCGAGGACGCGCCGGGGCAGGGCAATGCGCAGGCCATTCTGGACGAGTTCGAGCGCGCCAATCTGTTCATCATTCCGCTGGACGACGGGCGGCGTTGGTATCGCTATCACCGGCTTTTCGCGGATTTGCTGCGCCAAAGGCTGCGGCAGGTCGCCGATGCCGAGACGATTGCGGCGCTGTATCTACGGGCCAGCGCGTGGTACGAACGTGAGGGTCTGATCGCCGAAGCCGTGACGTGCGCGTTGGCGGCCCCCGATTATGAGTACGCCGCCGCCCTTGTCGAACGGCACGTGCTGCCGTTCTTCTATCGCAGCGAAACCGTGTTGGTTTACACCTGGCTCAAGGCGCTGCCTGAAGCGGTGTTGCGCGATCGTCCGCTGTTGTGCGCCGTCTATGCCAGTTGTCTGGCCATTGTGACGCCTTCGGCGGACACATATCAACAAGCTGAAACGTGGCTGAACACGGCAGAGAAGGCGTTGGCTACCGCGCCTCCGGCAAACATCGATGAAGCCAGCGGGTTCGTCCTGAAATTCCGCGCCTATCTGGCCCGCTTTCGCGGCGCGCCGCCGGCCGAGGTGATCGCGCTTTCACGACAAGCGCTGGAACGTTTGCCGGAAGGCAACACGTGGTTCCACAGCGCGCTTTACTACAACCTGGGGGCTACGTACTGGGACCTGGGTGACGAGGCGGCAGCGATTCAGGCATGGAAGATGTGCCGCACGGTGGGTGAGGCGTGCGGCGACCTGTTCAATGCGTTGGCCGCAGTCCATGCACTGGCGATTGTGGCCTTCCTCTATGGACAATTGCGTGAAGCCGCAGCGATATGCCGGGATGCGCTTGAGTCTATCGTCGTTCCGGCTGAACGCCACGGACGCTCGTTGCCGATCTCGGGTGTGTTGCACGTGACGTTGGGCATCATTCACCTGTTTCGCAATGAATTGCCGGAGGCCGAGGCGGCGTTGACGCGCGGATTGGCGCTGTTGGTGTTGACGGCTTCCACCTACACGCGGCTGGAAGGGCATTTCGCGCTGGCGCGTCTCAAACAGGCGCAGGGCGATGAAGCCGGTGCCATGGAGGTACTTCGCCAGGCCGAGCATCTGTATGCGTTGCGTGGATCGTCCGATGACCGCTTGCCGTTCTATCAGGGACCGAGCCACGTGGCTGCGTATAGGGCCAGACTGTGGGTACAACAGGCGCACTATAATCCGCAGCGCCTGGATGATGCTATACGCTGGGCGCGCGAGCGGAATTTGAAACTGGACAGCGAACGATACAATGCGGCGCAGTTCGTTCTGGCACGCCTGATCGTCGCCCAACACCAGCGCCGCGACGAAAGGCCGCTGTTTTCACTGACCGAGTTAAGCGACTTTTTGACCCGACAACTTGGCGCCGCACAACGCTACAATGCGATTGGCTGGCAGGTCGAAGTTTTCATCCTACAAGCGCTGATTCATCACCTACGGGGCGATGCGTCGCAAGCGTTGGTGGCCTTGCAGCAGGCGCTCAGTCTGGCTGAGCCGGAAGGATATGCGCGTACTTTTTTGGACGAAGGCCCGCCGATGGCTGACTTGTTGCGTCTGGGGACTCAACGTCAAGTGTGGCGTTCCCCTCGTCTGGAGGCCTATGCTAACCGGCTATTGCGTGCTTTTCCTGATTTCGGCAACAAGCCGTCTGTCCCTTCTCCTTCGCCTGACTTGATCGAACCCTTGAGCGAGCGTGAACTGGAAGTGTTGCGACTGATAGAAGACGGTTTCTCCAACCGCCAGATCGCTGAAGCGTTGATCGTGACCGTGGGGACGGTCAAATCGCACCTCCACAACATCTACGGCAAGTTGGGCGTCGAACGCCGCACCGAAGCGATTGCCCGCGCCAGAGACCTGCATTTGCTGTGATTCCCTCTGTATTTACACACTCGCTTTCGACCAACAAGCTTTTGGACGCAGATTTTCGCAGATTCACGCAGATTCTTTTTTATATCTGCGAAAATCAGCGTGAATCTGCGTCCTGACTAAAAACCACGTGAGTCTTGTCCTCGAAAATCAACCGTGCAATCTATCTTTTGATAGATGACGCGCGCCGGGTTTGCGTGTATGATTGACATTATGAGACAAAGAACGCGCAAACCAGAGGAATATCGCATCCACATCCAGGGCCATTTGGACCCACAGTGGTCGGACTGGTTCGAGCAAATGACCTTGACCCACAACGCGGATGGCACAACGACGCTCACCGGGCTGGTGGTGGATCAGGCGGCGCTGTATGGGCTGCTGGACAAGTTACGGGATTTGGGCGTGCAGTTGATTTCGGTGCAGCCTGGCGGATTGCCGAAAGATGAAACATGAGGATGTTACAATCATTACAGCTTCAAGCAAGATATCGCCCACGCCGGGCAAGGCGACCTGGCGAATATGAAAATTCTTAAGGCCTCGCCGTCATTGGCAGCGAGGCCATATCACAATCTCATCTACCCCTGAAAATCTGCGTGAATCTGCGGAAATCTGCGTCCAGATCCTATTTCCCCGTCATCGCAAAACTCACCGCCACCCGCGCCGTGACGCTGATCTGGCCCGGCGCGAGGCTGCTGTCGAAGCTGGCGTAGTCCCCGCCGACCTCCTGGATGACGTTTTGCGTCATCCCACCCCAGCGTCCCCACCACCCGCTGCCGTAGCCTGACCACCAACGATTGGCCTCTTCCTGGATGCTGCGCGGCTCGCCTAATTTCTGATCTAGCGTCGCCGCCATGGCGGTGGCCTTCTCGCGGGCGGCTTGCAGCGCCAACTCGCGCGCTTGATCGCGGTATTTGCGCAGGTCGGTGGTGCGGAACTCGATGCCGTGGACGTAATTCACGCCGGATTCCAGGAGTGCGCTGAGCAGGTCCTCGAACTTCGCCAGATCGCGCAGGGTGATGACGACCGTCTTGTGCACGAAATATCCCACGAACTCGCGCTGCGTGTAGCCGTCGTTGTAGCGCGGCTCGATGTTGAGATAATCCGTCTGCACGCATTCCGCCGGGATGCCGTACCGTTTCGCCACGGCCTGAACCTTGGTGACGATTTGGTCGTTCAGTTGTTTGGCCCTTGAAAGGTTCGTGTCCGATGTCTCAATGCCCAGAGTCAGGATCACCTCATCGGGCATGATGCGCACTTGCGCTTCCCCGTTCACCGTAATTGTCCCGGCTTCGGCTGCGGGTTGCGGATAGTTTCCCGCTGCCCACCCGACCAACACAAAGACGGCGATCAAAATCAACACTAATAAAACGACAACTTTCTGCTGCATACGTTTCCTCCTTAATAGTCTGGTAGTCGTTAGTCAGATCGTCTGATCGTCGTTAGTCAGATTGCCTGCTATAAGTGCTATCTTACTTCGTGATTGTGACAGGCTTGTGACAGGGCGCGGATACTTTGCGGATAACTGCACTCTGTTTCTTGTTCTTATCTTGTTCTGCGGTAGACTAGACGCAACGTTCAAACTCTCTACGGTTGGAGGCTATGATGATCGAACTGGCTAAATCGAAGTTGTTTACCCCCTGGACCGACCCCGAATCGGGCGTGACGAGCTACATCCTGACGCAGAAGATTGCCCCTGTGCAGGAAGCGTTCTATTTCGTCAACGAAAGCATCACGCGCGATGGGCGCTTTTTGTGGTTCTACTGCGCGTTTCCGCCGTCGGGGACGGCGGCGCAGGGACGCACGCTCGGCGTAGTGGATTTCGCAACGCAGGAAGTGCGCCACTTCCCCGACACGCAATTCAACCACGCCTCGCCCTTCGTGGACGTCGAAACGGGAGATGTCTATTGGGGCATGGGCGACGGCGTCTGGCGGCGCGGCCCGCACCCTGGCGACGATGCCGTGCTGGTCAACCGCCTGCCGGAAGAGCTGACGCTGATGCGCCCTATCGAGCGCGTGGCGACCCACCTTACCAAATCGGCGGATGGACGCGCGTTCTTCATCGATGCCTCGGTTGGGTTGCAATTCGTTTTCGGCGCGCTGCCTGTGGATGGCAGCGATTTTGAGCTGTGGCACACCTTTCAGCGCAACTACAACCACGCGCAGTTCAGCCCGACCGATCCCGACCTTGTCCTCTTTGCCCAGGAGAATCACCCTGACCCGATTACGGGCTTGCGCTTCAACATCGTGGATCGCCTGTGGCTCATCCGGCGCGGCGAGCAGCCTCGCCCGATTATGCCGACGCCCACACGGCTGACGCACGAGTGGTGGGACCCCGACGGACAGCATGTGTATTGCATCAAAAGCGACGTGGGCGTGTGGCGGGTGAACATCGCCACATCAGCTGTTGAAGAAATCCCCTTCGCAGGCGGGCGCTGGCACTCGCACAGCAGCGCGACGGGGCAGTATCTCATCGGCGACGCCAATCCCCGCTTCTATCGCGGCTGCCCTTCGACGGTGAACTTCCTCAACCGCGAGACGGGCAAGAGCGTGCGTCTGGTCGATAACCCGGAGATGCCGAATTACACCGGCGCGAAGTACCACATCGATCCGCACCCGCGCTTTGGCTTTGGGGATCAGGTTGTCGTCTTCACCACCACCGTGCGCGGCGTGGTGGACGTGGCAATGGCGTACACGGCGGACTTGATCGCGCGGACATTCTAAACGTCTTGTCAGCAGATTAAGCAGATTTAGCAGATTAAATTAAAAAATCTGCTAAATCGGCTAAATCTGCTGATAAAATTTTGACGGGCTGCCCAACGGCATTTGTCGCGCCAGCTTGAGAATATCGCCGAGCACCCCGGCGGCCGTGACTTCACGCCCCGCACCGGGGCCGGAAATCGCCAACGGGAGCGGCTGGTAACGGGTGGTGTACAGGGCGATGTAATTTCCCGGCCCGCGCAACGCGCCGAGCGGCCCATCGCGTTCCACGGCGGTCAGGCCAACCGTGCCACCCTCCGGTGTGACGCGCGCGACGTAGCGTAATACGTTCCCCTGCGCCTGGGCCGCTGCGACACGGGCGGCATATGTCGCATCCAGCGTCGGTGTGGCGGCCATAAACGCCTCGATGGAAAGGCCCGCCAGCGCCTCGCTGTACAAAGGTTCGACCGTCAGGTGGTGTTCTTCCAGAGGCCAGCCGGCGGTGCGCGCCAGGATGAGGGCTTTGCGCGCCACGTCCTTGCCGCTGAGATCGTCGCGCGGGTCCGGCTCGGTGTAGCCGAGGGCGCGCGCCTGCGCCACCGCCTGCGAGTAGGGGACGCCGCGCTCCAGTTCGGCGCACAGATAGCCGAGCGTGCCGCTGACACAGCCTTCGATCAGCGTGATGGCGTCGCCGGTGTCGCGCAGATAGTGCTCCGTCTCGATGACGGGCAGGCCGGCCCCCACCGTGACTTCGTAGCGCAGGTGCGGGTGCATCATCAGGGGAGCGGCCTCGCTCCACGGCCCGGCCAGCGGAATTTTGTTCGCCAACACCACGCCGCACCCGGCGTCGAGCGCGGCGCGCAGGGTGGGGGCGGTCTTGGGGGAGGCGGTCAGGTCGGCGAGGATCGCGCCGGGCCGCAGCACGGACGGCAACTCACTCAACGGGCGCACGCCGGGCAGCGCGGCGAGCGTGCCGCCGTCCCGCGTGGCCCCTAACGCAGCGGTGAGCGTGGCTTCGGGCAGGCCGTCAGCAGCGTAGAGCAGTCCACTCACGTCCGCCACCGCGACGGGAACCAGCCGCAGTCCGGTACGTTCTGCCACCGTCGCGCGCGTCTCCAAAATCTGGCGGAGCAGCGTCCCGCCGATGTTGCCCAAGCCGAGGAAGATTAACGGGACTTCACGGATGTCGTTGTTCAACAGGAAACCTCCAAAACCTACGGTCTCGGCGTCGGTGTGACGGTTGGCGTGACCGGAACCGTTGCTGTAAGTGTCTCAGTTGCTGTGAGCGTCGGCGTCGCCAATGGCGAGAGCGACATCTCGACGGTGGATTGCACAGGCAGCCCTTGTCGGAGCAACTGCCAGGCGATCTCGAAATCGTCGGCAGCCAGGCGGGGCGCGGTGGGCAGGTTTGCCAGTCCCAGGTCGAGGCGCTGCACGATCGCCGTGAGCGCGCTTTGTTGATGCGTTGGGATCGTCGCGCTCAGCGCCAGCAGCACGTTGCGCGCCTCTTGCACTTCGGTTGTCGCCGCTCCGAAATTGTCCTGCGCCAGTTGCAGACGCGCGCGGGTGAGTAGTTCCATCGCCTTGAGTAACTCCACGTCAGTGCGTACAGCGATCAGCGGCGCTTCATCTTTAACGGCGACGCCAAGAGCTTCGACGTCCTTGCCGGTCTGCGCGACGCGCTCTGTGAGCGTGTCCATCGTCGTTTCGAGCCTGGTCAATGCCGTCCGTAGCTTGGTGATGTCGGCCTCGTTGGTCGTTTGCTTGCCCTCCAATGCACCGAGGTTTTCCTGCGCGGTTTTCAGCGCGGTTTGCGCCGCGCTCAATTCAGTCTCAGCCGCCGTCAGACGGGTTTGCAGCGCCTCCAATGTTTGTTGTGTGGCGACTTTCTGACTTTCGAGGGCGTCAATTTGTTCCTGCAACGTTTGTGCTTGCGCTTGCAAGGCTTGGGTTTGCTCGTTGAGTCGGCTGTAATCCTGCGCGTAGCGATTTTCCAGGTCGTCTAGTCGTCGCGTGTGCTCCTGGATCGGCTGGAAAATGTGCTGGTTGATGGCCGCAATGCCATACGTCGCGCCCCAGTAAACGCCTGCGCCCAACAGGACGCCGATCACCAGCACGAAAATCAACCGCAGTAAAAACTTCGCCAACCGGCCCAGGCCGCGCCAAAATTTCTGGCTGGAGGAGGAAGTAGCTTCTGTCGCCATGATAGACCTCCTAATCGTTGGGGAAGAGACTGTTCAGCAAGTCGCGCAGACCGTCCATCACCTTCTGGAAGCGTCCGGCTTGCGCCTGTACTGCTTCCATCTGTGTACGCAGGGCTTCGGTTGCGCGGTTCAGGTCTTGCACCTGGGTCGAGAGGGTTTTCGCTTGCGCCGTCAGCGTCTCCAATTCGCGCTGCATATCGCCTTTTGCCGCCTCCAAAGTTTTAACGCGCTCGCTCAACGCTTCGAGGTTGTTCAGCCGCGTCTGGACGCTGTTCAGCGATTGTTCCAGCGTGCTCGCCTGTCCCCGGAGCGCCGCGACCTCCCGCGAGACCTGCGCCACATCGCCCGGCGAGGCGAAGGACAGCCCGCCGTTGATCCCGGCCAGGATGCCCAGGCTCAACGCCAGAGTGATGATCAACGTTACGACGAAGACGATGAAGCTGACCCAGGCGAGTTGCGCGCGCGTCACCGGCTTGGATGAGGTCGAAGCCGGCCGGGGTTGCGTGGCTTGCGGCGGCGGGGTCGGCTTTTGCGTTGCACTTTCCGCCGGCGCTGCTGGTAAGGTGGGCGGGATAGGCGCGCTTTCTGGTAATGGGGGCGGCGTTTCTGCCGCGGAATGCGCAGCTTCCTCCAAAGGTGATGGGATGACCGCTTCTGGTAAGGGCGGCGGGGTCGCCTCCGGCGCGGCCGCTTCCGCGACGATGACCGACGCCGTCTCTTCATCCCAGGGCGGCACGACTGGTAGCGGCGGCAAGGGGGTCAAATCCGCCGGGATCTCGGTGACGCGCTGTGTGCTCTCCTCTGCAAGGGGTGTCATATCCACGAAGCTCAGATCAACCGGGGCCGCTTCGCTGGCTGGCGCTTCCACTTCGCTGGGCGGCGACTCTTCCACCGTGGCGTATGGCGCGATTTTGTCCAGCGTCGTCGGCCCGATCCCCGGCACACGGCGCACATCGTCGAACGACGCAAAAGGCCGCGCCTCCACAATGCGTTCCGCCAGCACAGGACCAACGCCCGGCACCTGGGTGAGTTCATCTTTCTCGGCTGTGTTGAGGTTAACTACCGTTTGGGTTTCCATGGCTCTCTCCTTTCGCTATTGTGAAACCTTATGCCCTTGTGATACACCCGTTTTTGATTTTGGGCAAGCGTTCATTGATATTTTTGTACATTTTACCTTGAAGAGCTATAGTTTCACGCGGCCGGAAACCACCGCAGCAGTTCCGTTACGACCAATTTGTGCCCTTTACGATTGGGATGGTTGCCCCACGAGAGCAGATCGTCCAACGGGCCGGTCGTTTCTTCATACCGTTGGAAGGCGGCGAAGCTGTCGGCCAGACCAAGCCCGTATTCGGCGGCCAGATCGCGGATTTGCGCGGCGTGTTCCGCCAGCAGATGGCAGTCGTCGCCCGTGTATGTTGGCCGCTGCGTGACATCGTGCGTCGGCGTCAACAGGATCACTTTGCAGCCCCGCGCCAGGGCTTGCTCAATCATCGTCCGCCACGCGATTCTGGCGCTGCCCAGCCCGATCCGCCGGTCATTCAGGCCGTAGTCGAGCGTCACCACGTCGGGTTTGTGGCAGAGCGCGTCCTCCGCGAAGCGCGTCGCCCCCGCGTCTGATTCCTCCCCGCCGCGCGCGGTGACAATCACGTTGAGCACGGCGAAGGGAAACCGCTGCTTCAATCCCCGGAAGAGCAGGTGCGGATAGGCGTGGAGCGCATCCACCAGCGGTGTGGCGAAATACCCGGCGGGGACGCTGTGCCCGTGACACACGATGTTGATTGTGCGGTTGTCGGGCCAATGGGTCTTCAGAACAGCGACAATGTCGGCGAGATAACTGGCTTGGTCGGCAGGCGACATAACTTTCTCCTTTGGTCTATGCCTTGTTTTGACTTTGGTCTTGCTAACTATATACTTGTTGTGGGGAAAATAAAAATGCAAACACAACCGACCTTGACGACAGATGTGTTAGTGGTTGGCGCGGGGGCGTCGGGGATTCCCGCCGCCATTGGCGCAGCCCGCGCGGGCGCGAATGTCATATTGCTAGAGGAAGACCCGGTCATCGGCGGGGCCACTACCGATTATTACGTGGATATGCTGTGCGGTGGGCCGGTCACGGGCGTGATGCTGGAAGCCCAGACGCTGCTCAAAAAGCACTACAGTCCCACCCGTGACGCGCTTTTTTTCCTGCCGGATAGTTTCCAGCGCGTGTTCTGGCAGTTGTTGAACCAGGAGCCAAATATCACCACGTTGACCGGCGCGCGCGTGGTGGAGACGTTGACGGAGGTCAGTGCATCACGGGTGATCGGCGTGCGCGCTGAGACTGGTTTGGGCCGCGCGTTGACTATCCGTAGCGCCGTGACCGTGGATGCGACCGGTTGTGGGGCGGTCGCTATTCAGGCCGGATGTACTGCGTTGTATGGCCGGGACGCCAGATCTGATTTCGGTGAACCGCACGCGCCGCAGAAGCGCGATCGGCGCGTGCAAGAGTGTACCTGGATGTACATCAGCCAAAAACTTGGCGACGGGCCGCCGTTTGATATGATGCGCCTGGACAACGTTCGGCTTGGCGTGCTTGTCAACGGCCTGGGCTGGTTTCACGATGACCCGGAGTTGGCCTTGCGCCTGAATCCCGGCGTGTATCTGCATTGGGGCTGCCATGTGCGTTGCGACGATACGCGCGACAGTTGCGCGTTGGGCCAGGCGCAGACCGAAGCCTTGCAGCTTATGGAACGCGATCACGCGCTGCTGCGGGAAAACGGTTATACCGTCTACCTGGCCCCGCGTCTGGGCGTGCGGGAATCGAACCGCATCCTGGGCGAGCATGTGGTCAGTGAAAACGACTTGCGCTCTGGCGTCTTGCCGGCCGATACCATTGCGGTGGGAACTTATGGCATTGATATTTGGGGCGAATATAAGGGCATCAAAATTGCCGATCGGGTGACGCCGGCCTACGGCATTCCCTACCGCGCGTTGACGCCCCGCGACGTGGACGGGTTGCTCCTGGCCGGGCGCAACATCAGCGGCTCGCATCTGGGGATGAGCGCCTACCGCGTGATGCCGATTGCCGCCAGCATCGGGCAAGCCGCCGGCGTGGCCGCTGCGCTCTGCGTCCGTCACACCTGCCAACCGCGCGCGCTTGACCCGGGGCTTGTTCGTTCGCTATTGCGTATGCAAAACATGCAACTCGACTTTGAATTTTAGGAGGTTATGATGACTGAATTACACCTGACATTGGACAATCTGGATGACATTCTCTCCGGTCAACTGACCGAGGAGAAAATCGCGCGGGCGAAGACGCTGTTCCTCAAGCGGTTGGCGGAACAGGCGCACCGCTTTTACCGGGGCAAAATGCAGACCGTGCCCAAAGCCGGCGTGTTCGGCTTCAACTGGTTCAACGTCTGGTACACACCGGGCGTCTCGCAGATTTCGACGACGATCCGCAGCGACAACGATGCCTCCTACGAGCTTTCCAACCGGGGCAACTACGTCGCCGTGGTGAGCGACTCCACCCGCGTGCTTGGCGACGGCGATTGTACGCCGCCCGGCGGCCTGGGCGTGATGGAGGGCAAGTCGTTCCTGATGAAGTACCTCGGCGGTATTGACGCGACCGCGCTGTGCATTGACAGCCGCGACGCGCAGGGCCAGCACTCCGCCGACAAAATCATTGACTTCGTGAAGATGGTGCAGCCGAGCTTCGGCGCGATCAACCTGGAAGACATCTCACAGCCCAACTGCTTCAAAGTGCTCGATACGTTGCGCGCCGAGTGCGACATCCCCGTGTGGCACGACGACGCGCAGGGGACGGCGTGTGTCACGCTGGCGGGGCTGCTCAACGCGCTCAAGCTGGTGGATAAGCCGATCGGTGAAGCGAAGATGGTGTTCCTCGGCGCGGGGGCATCGAACACGACCATTGTGCGCATCATCATCGAGGCGGGCGGCAACCCTGACAACATCGTCGTGTTCGATTCCAGAGGCGGCCTGCACCGCGACCGCAAAGACATCCAGGCCGACACGCGCTTCTACCGCAAGTGGGAGATCTGCGAGCAGACCAACCCGCGCCTGATCGCCGATTTCGACGAGGCGATGAAGGGCGCGGACGTGCTCATTGCGGCCTCCACGCCCGGCCCCGGCGTCGTGAAGCCGGAATCCGTTCGTTTGATGGCGCCCAAGTCCATCGTTTTCGCCTGCGCCAACCCCGTCCCGGAGATTTATCCCTACGCGGCGAAAGAGGCCGGAGCCTACATCGTCGCCACCGGGCGCGGGGACTTCCCCAACCAGGTCAATAACTCCCTGGGTTTCCCCGGCATCCTCAAAGGCGCGTTGCTCGTGCGCGCTCGTGGCATCTCCGATGAGATGACGATTGCCGCTGCCCGCTCGCTGGCGACCTTTGCGGAACAGCGCGGCATTGATCCTGAAAACATTACCGCCCGTATGGACGAACCCGGCGTCTTCCCGCACGAAGCTGCCGATGTGGCGATGCAGGCCGTCGCCGAAGGGCTGGCGCGCGTCTCGCTCACCCGCGAAGAGGCGTTCGCGCAGGCCGCCCACGACATCACGCAGGCACGAGCGATGATCGAGCACCTGATCGCCGCGCAATTCATCGAACAACCGCCCCAGGCGATGCTGCAAGAAGCCCTGGAGTGGGCGATTGGACAGGTATAGGTGGGGGGAGAACACGGATAGAGAAATGGACGATTGCTGTTTGAACAGCGGAGAACCATAACGAGTATAACCTATCGTGTATTTCTTAATCCGTGGTCTTCCCCCTAGGCGCGAAAGGAGATCGTTCTATGACGCACATGATCGGTAAGTACGAAATCCTCGAAGAACTCGGGCGCGGCGGTTTCGCCACCGTGTACAAAGCCCGCGACAGCGACCTTGAGCGCATCGTCGCCCTCAAAGTCCTGCACGCTTCCTGGGCGAATGAGCCGGACTTCACGCTGCGCTTCCGCAACGAGGCGCGGGCCGCCGCAAACCTGCGTCACCCGCATATCGTTACTGTCTACGAAGCGGGGGAGGCGGCCGGGCAACTGTTCATCGCGATGGAATACCTGCCGGGGCGCACCTTGCGCGAGTGGCTGGAAGCGGAAGGCGCGCTTTCGCTGGAACAGGCGCTTCCCGTTCTCGAACAGATCGCCGATGCGCTGGACTACGCGCACGCCCAAGGCATCGTTCACCGCGACATCAAGCCTGCCAACATCATGGTCGAGACGACCACGCGCGGCCCGCGTGCGGTGCTGACGGACTTTGGCTTGGTGAAGGCGCTCGAAAGCAGCGCGGCGTTGACCTCGCAAGGTACGTTGCTCGGTTCGCCGGAGTACATGGCCCCGGAGCAGGCCGATCCTGAGCGCGTGGCCGAGATCGGCCCGGCGACCGACCGCTATGCCTTGGGCATCGTCGCTTACCAGATGCTCGCCGGGCGCGCGCCTTTCCTCGGCAACACGCCCGCCACCCTCAACGCGCACCTCAACCTGCAACCGCCCGATCCACGGCGCTTTGTGGCTGACCTGCCCTCCGATGTGACCGCCATCCTGCTCACGATGCTGGCGAAGGCCCCCGCCGACCGTTTCCCCACCGCGATGGCGTTTGTGGAGCGGCTGAAAGCGATTGCCGAAGGAAAGAAGCCCGAACCGCTGGCTGCCAGCCGTGCGCCACAGGAGCACCCCCCTGTGAAAGCGGAAACCCCGGCGCACGTAGAACGTGAGCAACAGCCAGCGCCTTCTCGTCCCATGCCTCCTGTGCGCCGCCTGCCGTCATGGCTTTGGTGGGCGGGGGGTGGGGGACTTGTGCTGTTGATCGGCATCGTGTTGGTGGCAGTAGTCCTCCCGGCGCTGCAAGGTCCATCGGTCACCCCCACCCTTGAACCAGCGTCCGCCCCGACGCAAACGGCGACTGTGGCAACAGCTACATCTGAACCCTCGCCGACCCCCACAGAGACCGTGTCTGTCGCAACGCCTGATGTCGAGCCGACTCCATCCTCTGCGCCCGAACCAACTCCGCTCCCCGACAACACCTGGCTGCGTCCCGCCGATGACATGATTATGGTGTATGTCCCGGCGGGCACATTCCAGATGGGGAGTGAAGAGGGTGACGAGGACGAAAAACCGGTGCATACAGTGACTTTGGATGGCTTCTGGATTGACCGTAACGAAGTGATGAACGTGCAATATGCAGTTTGCGTGAATGTCGGGAAATGTACCGCCCCCACCGTATGTGACACGGGGACGCCGACTTATCAGAATCCTGGCATGGAAGATCACCCGGTTGTTTGCGTGTCTTGGGAAGATGCCAGAGCCTATTGCGCCTGGGCCGGCGGGCGCTTGCCGACTGAGGCGGAGTGGGAATACGCTGCGCGGGGACCGGAGGGCAATCTTTACCCGTGGGGCAATACCTTCGATGACACCCTCGTGAACTTCTGCGATATAAATTGTCAGGAACCCCATGCCGTTAAGACGGCGGACGATGGGTACGCGCAGACCGCGCCGGTGGTGAGTAATGACGACAACAAGAGTTGGTGTGGGGCGTTTGACATGGCGGGCAATGTGTGGGAGTGGGTGGCAGATCGGTATGGCCCGTATCCTTCTGAACCACAGACAAACCCGAAAGGACCGTCGGAGGGCGACTATCGTGTGATGCGGGGTGGGGCATGGTCCACAAGCTATTGGGGTGTTCGAAGTACTTTCCGCTTCAAGGATATGCCGGCTGGTAGGGATGATTTTCTCGGATTTCGGTGTGTGGTGGAACGTCAAGCGCCGTAGCAATTAACGCGGAGGGGAGCATCACGGATGAGAACACGGATGATGGAAATGGACGATAACTTGCTGTTTGGCGAATCTACCTATATTCAAGGGCCTTCTTGTCGTAGATTTTCCCTGTCCGTACTCGTCCCTATCGTGTATTTCTTCTATCCGCGTTTATCGCTGTGCATTCACTATCCATGTTTATCATCGTCCATTTCCCTATCCGTGGTTGTCCCCCGCGAGGTAAACTATGCCAGAAGATAAACTTCTCCACGCCGATCTAACCTACGCCATCCGTGGCGTCCTGTACGACGTCGGCAACCATCTGGAGCCAAAGCTGCCGGAGAAGTACTACCAGGAGGCCATCAGCATCGGACTGGAGCGGCGCAATCTTCGGCACACGCTCGAAGCCGAATATCACGTGACGTATCGTGATACTGAAGTGGGACGCTATTATTGCGATGTCGTCGTTGAGGACAAAGTCATCCTCGAATTGAAAGTCGTCCCCGAATTAACCGGATTGAACCGCGCGCAATTGCTCTCCTACCTGCGCGTCACCGGGGCCGACGTGGGCTTGCTGGTAAATTTCGGAACGCCGCGCGTGGTGATTGACCGTTATGCTGGTTGGTATGCCCGCGACCGCGCAGATTTTGCCTGGCAACCCTGCTATCCCGATGATCCAGATCTACTTTACCCTGAATTGATTGGCCGTTTCTATGAGTGTCTATACCGGGTGCATTACGAACTGGGGCCAGGCTTCTTTCACCACGTTTATCGTCGCTCTGTACAAGTTGAATTGAGCGAGCAGCTTATCCCTTACGTCTTCGTCCGTGAAATCCCTGTCGTCTACGAAGGCGAACCGATCGGTGTAAGTCCTTGCCGGTTACTCATCGTTGACGAGAAAGTGATCGTAGCAGCCTTTGCCGTCAACGCGATGTTGGATGCCTACGCCGTCAAGATGCGGCGGTATCTGGAGTACTTCGGGCTGCAATTGGGTCTCCTGGCGAATTTCCACGGGGAACAGTTGGAAGTCAGGCCCGTGCGTATAGCAGCACCAGGAGATCACCACAGATGAAGAAATGGACGATAAAACACGGATGAGACCACGGATGAAGAAATGGACGATAAAACACGGATGAGACCACGGATGAAGAAATGGACGA
>DAOLUH010000012.1:18286-118270 GCA_035420085.1 Anaerolineae bacterium
CGGATGAAACCACGGATGAAGAAATGGACGATGAAACACGGATGAAACCACGGATGAAGAAATGGACGATGAAACACGGATGAAACCACGGATAAGGAAATGGACGATAAATCAGAAATGAAGAAATTGGTGATGGATGAAGAAATGGACGATAACAAACCATCGTGTATTTCTTCATCCGTGGTTATCCCCCTCGCCAGCACTCCCCCACGACAAACGCCAGGTGACAGATGACGAACACCCCTAACCCTCTCTGGCATGTGACGCTTGCCGGCCCCCCCGCGCCCGTGTTGACCGTGTGGGGCGACCGGCTAGTGTGCCCGGTGCACTTGCCGGCCCAGACGGAAACCACTGCCCGGCTTGAAGTATTTCGCCTGGCGGATGGGACCGCGCTCTGGCAGCACACCTTCGACCACGCACTGGTCAGCGGTGTCGTCGTCCTCGGCGAGCAACTCCTCGTCAGTCTCACCAGCACCGATCTCCTGCGCGGAGAAGGCGCGCTGGTCGTGTTCGGCACGGCAGGTGATGTCGTTTGGCGTTGGGTGCCGGGCGTGCAGCAAGTCTCCGCGCCGGCGGTGAGTGGGGATACGGTCTTTGTCACGGTGGATGCCACGTCTCTGGTTGCCGTGGATGTCCGCACACGCCAGGAGCAAGGTCGTTGGTCATTGCCTGTTACTGTGTCCCGCGCGGCTCCGGCGATTACCGGAGATCTGCTGTTGATCCCCTGCCGCGCTCCGCATCTGCTGGCATTCACATTGGATGGTATGCTGCGCTGGCGCTTCGACACGCCGGGCGTGGCCTGGTTGGATCAGACCCCTGTGGCGATTGGCGACGTTGTTTACGCGGTATCGAGCATCGGGCAGATGTTCGCCCTGACGAAAGCGGATGGTGTTTTGTTGTGGCAAACCGATGTCGGCCCGGCGGGTAAACCCCTCACCGCGCCAGTCACCGATGGCGAGCGGCTCTACGTCGGCGCGCGCGATGGGCTGCACGCGCTCGATCTTGGCGGGCGTCTTGTCTGGCGCTTCGCTGCCGAGCGACGTATGACGGCGGCGCCCGTCGTGGTGGGCGGCGTGGTCTACGCAACGTGCCACGATCATCACCTCTACGCGCTGGACGCTGTCACGGGTAAGGAATTGTGGCGTTACGCGATGGAAAGGCATATCGAAACCTCGCCGCTCGTTCTTGCAACAGATTTTTCGCTCCCATCCGCGCAAACCGTCGCGCCGCTCGCCATGATCGCCGACGCCGATGGAACCGTCACGGCGCTCGTCCGCCCGCTTAGCGCCGCTGAGCACGAAGCCGCCGGGCATTGGGCCGCGGCTGCATCGGCCTATGCCGGGTTGGGCCAGGAGGCGCGCGCGGCGGCATTGTATGAGGCTGCCGGACAGTGGGCGCAGGCCGCCGAATTGTGGGCCGCGCAGGGCCAATCCTTGCGCCAGGCCGAAGCGTTGCAGCAGCACGCCCGTTCCCAAGAGCAGGCGGGGGCGTCTTTGGAAACTGTCGCCGATCTGTGGGCTGCGATCGCGCAGCTTTACGAGGCTGAAGGGGAACGCGCGCTCGCCGAGCACTGCCGCCGCGAAGTTGCGCGCTGTCTGCGCTGGCCGGAGTTGGCATTGGAGATTGAGCACGATGGGCTGGTGCTCAATGCCTGGACGATGGTGGATTTCATCGTGCGCAACGTGGGCTTTGGCCCGGCGCGGAACCTGATCATTCGCGCGAGTGGGCGGCAGTTTGATGGGCAGGTGACGCACACACAACGCCTGATCAGCCTGGATGCCGGGGAGCGCGCTGTCGAACGTCTGGACATCAAGCCCCTTGAGTATGGCGCAAGCGTGCCCTTGCAGGTTGACATCGAATTTGCGGATAAGGCGAACCATCTCTACACCTGCACCCAGACATTGCATCTGCCGGTGCTCCAAGCCGCGCCGCCGGAGCGCAAGACGGTATACTCGCGGTTGATCCCTGCCGCGTCGAATTTCGTGGATATGGAAGTGCGCATCTTCCCGCGCGAGGCCGAGGGCTACCCCGTGGAAATCACGCTCGGCGATGGGCAGAACTTCCCGCGCGGCTACCTCGACGCTGCGCTTGCGGATTGGTCTTCTTCCGGCGACTGTACCGTGGACGGGCAGCAGTTGTTCACTGCGTTGACGACGGATGCGAACCTCCGCAATGCCTGGGCGCGCGTGCGTGGGCAGGCGTCGCGCCGTCGCATCCGCTTACGTCTTGATCCTGCCGCGCCAGAATTGCACGCCCTGCCGTGGGAACTGCTGCAAGAGGACGCCCTCTGGCTTGCGGCGAACGCCGCCACGCCCTTCTCGCGCTACCTGCCGGTGGCCGAACCGTGGGGCGCGCGCGTCGAGGAACGCCCGCTGCGCGTCCTGGCGGCCATCGCCAATCCCGCCGACTTGTGCGACTACGGCCTGATCCCGCTCGATGTGGCGCAGGAAAAGGTTGCGCTGCAAGCGGCGTTCGCTGGCGCGCCGGACAACACGCTGCGGCTGGACTTCCTTGATGCGCCGGTCACGTTGCCGCGTCTGGAGCGCGCTTTGCAGGCAGGCTATCACATCCTGCACATTGTTGGGCATGGGATGTTCGATCCGCGCCAGCGGAAAGGCGCGCTTTACCTCGAAGACAACGACAGCTTCACTGTCCTTGCCGACGATGGTGCGTTGGGGACGCTGCTGGCGCGGCAGGGCGCCCGCCCGCGTCTCGTGGTGCTGGCGGCGTGTCAGAGTGCGACCCGTTCAATGGCGGACGCTTTCGTGGGGATAGCGCCCCGGCTGATTGCGGCTGGCGTCCCTGCCGTCATCGCAATGCAGACGAGCGTGTCGTTGGTCTCCGCGCGCGACCTGAGCGCGACGTTCTATCGCCGTCTGGTGGAGCACGGCGCGGTAGACCTGGCGCTGAACGAAGCGCGCAGCACACTCTTGACCACCAATCGCCCTGACGCCGCCGCGCCCGTCCTCTACATGCGTCTCAAAGACGGCCAACTCTTCGGTGAGTGAAGTTAACGTCCAAACGTTCAAACGTTGAAACGTTTCAACGTTCCAACGTTCATTTTCAAAGGGGGTAAGCCTATGCTCGATTGGTACAAAGACGCAATTTTCTACGAAGTCTCGGTGAAAGCCTTCGCCGACAGCAACGGCGACGGCATCGGCGATTTGCGCGGCATGATCGGCAAACTCGATTATCTGCGCGACTTGGGCGTGGACGCGGTCTGGCTGCTGCCGATTTTCCCTTCGCCGCTGCGGGATGACGGCTACGACGTGGCCGATTACACCACGATCCACCCCAATTTCGGGACGCTGGATGATTTCAAGGCGTTGCTCGTCGAGGCGCACAAACGCGATTTGCGGATCATTGTCGAGTTGGTGGTCAATCACACCTCAGACCAGCATCCGTGGTTTCAGGCGTCGCGCGATCCGCAGCATCCTGAGCACGCGCGTTACCGCGATTGGTACGTGTGGAGCGATACTGACCAACCTTACGCCGAGACGCGCATCATCTTCATTGATACCGAGCCGTCCAACTGGACCTTCGACCCGGTGCGCGGGCAGTATTTCTGGCACCGCTTCTTCAGCCACCAGCCGGATTTGAACTACGACAATCCCGAAGTGCAAAAGGCGATGCTGCGCATCGTGCAATACTGGATTGACCTGGGCGTGGACGGCTTCCGCATTGATGCGCCGCCCTACCTCTACGAGCGCGAGGGCACGAACTGCGAGAACCTGCCGGAGACGCACGCCTATCTCAAGCGTTTGCGCGCCTTCGTGGACGCCTACGCGCCGGGCACGTTCCTGCTCTCGGAGGCCAATATGTGGCCGGAGGACGTGATCCAATACTTTGGCGACGGCGACGAGGTGCACATGAACTACCACTTCCCGCTGATGCCGCGCATCTTTATGGCGCTGGCGCAGGCCGACCGCGCGCCGATTCTGGCGATTATGGCGCGCACGCCCGAATTGCCTGCGCCGTGCCAGTGGGGGACGTTCCTACGCTGCCATGATGAGCTGACGCTGGAGATGGTCACGCCGGAAGACCGCGCCTTTATGTGGGACTTCTACGCGCCCGAACCGCGTATGCGGCTGAACCTGGGCATCCGCCGCCGTCTCGCGCCCCTGTTGGAGAACGACCGCCGCCGTATCGAAGTCGCCAACTCACTGCTGCTCACGCTCATCGGCTCGCCCTTCATCTACTATGGCGACGAGATCGGTATGGGCGACAACATCTGGCTGAACGACCGCGACGGCGTGCGCACGCCGATGCAGTGGGACGCCGGCCCGAACGCCGGATTTTCAGACGCGCCCGCTGCGCGGCTCTACGCGCCGGTCATTGACGATGCGGTGTTCGGCTACCAGCAGGTCAACGTCGCCGCGCAACGGGCGGACCAAGCCTCGTTGTGGCACTGGATGCAGCGCGTGCTATCCATTCGCAAACAACATCCCGTTTTTGGACGGGGAACATTGCAATTTCTCACCCCCGCCAATCCGGCGATCCTGGCCTATCTTCGCAGCGATGCGACTGAGACAATTTTGGTCCTCAACAACCTGTCTGCCGAATCGCAACACGGCGCCGTTGATTTGAGCGCCTACACCGGCGCGGTCCCGCGCGATTTGTTGGGCGGTGTCGTGCAAGAGCCGATTGGCGCGACGCCGTATACTTTCGCGTTAGCGCCTTACGGCTATTGCTGGCTGGCATTGTAGCCTTACAGGTGGGCCGCACTTGCTGAAGTGCGGCCCACTTGCGAAATTCATTCCTCAAAACTCTTGACAAACGCGCGTTTTTGCCTTATACTGGACATGTCCATTTGTCCAGTGATCCACTTATCCACTTGCGAGTTAGAGAAATGTCTATTCATAGAGTTGACGCAGATGATCCGCTCCCGCGCTATTATCAGGTGTATGTTTCGCTAGAGGAACGCATCCGCTCCGGCGAGTTTGCGCCTGGCGATGCGTTGCCTTCTGAGCGACAGTTGGTGCTTGACTACGGCGTTAGCCGTATCACGATTGTCAAAGCGCTGGATTTGCTCGAACGCGACAATTTAATCGAGCGGCAACATGGACGGGGTAATTTTGTGTTGCCACATCTCGACCCGGCGTCATGCATGGAAGATTGTCGGATCGCTTTTTGTGTGCCGTCGCCTTCTGAGTCGTATATTCTATCCATCCTCTTGGGCGCTACGCGCGTGGCGATGCGCAACCGGCTTCATTTGCAGGTCGTCGTCATTGGGGATGGGGCGGAGGAAATAGACCAGATCAATGCCTTGATTGCGGATGGGATTGATGGGATCATCTTGTTCTCGCGTTCTCCGCATCTCAATACGGCTTTGTATCGAAAACTCCAGGATAAACACTATCCGTTTGTGATGGTAGACCGCTATTGCCCCGAGGTGTTGACAGATCATGTAATTTTTGACGACGAAGGGGCCGGCTACCAGTTGACCGAGACGTTGATCAACCGGGGACACCGTCGCATTGGTATGCTGACCAGCAGTGAATCATTTGCCACCAGTGTCCGCGATCGTTTGCGCGGATACCGTCGGGCGTTGCAAACCCACGGCCTGCCTTACAAGGAAGAGTGGATTTCTCAGACAATTTATGAGGTCTTGCGCTTATCCCCCGAGTCTTTGGGGCAATTCCGCAGTACTTATCTCGATGTGCTTGCGTATTTGCGTCAAGAAGCGCCCACGGCGGTGGTGGCGATCAATAACTACGCCGCAGAGCAGGCGAACATTGATCTCATGCAAATCCAGATGGCGTTGTTGCAAGCCGTGATCGGCGCCAACGCGCAAGTGGTGGATTGCCAGTTGAATATCGCATTGGCGACTGTCAGCCATAAGCCCCTGAATCTCAAACACACGTTTATGGTGGCCCTGGCCTTGCAGATGGGAGAAGAATTAGGTGAAAGGGCTGTCAATCTGTTAATTCAACGGCTGAACCAGACTGCGGTGGGGACTCCTCAGACCATTGTGCTGCCGATGAAAATTAACATAACCCCACTTGACCTACAGGAACATCCTGCTTGATGGCTCTGGATGGCAGTATCTCCGTTTATCGTCAATACATGTTAAAGGAGGTGGTACTATCGAAGCTAGTGAATTGTCATTGTAGTTATCCTCACCCGATCCGATGATTCCGAAACTTTAAACTCAGAAAGGAGAGCGATATGTCACGCAAGTTGCTATTCAACGTTGCTGCGATCATCATGATCGTGGTTCTGGTTGTCGGCTGTGGAGGGAAGGCCACACCGGCGGCGCCCACTGCCACTCCTCAGATTGTTAATCCGCCAGTCATCAAAGAAAATCAGCCCACCTCAACGCCGCGTCCGACGGTTGCGCCAAAGGCTGAGGAACCGAAAGCGGAGGTTGCTGCCCAAAAGTTCCAGCTCAATGGTGTGACGATGGACTTTGGACGTAACGAGGTGATCATTAACGATCAGGTTGACTTCTCGATTTTCGACAGCTTCAACCCCATGATCCCCAATGGTTGGCACTATCAGAACGGTGCTCAGCAGGTTGTGGTTGAATTCCTCTGGTACGTCAACTATGCCACCGGTGAACTTATTCCCCGGTTAGGCGAGAGTTGGGATTACAATGACGACTACACCGAGCTTACGCTCCGCCTGCGCAAGGGTGTGAAGTGGAACGACGGCGAGCCATTTACTGCCAAAGACGTGGTTTGGACACTGCAGATGGCCATGAATCCGAAGTACGATGACCTGGGCGGTTTGCCGCAGGGTGATGCTGAGTACTGGTCCGATGTCTACGCCGCCGATGACTTCACCGTTGTTATCAAGATGACGGAACCGCGCCCGCGCCAGCATATGATATTCTGGTGCAAGATCGTGGGTGGCGTCATCATCTACCCGGAGCACATCTGGGCGAATGTTGATCCTTACACCTACAAGAACAATCCGCCCGTCTGGACAGGCCCTTACAAGCTCTACAAGGTCTATCCTGAGAACAAGGTCTTCGTGTGGATTCGGAACGAAGATTACTGGGGCAAGTCCATCGGCCTCTTCCCCGATGCCAAGTACACGATCTGGCGCACGGGCGCTGGCGCCGAGCAGGCGCTCGCCGAGGCTAAGCAAGGGTTGCCCGATATCGGCGGTATTGGCTACGATACCTATCAGCAGAACAAGGCGGCTTTGCCTGAGTGGGATATGGTCACTTATGTGGACCCGTGCCCGCGCGCTGCGTGGTTCAACGAAACCAACGAATACCTGAAGGCGCCTGAGTTCCGTCGCGCGATGTCTATGTTGATGAACCGTGAGAAGTGGGGGCAAAACATCTGGTCTCCACCCTCCAAGCCCGCACAGGGTCTCTGGGCTGACTACCGCAACCTCGATAAGTACATTAACAAGGAAGCCAAAGATAAGTGGGGCACGCTGGAGTACAATCCCACCAAGGCGTTGGAACTGCTGAAGAGCATCGGCTACAAGCAGGAAGGCGGCAAGTTGATTGGCCCGGATGGCAAGCAGGTCAAGCTCGCTGTCACCACCCCCGTCGGTGTGGGCGGCAACGAGTACTTGATGGGCCAGGACTTCACCGAGGAACTGAAGCTCATTGGTATTGATGCGACCTTCGAGTATGTTGAAGGTGTCTTCTGGGACAGTGTTGATCGGGGTGAATTCGCCATCGGCTTCTGGTGGTTCTGCGGTGCGACCGTAGATCCGCTTGAGCTGTACGGCGAGTACATCTGCGACAATGCTGCGCCCGTCGGCCAGGTTTCGCAGAAGGGTAATGGCCCGCGTCACTGCAATCCAGAGTACGATGAGACGGTAAAGGCCCTGCTGGCCATTGACCCGGATCATGCGAACGCCATGTCGCTCTACAACAAGCTGTTTGATCTCTGGCTGCAGGATCCGCCCGGCGTCCCGCTCATCGAGACCTACTACTCCATCTCTTACAACCAGCAATACTGGGACAATACGCTGTCGCATGACAACGTCTATACCGTGCCCTTCAACTGGTGGGGCCAGATCATCGAGATCTACTTTAACGCCAAGGCCAAATAGTTTTCACCAGACCGGTAATCCTTGCGAAGGTTGGGGCGCAGCAGACTGCGCAACCTTCACAAGGGGGCCGAATTTCAATTGGTTCCCGCACCCCGCGCGGGGTGCGGGAACCAAGTTGTTTAGTTTTTAGCCTTAATGTACAATGAAATCAGGTTTACCCGGCGCATTTGATCGCCTCGGTTATTTTGTTGTGGGAGGTAAAGAATGAGAAAGCTACTCCGAAAATACCCTATCCTGGGTTATTACTTCAATAAGCTTTTCACCTATTTCATCACGATCTTTGGGGCCTTGACGATCACATTCTTCATGTTCCGCCTGATCCCCACTAACCCCATCCAGAACTGGGTCAAGTCGCTGGAACGGCAATACTCGGTGAAGGTTGAGGGCGGCGATGCAATGATCAACCGCTACAAGGAGGAGTTCGGTCTAACCGGTACTTTGTGGGAGCAGTATACCCGCTACATGTACCAGGTCATCGTCAAGGGCGATCTCGGGCCTTCCTTTATCGCCTTTCCTACGCCGGTGCAAGACCTGTTGATAAAAGCGATCCCGTGGACGGTTGCGCTTTTGAGTGTATCCATCGTCATATCCTGGGTTCTGGGATTGTTGATTGGCTCGGCGGCGGCCTGGTTCCGCGAATCGCCAATCAGCGATGCGATTACCAATACCTCAATTGCGCTGTCGCAGGTCCCCTCTTACCTGATTGCCCTATTCCTCGTGCTCTTCCTGGGCTATCAGTGGAAGCTGTTGCCAACGCGCGGTGCGTTCGACGGGCAGTACACGATCGGGTGGAACTGGGACTTTATCAAGAGCGTGGCCTCCCACAGCATCCTGCCGGTGATGGCGATTGTGGTCGTATCGCTCTCTGGCTGGATCCTGTCTACCCGTTCGCTGGTGATCAGCAACATCGGCGAGGACTACCTGCTTTACGCTGAGGCCAAAGGCCTCAAACCGGGCAAAATTATGGTCGGTTATGCCCTGCGCAATGCCATGTTGCCGCAGGCGACGGGCCTGGCGCTGACCCTGGGTTCGATGATGAGCGGTCAACTGCTGATTGAGAACATGTTCGTCTATCCGGGGCTAGGGCAAGTGATGGGGCGTGCCATCGCCATCTTCGACTACAACACGATGATGGGCATCATCATCCTCTCGGTCGTGAGCGTGATGACGGCGAGTTTGATCGTGGACTTACTGCTGCCGGCCATTGACCCACGCATCCGCACGGCCATCAGGGCATAGGAGGAGACCATGCTTAGCTTTCTCAGAAACTGTTGGCGCGCCAGCGGCAAATTCAAGTTCGGCGTGATTGTGCTGACTTTTTTCATCGTGCTGGCTATCGCTGCCCCGTTGTTGTACCGACCTATTATCGGCAATATCAGCCCTGCTCGCCCCGGCGTTTTCCCACGCTGGTTGCCGCCAAGCCCTGAGCATCCTTTGGGCACAGATGGCCATGGCCGTGACCTGCTCACGGATTACCTCGCTGGCCTGCGGACAACGCTGTACATCGGTTTCCTGGCCGGTGTTATCGCTTCGGGCGTGGGAATTATGGTGGGGTTTTTGTCAGCCTATAAAGGGGGGGGGTGGACTCAGTCTTACTCACGATCACCAACATGCTGATTGTGATTCCCTCTTATCCGATTCTGGTCGCTATTGCGATGGTCACACCTGAGCTGGGGGTCGCGTCAATGTCCATTATCCTGGCGCTTTTTAGCTGGCCCTTTTCGGCGCGGACCATTCGCGCGCAGGTGATGACGATGAAGGAGCGCCCCTACGTGGAGTTAGCCAAAGTGTCGGGTCAGGGCGACTGGGCGATCATCTTTACCGAAATTCTGCCTAACCTCACGCCGTACCTGTTGATGGGCTTCGCTTTTAGCGTGGTCGGCGCGATGGTGGCCGAGGTCGGCATCGAGGCGATTGGGCTTGGGCCATCCAATATCATCACGCTAGGGTTGATGATCAACTTCGCCAATGGGTGGGGCGTTTACAGCATGGGACGGTTGGAGGTTCTGCTGATTCCTGTGTCGGCCCTGGTCTTGATTTTTATGGCGATTACGATGATTAACCGTGGTATGGAGGAGTATCTCAACCCACGTCTGCAGAAAGTGACCACGGAGAAATGATCATGAGCGCACAAGCAACGACACAAAAAAACGTACAAACGCTGATGGAGATTAAGGATCTGCGCATCTGGTATCGTACCACACGCGGGAATGCCAAAGCCGTGGATGGCGTGGATCTGACCATCCAACGCAACGAGGTCTTCGGTCTGGCCGGCGAGTCGGGATGTGGCAAGACAACGCTGGCCCGCGGTATCTTGGGGCTGACCAAGCTACCGGGCTACGTGGAAAGCGGTGAGGCGATCTACTACCGTCAGACCTCCGATTCCACCGCCGTGGGGAGCGACCTGTTGACGATGCCCGCCCGAGAGATTCGCCAGATGCGTTGGCGGCACATCGCCTACATCCCGCAGGGGGCGATGAACGTGCTGAGTCCCGTGACCCGCATCGAAAAGCAAATCCTGGATGCCATCTATGAACACAGCGATATGTCCAAAGAGCAGGCGCGCGCCCGGATGTTCGAATGTTTGGAGCTGGTCGGGCTGGAACCTACTGTCGCGCGGATGTATCCCCACGAATTGAGCGGCGGTATGAAGCAGCGTGTGACCATCGCTGCGGCCGTTTCCTTGAAGCCGGGATTGATTATTGCTGATGAACCCACGACAGCTTTGGATGTCAATGTGCAACAGGTCATTCTGCAAGAGCTGAAAGATATCGCCAAGAACATGGGCCTGACGCTTATCTACGTGACCCACGACATGGCCGTGCACTCTGAAATGGCCGACCGCATGGGGATTATGTATTCGGGCGTGATGGTTGAGATCGCGCCGGTGGTTGAAACTTTCACCGAACCGCTTCACCCTTACACCCAGGGCTTGATTGCCTCCATTCCGGCTGTTGGCGGAGATCGTTCGCGCATGATAGGGATTCCCGGCAATGCGCCAAGCCCATTGGATTGGCCGTCGGGTTGCCGGTTCCACCCGCGCTGTCCTAAAGTGATGGAAGTCTGCCGTGAGAAGCAACCGCCGATGTTGGAGGTTGCGCCAGGGCGGCTGGTAGCCTGCCACCTGTATCCTACGCCTATCTCAGGCGCGGCGCCTACTTTTGAGGAGCTGAGATAATGACCAATCCACAGGATAATACGACGGTTCTCGATGTTCAGAATGTGTCCAAGGTTTTCCATGTTCCCACGCCTGGATTCGAGCGTGTCTACATCGCGGCTGTGGATGAAGTCTCGTTGGCCCTGCACGAACAACCGGCGCGCATCGTGTCGCTAGTCGGCGAAAGTGGCAGCGGCAAGACGACCCTGGCCCGGATTATGTTGGGTCTCACCCCACCCACCCACGGCGAGGTTCTCTACCGGGGCAAGCAGGTAGCAGAGTTGTCGAAAACTGAATGGTGGGACTTCCGCCGCAACGTGCAGCCGATTTTCCAGGACCCCTTCGGCATCTATAACCCCTTCTACCGGGTGGATCGGGCGCTGGACATGACGATTAAAAACTTCAATCTGGCTGCTTCGAAAGATGAGGCATATTGGCTCAAGGCAGAAGCCCTGCGCGCCGTGGACTTGCGCCCTGAAGACGTGATCGGGCGGTATCCGCACCAGCTCAGCGGCGGTCAGTGTCAGCGGGTGATGTTGGCGCGCACCCTGCTGTTGCGCCCCAAAATCATCATCGCCGATGAACCGGTCTCCATGATTGACGTTGCCGTGCGTATGCTGTTTCTGAATACCTTGTTGGACTTCCGCGATAAATACAACATCTCCGCGTTGATGATTACGCACGACCTGGCGACGGCTTATTATATGGGCGGCCCGATGTTGGTGCTGTGCTTTGGGCGCGTTGTGGAATCGGGCGATATTGACCAACTGCTGAACAACCCATCCCACCCCTACACCCAGCAACTCCTGGCGGCCATCCCTTCGCCCGATCCCACGAAACGTTGGGCGGAGCGGGCCAATGTGAAGATCACGGATCGCCCACTCACCCACGAGGGCAACAAGTGCGTCTACGTACAACGCTGCCCGCACGCGATGCCAGTCTGTTCCATGAAGCGACCGCCCCAATTTGTGATCGAGGAAGGCCACTACGCGACGTGCTTCTTGCATCAGGATCATCATCCGGTGCGGGAGGTAGTCCCCCAGAAGTCGTGAGGTTTACCTTTACCGATTGAACTGGACAGCCCACAGAAATCAAGCTCCATCATTTTTGTGGGCTTATTATTCGCTTTCAAACCGTACAAACAAGGAGGTATATATCGCTATGCAACCCTTAAAAATGGGCCTGATCGGCGCCGGCGGCATCGCCCAGGCGCACATGCGCGCCCTCGCGGGTGTGGAAGAAATCCAGGTGGTGGCCGTGGCCGACATCGCCAGAGACCGCGCGGAGGCGACCGCGAAGCGGTTCGGCATCCCCCAGGTTTTTGAGGACTACCACCAAATCCTGGAGATGGACGACGTTGAAGCGGTCAACATCACCACCTACAACCAGGCGCACTGCGCCCCCACCGTGGACGCGCTCCACGCCGGCAAGCACGTCCTGGTCGAGAAGCCGATGGCGGCCACGCTGGATGACGCCGCCGCGATGACCAAAGCCGCGCACGAAACCGGCAAAATCCTGATGGTCGCGCTCAAGACGCGCTACAGTCCGCACCGGCAGGCCGCCAAGACCATTGTGGATTCTGGCGCGCTCGGCGACATCTACTATGCCGAGGCCGTCGCCGCGCGGCGCTGCGGCATCCCCGGCGGCAGCTTTATCCGCAAAGACACCGCCGGCATCGGCACGGTCGCCGACATCGGCGTTTACGCGCTGGATGAGGTGCTGCACCTGATGGGCCATCCCAAGCCGGTCTCCGTCTCCGGCATCGCCAACAATATCCTGGGGACGCAGTACTGCAAGCCAGTCGCGGGCTGCTGGAAGTGGGTTCCGGAAGATCTGGAGGTCGAAGACTTCGGCGTTGCTGCTGTGCGCTTTGAGAACGGCGCGTTGATGATCTTCAAGACCTCGTGGATTATGCACATGGACTCGCTGGGCGGCAACCTCCTGTTGGGGACGAAGGGCGGGCTGAAGATGAACCCGCTCACGGTCTACCGTCACGAGTTCGGGATGTTGACGGATGTGACGCCGCAGGTTTCGGGCGTGCAAGATATTGACCTCTTCCGCCTGGAGAACCTGGGCTTCGCCGAGGCCATCCGCGAAGGTAAACCCTCGCCCATCCCGCCGGAGGAAATGCTGCTCACCAACGTCATCATCCAGGGGTTGATTGACTCCACCGCCGCCGGCGGGGAAGTCAAAGTGAGCATCCCTGAAGTTTAAAATGAAACGTAAAACGTGAGGCGCTCATTGCAGAGTCATCACATTTTACGTTTCACGCTTTACGTTTTACGCTTTACGCATCAGAACAACTATTCTTGAGGAGGTTAGAATGTTACGTATCGCTATGCTCAGTTTTGCTCATGTCCATGCGAATGGTTATGCCCAACACGTCGTCAACCACCCGGAGGCGGAGATCCGCTGCATCTGGGACGACGATCCCGTGCGCGGCGCGACCGCTTCCGAGAAGTTCGGCGTGCCTTACTCCGACGATCTGGAGAAAGTGCTCAGCAGTCCCGACGTGGATGCCGTGGTCATCAACGCCTACACCTCGCAGCACCCCTGGCTGATGAAAGCTGCCATCCATCACGGGAAGCACATCTTCACCGAGAAGGCGCTCACCATCGCCACTGCCGACGCGGATGAGATCGTCAAACTGGTCAACGCAAGTGGCATCAAGTTCATGATTTCTCTGCCCAGCCGCACGCGCCCTGAGACGCTCTTTATGAAGGACGTGCTCGACAAGGGCTGGCTCGGCAAGATCACGCTGATGCGCGCGCGCGTCGCCCACTCGGCGGCGCTGGATGTCTGGTTCACGAAGGAGGCGCACAACGACTGGTTCGGCGACGCAGAACTGGCCGGGGGTGGTGCGCTCTTCGATTTGGGTTGTCACACGGTAGATGTGATGCGCTGGTTTATGGGCAAGCCCCGGCGGATGGTCTCCATGATCCAGAACTTCTCCGGCACCTACAACATTGATGACAACTCGGCCATCGTTGTGGAATTTGAGAATGGCGCGCTCGGCATCCTGGATACGGCCTTCGTCCACCGCGCCGGGCCGAACCCGATGGAAATCTACGGCACGGACGGGTACATCGGGCGCGATCCGATGGGCGGACTGTTGCTCAACAGCACCCAACTTCAGCCGGAAGGCGTCGCCGGATACATCAGCCCCACCAAACTGCCCAACGCCCTGCCGATGCCGATGGATCAGTGGATCAGCGCCATCCTGCACGATACGCCGATGACCATCACCGTCGAAGATGGGCGCAACCTCACGCAAATGCTCGAAGGCGCGTACAAAGCCGCCGCCGAGAAGCGTGAGATTGTGTTCTGAGAGGTATTTATGCGACAACACGATCAATCCGAAGAACGCACATCTTTCCAGGAAGCAGCGCCTTACGCGCCGCAGACCGACAACCGCGCCGACGTGGCGATGGTCTACGGCCTCGATCCGAGCTTTGAGGAACGTTTTGCGCGCTGGCGGGAGGCGGGGTATCGCCCGCACGTGATGACGGGCGTGGCCTGGGGCGGCTATCAGGACTACGTGCGCGGCGAGTGGGACGGCGTGCAGCACTACGATGACGCACAGGCCGCCGTCGGCGGCTTCAAGCTGGAACACGGCATTTCGCAGGGGCGCGACTGCTTCTACATGATGCCGAGCCGGACGTATGCCCGCTATCTTGGCGAGCAGTTGCGCCGCGTGGTGGATGCGGGCGCGCTGGCGATTCACCTGGAGGAGCCGGAGTTCTGGGTGCGCGCCGGGTACAGCGAAGGCTTCCAGCGCGAGTGGGCCGAATTTTACGGTGAACCCTGGCAAGACCCGGCCTCGTCGCCGGACGCCCGCTACCGCGCCGAAAAACTCAAGCAGCATCTTTACACTCGCACGCTCGCGTACCTGTTCGCTGGTCTCAAACGTTACGCGGCGGAAAAGGGCAATCCCGATTTCAAGTGCTACGTCCCCACCCACAGCCTCATCAACTACGCCCACTGGCGCATCGTCAGCCCGGAGAGCGCGCTGCTGACCATCCCCGATTGCGACGGCCTCATCGGGCAGGTGTGGACGGGTACGTCGCGCACGGCGACCGTCTATCGCGGCGCGCGCAAGCAGCGCACCTTCGAGGCCGGTTACTGCGAGTATGCCGCGTGCGCTGCCATCGTCCGGGGGACGGATAAGCGGCTCTGGCAATTGGCCGATCCTATTGAGGACAATCCGAGCTATTGTTGGGAGGACTACCGCCGCAACTGGGAATGTACCGTCGCCGGATCGCTGCTGGTGGATGAGAGCGAGCGCTTCGAGATTATGCCGTGGCCGCGCCGCATCTTCATGCACAGCTATCCCACCGTCAACCAGCTCGGATTGCCTCTTGAGCCGATGTTGGCCACCTATCTGGCGCGCCTCGAAGCGGTGGGAGACGCGCAGGCGCTCGCTGACATGCGCCGCGCCATTGCCCTGTTCCGCGACTTCTATGCGCAGCGTGGCGAAGAGAGTCGCAAAGAGACGCTGGGGTTCGCTGATATGGCGGACCGTTCATCTGAACTGCGCTTTGGCGACGTGTGGGGCGCGATTGAGGGCTTCTATCGCTCTCTGGCGACGTGGGAGGATCAGGCCGACGCCCAACGCCTGCGCGACGCTGTCTCCTGCTTCTACCACAATCCCACCGACCAGCGCGCCTTGATCCCACCCGCCTACGCCGCCGAACTGCAAATCGTCTTTAACGCCCTGCGCGACATGCACTGGCCCGGCGACACGGAATGGCTACACGGCCAAACCGACGTCGGCGTGGCGATTTCCGACACGCTGATGTACCAGCGCGGAGACCCGACGCCGAGCGACCCGGATATGTCGTCGCTCTACGGGCTGGCGCTGCCCCTGGTCAAACACGGGACGGCGCTGACGATGGTGCAATTGGAACGCGCGCTTGATCCCGGCTATCTGGACAACGTCCGCGTGCTGCTGCTGACCTACGAAGGCCAGAAGCCGCCGTCACCCGCCATTCACGTCACCCTGGCCGATTGGGTGCGGCGCGGCAACGCACTGCTGCTCTTCGGCGCGGGCGACGCCTACGACGCCGTGTGCGAGTGGTGGAATCAGGACGGAGCGGACTATGCCCGCCCGCAGGAACATTTGACCGAACTTCTGGGCCTGGGCCGCGCGCCATCACCGGGGACTTACCCCTGCGGCGCCGGTTGGGTCATCATCGCGCCGGAATCGCCGGCCGCGCTGGCCCACGATCCGCAAGGCGCGGACGTCGTCCTGGGCTATGTGAAGCAAGCGCGCGCGGCATTGGGCCTGCCCTGGGCCGAGAGCAACGTGCTGGCGCTGCGACGCGGGCCTTACGTCGTCGTTGCCGGGATGGACGAATCCACCGGGGCCGCGACCGTGCTGCCCGGCATGTTCATTAACCTCTTCGACGGTGACCTGCCGGTGCTGACCAACCCCGTCATCACACCGGACACGCGCTGGCTGTTCTACGACCTGGCGCGCTGCCCTGAGCATCCGTGGGTCATCGCCGCGTCGGGCCGCGTCCGCGACGAAGCCTACGACGACCACTGCCTCACCTTCACCGTCGAGGGCATGGCCGACACGCCCTGCGTCATCCGCGCGCGCGTGCCGCAGTGCCCGGCGTCTGTCGTCGCCGCCGGCAAGGACGCCGATATGACGTGGGATGCTGCTTCGCGCACTGTTCTCATCCGCTTTGTCAATGACCCGGCGGGCGTGGCGGTAAGGTTGGGGTGGTAGTTTATCGGTTATTAGTTTGAGGTGTATCTTCGCATCATGGACACGCGCAAAGACATTGACGTCACTTTCGACTTCCGATCGGACACACCACCTGGCAAAGACCCGGATGCTCACAGTCCAATGCTTCGCAAGTATCACAAACTACTTTGGAGCAAGCCTTTGCCGGGTGGTGTGGTGTTTGAACTTGTCGACACCACTCCTCATGTATATCTGCATCATCAGTCAAGAATGGGCGAGTTCTTCTTGTCTAGCGATTCAGTGATTCCCTCGTTCTCGAGAGAACCCCGTATCTCGCACATCATCAATCAGATTCCGGTGGAGGAGCAGGAAACATTTCATACTATCGGCTACACGATTGGCGGCATGATGGTATTCCCAGGAAACCGTATTGGCGGCAAAATGACAATCAATGGTGCGCGTGGATTTCATCCCCGGATCAAAGATCGTTTTGATCTCACAGTTGAGTGCATCAGGCGGTACTACCTTAACGAGGGTAGTCCATTGAGTAAAACGCTCGAACGCTATTCGGACTTTTTCGCGCTGTTTGAGGATTTCCGTGGATATGTGGAATTTTTTCTGCTTCAGGATTTGGTTAGCGAGGATTTCTCTGTTGTGAAATTCTTCATGCCATTCGATGACTTCAATATGCCGCCGCTCCCTGCAAGCAGAGAAGCATACGCTGCATACAAGCAACTCGCAGTAGACTTCATTGAGGCGCGTAACTGTCGAATTCTTGAGTCTGGCTGATAGGTTGACGAGGCTTTCAGTGAATGGAGCAAAGACTGGTCATCGCTCTTTTTCCACCCCCCGTCTACCGTCTGCCGTCTACCGTCTACTTTTACTGTTAGTCCTTACATTCAATCCGGGCTGCGCCCGAAAGGAGATGATCACTGTGTCAACCGATAATCCGACCGCAAGAGGACGCTGGCAGGCAGCGTTGGAACAAGTCTTGCCTGCGCCGACGTTGCTGCCGCTGTGCAACGTACATTTGATTGGCCCCTTTGAGAACCGAGACTATGTGGGACTGGACACCGTTTATCCGCCAGAACAGGGCATTGACCTGACGGCCTCTTATCCCGGCAAGGCTGGGACGGTGGTCTGGCGGCCCACTCCCGGTCTCAGTGGCGTTTTGAAGCAGCCGATTGACTTCGGCGCGTGGACGCCAACCGAGCCGTGGAGTGTGCTGTACCTGTACGCCGAGGTCGAAGCGCCGGAAGCGCAACTGGCGCAACTGGTCGTCGGCTCGCAGGCGTGGGCGCACGCCTGGTTCAACGATCAGCCTGTGCTCTCGCCGACGATGCCCTTCCCGGCCAACCCGCAGGATAGCCGCGCGTGGGTTGCGCTGCATTCGGGGACCAATCGCCTGCTGCTCAAGCTGCTCTTCGACGGCAAGGAATGGGGCCTGGAATGGCGCATTGAGAGTTACGGCGCGCCAAAATCCGTCAGCAAGTCGCTGAATGACCTGACGGCGCGCGCGCCGGATGCTGTGACCCGCTTGACCGCGCGCTTTGCTCTAGCGGAAGTTGCCGCCGCGCAGGGAGATGCCCCGGCGACCCGTCGCGCCCTGGACGCGCTGCGCCGCGACCCGCTCGCTACGCAGTGGGATGCGGCCTGGGCCGACGCCGTGGAGCAGCGCTACGCCGAGACCGGTAGCTTCCTGCCGCTGCACGACGTTCCTGTAGCCTACTCGCCGGTGATGGACATCGAACCCTACGAGAACTTCTGGCCGCAGTCCCCGCCGCCCGCGCAGGAATTGCTGGTGGTGGACGCGAGCGCGGCGACGCCACAACTCGAATTCGCGCTGAGCGTCTTGCAGGGTCTCGTCAACCGGACGCAGCCGCGCCTCTACCTGCTGCACACCCGCTACGACCGGCAGGATCGCCAGTGGCTCGACGAGCTGCACTTCGAGGGGTACACCTCGCGCCAGATCGCGTTTACGGAGGCGTGGAAGACCTTTCGCGACGAGATCAAGGGCGTGGTGCTCTACGATGGCAGCATCATGGACGAAATCGGCGCTTTCCATTCCGACCAGCTCAACCAGACCAACGTGCTGCTGATGATCGGCGCGCTGGAGAACGCCGTGCCGGTCACGCCGGAGATGAACGCGACGCTCAACCTGCCGGTCGTCTTCGACGCGCGCGGCAAGTGGGCCAACCAGTACGAGATGATGCACTGGGCCTACGTGGAACTGTTCCCCAAAATGAACCACCGTATCCTGGCGACCAACTATCCGGGCATTTTCCTCATCACCGATTACCTGGTGGCCTTCAAGGTGTTCACGTTCTGGTTCCCCGAATACCGCACGCCGCCGGAGGAGAACCTGCTGCGCGGCATCCTCGCCTCGACGCCGCCCAACACGCCTATCGTCGGCTGGTGGTTCGACTGGATGCCCACGCCCAAAGACCCCGAACACCTTTGCGCCGACGCGGTGATGGAAAGCCCCGGCGTGTTGTACGGGTCGGCCTTCGGCAAAGTGCTGACGCCCTCTCACGAAGCGACCAACCTCTCCGTCCACTCCGGCGTTCCCGTCGGGCCGTACCGCCACAAGACGCCGGACACGCCGGACTTCGATCCCACCAAAGTCTACTACGCCCACATCATTTCCGACGGCGACAACCTGGGCGAAGCTTTGATGATGCGCACCCGCGACCTGCAATGGGACAAGCCGGAGCGCGGCAGCTTCCCGATGGGCTGGTCGTTCGCGCCGGCCGCCGCGAAGCTGGCGCCGCCGGTGCTGAACTATTACCTGCGCACCGCCTCGTCCAACGATTTGCTGGTCGGCGGGCTAGGCGTCGGCTACACGCACCCGACGATGTACCTGCGCGCCTATCCCGCCCAGCGCGAAACGCTCTACGCAGCTTACGCGCGCAAGACGGACGAAGCGTTGGGCTGGATTGATAGCTCGTGTTTGTGGCTGATCGGGGGCCGCGACGAGGACGAAGATCGCTACGCGCAAGGCTCCAGCGGACGCTTACAAGGCATCTTCACCGGCTACGGCGGCCCAGTGGAGGACGCCCAGGCGCGCCTCACGCTGAACGACGTTGTAGCCTTTCGCCCTGCAACCCATTTTGACACCAGCCCTGAAGAAGAATTGATTCAACACATGGTCGACGACATCCGCACCGCCGCCGGGGAGTCGCGCCCGGCCTTCGTCGAGGCGTGGGTGCTCAACTGGGCGTGGCGGATGGACATGCTGCAAGAAGTCCAGCGTCGCCTCGGTCCTGAATATGAGTGCGTCCGCCCGGATGTTCTGGTAAAATTGCGGCAGGAAGCGATAAAGTGAGGGGGAGAGAGGGGGACAAGGTGATGGGGTGACAAGGTGATGGGGTGACAAGGTGAACTTGCATTTAGCGTGGAACGAGCAACTTTTAACTTTGGACTTTCGACTTTGGACTAAGGACTGAGGACTGAAGACTATATGGTGATTATAACGTATCAACAGAGAATTGACGCATTACGCGAGACGAAACTGCAACACAACCAGGCCAAGATTGCCCGCGACGGGTTTCACGATATCGACGACCATGGCAATATCTACTGGCCTGAGCCGATCCCATTTACGCCTAAATCGAACCATCCTTCCGGAGGCTGTTACGGCGCACGCTGCATCGGCGAGAACTTCCGCGCGTGGCTGGACGTCCATCCCGTGTACATTCACCCGATGAGCGCACTGGCAGGGGCGTGGGCGGGCTTCCTTCCTGGCGTCGGTGGGTGGAGACCCGAAGATCGCCCTGTACATCTGAAAGAGTTGCACGACAAATACTACCTGTGGCACAACGGCATCGGCGCGATGAACCACCTGGGACCGGACATGCGTATCGGCCTGGAGTTGGGGTGGGGCGGGTTGCTTAAAAAGATTCGCTATTACCGGGAGTTTAACCGGCCCACCGATACATCGTTCTACGATGCCGAGGAAAACCTGGTTTTGGGCGTGCAAGATTGGATCCGGCGGCACATCATCAAGGCGCGAACGATGGCAGAAGAGGAAGAACGTCCCGAAATACGCGAAAATCTGCTCGCGATCGCCGACATGAACGAGTGGCTCATGGAGAATCCACCGCGCACGCTGCGCGAAGCTTGCCAATTCCTCGCCTGGTTCCAGTCCATTGACCGGATGTGGGCAGCGGGAGGGGCGCTGAGCCAACTGGACGAGCTGCTGCGCCCCTATTATGAAGCCGACCGCGAGGCCGGGATTCTTGAGGACGACGAGGTTGTTCTCTGGTACATCGCCAGCCTCTTCTACAACGATACGCACTACTCGCAAATCGGTGGCGAGGCCCCGGATGGGCGCGACCTCACCAGCCGGATGTCCTATCTGATTCTGGAAGCTGCGCATCGTCTGAGAATCCCGTACAACTTGGCGCTGCGCGTTCACGAGGGGATGGATCCGCAACTGCTGCATACGGCGTTGGAATATCATCTGGAAGATGGCACTGGCGTCAGCTTTTCGTGTTCCAAGGGGCTGAACGAGGGTTACATCAAGAGCGGCGTTCCTATCCAACTGGCGCGGATGCGCGCGAAGGTCGGCTGCAACTGGACGGCGCTGCCGGGCATCGAGTATCCACTGCAAGACGTGACGCGCCAGAGCCTCATCGCGCCGTTCCTGCACGCCTTCGAAGAAACGGTCGCCGATGCGCCGGAAACGCGCACGATGGAGGCGCTGTGGGAGCGTTACGTTCACCATCTCGCCATTTCAGTGGATACGATGAAGCGAGGGCTGGACTGGCACATGGCGCACCACGCGCAAAATACCATCGAGATCGTGCTCGATCTTTTCTGTCACGGCACGATTGAGCGCGGCCTGGATGCCTCGGCGGGCGGCGTGGACATCTATAATCTCACGGTGGATGGCGTCGGATTGGCGACGGTGGCGGACTCGTTCGCGGCGATTGAGCAGCGCGTGATCGTCGAAAAGCGGCTGACCTGGGATGCGCTCAAGCAGCACCTTGACAACGATTACGCTGGCGCTGAAAACGTCCGCCTGATGTTGAGAAATATCCCCCGCTTCGGGAGTGGCAACTCGCGGGCTGACTTCTGGGCGAAGCGCATCTCGGAGACCTACGTGGCGCTTTATGATACACCCACGCCTTATGGGTATCGTATCCTCCCCGGCTTGTTCTCCCACGGCGACGTTGTGTATCTGGGCAAGCAATTGCCGGCGACGCCGAATGGCCGTCACGCCCACGCGCCGATTTCTCACAGTTCCGAGCCGGATCCCGGCTTCGCGCCGCAGGGCGGCGGCGGCCCGACCGCCAAGGCCAATGCCGTCGCCGCTGTCCAGCCGGGGCGCGGCAACTCTGCGCCGCTTCAGCTTGATATTGACTTCAAGTTGATGGAGGAACAGGGCGGCATCGCCACAGTCGCCGCGATGATTATGGCGCACAATCAACAAGGCGGCACGTTGATCAACCTTAACATCATCTCGAAAGAGAAAATCCTGGCGGCCCACGCCGATCCGAGCCTTTACCCCGACCTGGTTGTGCGTGTGACCGGCTACAGCGCGTTTTTCCACTCGCTTTCGCCGGAGTACCGGCAGCAAGTGGTGGATCGCTTGCTGGCGTGACATAAAAAATGAGGTGATGCGCGAAGGCCCGCGCATCACCTCTTGGCTTATCCGTTCGCTTTTCTCGCTACTTCACCTGAATCTCAATCACGCCCCTCACCTGCGCCTTGTTGCTGAAGCCCGGCATCACCATCACGAACCCACCTTCATCGCGGAAGCCCACGATGCAATTGGTGCAGGCTTTTACCTCATCTAGCGTGACTTCCGCCGTGTACCCGTCATCGGCGACGAAGACGAGCGCCGTCGCCCCACTTTTGACCCCAGCCTTGCCGAGCAGATCGTTGAGCGGAACGCCGGTGTAAGTGTTGGTGATGCCATCCTTGTTCGTGAACTCAGCCTGCGCGGTCTTCATCGCACGCACATCCTTCTCGTTCCAGCCGACTTCGCCGTTCACGTTGCCCGTGATCTTCAGCGCCGCATCCGCCGGCACGCCCCCCGTCGCGGTTTTTCCACCGCACGCTGCCAAAACCAACACCAACACCAATGCTACGACCACAAAATGCTTCCTCATTTGACTTATCCTCCTGAGTGACTGGATTACGAATTATGATTCTTGATTCTTGATTCTATGGATTGACTTGTATTTTCTGAATCTGAAACACCCACCGGTTGGCCGGGGTTTCCGGGCAGACGAGGCGGATTGGGCCTTTGTCCGGTTCGGCCTGGGTGATCCATTTGCCGTCCTTTTTGAGGGCGACAATGGCCCCTTGCAGCTCGTCGTGGCTGATTTCGACCGCGTAGCCGTCGGCAGCGGTGGCCGTTACCGAACTGTAGTCGCTCACGCCGGCCTTTTTGAAGATTTCGTCGAGCGCCGGCCCGCTCCAGGACGCAACTTCATTTTCCCCCAGTGACTTTTGCATGAGCACGTCTTTCAGGTCCACTTGGGGCAACTGGACGAGTGTGCCGTAGTCCAGCGTCAACGGCGTGTTAACCGCGCCAGCGACTTCCAGCGTCCACTCCACTTTCGGCGCGCCGCCGCAGCCTGTCAGGCCGAATATCAGCCCCAGGCCGATGAGTATCCAAATCCAGTTTCGCTTGTTGTGCATAGTTTCCTCCTGTTGTGAATTTAGAATCAGCGAATGAGCGAATGGGCGAATCGGCGAATGGCGAATTACTCGCCTGCCCAACCACTCAACCACCCAACTACCTGATTAACGACTACTTGACGACCACCCATACTGGCACGAGCATATCCTGCGCGATGAGATTACCGTGGTTGCCCAGGCGGCCTTCTTCCTGGACACTGTGCATCCCGTGATCCGCGAAGATGAGCGCGCGTGTGTCTGGCGCCAGCGCGGCGAGAATTTTGCCCACAGCGGCATCTACGTAGGCGATGGCGGCGCTTTCTTCGGGCGTGTGCAGGCCGTAGGTGTGCCCGGCGTCGTCAATGCCGTGGAAATGCACCCACAGGATGTCGGGCATTCCGTCTTCCAGCACCGCCAGCGCGTTAGCGAGCACATTGTCGTCGGTGCCGCCGTTGCCGTCGCGGTCGCCGGAGAGGATGACCTCCGCATGGCGCAGGTTGAACGCGAGGGCATCGCCTTCCACGGCGATGACGCGCAAGCCTGCCCGCGCTGCCACATCGAAGAGCGTCTCCGCGTCGGTGGCGCGCGTGCCACGAATGACCGTCCCGTTGATGGCGGGCGGCGCGCCGGTGAGCATCACCGCCGTCGCAATGGCCGTGCTCGGCGGGTACTCGCTCAGGCCGATAGCCGGTTCGCCGAGCGCCGTCAACGTGGGGACGAGACCGGCGTCGCGCGCTTCGGTGTAGCGCAGGTACCCGAACCCGTCGAGAAAGAGCAATAGCACGTGCCTGGCCCGGCCATCGGTAAGCGCGCGTCCCGTCGCCTGAGTGGGCGCGGGCAAGCCCAGGGCTGCCGCCGCCGTCGGCGCGATGTCGGTCAGGCTGGCGGTCACGGCATTGGCGAGCGCCGGGGATTTGACCGTGAGGCGGCTGGCGCGCAACGTCTCCCCGCCGAGGATGAGCGCGCCGTTCGGCTGCCATACGGCGGTCTCGGCGACAGCGGGCCACTCGAACGCGCGTGTGACGCCTTCGGGCGTGGTCAATGTCAGGGTTTCGATGAGGGTATAGCCATTCGCGTAGAGCATGCGCTCCATGGGCAGACTGCCATCGTCGGCGGCGAACTCGCGCAAGTCGCGCCAAACTGTGCGGGTGATGACCGTTTCCGTCGCTCCCGGTCCCGCAATCGTCGTCTGCCATCCGCCGCTACACGCCGCGAGGATGAGGCAGATCAGTAGACAGTAGACGGTAGACGGTAGACGGGGGGCCGTTGCTTGACGAGTCATATTAACCAATTCCCGATTACCAATCCCCATCACTTCGTCTGCAACGCCACCACGCCCGCAATCCACTGCGAGCGCCCGCGAGCGGGGAGCGCCAGCGTGATTTGCCCGCGCAACTGGACCAACAGCGCGCCGCGCGCGTCTTCGGCGGAGAGCGTGATTTCCTTGCCGGCGCTGTCGCGCACGAGCAGTTGGGTGAACGCGGGGTTGGCGACGATGTTGGCAACCGGCACGCCTTCGACGCGGGAGGCGGTTGAGGCGCGGCGGGTTTTGCCATCCGCTGAACTTTGCAACATCACGTCGGTTTGCTCAAGCGTGACCACCTGCGTCGGGCCGACCAGCAGTCGCCCTATCGAGGTGGGCTGCCCATCAATGACCAGCGGCATTTCGCGCCCTACCACGATGATGCGCCGGATGCCTTTGATCCACGTGGAGATGTGCAGGTTCTCGTCGGCGAAGCGGATGCCGTCCTCGTAGGGCATCAACAGTGCGCTTTGGGTCAGGTTCTCTTTTGTGATTGTGACGAAGCCGCCATCCATCGAGGCCAGGGTGACGCTCTCGAAATCCGCCACGCCCTGCTGCGCTAGAAACTCGAGCAGCGGCAAATACGTATTCGGCTGGGCGCGATAGGGTAGAATGGCGTTGATGAGGACGTAGCCAGGGTTGGGCACGTCGCCCGCGAAGGTAATCCCGGCGTAGAATGGCACGTTCTCCAGCTCGACCGCGCCGTGCGCATCGTGACACGTCGTACAGGTGTGAAACTTCGCTGGTTCATGACATGTGAGGCAGTCGTTCATCGTGTATGCCTCTTCCGCCAGTACATCGAGCGGGAAACGTTGCGCCAGCCGCCACGGAATCGGCTTTTGCGCCCCCACGCTTATCCCAATCGCCCCGACAACAAGAACAAGCAGAACAGCGATCAGAATCCATACCCACCGACGTTTTTGCATAACAACTCCTGGATGGATGAGTGAATCAGCGAATCAGCGAATGAGCGAAGGGCACCCCACAACTCACAACCCTCAACCCACACCCCACAACCGCAGAGCGAGCAGAACAATCATCCCCACCACCAGCACGCCCAATGCGACGCCATCCCGCCGGGTGAATGTGACTTCGCGCAGGAAGGTGCGGCGCGGGTATTTGCCGAAGCAGCGGCCTTCCATCGAGACTGCCAGCGCGTCTACTTTGCTCATCGCTGAAACGAGCAGCGGCAGGAAGAATTGCCGGGCGAGGGTGAAGAAACGTTTCAATCCGCCCCGATCATAGGCGATGCCGCGCGCCAGTTGCGCCTGGTAGACGGTCTGCGCTTCTTGCTCAAAGAGCGGCACCAGGTGCAAGGCCGTGATCAGCATAAAGCCGTAGCGGTAGGGCAGTCCTGCCCGCATCAGCGCGTAGCCCAGGTCATTCGGCTCGGTCGTCAGCACGAACAGGTAGCTGAGCAGAATCACGCTCAACAAGCGCCCCGCCGTGTAGATGCCTTTGGCGATGCCGCCCTCCGTGATGTGTAGCGGGCCGAGTTGCAGCAGGGGCGTTTCTGTGTTGGTCAAGAAGACCTGCGTCAGAAACAGCAGCAGCGCGGTGACGGCAAAAAGTCGCAGGCCGCGCACCTTGTGGATCTTCAGGTTATTGAGCGGAAAAGCGATGCCCGCGAGCGCGAGCACGATCAGCACGCCTGTCGGCTGCTGGAGGATGAAGAGCGCCGCCGTGCTGCCCGTCAGCCAGGCCAGCTTCACCACTGGATGCAGGCGATGCAGGAACGACGCGCCCGGCTGGTAGGTGAGACGCTGCAACCGGCCTGTCGTTTTGCGTGAAACGCGATCCGTGATGCGTGAGATGGGATATGCAATACTTGACGTGTCAGCCATTGTTTCCCTCACTTGGGTAGGGCAGGTAGGCGGTGCGGCCCAGGTTTGCCAGACGCGCGAAGCCCTGGGCGATTGGCGCGTCTATTGCCAGCCGCCCGGCCTCGAAGAAGAGCAGTCGGGTGGTATAGCGTTGCGCGATCTCCGGCGCGTGGTTGATCAACACCACCGCGCTGCCCGTCGCAACGCGCGCTTGCAGCCATTCGAGCAGTCGCGCTGCGTTGTCCGGGTCTTGCCCGATGAGAATTTCGTCCAGGAGAAACAGCGCGGGCGCGTAGGTCAGCATCGCCGCCAGATTGAGCCGCCGTTTCTCGCCGTAGCTCAGCCGGTAGGGGTGCTCATCGCGGCGTTGCCCCAGGCCCGCCTCGTCCAATAATGCCGTCGCCAGCGTCTCGGTCTCGTTGTTCCACGCGCCGAAGTTGCGCGGGGCCAGCGTCGCCTCCTGCCAGACGGTCTCGGCAAACAATTGGTGATCCGGGTTCTGGAAGACGTAGGCTGCGCGCTGCGCCAGCTTCGAAACCGGCGTTGTGCGCGTGTTCTGTCCCGCCACCTCGACCCGTCCCTCTGCCGGTTTGAGCAGGCCGAGTAGGCATTGCAGGAACGTCGTCTTGCCGGACCCGTTGTCGCCCATCACTGCCACAAACTCCCCCGGCCCGATCTCCACCGACACGTCGCGCAGCACGGTATGCCCATTGTACCCCGCGTGCAGGTTTGTAACTTTCACAAGCGGTACGTCAGAAGCAGAATGTTGGAAGCTGGATACTGGAAGTTGGAAGCTGGATACTGGAAGCTGGAAGTTGGATTTGTTAATGCGCTGATTCGCTGATTCGCTGATTCTTGATTCTTCCCGTAGTTGCCCGCCCTCCATCCGCAACCACCGTGGATTGAAGCGGCGCAGGTAGGCGACTTTGTGCTCGATGACAATGACGGTGATGGCCTCCGTCGCGCGGATGCGGGCGATCACGTCGAAGATTTGCGCGGTGGCGGTGGGATCGAGGTTAGAGGTTGGCTCGTCGAAGATCAACACTTGCGGGCGCGCCGCCAGCATCGCCGCCACGGCGACGCGCTGCTTCTCGCCGCCGGAGAGTGTGGCAAGCTCGCGGCCTTTGAGATGCTGCGCGTCCACCACATTCAGCGCCCATTCCATCCGCTCCAGAATTTCTGCGCGCGGCAGGCAGCGGTTTTCCAGGCCGAAGGCGATCTCATCTTGCACGGTGAGCGTGCAGAACTGCGCCTCCGGGTTCTGTTGCACCAGTCCGACGATCTCGGCGACATCGTAAACGGGCGAGCGGCGCACATCCAGGCCATCAACGGTGATTTCGCCTGTAGCTTCGCCGTCATACTGGTTGAATAAGAATCCGCTCAACGCCAGCGCCAGTGTGGATTTCCCGCAGCCCGACGGCCCCGTGAGCACCACAAACTCGCCCGGCGCAATGTCGAGGTCAATGTCGCGCAGCGCGTAACGCTCACTGCCGCTGAAGCGATACGAAAACCCCTTAACCCTGATCATCCCCGTCTACCGTCTACTGTCTACCGTCTACTGTCTACCGTCTACTGTTCACCGTCTATCTCAACCCGCGTCACCTGCGGCGCGATGACCGTCCCGTTGAGCCGCGCGATGGCGAACGTGATGCGATCCGCGCCGATGACGGTGAAGATGCGCACGTCATCGTTGCGCAGTACGTCGCTCAGTGGCAAGGTGACGGGATCGCCGCCGGTATGGAAAATGACGGTTGTCGCCTCCGCCGCCGGTTCGAGCGGTTGCAACACCTTCGCCAGCGACGCGCCCTGTAATTTGCGCGGGCCATCGCCCAGGTTGAGCGTGATGCTTTCCATCTGGAACTGCCAGGCGTCGGGATCGAAGGGCGCGGGTTTGCCGAGCGCGCCGCTGATGTCGAGCGTCGTCGCCGGGATGACGGTGAGGCTGCTCACCCCGCGCACCTGCGCTTTGGTGTTCGCCGCGCCGACGATGTCATACGCAGCCTCGTCGCCTTTGCCTTGCGCCGCAAGCAATAGGTTATCGTTCTCCTGCACCTCTTTCAGGCTGATGAAGAAAGCATACCCATCCGTCGCATGGATGAGCAGCAACCCCGCGTCGGCGCGCGGCTGCGCCCGCGCAAGCAGTGCGCGCATGGGAACGCCGGTATAGCGCACGCTCTCGCCGGCGGTGATGGTGGGCAAATCGCCGTGTTCCTGGGGATAGGTGTAGGGCGCATCCACCGCGCCGGTAATGGGGATCTGCGGCGCGCCACGCAGCGCACCGTGCAGGTAGACGCCGAGCAACGTCGCCAGGAGCGCCGCGCCGAACAGGAAAAACGGATAGAGGCGGCGCTGCGCCGGTTGCATAGGGCGATCTTTGACGACGCCCGTGCGGCGCAGCGTGCGCGTCAACGTGTGGCCCAGGAATCCCGCAAAGACGACGCCCGACAGTCCCGCAACCACAGTCAACAACAGAATCGCGCCATACGAGAGAACATCGGCCGGCAGCACGGCGAACGTTTGAACGACGATGACGTTCGAGCACGAAGCCAGCCCGCCCGCGAGCAGATAGGCCGGCATGTGGTCCTTGTCGCGGAAGGGCAGGAAGCCCACGTCCACCAAAATGCCCGCGACGATGTCCAGCAACACCACGAATATCCCGTGGGGATTGCCGGTGAGCAATTCCACCACCCCTTTGAGGACGCCGGTGACGATCCCCACGCCCGGTTTGCCGATGAGTCCCATCGCCAACGTCAGCCACAGGACGTGCAACCCGGCGGCCCATTGCATCCCGCCGGGAATGGTAATGAAGGATTGGACGATGCGCCCGGCCGCGCTGACGTAGGTGCTTGTCACGCCGCCCAACGCGGCCAATGCTGCCATCATCAGCAGATCGCGGGTGGAGAAATAGTAGCGACTTTTTTGCATGGTTTACTCCGTTTGAACGTTGGAACGTTTGAACGTCTCAACGTTCCAACGCAAATAAAACAACGGCGTCCCAGGAAAGGACGCCGTTGTATGCCGTGTGCTGCCACGCGACTCACCTGCGGCGCATCTCCTTTCCGAAGATGGGAGGCACAGCCGTTTCCCGCTGTACCCTACCGGTCGTACACCATGAGCCTGGCTTTTAGGCGATCCGACTCGGAGATGTCGTTTGGTTATTTCGTCATGATGTTAGCACGGTTTTTGAATTGCGCAAACGAACCATGATTCATGATTCATGACCCTGGTTGACTAAATCCGTGAATCGGTAGAGAATCCAGGCAATTCTTTACGTGATGTGGAGGTGACGATGTCGAAGATACCGCTTGTGCCTGCTCCCGCGCGCGTTGTATCGGGCGAAGGGACATTTGTATTGACGCCGGAAACGGCGCTTGTGGCCGTTGGCCCCGCTGTTGAAGTTGCCGCATGGTTTGCTGAACAGATTGCGCCCGCGACTGGCTTCACATTGCCGGTGGTGGGGGCGTTGCAGGGCGACCGGCCCGCGCTCATCTTCACGTTGGATGAGGCCGCTTCTGCGTTGGGCGCGGAAGGCTATCACCTGACGGTGACGCCGTCCGGTGTAACAGCGCGCGCGGCGCAACCGGCCGGCCTGTTCTACGCGGCGCAATCGCTGCGCCAACTGCTGCCGCCGGAGATTTTCCGCGCTGCGCTGGTGGAAGGCGTCGCCTGGACGATGCCGTGTGTGGAGATCGAGGACATTCCGCGCTTCGGCTGGCGCGGCTCGATGTTGGATGTGTGTCGCCACTTTATGCCCAAGGAATTCGTGCTGCGCTACATTGATCTGCTGGCGCTGCACAAGCTCAACATCTTCCACTGGCATCTCACCGACGACCAGGGCTGGCGCATCGAGATCAAGAAATATCCCCGGCTGACCGAAGTGGGCGCGTGGCGCAAGGAGACACTGGTGGGTCGGATGCAGCGCGACGCTGAGATGGTCTTCGACGGCGTCCCGCACGGCGGCTTCTACACGCAGGACGATATCCGCGAAGTGGTGGCCTACGCGCAGGCGCGCCACGTCACCGTTGTGCCGGAAATCGAGATGCCCGGTCACGCGCAGGCGGCGATTGCGGCTTACCCGGAACTTGGGAATCTCGCCGAACCCTTGGAGGTGCGCACATATTGGGGCATCAGCGACAACGTCTTCAACGTCGAGGAGAGCACCATCGCCTTCCTGCAAGACGTGTTGGCTGAAGTATTGGAGCTGTTCCCCAGCCAGTTTATCCACGTCGGCGGCGACGAAGCGCCCAAAATACAGTGGCGCGAGAGTCCGGCGGCGCAAGCGCGGATGCAGGCGCTTGGCCTCCGCGATGAGGAGGGACTGCAGAGCTACTTCATCCGCCGGATGGACGCCTATCTCACGGCGAAGGGGCGGCGTTTGTTGGGATGGGATGAAATCCTGGAAGGCGGCCTGGCCGAAAATGCCACCGTCATGTCGTGGCGCGGCGTCCGGGGTGGGGTGGCGGCGGTCAGCGCCGGGCACGATGTGGTGATGGCGCCCAACACATTCACCTACTTCGACTATTATCAGGCGGAAGACCGTGACGCCGAACCGCTGGCGATTGGCGGTTACATCCCATTGGAAGGCGCGTATGCCTTCGAGCCGGTGTGCGAAGGCATTGCGCCGGAGCAGGCGCACCACGTCCTGGGCGGTCAGGGGCAACTGTGGACCGAGTACATTGCCACGCCGGAACACGTCGAATACATGGCCTTCCCGCGCCTATGCGCCCTCGCCGAAGCCGTCTGGACGCCTGCTGAGCGCCGGGACTATGCCGACTTCCTCGCCCGCCTCGCCGTCCACCTGCGGCGGCTCGATGGCCTGAACGTCCACTATCGCCCTAACGTTTGAACGTTCAGACGTTGAAACGTTGAAACGTTGAAACGTTCAAACGTTGGAACGTTCAAACCGACTTGGGAGGGACAATTACCAGTGAGTGAAACGGTTGGGCGTTCGTCGGGATGGCGCGTGCAATCTATGCCGCGTTATCTGGGCTGGTTTCTCGTGCACCACGGCCTGAACGCTGTTTTCTTTATGCTGACGTTCGGTTCGTCGGTGTTCGTGCTGTTTCTGTCCGATTTGGGTCTGGATAAGGCGCGCATCGGCTTTCTGCTCTCGCTTTTCCCGTTCTGTGGCCTGGCCGCGCCGTTCATCTCTGGCGCAGTGACGCGCTTTGGGCTGAAGCGCACCTACGTGACGTTTTACGGCGTGCGCAAGTTCGTGATGTTGTTGATGCTCGCTGCGCCGTGGGTGTTGGGGCAATGGGGGACGACGACCTTGTTCGGCTACACGGTCGTCGTCCTCTTCATCTTCGCTATGCTGCGGGCGACTGCAGAGACCGCGTATTACCCCTGGTCCCGCGAGTTCATCCCCGATGCGGTGCGCGGGCGGGTGGGGGGTATGAATAACGTGGTCGTCAGTCTGGCTTCGGCGGTGGCGATGCTGGCGGCGAGTTGGGTATTGAGCCAGGGAACCGGCTACGGGCGTTACCGGGTGTTGATCGCCGTAGCGTGCGCGGCGGGCGTGATCTCGGTGCTGTGCAGCACAGCGATCCCCGCCGAACATCCCACGCCCGTCCCTTCGGCACGCGAGGCGTGGCGGGCAATGCGCGCGACCCTGCGCGACCGGCGCTTCGTCGGCTTCTTGCTCGGCGTGATGACGTCGCTGCTGGCGATGGCGGCGTACTCATTTCTGCCGCTGTTCGCCCGCGAGCGGTTGCTGATCCCCGAAGGCCAGATCGTGCTGTTCGACGTGGCGGGCACAGTCGGCGCGCTGGCGACGAGTATGTATTGGGGCTGGGCTGCCGACCGTTATGGCGGCAAGCCATTGACGCTGACGACGCTGGGCGCGCTTGGCGTAGTGCCGGCCATCTGGCTTGTCTTGCCGCCAGGTCACGGTATCACGTTGGCGCTGGGCCTCGTCCTGGCGTTTGCGTCCGGCGCGATCAGTGTCGGCCTGGGGATCGGCAGCTTCCGTTGGTTCCTCAACGACGTGGTGCCGATGGAAGGCCGCACCGCGTACACCTCGCTCTGGTACGCGGGATCAGGATTGGCGGGCGGCATCGCGCCTTTCCTTGCCGGATGGTTGTTGCGCATGTTAGCGGGCATGGAGTGGACGCTGCTTGGCCTGCATATTCACGCCTTTACCATCCTCTTCGCCTGGGCGCTGGCGATGACGCTCGTCTCCACGCTCATCTACGCCCGCGTCCCCGCCGAAGCGGATCACCGCACGCGCGACTACCTGCGCGCTATCGTCACGCACGATATACCACGGATGGTTAAGCGGGTGCTGCGGAGATAAAACGGATAGTGGAAATATACGATAGGAGTGCTGCTATGACAAACAATTTGCCCTTGATTGCAATCACCCTCGGCGACGTTGCCGGTATCGGTCCCGAAGTCGTCGTGAAGGCGCTGGCGTTGCCGGAGGTGCGGGACGTGTGCCGACCGCTCGTCATCGGCGACGCGCGCGCGCTGACGGAGGCGCGGCTCGGCGTCCCGGTTCCGCCGCTTCGCGTAGTGAAGAACCTTGAGGAGGCGGTGTTCGATGCAGAGGCGCTCACGCTGCTCGATCTGCGCAACCTCGATCCCGCCGACGCCCCGTTAGGCCAGATTTCGACGAAAGCCGGGCGCGCGGCGGTGGAGTACGTTCTCAAAGCAACGGAACTGGCGATGTCCGGCGCGGTGGATGCCGTGGCGACCGCGCCGCTCAACAAGGAAGCGATGCACCTGGCCGGCTTTGACTACATCGGCCACACCGAAATCCTCGCGGATGTCACCCATACCCCGCGCTGTACGACGATGTTGGCGACGCCCGGCCTGCGCGTCACCCACGTCACGCGCCACCTGCCGTTCCGTGCCATCGCCGATCATCTGACCGTGGCGGGCGTGCTCGATACGATCGTCATCACACACGAGGGGATGAAGGTGCTCGGCTTCCCACAGCCGCGTCTCGCCGTCGCCGGGCTGAACCCGCACAACGGCGACAACGGCCTGATGGGGCGCGAGGAACTGGACATTATCGCTCCGGCGGTCGCGGCGGCGCGGGCGCAGGGCATTGACGCGCGCGGCCCGATTCCGGCGGATTCCGTCTTCTTCCAGGCCATTCGCGGCGACTACGACGTGGTGGTGTGTCAGTACCACGATCAAGGCCACATCGCGGTGAAGACGCACGGCTTCGAGAAATCCATTACCATCACGCTTGGCCTGCCCATCATCCGCACCTCCGCCGACCACGGCACGGCTTTCGACATCGCCGGGCGCGGCATCGCGCACCCCGACAGCATGCTTGCCGCGATCCTCGAAGCGGCGGCGATGGCGGCGCGGGTGAAAGCCGCGTCAACTTAAAATTGTTGCCGGCGCTAATCAGTGTTATAATCCAAGAAAAGGAGTGCAACCGAACCTGGGTACAGCCCCAATAATGAGAATTTCACCGCAGAGCACGCGAAGAGCGCAGAGATTTCTAATTCTTTCTCTGTGAACTCTGTGTCCTCTGTGGCTATTTGCAGAGGAGTTGCTTATGTCTGAACTGGCGCTTGAGACGTTTCCGCCTGGGATCACCTCGTTTACCTTGCATCAATTGCAGGAAGAAATGCAGAACCGTGAGTCGCTTTTGCAAGGCATCATCCAGCGTTTCACACAGCATTATGCGTGTGACCTTGCCACGTTCGAAGCACGTCTGGCGCGCGGTGAAGGAGCGGAACATCCTGATTGGGAAGACTCCATCGAATGGCGCAATGCTGTTGAGACTTTACAGCAGACTCGGTTTATGCGCAGCCTCCTGGAATGGCTACTTCGTTTGAGCGTGCCTTTGCGCATTTCATAACCACGTGTCCGTATGTCGCCGCTGTTCACGATTTGATCACCAAACAGCGAGTTGAGTTAAACAACGGCTACACGCTGGATTGCTTTTTCAATGCTGCGCTGGGCGAATATGGCTACACGCTGATCTATAATGGAAAGCGTGTGGTTGGTTGGGATAATGCGCCGCATCATCCCGGTTTGGTAAATTTCCCTCATCACGTTCACTATGCCGATGGTCGGATTGAAGCCTCACGCTTGAATGGCGACCCGGCGCACGATCTGGCTATCGTGCAAAGCGCCCTCGAAGCATTTTCGCAATAAGGTTGGTGTGTGTATGAACGGTATCCCCAGCGACCTCTATCAACGTTTGCAGGCGGCGTTGCTGCGCTGCCCCGCCTTCGAAAGCGACCGCGCCCTGCGCGCGCTGTTCGTGGACGAGCACCTTGCCCCCTGGCATGACGCGCTCCCCGAAGCCGACAGCCGCGTCGCCCGCGTCCAGGCCGCCATTGATCGCCTGAGCCAGGCCACGCACGCGAACGGCGACAACGCCCTCGAATTGCTCTTGCGCGTCCTCAGCGAGAACACCCCGGAGGGCGACAGGCTGCGCGACGAATTGGCGGCGCTGGCAAACGAGACCGCTCAGGCGTTGGCGGACAGCTTGCGCATTATGCTTGACGCGACGCAACAGCAGTTGACCGCCAGCCCGCTGACAGCGGCGCTGGTGGAACAGATGCTCGCCCCGTTGCGTGCGCAACTGGCCGCCGTGGAAGCCCGTCTCGCAGCGCAGCAGCGGGCAAACGTGGAAGAACCCTGCCCCGACCCCGCCGATGTTCTGGCCTGTTATCTGAAGCGCGTCATTGACGAAAACGGCCGCCTGCAACTGCAAGGCATCCGCTCCGCCTCCGGTCTGGTGAGCATTGAACTGGAAGAGGTCTACGTGACCCTCACGACGACGGTGCGCAAGACCGTGACAGACGAAGAAGCCTGGGTGGAGGAGATGGCAAAACGCGCGCCGGGCGAGAGACCTGACAGGTTTTCCAAACCTGTCAGGTCTGTGGAACAAGTCAAAGTGCAAATCCAGGAGGCGCTGGCGATGCACCCCCGCCTGGTGGTGTTGGGCGACCCCGGCAGCGGCAAGACGACGCTCTTGCGCTACCTGGCGCTCACCTTTGCGCGAGATTTTTTGTCAACGGATTTAACGGATGCAACGGATTGGGGGAAAAATCCGTTAAAATCTGTTCAATCCGTTGACACTTCCCTGGTCAAGCAACGTCTCGGCCTCGACGAGCGTCGTCTGCCCATCCTCCTGCCTCTGCGCGACTTCGCCCGTTATCTGGAAAAGGAATGTTCCGACGTGGGCGCCGATGGCCCCAAAATGTTGCTGGATTATCTGCGGTTGTATTTTGCGAACCAGAACCTCGCGCTGCCCGCCGACTTCTTCGAGACGCGCCTCAAGGCTGGCGAGTGCCTCGCGCTCTTCGACGGCGTGGATGAGGTGGCGAGTATGGCGACGCGCCAGCGCATCGTCCGCATCCTGGAAAGGTTCACGCTGGCTTACCCGCAGAACCGCTACGTCGTCACCAGCCGCATCGTGGGCTACACGGCCGGCGCGCGCCTGGGCGCGGACTATGCCGTGACCACCGTGCGCGACTTCACCAACGACGACATCGAACGCTTCGCCCGGCACTGGAACCGCGCCGTGGAAATTGTGCTTGCTGGCGGCGCGACGGACTACGCGCTGCGCAAGGGCGAGACCGAAGCGAAGAAACTGATTGAAGCGATCAAAAGCAACGCTCGCGTGCGCGAACTGGCGGTGAACCCGCTGCTGCTCACGGTGATCGCGTTGGTGCAACGCTACCGCGCGCAATTGCCCGACCGCCGCGTGGAGTTGTACGAGGAAGCCCTCGAAGTGCTGCTGGTGCAGTGGGATGCAGTAAAGGGGTTAGAAGAAGCGGACATCGCTGTGCTGCAAGACCTGAAACTGGACGCTGGCGACCGGCGCAGCTTGCTGGAACCGATTGCCTTGTGGTTGATGGAGCACCACGCGCGCGAAATTGAACTGGACGATCTGCGCCGTCAACTCGCGCAGCCATTTTACGGGATGCTCAAGGACTGGCGTCTGGCGGCAAAAGCGGTGGATGGTTTTATCGCCCTCATCAACGCGCGCAGCGGCCTGCTCACCGAGCGCGGGCAGGGCCTCTACGCCTTCAGCCACCTCACCTTCCAAGAGCACCTGGCGGCGCGGGCGATTGCCGACCGGGCCGACAACGTGTCCTACACGCTGGCGCGCCTGGGCGATTCCTGGTGGCGCGAGGTGGTGTTGCTGGAAGCTGGCTACCTGAGCACACAGGGCAAGCGCCGCGCCACGGAACTGATCCGTGCGATCATGGAACACCAGCCAGAACCCGAACCCTACCACAACCTGGTGCTGGCGGCGGAGGCCGTGCGCGACGTGGGCCAGGCGCGCACCGAGGGCGACCTGGCGGGCGAAATCCAGGCGCATTTGCGGAAGGCGTTCGAGACGCCGCTGAAGAAAGGCGCGGATCTGAAAATGCTAGTGCAGCGGCGGGCGGCGGCGGCGGAAGCGTTGGGCAAGATCGAAAGCGGCGGCTACGGCGCGCAGCCCGCCTTCTGGACGCTGCCTTACGGTGAGCCGGTGTGGGTGGAGATTCCGGCCGGCGAGTTCTCGATGGGAACAACAAAAGAGCAGGCCGTAGCTTTATCGAGACAATACTCTGGATGGGACTTCGATATTGAAACGCCACAGCACAAAGTACGCTTGGAATCTTACTGGATTGCCAAAGTACCCATCACCAACGCGCAGTATCGCCTATTTGTGGAAGCCACAAGACAAAGCGCGCCGCGTCATTGGGAAAACGGCGCTGTCCCTCGCGGGCTGGAAAGCCATCCGGTGGTGAATGTGACGTGGCACGAGGCAATGGCCTACTGCCGTTGGTTGAGCGAAGTGACCGGCAAGTCGGTCACTTTACCCAGCGAAGCGGAGTGGGAAAAGGCTGCGCGAGGCGCAGTGGATAAACGCGAGTATCCATGGGGGGATACGTGGAAGGAAGGTTATTGCAATTCAAGTGAGTTGGGCGTGGGGGGTACGACACCGGTTGGCATTTTCCCGGAGGGCGCATCGCTGGATGGATGTCTGGATATGGTGGGCAACGTGTGGGAGTGGACGCGCAGTTTGTGGGGCAAAGATTGGCAGAAGCCGGATTTCAAGTATCCTTATCGGGATGAAAAGAAGCGAGAGAACCTGGAAGCGGGGGATGAAATCCTCCGGGTGTTGCGTGGGGGCTCCTTCCGCGACATTCGAGACTTCGCCCGCTGCGCCTTCCGCTACTGGAACCTCCCGAACCTCAGGTACGACTACTTCGGTTTTCGGGTCGTGGTCTCCCTATCGCACGCGTAAGCGTGCCTTCTTTGTCCTTTGGTCCTTTGGCCTTTGTATCTTTGGAATAACCTGGATAAGCGAGAATGTGCGCCAAACGTCAGGTCGTAGCAGGCCGAAGGTCCCCTCCGCGCGAAGCGCGTCGAATTTTCTGGATTTTTTGTAGGGCGATTTGCCAAATCGCCCTATGCGTCCCAGGGCTGAAGCCCAGGGCCGAAAGAGCAAAGCCTCTTCGAGGCTGCGGCGCTCAACGCCACCGCCCCCCGTCCCATCGCTTACCGCCCCCGTCTCGGGGGCGGGTTTAGCGTGAAATCTCGCAGTGCATATAGCCGCAATACTCGCTCAGGGCCAAAAGGGCGAAGCCGCTGCGCGGGTAGGTCAGGAAGAATTGAAGAACCCTTTCCATCGCGCTGTGCTGGAATATGCTATAATAGAGGTAGATGAGGTCTGACATAAGGTGTGACGACGATGAAAGAGCACGCTTCCTGGCCGATTTTTGTCCAAGACCGTGGCGGACGCTCGATATATCTGACGCAAGAACGGTGGGCGCACGCTCTGGATCATCCTGGAATGGATGAAGACCTGCTGGATTGTGTCATGGTCACACTCAACAAGGGACAACGCCAGCAAGTACATTTATGCGTGCGGTAACTTGCCTGCGCCTTACACTGATATGGTTGTGGTGGTGAAATTTGGTCAGCAAGGTGCGCCGCCCAGAGCCAACAACTTTGTCTTGACAGCGTATTTGGTTGAAAGATGGTGAAACGATGAAGGCAATTCATTATGACACAGAAGGGGATATTCTTTCGGTCACGTTTGCTGAAAGCGCAGGGCAACCACACGCCGGAGTTGAACTCACAGACAACATCGTCTTGTACTACAATCCCAAAACACAACAACCACTCAAGCTCATTATTGTCAGTTATCAAGCGATGGTACAGGCCAGTGCGCATACGCCACTCGCTTTGGATACATTATCGCGCGCGCCAGCGTCGGTGCAAGCTATGGCACTCTCGTTGCTTCGCCGCGCTCCGCTGACAGCATTCTTTCAGATGGTCGAGCAGCCTGAATCCGCGTCATTCGCCAGCCGTCTACGGGAGATTTTTGCGCCGGCTGCATTACAGATGGCGTCTACGTGAGTCGTGCGATTTGGGAATCGCGGCTACTGTTTCAATTCCTTTAGCGTGAATCGTTTTTTAGCGTGAATCTCGCAGTCCATTTAGCCGCAATACTCGCCCATGCCAAAAGAGCAAAGCCGCTGCGCGGCTGGCGTGTTAGCCCCGGAGGGGCTTTGCCCTTTTCGCCCGTTGCTTTAGCTGCGGGCGGCAAGTGCTGATGAACTTTTCGGGAGCAGGTTCAGCCGTCCCTACGGGACGGGAAGAAAGGCGCACCTTGCCCCCGGCGCTCAAGCGCCGGGCAACATTCAGATGGTCCCTACGGGACAATCCTCTGCGTCCCGTAGGGACGCTTGATAGTCGGCAGGCGCTTGAGCGCCTGCTTAACATTCGTGGAAGTATAACTTCCCGAAAGTGAAATGTTTACCCCTTCGCCAATGCAATCGTGAACGCGCTGCCTCTGCCCAGGTCGCTTTCCACGGTGATCGTCCCCTGCTGGCTCTCGGTGAGCGCGCGGGCGATGGAGAGGCCCAGGCCGAAGCCGGGCGTCGAGCGGGAGGCGTCGCCGCGGTGAAAGCGGTCGAAGAGGCGCTGCTGCATCTCCGGCGACATGCCCGGCCCGTCATCCTGGACGCGCACGTTGGCCTGTTGGTCGTGATCCTCAACGACGACGTGGATGGCGCCTTTCCCGTGCTTGATGGCGTTATCCAGCAGGATTAGCAGCACTTGCTTGAGCGCGTCCTCGTTGGCCTGCACGGTCAGAGCGCCATCGTTTGTGCAGATGATGTCGCGTTCGGGAGCCAGTAGACGGGCCTGACGGCATACGTCGTCCACGAGCGGCTCCAGCGGGACCGGCGCAAGGTCAAGTTTGCGCCCGGCGTCGGCGCGGGCCAGGATCAACAAGTCGGTCACGAGGCGACTCAGGCGCTCGCTCTCGCCGATGAGATCGTTGAGGATGTCCTCTTGTTCGTCGCGGGGGAGCGGCGGCTTGCGCTGGAGCAGGGTGAGGTTGCCGCGGATCGTCGTGAGCGGCGTGCGCAGTTCGTGGGAGACGTCGGCGACGAAGTCACGCTGCACCTGGAGCGCGCGGGCGACGCGCTGGTAGGCATCTTGCAGGTGTCCGAGCATGGTGTTGAACGTGGTCGCCAGACGGCCCAATTCGTCGTTGGGGCCTTTGTGTTCGACCCTGGAAGAAAAATCGCGCGATGCGCCGATCTCGCGCGCGGTTTCCGTGATGCGCTGAATGGGCCGCAGCGTGACGCCGGAGAGCGTCCAGCCGATGCCAAACGCGATGAGGGTGGTGAGCGCGCTGCCCGCGAGTAACGTGATGCCCAGAGAACGCAAGGAGCGGTCGCGGTCGGCCAGCGAGCGGGCGATTTGGACAACGCCGACGAATTGGTTGTTGACCATCACGGGCTGATTGTAGATGAACAGGCGGCCTTCTTCATCATGGGCGAATTCTTCCCAAACTTCACCGTTCTTAAGATGACTGAGTCCTTCTTGACTGAGCGGAAGTTCTAGCGCCTCATCATTTGACGACAGCGCCAGGGCGTTACCTTCGGCGTCGCGGATGTGGATCACGTCGCGGGGGCGGCGTTCTCTGACCAGGGGCTGCAAAACGTTGCGCGCCCTTTCCCCTTCGGGGCCTTCCCTTTGGATTATCCAGGGGAACGGCATTGGCCAACCAAAGTCGTTCTGGGCGCGGGCGATGCCGCTGGCCATCGGTTCGACGGACTTCGCCAGGTCGTTTCTGACCATATTGAGCGTGTACTGTGACTGCGCAGCATACAGCACGGCGCTGAAGATCATCAGCGTGAGCGCGAGGATAAGACTGTAGAGCAGCGTCAGGCGCAGTCGGATGGACATAGGCTTATTCTCCCTCCCGCAGTACGTACCCGACGCCGCGGACGGTTTGGATGAGGCGCGGCTCGCCTTCGGCCTCGGTCTTTTTCCTCAGATAGCCGATGTAGACTTCCAGCACGTTGTCATCCCCCACAAAATCGTAGCCCCAGACCTGGGTGAGGATTTGTCGTCGCTCCAAGACTTGTTGGGGGTGGCGCATGAAAATGCCAAGCAGGTCGAACTCGGTGGGGGTGAGGGTAAAGACACGGTCGCCGCGCCGTACTTCACGTGCGGCGGTATCCATCGTGAGGTCGGCGAACGTGAGTACGGTCTGGTTCCCTTTTCCTGTGCGCCGCAACAGCGCGCGGATGCGCGCCACCAGTTCCGTCGAGGCGAAGGGTTTGATGAGGTAATCGTCGGCGCCCCTTTCGAGGCCCTCCACGCGATTCTGTACCGCGTCCCGCGCCGTCAACATCAGGATCGGCGTTTCGTTCTGCTCGGTGCGCAACGCTTCGAGGACGCCGATCCCATCCAGTTTGGGAAGCATCCAGTCGAGAATAATGACATCGGGACGCTCGGCGTACACCTTATCCAATGCCGCCTCGCCGTCCACGGCGGTCACGGCATCGAATCCTTCGTAAATCAGCGTCCGCTCCAGCATCTTGAGCAGCTTCACATCGTCATCAACAATCAATACTTTGTCCATAACATCCTCTATTGGGTAGACAGTAGACGGTAGACAGTAGACAAGGGGGAAAATCCCCGTCTACCGTCTACTGTTTACCGTCTACTTTCATTATACTCTTATATCTGAGAGCTTCCTGGGAAGCGCCTGAGAATTGGCTGAGAATCTCGCGGCTTTTCTCAGGAAACTCTAAGCCATTTCTTGGGCTGTTCACAGATGGACCTGCTAAACTACAAACTGGAACTCGCAGGAGTCGGCTACCTTGACTGAAAACTGACGACTCCATACCTAATTTTTCAGGAGGAGACTGCATGTTGAAGAAGAAGTGGTTGTTGTGGATCGTTCCGTTGGTTGTGGCGCTGGTCGTGGGAGGGTATTTCGCCTACCAGACCTGGTTTGCGCCCAAAGCAGCAGCGCAGACAGAGACTACAGTACAGACAGGAACCGTGACGACCGGCGACATCTCGATCACGGCAGCCGGATCGGGGCAGTTGGTGGCCTCCGCAGAGGTGAACCTGACGTTCGGCACCACTGGCGTGTTGAAGGAACTGCTCGTGAATGTGGGCGATGAGGTGAAGGCCGGCGCTGTGTTGGGGCGCGTGGACGACGCGAGCGCGCGTCAGACTGTCGCCGCGGCTGAGTTGCAGGTGCTGCAGGCCGAACAAGCTTTGGCGGTGGCGCAGGCCAAGGCTGAACTGGCGGCGGCGCAGGCGCAGGCTGATCTGGATACCGCGCAGAGTGCGCTGGACGACTTGCTCAATTGGGAGCCGGACGAGGACGAAATCGCCCTGGCCAAAGCGAGTTTGGTCAGCGCCCAGACCTCTTACAACAATACGGTGGCGAAGGCCGGCGTGGATCAGACGATCTCCGCGCGGGTTAGTCTGGAACAGGCGATTGAAAACCTGACCAATGCGCAGGAAAACTACGCTTCGGCCATGAGTCCAGACCGTGACTGGGAGAAAGACATCGAAACGACCCGCACAAACGCAGCGAACGCCGTCTACAAAGCGCAGCAAAGTCTTGAAGTCGCCCAGGCCAATTACAAACTGAGCACCATCAGCAGTACCGCCGCCGATATTCAGAACGCCAAGGCGCAATTGCTGAACGCCCAGAATGCGCTAGAGGAAGTGCAGACACCGCCCGATGATGCCGCGATCACGGCGGCGCAGATCAACGTCCAGCAGAAGGCCCTGGCCCTGGAGCAGGCGAAGCTGGCCCTGGCCGATGTGGGGAATGGGGAATCCGCCGCTACCCACGAGGCTGAACTAACGCTGGAACAGGCCCGCATCAACCTCGCCAAAGCGCAAGAAGCGTTGGCCGGCGCCACGTTGGTCGCGCCGTTCGATGGCACGGTGACGGCGATCAATTGCACCGTGGGCGTCACGTGTAATGGCGCGGCGATAGTCCTGGCGAATCTTGGTGCACCGGTGGTTGAATTCTGGATCGAAGAGGCTGATATGAGCAGCGCGGCGGTTGGCAATCCGGTGCGCATCATCTTTGAGGCGTTGCCGGATTACGAATATGACGGCAAAATTTATCAAGTTGACCCGGTTCTGACGACCGTGGGGGGCACCGCCGCGGTGCAGCTTTGGGCGACGATTGACACAGCGGCCTACCCGGTGAAGCTGCTCGGCAATATGAACGCTGATGTCGAAGTTGTGGCGGGTGAGGCGCTCAATGCCATACTCGTCCCGGTGCAGGCACTGCGCGATTTGGGCAACGGCCAGTATGCAGTCTTCGTGGTGAAATCTGACGGTGAGTTAGAGATGCGTACCGTGGAAATCGGCCTGATGGATTACGTCAATGCCGAGGTCAAGTCTGGCCTGGCGAGCGGCGAGGTGGTGACTTTGGCGGATAACACTTCATCGAGCACGACGATTCAGTCGAATATCAACACCCAACAGCAGTTTGATGGGCCGCCCGGCGGCTTCTTCATGCCATAGCTATGGAGGCGCTGAATGTCTCATACTTTAATTGAAATTCAGGGGCTAAGCAAAGTGTATGGTAAAGGCGCTGTGGCGGTCAACGCCTTACGCGGAATCAATGCGCAGGTTGAAGAAGGTGAGTTTGTGGCGATTATGGGGCCTTCCGGGTCGGGGAAATCCACACTCATGAACATTCTTGGTTGCCTGGATCGTCCCACCGATGGCGCTTACATCCTCGATGGCGAGGACGTCAGCCAGTTAAGCAAGAACGAGTTGGCGCGGGTGCGCAACCGGAAAATCGGGTTCATCTTTCAATCCTACAACCTGCTGCCCCGTCTCGACGCTATCAAGAATGTGATGCTGCCGCTGCTCTACAATCTTGATAACGGCAAGAGCGACGCAGAACATCGCCAACACGCCATCGGCGCCCTGGAAATGGTGGGGTTGGGCGATCGAATCCATCACAAACCTAACGAGCTTTCCGGCGGCCAGCAGCAGCGGGTGGCGATTGCCCGCGCGCTGATCAACAATCCCGCCATCATCCTGGCCGACGAGCCGACCGGTAACCTTGATACGCGCTCGGCAGAGGATATTATGCAAACCTTGCACCAATTGCACAAAAACGGCGCGACCATCGTGATGGTAACGCACGAACTGGATATTGCCGAACATGCCGAGCGCGTGATCTACTTGCGAGATGGGCAGATCATCTCCGATAGAGAACATGCCAGCCGTATCGCCCACCTGCACAATGGCGACGGGGGGGAGTAGGGAGTAGGGAGAGGATAGCCTTGAGGTATGTGGGACTTCCGACTTTGGACTTTGGACTTTGGACTTTCGACTTTGGACTTTGAACCTCGGACTATTGCGGAGGATTTTATGAGTTTTTGGAAGACACTGAAAGTGGCCTGGGAAGGGCTGATGATGAACAAGGTGCGGTCGTTCTTGACGACATTGGGCGTCATCATCGGCGTGGCGGCGGTCATCATTATGCTGGCCGTCAGTGCCGGCGCGGAGGCAGACATCGCCGATCAGATCAACGCGCTAGGCGCCAACCTCATCATGATTATGCCCGCGTTTCAACGCGGCGGCCCGGGTGGGGGTGGGGCATCCGCCAGTTTGAAATACAGCGATCTGACGACCATCCGCGACAACATCACCGGCATCAATGGCGTATCGGCAGAGCAGAATACCTCGCAGGATGTGAAGGTCGGGAGCAACACCTTGACCGGTATTTCCATCGTGGGTACGACCTCCGGGTTCGTTCATGTTCACGAATATGAAGTGGGAGAAGGGCGCTTCATCACCGACCAGGACAACGACCGCATTAACAAGATCGTTGTCTTGGGCTATGACGTGGCGACGGAACTGTTCGGCGAGGGCGTGAATCCGATCGGACAGTCAGTGACGATCGGCAAAGTGAAGTGCACTGTGGTGGGGGTGATGGCAGAAAAGGGCGTCGTCGGCAACACCGATTACGACAGCCGGGTTTACGTGCCGATCACGTTGGTCTTCAAGAAATTCATCAACAGCCGCTTTGGCGGGACTAACCTGCGTGTCGTCTACGTCTCGGCGGAGAACAAAGAAGTGATGGACGACGTGATGAGCCAGTTGAACACGCTGGTGATGCAGATTCTGGGGACCGATGCGAGCGCGCCTGGCTTCACGATGACCACCCAGGATAGCATCATTGACATGCGCGCTTCCACCACGGCGACCTTCCGCAACCTCCTGGCGTGGGTGGCGGCGGTCTCACTGGTTGTCGGCGGGATTGGCATTATGAACATTATGCTGGTGAGCGTCACCGAGCGTACCCGCGAAATCGGTCTGCGGCAAGCGTTGGGGGCGCGTCCCCGCGACGTGCAGTTGCAATTCCTGCTGGAAGCCGTCGTCCTGAGTTTACTGGGCGGTCTGGTCGGGATCATCGCTGGCGTGGGTGGTGCGTGGCTTTTCAACCAGTTCGGCTCAATGCGGACTGTGTTGGTCACAGCTTCCATTCCATTGTCCTTCGGTGCAGCGGCAGCCGTGGGTATCTTCTTTGGCTACTACCCGGCGACCCAGGCGGCGAAGTTGGACCCGATTGTGGCGCTGAGAAGGGAGTAGGAAGTATGGGAGTCGGGAGTAAGGGAGTAAGGGAGAAGGAGGATCGGCATGAAAGGTAGAAATCTATGGTTTATTGCGTTGGTCATCGGCGCGTTGTTGCTGAGCGGTTGTCAGAAGGCGCAGACGACGCAAGCTGGAGATAACGGCGCGGCGAGTGTTCCGGCAGCGGATAGCAGCCGTGCTGGCGCGCCAAATCCTGAATTGGATAACGTCAGCCGGCTGATATTGGGCACGTTCAAGTTGGAAGGCAGCGACAATGCTGTGACCCCTCAACAGGCGGCCAAGCTGTTGCCGTTGTGGAAGCTGATTCAAGGCGGCTCTTTGAAAAGCGACGCTGAAACCAACGCAGTCGTCAAGCAAATCGAAGGGCAGATGACCGAGGCGCAGCTCGCGGCAATCACTGCGCTAGGGCTGACGATGGAAGATATGCGCGCCTGGATGCAGGAGCAGGGGATTGCGATGACTGCGCCCGGCAACGCTCCTGCGGACGGTCAAGGCGCGCCCGGCGGTTTGCCGGCTATGACGGACGAAGAGCGCCAGCAAATGCGCGAGCGTTTTGAGAGCATGACGGAAGATGAACGCGCGACGGCTATGGCGGAGCGAGGTTTTCAACGTCCAGAAGGCGCGCCGCAAGATGGCAATGGGCAGCCGCCGGCCGGCGGCTGGTCGGGCATGGGCGGTACGCGCGGCGGCAATGCGCTGCTGGAACCGTTGATCAAACTGCTCACCGAGCGTGCGGCGCAGTAAGCAAGTGAGGAGCATGATGAAAAGAATGTCAAAGCATAGAATTGGCGTTTTGCTGGTGGGGTTCATTGTCATCGCGCTGGCAGCGACTGGCTGTAAGCAGCAGCAAACGGCAGCCGAAGCGACCGACGCGACGCCTGAGGCGGCGGTCTATACCGGCGCATTGCGCGCAGATTACGCGGATGCGCTGGATGTGACCAGCCAGCTCGCGTTGGGCGTGCTGCGTCTCGAAGATACGCCGAACGCCATGACGGCAGAACAGGCTGTGCAGGCGCTCCCTTTGTGGAAGACATTGCAGGGCGCCACAATCACCACGCAGGCCGAAAAGCTGGCCTTGACGAAGCAGCTTGAGGGGATGTTGAGCGCGGCGCAGGTCGCGGCAGTGACGTCAATGCGCCTCACCAATGCTGATGCGCAAGCCTGGCTTCAAGAACAAGGGCCTCTGGCCGGCGCTCAGGGCGGGCAAATGCCGGCTGGCGGCGCTGGCTTTAGCGGCGGCGCTGCCGGCCCGACGATGTCTGAGGCGGACCGCGCCGCCATGCGCGAGCGGTTCGAGAATATGACCGCAGAGGAACGCGCGAACATGCAGGCGCAATTCGGCCAGGGCGGTCGCGGCGCGACCAGTGGCGCGCCTTCTGGTGCGCCGACCGGCGCTGGCGCGACGGGTAGACTCGCCACATTTCTGACACGCGCCGTCGTCGCGTTGCTGACCGAACGCAGTGGGCAAGCTCCGGCGGCGGTTGTCCAGCCTGTTGAGGCAACGACGACATCCCCTGCTTCGCCTGCTGAGTCTGCTGCCACCGCAACGCCGTCCGCCACCGCGACGCCGGTGACGCGCATCACTCTCGTCCCGTGGAGCACGCCTGAGCCAAAGGCGACGCCGACGCCTGAGGCATCCACGAACGCGCCAACCGCCGCGGCGACCGCGCAGGCGCAAACCACCGCGCAGGCGCAGGGCGCTTTGGTGCAAAAAACGGACACCGATCCCGGCCCGCCGCTGACCATCGAGATCACCACCAACTACGCGGAGCCAAATCCACTGCTTGAGGGCGGGTTGATCTACAAAATCGCCGGATTTGTCCACAATCCCACGGACGAGACTTACCAGGTTACCGCCGTGCAGGTCACCTTCTTTGATGCTGACGGCTTCCGTGGCGCATTCTACGCTTTCCCGCTGCGTCCAGGCCAACGCGGCATCCAGGGCGAGTGGAAGTGGCACGGCGCGATGGAAGCAGAAGTCAGTTGTTCGGTCTTAGGCCCAGGTGAATCCTGCCCATTCACCGCCGAAATCGCGGGGCAAAACATGGCCTCCTTCCTCGTCCACCCCGACGCGAAAGTGGCGGAATGGCACGAGGCGGTTGCCGTGACGTTGGGTGATACAAAAATCGAAAACACCGGCACACGTTATGTCCACATCAGCGGCACCGCGACGAATCCCAATCCCTACCCGCTCAAGAACATCGTTATCTCAGGCTTGCTGTCGGATGCCAACGGGCAAACGGTGAGTATGGGCACGGGCGTGGTCACATCCCTCGCCGCGGGCGCTTCGGCGCGTTTCGACATTTATGTAGAAAACAAGGCGCACACGAGCTATCAGGTCTACGCGCGCGCTGAACAAGACGCGCGATAACCCGGCCCACGGTGTGCTGTGGTAGACAGCCTCGCCGCACAGCAAGCGTCGGGGCTGTCTTTTTGAAACTCGCGGATCGAGGACTGCGTATTCAAATGCAGAGTGCGTGATCATATCGTAAAGTAAGGTAAAATGGGAAACATAAGCGGGAGGATATAACGATGAGATCAAACATGCGTAGGCTTTGGAGCCTGTTAACAGTTTTTATCGTGTTGGCGCTGGGACTGGGGTGCTCATTGACCGAACTGGCGACATTGTCGCCCGCGCCGATGTTAACCGCGACGCCGGCGCAGCCAACATTAACGCCCACGGCTCTGCCGCCGCTTGCCACATCTGCGCCTGGCGCGCCCATTGATGAAAGCGTGGCCGTGCAGGCTTTGCAAGCGCGCTTCATCGCCGTCTACAAGGCGGTGGGGCCGTCCGTCGTCAACATCACCAACCGCAGCTACGCTTACAGCATGTTCGGGCAAGCGATTCCCCAGGAGGGCAGCGGTTCAGGTTTTGTCTACGATACCGAAGGTCACATCATCACCAACTACCATGTGATTGAAGGCGCCGAGGAATTGCTGGTCACCTTCAGCACCGGGCAGGTCTTCCCGGCGAAGGTCGTTGGCGCGGACTCGAAGAACGATCTGGCTGTGATTCGCGTGGATGCCGGCGCAGACTTACCTGCCCCAGTCCCCTTGGGCAATTCGAGCACCCTGGAGGTGGGACAGTTCGTCCTGGCTATCGGCAATCCTTTTGGTCTGGAGCAAACGCTGACGACCGGCATCATCAGCGCCCTGGGGCGGGTGATCGAGAGTGAGGATGGCTTCATTGGCGAGGCGATTCAAACTGACGCCGCCATCAACCCCGGCAACTCCGGCGGCCCGCTGCTCGATCTGGATGGGCGCGTCGTCGGCGTCAATTCACAGATCGTGAGCACAAGCGGCTCTTCGGCGGGCATCGGCTTCGCCGTTTCGGTGGATACGGTGCGGCGCGTTGTGGTGGAGCTGATCGCCCGCGGCTACTATCCGCATCCCTGGGTGGGGACGGATATGGTCGCCCTGACGCCGTCGGTGGTGGACTGGTTCCGCAAGGCCGGGATGAACATCCCGGTGGACGCCGGTTTGCTGGTGCTAGAGGTAACGCGCGGCGGTCCGGCGGATGTGGCCGGCATTCGCGGCGGCGACCGGGTGGTGCGGATGGGACGCTATCAGGTGCCGGTGGGCGGCGATGTGATCGTTGCGATTGACGGTCAACCTGTCGCCGATATGAAGACGTGGACGATTTACCTGGAAACGCAGAAGACCATCGGCGATACGGTGCAGGTGACGATTCTGCGTGATGGTCGGGAGCAGGTCATTCCGGTTGTGCTGGCGGAGCAGCCGACCGGTCGTTAAGATCGGATCAGGCATAACGCACGCTGAGGAGAATGAATGGAAAAGTTCAAGGTCCATGCTAAGTTCTGGTTGCGGAAAAGCCTGCGCCTCAAAATCCTGACGATGGCGGTGCTGCCGGTCATCATCGTGCAGATTGCGGTGGGCGCGCTGACGCTGCTCACCTACGGCCGGGTGACCACCAAGCTGCTGGTCGAGCGCGACCGTGAGTTGGCGCGCTTGATGGCGAACCAACTAGGGGCGATGTTGACAGGTGGAGGCCATGCTGACGCCTTTTTGGGCGACAAGCTCATCATTGCGCAAGCAGAGTCTTCAGAGACGCCTGGTGCAGGTGCGGGGGCGATGATCGGAGCGCCCGACGGTGTTCTCAGAGCATTTCTGGATAGTTCGGGGGTGGTTATATCCACCATACCTGAACGTGCAGAACTGGTAGGGCAAGATTGGTCAAATCGTGATTACGTTGCGACAGCGTTTGAGTCAGAGGAACCTTTTATCTCGGATATTATAAGCGGCTCCGAGATGGAGACGGAATTCATCGCCAGCGTGACGCCTGTGACCGAAGACGATGAATTGCTCGGCATGACCGTGGAATTGATTCCCTGGATTGCCGGGGCGCCGAATCGTTATAGCGAATCCATCGTGCAATTGTTGCAGGTGGGCAGCAGCGCCAGTGTTTATGTGGTAGATAGCCACGGGCGCGTTGTTTATCACACCAACCCCGACTACATTGGCAAAGACTTTTCCGCGGAGTTGGTGGTGAAATTGGTGCTCAGCGGCGAGGCCAATGCGGTGCGCGTCGAGAACATTGTGGGGCGCGAGACCATCTCCAGTTTCGCCGCCATCCCCAACACAAACTGGGGATTGATCCTGGAGGATGACTGGCGGACACTCACCCGCGAGATGCGCACTTTCCAACCGCTGTTGATTGTGCTCTTGCTGGCTGGGGTGGTAGCGCCGGCGATGATGATTGCCAAAGGCATCAAGCACGTGACCCTGCCCATCGAGGAGTTGACCGAGGCGACCCAAGAGGTGGCCGCCGGCGATTTCAACCAGACCATCAAAGTTGCCACCGGCGACGAGATTGAGGCGCTGGCGACACAATTCAACCTGATGTCGGCGCGCCTGCGCGAATCCTACGCCCACCTGGAACAGCGTGTGGCCGAGCGCACGGCAGAACTGGCAGCGGCGAAAGAGACCGCCGAGGAAGCGCGCCGTGCGGCGGAAGAGGCCCGCAGCGCAGCGGAAGCCGCCAACCGCGCCAAGAGTATCTTTCTGGCGAACATGAGCCACGAATTGCGCACCCCGCTCAACGCCATTCTCGGCTACTCCCAGTTGATGGCGCGTGATTCGCACACTACCTCCGCGCAACGCGATTATCTGGACACTATCGGGCGCAGCGGCGAGCACTTGCTTGGGTTGATCAACGATGTGCTGACGATGTCCAAGATCGAGGCGGGACGCACCAGCCTGCAGGAGAACGCCTTCGACCTCCACCGGCAACTTGTAGGCTTGAAGGAAATGTTCGCCATGCGCGCCGCCGACAAGAACCTGAGCCTGATCCTTGACATTGCGCCTGACGTGCCCCGCTACATCTACGCCGATGAAGGCAAACTTCGCCAGGTCTTGATGAACCTGCTCAGCAACGCCGTGAAGTTCACCGAAGAGGGTGGGGTGACGTTGCGAGTCCAAAGTCGAAAGTCGAAAGTCGAAGGTCAAACTGCCCCGACTGCGGACTTTGGACTTGTGACTTTGGACTTCGAGGTGGAAGACACCGGCCTCGGCATTGCGCCTGAGGAGATGCGCGCCGTTTTTGATCCCTTCGTGCAGACATCCAGCGGGCAGAAGTCGCAGGAGGGGACCGGTCTGGGATTGCCCATCAGCCGCCAATTTGTCACCATGATGCGGGGCGAACTGAGCGTTCACAGCGTGGTGGGTGAAGGGAGCATTTTCCGCGTCGAGGTTCCGGTCAAACTGGCCGATGCCGACGCCGTCGAAATCCAGGCGGAGCAAACGCGCCGCCGCGTGGTTGGCCTTGCGCCGGGACAACGCGCCCCGGATGGCGGCGCCTATCGTTTGCTGATTGTTGAAGATCAGCCGGCCAACCGCGATGTGTTGGTCAAGCTATTGGAGCCGTTCGGCTTCGAGGTGCTGTGCGCGGTCAATGGCGAGGAAGGCGTCGCCGTGTGGGAACGCTGGCAGCCGCATCTGGTGTGGATGGACATGCGGATGCCGGTGATGGATGGGTACACCGCGACCCGGAAGATCAAGGCGCTGGCGCAGGCGCTAGGACGTCCGGCGCTCGTGGTCGCGTTGACGGCCAGCGCCTTTGAGGAAGATCACGATGCCATCATCGCGGCCGGCTGCGACGACTTTATCCGCAAGCCTTTCCGCGAAAGCGAGATTTTTGACATCCTGGCGAAACACTTGGGCGTGCGCTTCATCTACGAGATGCCGGAAGACGGCGCGCACGCCGGACAGACGGCCACGGGGGCGGTGGACGACGCCACCACCCTGGATGGTCTGCGCGCTGCGCTGGCGACGCTCCCGGCTGCCTGGGTCGCCGACTTGCGCCAGGCTACCATCACCCTGGATGCTGCGCGCTTGCTGGCGCTGGCCGCCGACATTCGCCCTCAGGCTCCGCGCCTGGCCGATACCCTGTCGCAGTGGGTTCACAACTTCGACTACGAGAAGATCATCCAGCTCACCGCGTCATAACGCGCTCACGAATTACGGCTTTGGGGAGGGACATGACCGTGGAAACATTACAACGGCAATCGGATACCACCGTCACCGGCGATATTCTCATCGTTGACGATACCCCCGCCAACTTGCGCTTGCTGGCTGGCATGTTGACGGAGCAGGGCTACAAAGTCCGCCCGGCGCCCAACGGCAAGCTGGCGCTGATGGCGGCGCGCGCCGCGCCGCCCGACTTGATCCTGCTGGATATCAACATGCCCGATATGAACGGCTACGAGGTGTGCGCCGCGCTCAAAGACGATCCGCTGACCCGCGCTATTCCCGTCATTTTCATCAGCGCGCTGGATCAGACCGAGGACAAGGTCAAAGCCTTCACGCTTGGCGGCGTGGATTACGTCGCCAAACCGTTCCAGATCGAAGAGGTGCTGGCGCGGGTACGGACACACCTCGCGCTGTATACTTTGCAGCGGCAACTGACGGCCGCCAATCAAGACTTGCGCGCCGCCAACGCCGAACTTGCGGCCAGCAACGCCGACCTCAACGCCTTTGCGCGCACCGTGGCCCACGACTTGAAGAATCCGTTGAGCGCCGTCATCGGGTTCAGCAGCTTGCTCGAAAGCCGTTTCACGCGCATGGAGCCGGACAAGATCGCCGATAGTTTACACCGCATCACCCGCACTGGCTACAAAATGCGCGACATTATTGATGAGTTGTTGCTGTTTGCTCGTGTGCGACAGATGGATGCGCTTGAGATCGGTCCGTTGGATATGGGCGCAATCATCGCCGAAGTGCTCACGAATCTGGAGCTGCACATCCAGGAGGCGCAGGCGGAGATCGTCATGCCTGAAACCTGGCCGGTGGCGTTGGGGTATGCGGCGTGGGTTGAGATCGTGTGGTCGAACTTCATCAGCAACGCCCTCAAATACGGCGGCGACGCCGACGCGCACATTCCTCCCCGGCTTGAATTGGGGTTCACCCTATCTGGCCCAACGTCCTCGCCTCCCAATCCCCAATCCCTGATTACCTTCTGGATCCGCGACAACGGCCCCGGCCTCACCGCCGAAGAGCTTGCCAAAATCTTTACACCCTTCACCCGCTTCCACCAGGAAAAAGCCGAAGGCCACGGCCTGGGATTGTCCATCGTGCAGCGTATCGTCGAAAAGCTGGGCGGGCAGGTTGGCGTGGAAAGCACGGGGACGCCCGGCGAAGGGTGTACCTTCTGGTTCACCTTGCCCGCAGGTTGATTGCAGCCTGCCGCAGTTTTTGTTCATCAGCCTTGCGAAGGTTAGAAACCTTCGCAGGGTTTTTTTTGTTTCTCGATTCACAGAAATCTCTCAGGCATTTCTTAGAGGATTTTCAGCTAAAGCGGTTATCCTATAAACATCAATTGGAAGGGATACGCTCACTGCCTCCGTCTCGGGGGCAGGCGAGCTGTAGAAGAAAAGGAGGTGATGTGTTATTGAGTCAATTGGATATAGACAGTCGGACCATTTGTCGGGTACTGGAAAAACGTTGAATCACTGCGGACCTTGCGCCCGGCTAAAATAAAACTTTGCGGAGGTATGACAATGTTAAGAACAAAGAAACGAATGATGATAGGGGTTGTGGGCGCTGTAGCTTTGATTGCTCTGATTGTCGGTGTCTGGGTGTTGGGAACCCCGACGACCGCGCGCGCTGCGAATAATTTGCAAGCGGTTACGCAATCGGCTATGCCCGGTTTGTTAGAAGATGGCTATCTCAACCACGGCGGTGGGTGGGACTTCCCCGGCTTCAAGGGCGGGGACATTGACTATCAGCAGTTGCTCGCCGATGCGCTTGGCATCACGGTCGCCGATCTCCAGGCTGCTTATCAAAAAGCCCGCGATGCCGCCATTGACAAGGCGGTAGAAGAAGGGCTGATCACCCAAGAACAGGCCGACGAGATGAAGGTCTGGGGTGGGTTCGGGCGTCATGGCGGTCTCGGTCGCCTGCCCAAGGGTGTCGCCAACAGCGACATTGACGAAAACGCGCTTCTCGCCAACGCGCTGGGGATCACCGTGGAAAAGCTCCAGGCCGCGCGCGAAGCCGCCAACCAGGCGGCCATCGAGCAGGCTATTGCGAAAGGCCTCATCACCCAGGAGCAAGCCGATGCCATGCAGGCTCGCAAGAACCTTCAGAGCTACCTGAATCGCGACGCCCTGCTGGCGAAGGCTCTGGGTATGTCGGTCGAGGATCTGCAATCCGCCTATGCAAAGGGCGAGACCCTCTCCACGCTGATGAAAGCGCAAGGTCTCGATGCGGCGACCGTGCGCGAAAAGTTGCAGACTGCTTACACCGAGGCGCTCGCGCAGGCGGTCAAGGATGGCGTCATTACGCAGGCGCAGGCCGACGCGATGGCGCAGGATGATCATGGCTTCGGGATGATGCCCGGCGGCGGGATGGGTATGCCGTTTGAGGGCCGCGGTGGAGGACGCGGTGGCCGCGGTGGTCACTGGGATAACCGCGCCCCTGTCGCGCCGGATAATGAAGATGATAGCTCCGGGACAGGGTATCGCACTCCACTGCGCACTGCCCCGGTTGCAGGAAACGATGCGTAGTTGGTGAAATAGCCGCAACGCTGGTCCCTCTGAAAATGGCCACCGAGAACACAGAGAGCACAGAGAAAAAAACTCTGTGTCCTCTGTGATCTCTGTAGTATAATTTTGATTATCGGTGCTGCTTCATTGGGGCAATTACACTCCTTCTGTGAAAAAGCGACCCCGTGTAGCGCAAAGCTATCAGGGTCGTCTTTTGTTTTTCGTGTACAATAGCACTCTCAGCAAGCTCTCAACGTTTTCTTGTCGTATTTTCAGCATAGCCTGGTATGCTTTTGTCATTAGCGTGGTGATTTACTGTCGCTAAAATTCGATTGAGGAGAAGATATAATGTTGAAAGAGAAGACTCGGCGTACAAAACTCAATCTGTACCTGGATGTTGTGCTGACAGCTGCGTTTTTGATCTTGTTGAAGCCATTTGTGACCGGGATGGCGATCCACGAATGGCTAGGACTGGCCGCCGGGGTGGGGCTGGCGATTCACGCCATGCTGCACTGGCGCTGGATTGTGGGGATCACCAGGAAGTTGTTCGCCAAACTGCCGCTCAAAACCCGCGTCTATTACGCGCTGGATGCGGCATTGCTCGCTGCTTTTGTGACGATTATTCTCACTGGCGTTTTAATGTCGCGGGTGGTGCTGCCGCTGTTGGGGTTGCGGGGCGTGGCGATCTTCCCGCTGCCGCTGGTTCACGAGTGGGCTTCGTATGCGACGCTGGCGCTGCTCGGCGTGAAGCTGGCGCTGCATTGGACATGGCTCAAGAACGCCGTGAAATGTCAACTCGGCGGGCGCGTTCTCTTGCCGCAGGGTCAGATTGCCGGTCCACAATCATCAACCCCTGTTCCCGTTGCGGTAAACCCATGCGGGAGCGCGCAGATAATCAGCCGGCGGCGCTTCTTGCTCATCGGGTGCAGCGCCGCGTGTGTTGCCGCGCTGGCGTGTATCAACAAAAACCAACAAGCGCAAGGCGACCCGGTTGCCACGCCGACGAGCATTGCCTCTGGCGACGATAACACACTGGCCGCTGCCACCACATCCACGGCGATGGCCACCGCAGAGCCGACCGCGACGGTGACCGCCGTTCCCACCGTCGCCCCGACAGTCCAGCGGGTAGCGACGCGCTGCCCACGGGGTATGGTCAACGATCCTTACCCTGGGCGCTGTCGCCATTACGTGGACAAAAACGGCAACGGCATCTGCGATTTATCAGAGACGGCGTAGGGCACAATCCCCAAGACCCTAAGGGTTTCATAATCCTTAGGGTCTTTTTTGAGTTTGACAATCTTGCATCTCTGTGCTAACTTCTAGCTGGCCTACATTTTGCTCTCTTTCCCGTTTGACAAGCATGGCTGTCGTTATTATAATGGTAGTGAACCGTGAACGCTCACGTTACCGCTCACAGTTCACAATTCTCGGTTTGTTGGTTTGGCGCTTGGCAAGTTTGGGATTTTGACTATGATTATGGTAGCGAATCCCAATAACTTGATGTCATGGTGATGAAAAGGAGGTGCCCTATCGAGCCGATTCACGAGTGCAAAAAGCCCCACAGGTAAGACTCACACCAGTGAGATTCCACAATGTCATCGTAAGTCACTATAACTAAGCAAGGAGGTTGAATTCAAATGGAAGAGAAACGCAAGCTAACGCGGCGTGAATTTCTGCGGGTATCCACGTTGGCGACAGCGGGAGTAGCGATTACCGCGTGCACAAAGCCCACCACCGCCCCGGTTACAGAAGCCCCTAAGACAGCGGAACCGGTCAAGGCGACAGAGGCCCCCAAGCCAACCGCAACGCCTAAACCTGCGGAACCCACCAAGCCCCCTGAGCCGACCGCGACTCCTGCTCCCCGCTTCAAGGAAGCCCCGATGCTGGAGAAGTTGGTCAAGGCCGGTCAACTGCCGCCGCTGGATGAGCGGTTGCCGATGAATCCCTACATCGTTGACGTCGCCGAGAGCATCGGCAAATACGGCGGCAACTGGCGGCGTGGTTTCAGCGGCGTCTCCGACCGCTGGGGCCCCACCAAGCTCAACGACCGGACGCTGGCCTGGTTTGATAAGAACTTGACTATGAAACCCAAGCTGCTTGAGAGTTGGGAAGTCTCGCCCGACACCAAGACCTGGACCTTCCACCTGCGCAAGGGCGTCAAGTTCTCCGATGGTGTGGAATTGACGAGTGAAAACTTCAAGTGGTTCTACGAATATCAGGTTAAAAATGCCGAACTGACCAAAACACCCCCCGCATCGCACGCCGTGCGCGGCAAAGATGGCAAGTGGATCATTTGTGATATGGAATTCCCGGATGACTACACCGTGGTGTTGAAGTTTGCCCTGCCCAAGCCGATGTTGTTCTACGAAGGCGGTGGCACGCGCAGCATCAACGGTTGGTTGACGCCGGGACACTACATGGCACAGTGGCACATGGACCTGACAGAGGATAAAGCGGCTTTGGAGGCCAAGATCAAGGAAGCCGGCGCCGACAGTTGGGTCACCTACTTCAACGAGAACCGCAACCGCTTTGACCTGAACCCTGACCGCCCGCAGATTACGCCGTGGTTGATGAAAGGTTCGATGGCGGAAGAGCGCTTCGTGATGGAGCGCAACCCCTACTACTACGCCACCGACCCGGAGGGCAATCAGGTCCCCTATATTGACACTGTGACCCACCGCCTGTTCGAGAACTCCGAGATGCTCAACATGTGGGTCATCAATGGCGAGATTGACTACCAGGCCCGCCACCTCAGTTTCGGCAACTATACGCTGTACAAGGAAAATGAGGCCAGTGGCGACTACCGGGTGCTCCTGGGCATTTCCGCTGGTCACCAGGCGCTGCAGCTCAACCTGTCCTGCAAGAATCAGCAGCTCAGCGAATTCTTCAACACCCGCGACGTACGTATTGCTGTCTCCCACGCCATCAACCGCGAGGAAATCAATGAGTTGGTTTGGAATGGCATGTTGAAGCCGCGCCAGTACAGCCCGCTGCCGATGTCGCCCAACTACTACCCGAAGCTCAGCAATGCCTACATCGAGTATGACCCCGATAAGGCCAACCAACTGCTCGATGCCGCCGGCTACGACAAGAAAGGCCCCGACGGGATTCGTTTGTTCCCCGATGGCACTCCTATCAGCTTCATCATTGAAGGGACGGCTGATGCGGGCACGCCGGATGAAGACTCTGTGCAACTGGTCTGCAAATACCTGCAAGCTGTTGGTATCAAGGCGACCTACAAGTACTTCGAACGCTCCTTGTATACCGAACACTACAGTGCCAACGAGATTGAGGCGGCCTATTGGGGCGGTGACCGCACGGTCCTCCCGTTGGTTCCAGGCGCTATTATCTTCCGTGGCGTGCAGCCCGACCGCCCGTGGTGTCCCGGCTATGGCTTCTACTACTACAACCCTGAAGATGCCAATGGCGTCAAGCCGCCAGATGGGCACTTCATCTATAAGATCTGGGATATCTGGGACAACGAGGTTTCTCTGGAACCCGATCAGGCCAAGCAGAATAAACTCTTCGAGAAAATCTTGGACATCTGGGCCGAAGAGCTCCCGATGATCGGTATCTTGGGTGAGATGCCCTCGCCCACCATCGCCAAGAACGGCTTCATGAACGTTCTCCCCGGTATGCCGAATGACGACACCACCGGCGACGAACAATTCCTGCAGTCCGAGTCCTTCTTCTGGGACGATCCGGCGAAGCACAGTTAACCTGTGATGCGGCATTTGGAGGGTGGGCCCCTGGTGGGTCTGCCCTCCAATTTGCCGGAGTAGAGAGCGGAGCATGGGAAGCCGGCGCGCGATGACCGTTTGTTTCCTATCCCCTACTCTCTTATTCCTACTCTTTACTCCTTAACCCATATTAAGGTAGAGGTGCAGCATGTTAGGTTACATTCTCCGCCGTATCGGCATGATGATTCCTACTCTGATAGTCATCTCGATGCTTTCCTTTGTCATTATTCAACTTCCCCCTGGCGACTACTTAACGTCGTATGCAGCCTCGTTGCGCCAGACCGGGGATGCGGTGGACGAAGCTGAACTTGCGTCACTGCGGGAGCGATACGGGCTTGGACAGCCGATTTATGTGCAGTATTACAAATGGATGTCCGGTATTATTTTGCGCGGCGACTGGGGACAATCTATGGAGTGGCGCAAGCCAGTAAAAGAACTGATCTGGGAACGTATGGCGCTGACGGTGTTCCTTTCATTGATCGCCATCGCGGTGAGTTGGTTCATTGCTATTCCGGTGGGGGTGTTTTCAGCCACCCATCAATACTCAATCCCTGACTATGTCTTCTCGGCCCTCAGTTTCATCGGGGCGGGTACACCGGGTTTTATGCTCGCCATGGTGGTGATGTGGGTCGCCATGCGCCAATTCGGGTTGAATGTTGGCGGTCTGTTCTCCGAAGAATATATCCTTGAGCCGTGGAGTTGGGCCAAGTTCGTTGATATGTTGAAACACCTGTGGATTCCGGTTGTCGTGATTGCCTTTGAAAGCACAGCCGGTAGCATCCGCACGACGCGCGCCAATGTGTTGGACGAGTTGAACAAACCTTACGTGGAGACTGCGCGCGCCAAGGGGTTACGGGAGCGCAAACTGGTCTGGAAATATCCGGTGCGGGTAGCGATGAATCCCTTTTTTAGTACCGTAGGGTGGACTTTAGCGAGCCTGGTCTCCGGTCAAACCTTAATTGCTGTGGTGCTCAGTTTGCAGACGAATGGTCCGATGATGCTGCGCGCCTTACGATCTCAGGATATGTACCTGGCCGGCAGTTTTCTGTTCTTGTTGAGCGTGCTGACCGTCATCGGTACGTTGATCTCCGATATCTTACTCGCGTGGGTTGACCCCCGCATCCGTATGGAGGGCTAAAGATGACAGCCACAGAATCGCGCGACCGGAAAATTAGCTCTGCGGTGCTGGAAGAGTCCTCTGCGCCAGCGGAAGTCGTTGCGCCGCTTGCGATGACCCCAGAGGTCGCCGACGGCGCAGCCGGGGAGGAACGGCTCTACGTTGCCGGCCAGTGGCAACTGATGTGGTGGAAATTCCGCAAACACAAGATGGCGCTCGTGGGCGCTGCCATTTTAATCGTGTTCTACCTGATTGGCGCCTTTTGTGAATTTGTCGCCCCCTACAATCCTGAAGCTTATTTCATCCGCTACAAGATGGCTCCGCCGACGCCTGTCCGCATTTTTGATGCGGCGGGCAAATTACGCGCCCCTTTTATTTACCATCGTGACCGTTCGAAAGACTTAGAAACGCTCCGTGACATTTACACGGAGAATCCCGAAATCATGTACCCCATTCGTTTCTTTGTGAAAGGTGAGACTTACAAACTGTGGGGTATATGGGAGGGCAATATCCATCTCTTTGGATTGGCGCCAGAAGTCCAAGAGCAGGCGGTCTTCCTCGTCGGCGCCGACCGCATGGGCCGTGACCTGTTCTCGCGTCTCTGCTACGGTGCGCGCCTTTCACTCTCGATCGGTTTGATCGGCGTTTTCTTGAGCCTGGCGCTTGGGATCGTGTTGGGGGGCATCTCTGGCTACTATGGCGGTCGTATTGACACAGCAATTCAGCGGGTCATCGAGTTCATCCGCACCATTCCGACGATTCCCCTGTGGATGGCGCTGAGCGCGGCCTTGCCGGCTGACTGGCCAGTCGTGAAAATGTACTTTGGCATTACAATCATTCTCTCGCTCGTTGGATGGACGGGGATGGCGCGGGTTGTGCGGGGGCGTTTTCTGTCTTTGCGGCAGGATGATTTTGTGTTGGCGGCGCGCTTGTGCGGATCGAGTGAGATGCGCATTATTTTGCGGCACATGGTGCCCTCGTTCTTGAGTTACATCATCGCCAGCCTGACACTCTCGATCCCTGGTCAAATTCTGGGCGAGACCGGGCTGAGCTACCTCGGTCTGGGATTGCGCGCACCAGCGATCAGTTGGGGCGTGCTGCTTCAAGAAGCGCAGAACGTCCGCTCCCTGGCGCAGGCCCCGTGGTTGTTATTTGCCCCAGCGCTTGCCGTCGTCATGACCGTTTTTGCTTACAACTTTCTCGGCGACGGTTTGCGCGATGCAGCAGACCCGTATGCCAGATAGTCCAAAGTCCCAAGTCGCAAGTCTAGCTGAAATTGACTTTCGACTTTTGACCTTTGACTGAATCAGGAGAACAACCGTGAACGATAACAGAGAACGACTCGTAGAAGTGAATAATTTGAAGACTTATTTCTTTCTGGATGAGGGAACGGTGCGCGCGGTGGATGGGGCGGATTTCGTCATCCACCGTGGGGAGACATTGGGCGTGGTCGGTGAAAGCGGTTGTGGCAAGAGCGTCACGGCGCGCTCGATTCTCAATATCGTCCCCAAGCCAGGCAAGACGGTGGAGGGCGAAATCCTGTATCACCGGCGGGTCAAGGGGGTGGAGCACATTATTGACCTGACCAAGATGGCGCCGCAGAGCGATGAGATGCGCAGTATTCGCGGCGCCGAGATTGCGATGGTGTTTCAGGAACCGATGACATCGCTCAGCCCGGTGCATACTGTAGGAAACCAAATTATCGAGGCGATCCGTTTACATCAAGGCCTGGATGAAGATGCCGCGCGTGAACTGGCTATTGAGATGCTGGACCTGGTGGGAATGCCTTTGCCCAAGCGCACCGTGACCCAATACGCGCACGAACTAAGCGGCGGGATGCGGCAACGGGCGATGATTGCTATGGCGTTGTCGTGCCATCCGAGCTTGCTCATCGCCGATGAACCGACGACGGCGCTGGACGTGACAACCGAAGCGCAGATTCTCAAGCTGATGCGACAATTACAGGACGAGTTGGGGATGGCGATTATGTACATCACCCATAACCTGGGCGTGGTGGCGCAGATGACAGAGAACGTGGTGGTGATGTACATGGGGAAGGTGGTGGAGCAGGCGGATGTGGACACATTGTTCTATAAGCCGTTGCATCCCTATACACGAGCTTTGTTGCAGTCTATTCCGCGGCTGGGGCAGAAGACGCGGGAAAGGCGGCGGCTGGCGTCAATCCGGGGGATGGTTCCGGACCCCTACGCTTTGCCGAAGGGCTGCGCCTTCCATCCACGGTGCAGCGAGAAGGTGCCTGGCGTGTGCGATGTAGAAGCGCCGGCGATGCTCGAAGTAGCGCCGGGGCACAGAGTCCGCTGCCCTATATGCGCAGCGTAAAGAATAAAACGTAAAACGTAATGCGTAAATTTACGTTTTACGTTTTACGCCTTATGTTTTAGCTAACTCCTAAGGAAAAATGAAAATGGCTGAAGTGATAAACGATACGACCTCTGCAAGTGTGGAAAAGCATCCGATTCTGCTTGAAGTCAAGGATTTGAAGAAGCATTTCCCAATCCAGAAGGGCTTCCTCTTAACGAAGACAGTCGGCTACGTCAAAGCCGTGGATGGCGTCAACTTCTTCATCCGCGAGCGTGAGACGTTGGGGCTGGTCGGTGAAAGCGGCTGTGGGAAGACGACTACCGGGCGGCTGATTCTTCGCGCCTATGAGCCGACCGCGGGCGAAGTATGGTTCAACGACCGGAATATGGGGCGCATTAACGTCCCGGATTTGGACAAGAACCAGTTAAAACTGCTGCGGCAGAATATGCAGATGATCTTTCAGGACCCTTACTCGTCGTTGAATCCCCGGATGACGTTGCTGCAAATCGTCGGCGAGCCGCTGCTGGTGAATGGGGTGGCGAAGGGTGGGGAACTGCAAGATCGTGTGGCGGAGCTGCTGCGGGTCGTGGGGCTGCGCCCGGAGTATATGACGCGCTACCCGCACGCCTTCAGCGGCGGGCAGCGCCAGCGTATCGGCGTGGCGCGCGCATTGGCCTTGAACCCACAGTTGGTGGTGTGCGACGAGCCGGTGTCGGCCCTGGATGTTTCGATCCAGGCGCAGACATTGAACCTGCTGCAAGACCTGCAGGAGCAGTTCGGGCTGACCTACCTGTTCGTCTCGCACGACCTGAGCGTGGTGGAGCACATCAGCGACCGGGTGGCGGTGATGTACGTCGGCAAGCTGGTGGAGAGCGCGACGACGGATACCCTGTTCCAGCACCCGCTGCACCCGTACACCGAGGCGCTGCTTTCGGCAGTGCCCAAGCCCGATCCGCGCCTGCGCACAGAATCCATCGTGCTGCAGGGCGATGTGGCCGATCCCGCCAATCCGCCGAGCGGCTGCTACTTCCATCCGCGTTGCCAGTACGCCGTTGACCGCTGTAAGACCGAAGAACCGGTCTTGCGCGAGTTGGAGCCGGAGCATTACGTCAGTTGCCATCGCGCCGAAGAACTGCGACTCGTCGGCGTGCTGGGTAAAATTGCGGCTGCCTGACAAGCAACGGGCACAAGACCCTAAGCTACAGATGTGGGCAGGCCCCTGTTATTTTCAAGTGAGGGAGGTGGCGCGAGCGATAGATACGTAGATATGTGGTGACATACGGCTTTCGTGTTGGATGCTATTCAGTCTTTTACATTTTATGGAGGTTAAATCATGAAGGAGAGAGGAAAATTAACGCGGCGTGAATTCTTGCAAATCTCGGCATTGACCACTGCCGGGGTTGTGGTGACGGCGTGCCGTCCCCCCGCAACGCCGGCCCCGGCGACAGAAGCACCGAAGGTGCAGCCTACTGCCAAGCCCGCCGAACCCACTGCGAAGCCGGCCGAACCGACCGCCACCCCCAAGCCGGCCGAACCCACAGCGACCCCGGAGCCGGTTGTGCAATATCACGAAGCCCCGCAACTCGCGGAGCTGGTCAAAGCCGGCAAGTTGCCCCCGGTGGACGAGCGCCTGCCACTTGAGCCGGTGGTCCACACGCCGGTTGAGGAAGTGGGACAGTACGGCGGCACGTGGCACCGCGCGGCGGTTGGCGCCGGCGACGTGCAAATGACCGCGCGTCTGCCCTACGAAAACTGGATCCGTTGGGATACGATGGGCGCGACACAGGTGCCCAACCTGATGAAGTCGTGGGACATCTCCGCCGATGGCACGGTCTTCACCTTCTACCTGCGTCAGGGGATGAAGTGGTCGGATGGCGAGCCGTTTAACGCCGACGACATTATGTTTATGTTTAACGATCATTGGGGGAACGCGGAACTCAGCCCCACCGGCGTTCCAAGTTGGTTGAAAGTGAAGGGCGAGCCGGTCAAGGCTGAAAAGCTGGATGATTATACGGTTCGTCTGACCTTCCCTGGACCGAACGGTTTGTTTATGACCTTGCTCGCTTCGGCGAATGGCCTGTACTTCTTCCGCTGTGCGCATTATGCCAAGCAGTTCCACGTCCATTACGTCGAAGACAAGGCGAAGTTGGAAGCGGATGCGAAGGCCGCCGGTTATGAATTCTGGTATCAATACTACAACAGCAAGACTGATCCCGGCAGCCGCGTCAGGGACGAGCTTGACCTCCCGACCATCTACGCGTGGAAAGTCAAGGTGACGCCTCCCACCACACCCACCGTGTTTGAGCGCAATCCGTATTACTGGAAGGTTGACACGGCCGGCAACCAGCTTCCCTACATTGACTTCATCGAGCACCAATTGGTCGAGAATGCCGAAATTGTGAACCTTAAAGCCATTGCCGGCGAGTTGGACATGCAGTTGCGCCACATGAACTTCGCTAACTACCCCTTGTTCCAGGATGCCAAGGCACAAGGCAACTACCGTGTGCTGCAGTGGATACGTGGGTATATCACCGACACCGTGGTCGCGCCAAACATCACGCACAAAGACCCCGTGATGCGCGAAATTCTGGGCGACAAGCGCTTCCGCTGGGCGCTCTCCCACGGCATCAACCGCGAAGAGATCATCGAATCCGTGTACCTGGGCATGGCCGAGCCGAATCAGGTGTCGCCGCTGGCTTCTTCGCCCTTCTACTGGGAAGAGCAGGCCAAGAACCGCCTGGAGTACAACGTTGATCTGGCGAACAGCTTGCTCGATGAGATGGGGCTGACCAAGAAGGATGCTGAAGGCTATCGTCTGCGTCCGGATGGCAAGCGCTTGGTCATTAACTACGAATATGCGCCGGTCTTTGGCGCCTGGGGCGACATCGGCGAATTGCTCACCGCGCAATGGAAACTGTTGGGTATCCAATTGACCGTGACTCAGGAAGAGCGGACTCTCTTCTATGAACGCAAACAGGCCAACGAGCACGATATGGGTGTCTGGACGGGCAATGGCGAGTTCAACCCCTTGATCGGCCCGCGCTGGTTCCTGCCCCTGGATAACGAGTCTGTTCACTGCGTTCCTTATGCGGACTGGTTCAACTCTAATGGTTCCAATGGCGAGGAACCGCCGGCCGGCAGCGATATCCGCAAGACCCGCGAGATCTATGAGGAGATCAAGGTCACAGTGGACCCGGATAAGCAGAAGGAGCTGTGGCGCCAGATTCTGGAGCTGAACAAAGAAAACCTCTTTGTGCTCGGCATTGCCACCGCGCCGCCGGAACTGGTCATCGTCAAGAACAACTTCCGCAACGTGCCGGAAGTCGCCGTGAGCGACTGGAACCTGCTAACGCCGGGCGCTACGGCCCCGGAGCAATACTTCTTTAAGCAGTAGGCTTTGTTGTCCATCGTGCGTGCTCCAGCGCACACGATAAACAACATTTCTGCCTTTTGCGATGAGTAGACGGTAGACAGATACTAGCCCTTATCTCCCCTGTCTACCGTCTACTGTCTACCGTCTACCTGTGAAAGGAGCGCCTGGATGTTCAGCTACATTTTGCGCCGAATTGTGCTGTTAATTCCTACACTGATTGGAATCACCGTTGTCGCATTTATCATCATCGAGTTGCCCCCCGGCGATTATCTGACGGCGCATGTGATGAATCTGGCGGCCGGTGGCGACGTAGTGGATCAGGAGCAACTTGAAGCGTTGAAGCGCCAGTATGGTCTGGATTTGCCGCTGCATCTCCGTTATCTCCATTGGATGGGCAACATCCTCAAAGGCGACTTTGGCCGTTCCTTTGAGTGGAATATGCCGGTCTCTGATTTGATTTGGGAACGTTTGGCGTTAACCCTGGTTATCACGGTGACGACGCTGCTTTTTACCTGGGTGATGGGCTTCGCCATCGGCGTCTATTCTGCGACGCACCAATACTCATTCCTCGATTATCTGTTTACCAGCCTGGGCTTTGTTGGCTTGGGCACGCCGGACTTCATGATTGCGTTGGTCTTGCTGTGGCTCGCCTTCTCTCTGTTTGGCGTTAACCTCACGGGCCTCTTTTCGCAAGAATTCCAATCTGCGCCCTGGAGCATCGCCAAGGTTATTGACATGTTCAAGCATATGTGGGTTCCATTGGTGATTTTAGGGACAGGTGGAACGGCGGGTATGGCGCGGACGATGCGCGCCAATCTGCTGGATGAGTTGCAAAAGCCCTACGTCGAGACAGGCCGCGCCAAAGGTTTGAAAGAATGGCGGTTGGTTTTCAAATACCCGGTGCGGGTGGCGTTGAACCCCTTTATCAGCACAGCGGGATGGGCGCTGCCGGGCCTCATTAACGGCGCGACGATTGTCTCCGTAGTGTTGGGACTGCCCACGACCGGACCGTTATTGCTGCGGGCGTTGTTGGGACAGGACATGTACCTGGCGGCCAGCTTTGTGTTGTTGCTGAGTGTGTTGACGGTCATCGGCACCTTGATCTCGGACATCCTGCTGGCTTTTATTGACCCCCGTATCCGTTACGGAGCGCATTGATGGAGAGTATGATGACAACCAAAGATCGAACTTCCATTGAATCCTCTGAGCCGGTGGTTGTTGGCGTCGTCTTACCTAAGTCTGATGTGTTTGAGGATGCGCCGTCGATCGCCGCAGAAGAAGAGCGCATCTACGTCGCTTCCCAGTGGCAATTGATGTGGTGGAAGTTCCGCCGGCACAAGATGGCGTTGATCAGCATTGGCCTGTTGGCGATTATCTACGGCATCACGCTGTTTTGTGATTTTCTTGCGCCTTACGATCCGCATCGCTACGACGTAAAGTATGCCTATGCGCCGCCGCAATGGCCGCGCTTCATTGATGAGGAAGGCTTGATCTTTCCGCCCTACGTCTATGGTCTGAAAGGTAAGCGTGACCCGGAAACTTTGCGGCTGGTCTATGAAATTGACGAAACGCAGCGTCTGCAACTCAAATTCTTTGTCCAGGGCGACCCTTACAAATTCTGGGGCATCTGGCCGTCGAACTTGCGCCTGGTGGGGTTGCCCACGAACGATCAGGTGGTGTTTATTTTGGGCGCGGATCGGTTGGGACGCGATAACCTGTCGCGTATCCTGATGGGCACGCGCATTTCCAGCACGATTGGCCTGGTCGGTGTGGCGTTGAGCTTTGTGCTCGGCATTCTGCTGGGCGGCCTATCGGGCTTTTACGGGGGCGCCGTTGATACTGTCATTCAGCGGTTGATTGAATTCATCCGCTCCATCCCTAGTATTCCTTTGTGGCTCGCCCTGAGCGCCGCCGTGCCAAAGGACTGGCCGGTCCTCAAAGTGTATTTTATGATCACCATCATCCTGTCTTTGATCGGGTGGACGGGATTGGCGCGCGTTGTGCGCGGACGCTTTCTGGCTTTGCGTAAGGAGGACTTCGTACTCGCGGCGCGTCTGGCCGGTTCCTCAGAATTCCGTGTCATATTCCGGCACATGGTTCCCTCGTTCTACAGCCATATTATCGCGTCCATCACATTAGCCATCCCCGGAATGATTCTCAGTGAAACCAGCCTCAGTTATCTGGGCCTGGGCATTCGTCCTCCGGCGATCAGTTGGGGCGTTCTGCTTCAGGAAGCGCAAAACCTGCGGGCCATCGCGATGGCGCCCTGGCTGCTCATCCCTGGCTTGTTTGTGGTCATTACTGTGTTGGCCTTCAACTTCGTCGGCGACGGGTTGCGCGACGCGGCGGATCCGTATGCCAGATAGTCCAAAGTCCCAAGTCGCAAGTCGAAAGTCCGTCCAAAACTGACTTTCGACTTGCGACCTTTGACTTTTGACTGAGCGAGGAGAACAACCGTGAATGACAGACGAGAACCGCTGGTAGAAGTCAATAACCTGAAGACCTATTTCTACCTGGACGAAGGGACGGTGCGCGCGGTGGATGGGGCAGACTTCGTCATCCACCGCGGTGAGACGCTGGGCGTGGTGGGCGAGAGCGGTTGTGGGAAGAGCGTGACAGCGCGCTCTATCCTCAACATCGTCCCCAAGCCTGGGAAGACAGTGGAGGGCGAAATCCTGTATCACCGGCGTGTGCGCGGAACCGAGCAGATCATTGACCTGACCAAGATGGCGCCCCAGAGCGATGAGATGCGCAGCATCCGCGGCGCGGAGATTGCAATGGTATTTCAGGAACCGATGACCTCCCTCAGCCCCGTACACACGGTCGGCAACCAGATTGCGGAGGCTATCCGGCTGCACCAGGGATTGGATAAAGAGACAGCCCGCGCTCATGCCATTAAGATGCTAGAGCTGGTGGGAATGCCGCTGCCCGATCGGACGGTTGACCAGTACGCGCACGAGTTAAGCGGCGGGATGCGCCAGCGTGCGATGATTGCCATGGCGCTATCGTGCCATCCGAGCTTGCTCATCGCTGATGAACCGACAACGGCGCTGGACGTGACGACTGAAGCGCAAATCCTCAGGCTGATGCGGTTGTTGCAGAATGATCTGGGGATGGCGATTATGTACATCACGCACAATCTGGGTGTGGTGGCGCAGATGACGGAGAACGTGGTGGTGATGTATATGGGGAAGGTGGTGGAGCAGGCGGACGTAGACACGCTCTTTTACAGGCCACTGCATCCTTACACGCGGGCATTGTTGCAATCCATCCCTCGCCTGGGCCAGAAGACGCGGGAGCGCCGGCGCCTGGCCTCCATTCGAGGGATGGTGCCCGATCCTTATGCATTGCCGAAGGGTTGTTCCTTCCATCCACGGTGCAGCGACAAAGTGCCTGGCGTGTGCGACGTGGAAGAGCCGGCGATGCTCGAAGTGGCTCCGGGACACCGAGTCCGTTGTCCCGTGTGCGCCGCGTAAAACGTAAAACGTAAGACGTAATTGGGAATTTACGTTGTACGCATTACGTTTTACGATAGCATGTTGCGACGACTTATGAAGATTTTACTTTTGTTTCCTCCTCATTGGGTTCCGGCGATGCCACATCTGGCCTTGCCGACGCTCACCGCTTACCTGCGCGCCCACGGTGTGGATGTCCTCCAGCGTGACCTGAACATCGAATTTTTCGATGCGCTGCTCACACGCAGCGCCCTGGAAAATGCGCTGGGGCGTCTGCGTGAACAAGCGCGCCGTCTCTCTGGCGCGCAAGCCCAGACCTTGCGGGCTGCATTGACAGATGGCCCGCGACTGGCGGCGCACGTGGAAAATGCGAAAACCTGCTTCCGCAGCCCGGATTTCTTTGATGGCGAGGCCAGCTTGTCAGCCTTCCTCACCCTCGCTCAAAGTCTTGACCTGCTTTCACTGCCTTTCGCCCCCACTGAACTTGGCTTGACGAACTTCAGACCGCCCATCCACGCGGATTCCAGCCGTAGTCTGCTGCGCATTGTGGATGACCTACAGCGCAACATTGTCCTCGACTTCTTCCGCGAGCGTGTGCTCCCCGATATTGTGCGTGAGCAGCCGGATATCGTCGGCATCTCGATTCCCACGCTGGATCAGATGATCGCCGGGATGACGCTTGGGCATCTAATCAAAAAAGCGGGGTTGCCCTGTCACGTGACCGTCGGCGGTCCGCACATCTCGATGCTGCGCGAGCAACTGCCGAAAGTCCCGGCCATGTTTGGCTTGTTCGACAGCGCCATTGTGTTTGACGGCGAAACCGCGCTGCTGCGCCTCGCGGAAGCTCTGGATGACGATGGCGACCTCTCTAAAGTGCCCAATTTGATTTACATGGCTGGTAATGTTGTGCGCAATACGCCGGTGAAGGTTGAACCGCATCCCAACCTGCGGCCTGACTTCGACGGTCTGCCGTTGGAGCGTTATCTGGTTCCCACGCCAGTGCTGCCGCTGTTGAGCGCGCACGGCTGTTATCACGGCAAGTGCGGATTCTGTAACGTGGGCTACGGCGGGCCGGCGACGTTCAGCCAACTCGACGCCGATCTCGTGGTCGAACACATGCTGGCGCTGCACACAAAGTATGGCGCGCGCCACATCTTTTTCGCCGATGAAGCCATCACGCCGCGTAACCTCAAGGTGATGGCCGACCGGTTGGCGCAAGCCGGGTCGCCCGTGCATTGGTGCGGCTGCGTGCGCTTCGATGCTGCGCTTACCCGCGACCTGCTGGAACGGATGGCGCAGGGCGGCTGCCGGATGCTGCTCTTTGGCCTGGAAACCGCCGCCGAGCGCACGATGAAGCGTATGGTCAAGGGCACACAATTGCTGGTGATGAGTCGCATCTTGCGCGACAGTACTGCCGCCGGGATCTGGAATCACACTTTCTTCTTCTTCGGCTTCCCCGGTGAGACGATGGATGAGGCGCAGGAGACTGTCAATTTCGTCTACGCGCACCAGGACGCGATTCACTCCGCCTCGCCCGGCGCGTTTCTGCTGGAACGCTACTCGCCGGTCGCCTGCAACCCCAAAAAGTACGGCGTGACCATCAACGAGAATCCCGACCGCGATCTGGCGATTTATTTCGATTACGACGTGGCCTCCGGGTTGGATGAACCGATGGCTGACACCCTGGCGACGCGACTGGTGGACGTCCTGCCCGAAAAGCAATTCGGCCAATTCTACATCCACGATAGCTACCGCTTGCTCTATGCCGGCGACCTGCGTGACAAAGGCCGTCCATTGCCCTTGTGGTTGGCTTGATTTGGGGGGCGTAGTAACGGCTTTGGCCGTCCATGCGCGAGTCCTCGCGCGACCGCTGAAGTGGTTACTATGGACAAATTTTTTGCTCTGCGAGACTATAAACAATCAAACTATGCGAAGGAGTTTCACAGTATGCCTATTTCTTACGTGCGTTACGATCTTCACGACGGTTACATCCACAACTGGCTCGTCGCTGGGCCGCAGGCCATTCTGGTGGAGGACCTGGCCCGCTTCACTGGCCCCGATTACAAGCTCCAGATCGCCCGCCATTACTACACGCCGGAGCACGGCATCACGGAACAGCCCGTCGAACCTGGCCCATTGACCGAGGGTGTTGTGCAGCTGGAAGGCTTCGAGGGCCACTGGCGTTATGTCCGCTGTTTGGACGACCATTTTGTGGACCTCACGACCTTTCACCATCTTACCACCTATCTGCGGGCATGGGCCTACGTTGAAGTCGAAAGCCAGACCGCGCGCGATGTCACATTCGTGCTGACGACCAACGGCCCGGCGGATGTGTGGGTGAACAACGAGCACATTCACCGCCATGAGCACTTTCATCACCAACCCCCACACAGCGTCGCCTTCACCGCGCATCTTAGCGCAGGTCGTAACCGCATCCTTGTGCGGCTTGAAGCCGTTGCCGCGCGCGCGTGTCCCTTCGTGATGGCGTTGCGCCTCATACCGGTCGCCAACGCCGACTGCGCGGTGTATCTACCCACGACCATTGATCCCGTGGAACGGCGTAACACGTTGGAGGCGGTCTTCGAGGCCGCGTATCTCACGCAAGACGTGTTCGACCGTGATGCGGAATATGTTGTGCGTTGGCCGCTCGATATGCCCAAATCGGCCAGCATCGCCGTCCGCCTGCAGACCCCTGAGGGACGCATCTACGCTGAGGGGAACGTCGAGGCGAAGGCCGGTAAGCGCAAATCCATCGGCAAGGCCTACGAGTTTCCTGTCGGCGCCCTGCGCCTGACGCTGATGCCGCAGGCGCGTGAGTATTATGAGGGCGATATGCGCATCACCCGCGACCTCAATGTGTGGGGGCTTGGCCTGAACCGTTATCATGAAACACCTTATGCAACTTACGATGAGCGCCGCCGTGAAGGGCTGATCGCCGCGGCGCGCCTGGAGGCCAATATCTTCTCTGAGATTGCGAAGATGGCGGTCGGTTGGTGGCAGCACGTATCGGTCAAGGCGATCCTCGACACGCTTGACGGCATCAATCGGCGCAAGGATTGTAGCGACTTCTACATGGTGGGACTGTTGGGGATGGTGTACCGCTTTGGGGATGATCCCAAGTTTCCGGCAGAACTTAAACAGCCCATCGAAGACTGCATCCTCAACTTCAAATACTGGCGCGACGAGCCGGGCAGCGACGCGATGGCTTACGCCACCGAAAATCACAGCATCCTCTTCCACACGGCGGAGATTCTGGCCGGGCAACTGTACCCTGACCGCATCTTTACCAACGTCGGGCAGACCGGGGAATGGCACCGCGAGAAGGGCGAGCGGCTGGCGCTGGAATGGCTGCACGAGCGCGGCGTCCACGGTTTCAAGGAATGGGATTCCAACTGCTACTTCGAGGAAGACATTCTGGCGCTTTCGCACTTGATTGATCTGGCCGAATCGCAGCCCGTTTGGGAGATGGCGAGCGTGCTGATGGACAAGATGCTGTTCAGCATCGCCGTGAATTCGTACAAGGGCGTCTTTGGCTCCACCCACGGGCGCACCTACGCGCCGCTGATCAAGGGCGGTTATCTGGAAGGGACGGCGGGCATCACCAACGTCTTGTGGGGGATGGGCGTGTTCAACAACCGCATTATGGGCACAGTCAGCGTAGCGTGTATGGAAAACTACGAGCTACCCGTTCTCATCGCCAACATCGCCGCCGACCTGCCTGAGGAGATGTGGAACCGCGAGCGGCATGTGGGCGACGAGGCGTTGTGGCGCGCCTCCGGCTCACTCGGCGACGAGGTCAACAAGGTCACATACAAAACACCGGATTACATGCTTGCTTCCGCGCAGGATTACCACCCCGGCGAGAAAGGCTTCCAGCAGCACATCTGGCAAGCCACATTTGGGCCGGCGGCGGTTGTGTTTGTCACTCACCCGCCGTGTATGAGCGAAGAGGGATCGCATCGCCCTAACTTCTGGCACGGGAACGTCATCCTACCGCGCGTGGCGCAGTGGAAAGACGTGCTCATCGCCATCCACAAGTTGCCGGACGATGACTGGATGGGTTTCACCCACGCCTACTTCCCCAAATCCGCTTTCGATGAAGGCATTATGTGTGATGGCGCGCAGGGACGCACGTGGGCTTTCGCGCGCAAGGGGAATGGCTACCTGGCCCTCACCGCGTCGCAGGGTCTCACCCTGATGACCGCCGGACTGACCGCGCATCGTGAGCTGCGCTCCTACGGCTTGCAGAACGTATGGCTGTGCCACCTGGGACGCGCCGCGCTTGACGGCGACTTCAAAACGTTCCAGGAGAAAATCCTTGCACTGGATGTTGCTTTTGATGGTCTTTCCGTTCAGATGAACACCCTGCGTGGCGACACACTTGCCTTTGGCTGGAAAGGCCCATTGCTGCGCAACGGCATCGTCGAGCCGATCACCGGCTTCCAGCACTACGAAAACCCCTACTGCGTGGCGAACTTCCCGGTGAAGTCAATGTACATCGGCTATGGGGAGCAGGTGATGCGGCTGAAGTTCGTGGAAGAGGATAGCCACATCGTTTGAATTTCTCTGTTGTTCAGTGTAGAATAGAGGTAGGTCGGATTGACAATCCGACCTACGTTATTCTTACTTTTGGTGATGGCTAACATGTTTGTTGTTAGGAGAGATGCATCTATGACCGTTCAAGCAATAACCCAGACATTGAGTGATTTGCTGGCTTTGCCGGAGCCGGAACTTGTCCACAAAGGGCTGTTGGCGCTTATTGAGAAGGAAATCCGGCTGGCGGAACAGGAAATTGCTGTTTTGCGCGAGCGATATGACGTTTTTTCTCCAGAAGCGCTTTACCAGGCGATTCAAGAGGGAGTTGTTGTTCCTCATCCAGCCTGGGAAGATTATATCGTGTGGAAGAATAAATTAGCGCATATTACATCATTACAACAAACATCTGGACGTAATTGAGCTATGTTACCGTTTAGCATTTGCTGAATTCGGCGACATTGTTATCCACACGACATTTGTGGGCGGTACGTTTTCCAGTCCTAACAAGCTGCGCCTTGTTTTCACCGACGAATCTTTTCTTGATATATGGCTATCTCCAGACAATGATTATGCTTATCATTGGGAACGCCGGCGTCAATCTGGACAGATGTATAGATGGGATAATGCTCCGCATCATCCACATGTGTCAACATTCCCCGCGCACTTTCACGAAGGCGATGAGCCAAACATTCTTGAAAGTTATCTGGCGACAAAACCGGAACGCGCCTTGCGTGAAATTCTTACCTTTGTGCGGCGAAATCTGTGAGGACTGGTATAGCTCAAACGTAATATCTGGATAAACTTGAATGGAAAAGATATTAGCTATCCTGAATCAGTTGGAGCGTGAAGGTATTATTGGCCACTACGCAATTGGCGGGGCGGTTGCTGCTACACGTTATATCGAACCCATTCAGACTTACGACCTGGATGTCTTTGTGATGCTTCCGGTTGCTCCTTCCGGGTCGATTTCGCTCACAGCCGTTTATGCACGTCTCAAACAATTGGGTTACTCGGCGGAAGGTGAGAGCGTTGTCATTGAAGACTGGCCTGTGCAGTTTCTTCCGGTTTTCAATCCTTTGACAGATGAGGCGTTGCTGCAAGCCCTGGAGGTGAGATTTGGCGCTACCCCCACCCGTGTATTGAGCGCCGAATATCTGGCGGCTATTATGTTGGATACAGGACGGTCAAAAGACCATACGCGCCTGGTACAGTTTTTTGAATCTGGTATCCTGGATAGGACGGTTCTGGAAAGCATAATCGCTCGGCATGGTTTGATGGAAAAGTGGCAACGCTTTCGGACACGATTTCTGAATGAGGAAGTTGGTTGAAGAGGTGTGTTTGAATGTACCCTGATGTATCTCACATCTTTACCGCAAAGGCCCAGCAACGACGCAGGTTGGCAGCCTTATCTTGGGAAGAGAAAGTTGCTATCCTTGAACGGATGCGTTCTGTGACTAAAGACATGTGGAACGAAATGACTGCCGATGAGAATCAGATATGCTTGGAATTGGCTGATCAGCACAAATACGAGATAACGATACCTCAAAATGGATGACATCAATCTTCCCCTAACAACCCTGTTCGACGTTCCTCAAAACTCTGCCGACCGCGCCCTTGCCGCCCACTACGCGCCAATCCTGCGCTTCGACGCCCGCGAACCGTTCTTGCCGTTGGCGGCGGGCTACACGATTTTCCGCGAAACTGAGGAATCGCCGTCGTTCCGCCAGGGACGTATCATTGACCTGACGCCGTCAAATGGCCCGCCCGCCGAATTTGCCATCGAATACGCGATTTGGTGGGACTGGGACATCGGCCATCTGTATGAACTGGAGCATGTGTGGGTCTACGTGGGCGCGGATGGGCGTGTGGTGCGCGTCGAAGCCAGTTGGCACGGCGATTTTCATTTGCTTTATCCGTTCATTCTGCTGACCAATGACAGTGGCGATCACCCCTATGTGTACAGCGAGCCGGGCAAGCACGCCTTCGCGCCGACCCCCACGTGGTTCAAGGAGCGCCGGGTGGAGTTCAAACGCTCAGAGACGAGCGACCTGGCTGGCGTCGGCGGCGTGTTGCTGGCGCCGTACCTCAGGGATCAAGTCAAGCCGACGCCGCTCAAGACACGCCTGGTGCATACCTACCTCGCGCAACGCGCCTTCGAGCCGAGTTGGGATTTCTCCCAAACCTTCCCGCTTACGCCGGAGATGCTCGTTCCGTGGGATGCGCTGCGCGCCTGGATGCCGGGGCGGGTCAACGCCATCCTCGACCGACTGGCGCAGGAGATTCTGCCTGCAGAATACCGTTTCCTACGCATCGGGCATCGCGGCGCGCGGGCGCACGCGCCCGATAACACATTGCTCGGCATCCGCACGGCGGCTGCGTTCGGCGCCGATATGGTCGAGATTGACGTGCAGCGCACTGCCGATGGCTACGTGGTGCTGGCGCACGACGCCTATCTCACGGACGCCGGCGGACAGGCGTGGCCGGTGCAGCGTAGCACCCTTGAGGAACTGCGCGCCATTGACCTGGGGCAGGGTGAGCACATCCTGACCTTTGCCGAGGCGCTGAAAGTCTGCATGGAAGAGAACCTCGGCGCGTACATCGAAATTAAAGACGGCGGCGTTATCGCTGATGTGATTACGGCGCTGCGCGACGAAAAGTACGGCGCGCACTGCATTCTCAGCTCCTTTCGCCCGGATTGGCTGGCGACGGTCAAGACCTATGAGCCGAAACTCATGACATCCATCCTCTTCAATGCGCCATCGGTGGATGCCGTCAAACTGGCGCAGTCCGTGAAAGCGACTTTCGTACACCCGTGTTGGGAGCGTTTCTCCAATCCAAGCGCGTTGCTGACCAGCGCTTGGGTCTCCCGTGTGCGCGCAGCCGACCTGGGCATCGTTTGCTGGCACGAAGAACGCCCGGAAGAGCTTGCGGCCTTGCGGCAAATCGGCGTGGATGCGATTTGTAGCGACGCGCCGGAATTGCTCTTGGAATAGGATTGACATCATATAAGACATCGTATATGATATGTGTAGACGAGGGAGGTGTACGATGTCGAGGTATCCGTTGAATTTACCGGCGCAGTTGAAGCAGGAAGCTGAAACTTGGGCTGAGACGCAGGGCGTTTCGCTTAATCAATTCATTATGTGGGCGGTCGCTGAGAAAGTGGGTGAATTGCGCCAGAATTTGGACGACCCGGCATTTCCGCGTATAACATATCGGAGTGGCGCTTCACGTATACCTACGCCGATTGTGCGCGGGACAGGTATTCGGGTGCAAACACTCGTGGTCGCTGTTGAACATTGGCAGATGACGCCAGCGCAGGTCGCCGCTGAATATGATTTGACGTTGACTCAGGTTGAGGAAGCAATGGCTTTCTATGAGGCTCATCATATTGAGATAGAGGCTTCACTGGAAGCCGAACGGGCGCTGGAACCCAATTATGCCTGAACCCCGTTTGCATCTTGACGCTGATACTTCGCGCAAAGTCTTGCATACGGCATTGCTGAACCGCAATCATGACGTTACCCGCACGCCACAAACCTGGATGCCATTGGATGCAACCGATGAAATCCAACTTTTAGGTGCAACGGCTCAAGGGCGGGTCATTTTCACCTTCAATGTCCGTGATTTTATGGCGTTGGCGAAACAATATCCCCGTCACGGTGGGATTGTCCTGGCGGCGCAATCATCCTGGACGCTGGTGGCGTTGATTGAATCGCTTGACCGGTTATTGTGTGAAACCGAGGCAGATGATTGGCCTGGTCAGGTACGTTGGCTTAATGACTGGCGATAACAAGAGCGCGATTTGGAAATCGCGGCTACTTTCCGAAAATCCGTTTCATCCGTTCAATCCGTTGACAAAAAAACTAACTTTAGGAGGTATTTCACCATGCGTAAACAAATCTTCACTGAAAAAGGGGCTAAACCGATTGGCCCATACTCGCAGGCGATTGTGGCCGATGGACCGCTGGTCTTTGTCTCCGGGCAGGGGCCGATTGATCCTAAGACCGGCACGTTCGACAAGGACGATGTCGGCGCGCAGGCGAAGCAGGTCTTCGAGAACCTCACCGTGCTGCTGGAAGCCGCTGGTACGTCGTGGGCGAATGTCGTGCGGGTAGGCGTATTCCTCTCCGATATGAAGTACTTCGCTGCGATGAACGAGGTGTACAAAACGTATGTCACCGAACCGTATCCCGCCCGGACGACAGTGCAGGCGCAACTGCCACTCGGCATTGACGTCGAAGTAGACTGCATCGCCGTCGTCCCGCAAGTGTAGGCGTATCTCCACTCCGGCGGGGTGATGCCGGCAGAGACTTTTAACCGCGAATTGCGCGAATCTCCGCTAATCTACAGAAAATTTGCGTAGATTTGCAAGATTCTCGGTTTTTCTAATATGGAGGCGCAATGGACATTGCTCAATTGGAAACCCCTGTCGCCGTTGTTGACCTTGATCGGCTGGCTACTAACATTCAACGCTTGCAAGTTTACCTGGATGAACACGGCATCGCCAATCGCCCGCACATCAAAACGCACAAAATCCCCGAAATCGCCTGGATGCAACTGCGCGCCGGGGCCATCGGCATCACCTGCCAGAAGATCGGCGAGGCCGAGGCGATGGCAGCGGCGGGGATTCAGGACATCTTGCTGCCGTACAATATCATCGGCGCGGCCAAGCTGGAACGGCTTGTGCGCCTGGCGCGCCGGGTGAACCTCCGCGTGACCGCCGACTCGGCGTACACCGTGCGCGGTTTATCGGCGGCGGCGCAGGAGGGTGGCGTTATGTTGCCGGTGCTGGTAGAGTTTGACAGCGGCTTGCAACGCTGCGGCGTGCAATCGCCGGCGGAGGCGGCGGAGCTGGCGCTCATCATCGCGCGCTCCCCCGGCCTGCGCTTCGGCGGGCTGATGACCTATCCAAGCAACGCGCGGACCGATCCGTTCGTCCATGAGACCAAATCGTTGCTCAAAGCTGAGGGTGTGACCGTGGATTGCGTCAGCGGCGGCGGCTCGCCAGGGATGTGGCAGGCGCACACACACCCGGAAGTGACCGAGCACCGCGCCGGCACCTACGTCTATGGCGACCGGCACATGCTCAAGTCCGGCGCGATGCAGATGGACGACATCGCCTTCTCCGTCGTTACCACCGTCGTCAGCCGTCCCACCGCCGACCGGGGCATCCTCGACGGCGGCAGCAAGACGTTCTCATCGGATTTGTCCGGCCTGGAAGGGCATGGCCTCATCCTGGAATACCCGGAGGCGCGCTTTTATGGCATGTCCGAGGAACATGGGCACGTAGATTTCTCGCAATGTCCCCGTAAGCCGGAGATCGGCGAGCGCGTGACGGTGATCCCCAACCATTGCTGCGTTGTCAGCAACCTGTTCAACCAAATCGTCGGTGCGCGCAACGGCAAGGTCGAGGTCATCTGGCCTGTCGCCGCGCGGGGGGCGTTGCAGTAAATCACATTGGGGAGGATATCAGAATGCAACTGCGCGTTGTGGTGATTACGGGAGCGAGCAGTGGCATCGGGGCCGCCACCGCGCAGCTTTTTAGCCGTAAAGGGTGGGCCGTCGTTCTGGCAGCGCGATCCCATGACAAGCTGCAAAAGATGGCAGCGGAGATGATAGCAGACGGCGGAAAGGTACTGGCGGTCCCTACCGATGTGACCGTCAAGAGCGATATCGAGAACCTTGTCCAGAAAACGATGGACGCATTTGGGCGCATTGATGTCCTGGTCAACAACGCGGGCGTCGGCATCTCCGGCACATTGGAAACGGTGGATATGGCGCAGATGGATTACGTGTTCGCGCTGAACACGCTTGCGCCGATTGCCGTCTTGCAGGCCGTCGCGCCGGTGATGAAGGCACAGGGCGATGGTGTGATCGTCAATGTTTCTTCGCTGGCGGAGGCAACCGGCATCCCCTACATGGCCGGTTACGGCGCAAGCAAGGCCGCACTGGGCTATCTTTCGGATGCCGCCGCCGTCGAACTCAGCCCCTACGGGATTGCCGTGATCAAAATTCTGCCGGGCGTCACCGCGACGGAGTTTAGTCGCAACACGCTTCAGGCGGGAAGGGCGGTCACTTTGGAGGATTTGCTGGCGAAAGTCGGCTTGTTGACGACGGTTCCGCCTGAAGCGGTCGCGCATAGCATCTGGGAAGCCGTGCGAACCCGTCGTCCGCAGACGTATGTGACGGCGCAGGATCGCTTTTTGGGGATGGCGGCGCGTTTCAGTCCCGCCATCACGATACAAGTGCTGAAGTTGGCGCTCCCGCGCTATGCGCCGCCGGATGGCTCCTTGCCAAAGGCGTCCATCCGCCGCGACCTGGCGAAACTTGGCTTTGTCGTGGCCGGCGTTGGCGCTTTCATCGGCGCGGCGCTGGGCTATGCGGTGTATCGGCGGCGTTAATGTCTGCCACAGAGCGCACGGAGAACACAGAGTTATCTTCCCTATCTCTGTGAACTCTGTGTTCTCGGCGGCTATTTTTGAAGGAGGTTTTGTATGAAGGGCACAGCCCCATGTTATGAGACATTGCGCGCTTATTGTGAAACCGTCCCCCTCGTGGACTGCCACGACCACGCGATCCAGTGCGGGCCGAACCACAAAGACCCCATCGCCGTGTTCACCCACGGCTACTTCGAGAGCGACCTGCGCAGCGCGTCCTCCGATGCGGAGATGGACGTGCTCAACGACGAAAAACGCCCGCTGGAAGAGCGTTGGCCCATCCTCGAACGGGCGTGGAAACGCGCGCGTTTTACCGGTTACGGGATGATGGTCCGCCGCGCGCTCAAGGAATTCTACGGCGAGACTGACCTGACCCTCGCCGCGCTTCAGCGGATGCAGGACAAGCTGCTGAACTATGAGGATGAGGCGTTCTTCGACAGCGTCCTCGCCAAGGCCAACATCGCCGTTCGCATCCTGGATGTGTGGCCTGACGCGAAGAAAGTGCTGGATGGCACGCTCAAACTCACCCCGCGCGGGCGGCTGGCGATCTCGCTCCCCGGCTATCACGGGGTCCGCAGCTATGAGGAAGTGCAGGCCGTCGGGCGCGTGGTAGGGCGGACGATCACCTCGTTGGATGAGTATCTCGACGTGTGCCACGCTATTTTCGAGGGCCACAAAGCCTATGGCGCGGTCACGTTCAAGGATCAGAGCGCCTACACCCGCACCCTCGATTACGGCAATCCCACCCGCGCCGAGGCGGAGGCCGTCTTCAACTGGTTTATGGAGGACCCACGCCGCAGCGCCTCTTATCCCGACGGCGTCAAGCCGCTGGACGATTACCTCTTCCACGCCTTTATGCGGATGGCGCGCGACCTCGATTTGCCGGTGCAGATTCACACCGGGCACATGGCCGGGATTCGCAACGACATCGTCAAGACCAACGCGATCGGCCTGACCAAACTCATCGAATTGCACCGCGACGTGCGCTTCGATCTCTTCCACGCCAACTGGCCCTACAGCGGCGAGCTGCTCTACCTCGGCAAGAACTACCCGAACGTGGCGCTCGATTTCTGCTGGACCAACATCATTGATCCCATCTACTGCCAAAACCTGTTCAAACAGGCGCTTTCCAGCGTGCCGCACGGCAAGATCCACGGTTACGGCTCCGATGTGGGCGGCGACAGCGTGGATCAGGCCTGGGCGCACGCGCAGCTCGCCCGCGACAACATCGCCATTGCCCTCTCCGATTTGGTGGAGATTGGCTACCTCAGCCTGGACGAGGCCCAAGAAGTCGCCTCCGCCTGGCTCTTCGGCAACGCTAACGACTTCTTCAGGTTGGGCCTATGATGAAAATCGGCGCAGTGAGTTTAGGGTGGAGTGGGACGCCGCTGCCGCGCGTGTTCGAGCAGATTGCGGCGATGGGCGGCGCGTGTGTGGAGATCAACGGGAACACGGCACGTCATCACGGCATCGTGTTGGATCGCGCGACGATCCCGCAGGTGCAGCGGTGGGCGGCGGACGCCGGGCTGACCATCGGCAGCCTGAGCGGCTACTGCGACTTCGCGCTGCTCGACGCGGACGCGCTGGACGCCGAGATCGAGCGGCTGCTGGCGACGTGCCGCGCGGCGGCGGAGTTGGGCGCGCCCGTCGTGCGCGCTTTTTCCGGCGACGTGAAGCCCGGCGTGACCCTGGACGCTGTCTGCCCGAACATCATCGCGGCGTTCCGCAAAGCGGCGCGCGCGGCGGAATCGCTGGGCGTGACGTTGGGCATCGAAAATCACGGGCGGCTGATCAACGACGGCCCCGCGCTGGCGGCGCTCGTTGAAGAGGTCGGCGCGCCGAACCTCGGCTTTACGATTGACACGGGCAACTTCGCCTGGGCCGGGCATAACGCGGCTCAAGTGCGGGCGGATTTTGCGGCGGTGGTGCCGCGTATCGTCAACGTGCATGTCAAAGATGGCGTGTGGACCGACGCGGGTTTCAATTTTGTCCCGGCGGGCGAGGGTGAACTGCCGCTGGTGTGGTTATTGCAGGAATTGGCCGGGCGCGGTTACAACGGGATGGTGTGCAGCGAATTTGAGGGCGCGGGCGACTTTGTGGAAGGCACGCGCCGCAGCGTGGCTTATCTGAAGCGAGTTGTCTCCGGCATCTTGCCGCTGTAGCCGGGTGGGATGCTCGACTGACCGCAAAGAAACTGGCGGGAGCAAACGCTCCCGCCAGTTTCGCAGTGCAAAACGTTTCTAGTTCTGGTGATAGAACGGGCCGGCGGTGGCGCTGTTCCCCGCCGCATCCACTGACGTGACGAAGTATTCATACCGCACGCCGCGGCTGCCCTGGATGCTCATACTATGGCTGGTGACCAGGGTGTTATTGGTGTAAGTGCCAAGATTGGTGACGACGACTTGAGTGGTGGCGGGTTCATCGGTTGTCCACGTGATTTTGAACAAACCGTTGCCGGTGAGTTTCGCCGAAGCCACGTTGGAGATCACGGGCGGCGTCGTGTCGCCCCCGCCGCCACCGCCGCACAGCGTTGTGTCTACGCCGACCTCATCCCATGCATCGGCGACATTCGCGGCATAGCTGCCCGCTACGGCGATGGTCGCAGCGCGGGCGGCGCAGTGGTTGGCGTCTTCGGGCAGCGCGGTGAAGCCCTGGAAGGCGATGTTCCGGGCCGCGGTGATGCCAATGCCGATGACGTCGGTGCCGGAGGCGCGCAGCGGATTCGCGTTCTGTCCGCCTACCGACAACAGGTAGAACCAGTGATTGGCGATGCCGCTGTTGGTGTGGACGCCGCCGTTATCGGAAGTGCCGATATAGCGGTCGGCGTAGTGTGAAGGATCGCCGTCTTCGTTGGGATCGGCCATGTTGCGGATGCCGTTATCGCCTACGGTGATGTCTTCACCCACCGTCCAGTTGCCGGTGCCATTATAGAACTCCACGGCGGCGGCCATAATATCCGAGAAAGCCTCGTTGAGCGCGCCGGATTCGTAGGAGTAAATCAGGTTGCTGGTCGCTTCGGTGACGCCGTGACTCAGCTCGTGCGCGACCACATCCAGATCGCCGCTCAGTTCGAGGAAACTGACGCCGTCGCCATCGCCGTAGGCCATCTGCGTGCCGTTCCAGTAAGCGTTGACGTAATTCGACGAGACGTGCGCGGACGAGACCATCCCTTGCGGGTAATACGTCAGCCAGTTGAAGCTGTGCGTGTTCAGATAGTAACTGTCGGTGACGAAGGCGTAGTAGTGCGCATCCACGAGGGCCGGTTGGCCAGGGGAGGTGCGGCCGGGCAGATTCCAAATATCGTCGGTATCCGTCGCCAATGTGCCGGGCAGCCGACTGCGGTTGCGGGCGTCGTAGGTGGTTTGGCGACCGTTTGCCGCTTTGAGCTGGTAGACGCCGCTGACGTAGACCGTCAGGCCGGTCAGGTTTTTGGTATCGCCCAACACGCCAATGCCGCTGCCGGTGGTGAGGCCGTCGTAGGCGTTGAGCACTTCGCCCGTGCTGGCGTCAATCCAGGCGAACCAGCGGGCATCATCCCGGCGGGTCTCGACCCGGTAAAAATAGAGTCCCGTCGCCGGGTTAATCATCAACGTAGTCAACCACGCGCCCTCGGCGCCGAACTTTGCGGCGGCGGCAGCCTGGGCCTTGCCGGGACTGAGCGTGACTTCATTCCGGGCTTCGATGGCGGGGTAGTGCGCGCCGATCACGGCGGTGGCCTGGCCGTTGGCGTCGCGGTAGAGGGTGATTTGTCCGCCTAAAACCTGGGCGTCGCCGAAACGTTGCTGGTAACGCTCGGCGGTCAGATTGCCGACATTGCGTGAATTGACTTTGACGACATCGTTGGGCACGCGGAAGGCCGCCGCCTCTTGACCTGAGAGGGCGCGAAATCCGCCTGGCCCTTCAGCCGCGAAGGATGGTGTGACCGCGAGGGTCAGCACGACAAGAACAACCAACATAACACGAATAAGCTTGGACATGGGTATTTCCTCCTCAGTTAGGGTTTAGGTAATCTGTACGATGTTTTGGTATGATGAACCCTGTATATGCTTGAAACCCGTCAATAGCGTGTCCCCCTCTGGCGCGGATTTGCGTACATACACCCCTGGCTGCTTTGTATGCGCGGCATAAGCATTATGACGCAAAACCCGGCGAAAGGTTACGGGTGAAGCGCACGAATTCTCAAAATTCCTTTCTACCGAATAAAACGAACCGGCATTGCGTTATACTTATAGAAAAAGCGAGCAGCGACGTGAAAACAACGACGATACCGGAAGCAACCGAATGTGAGTGGATTGCGCGGGCGCAGACCGGCGACCGGCAAGCCTTTAGCAGCCTGGTGTACCACTACCGCGAGAGCGTGATCAACGTGGTCTACCGGATGTGCGGCGACGCCGGCCTGGCGGAAGATGCCGCGCAGGAGGCTTTTATCCGCGCGTGGCAAAATCTGCCGCGCTACAAGCCGCGCTCGCCGTTCCGCAACTGGCTGTATCGCATCGCTACGAACGTCGCGCTGGATACGTTGCGCCGCGAGCGGGACGCCGAGGATATTGAAGACGCGCCATTGGCAGCGTCGAGTCTTGGCCCGGAAGCAGCTGTCGAGCGCAACGAGCGCGCTGAACAGGTACGTCAGGCCGTGTTAGCGTTGGCGCCGGCAAGCCGCGCCGTGCTGATTTTGCGGGAATACGAAGACCTTTCCTACAAGGAAATTGCTGAAACGCTGGATATTCCCGTCGGAACGGTGATGTCGCGGTTAAATTACGCGCGCACCCAACTGCGGGAGACGCTCAAGGTTTACCTGGAGGCTGCATAATGGAGCACGTTCTGGATTGGTTGCAAGCATACCACGATGGCGAGCTAGAAGGGCGACAGGCGCGCCACGTCGAAGAGCATCTAGCGCAATGCGCACCCTGTCGCGCCGAACTGGAAGCGCTGCGGGCATTTTCGGCGCTGCTGCACGAGAGTCCGGCTGCCAGCGATTTGATGCGCCCCGACCGCTTCGTCGCCCAGGTGGAACTGCGCTTGCCGCCCCGTCCCGCGAAGACGGCGGCGCAACGCGCGTTGGAAACCGGCTGGCGGCTCATCCCGGTGGGATTGTTCGGCGCGTGGGCTTTCGTGCAGGCGGTGTTTATCGTCGTGGCCGGCGTCCTGCTGGCGCAAGGGCTGCCGTTCACCACGGGTCTCTTCGCCGCCGTGTTGCCGCCCGTCTCCGGCGTTTCCTGGTTAGCCGCCGGGCAGCAGTGCTTCACGGATACCGGACTGGGAATAGTCTGGTGCGTCGCCGACGTTGTCGCTTCGCTCAGATGGGTGCTCATCGTCGGCTTTGCACCGCTGGTTGTCATTGGTCTGTTGTATGTGGGCTGGTTAGCAGGGTGGTGGTTTCGCCAACAAAGGCGAGTCGTATACGTTCAATAAAAAGGAGAAAAGGAAATGGATCACACTAAAGTTTTGAAGCGCGCGTGGGAGATTTTGAAGCAGTATCGGGTGCTGTGGATCTTCGGCCTGATTCTGGCCTTGACGACGGCCTCCGGCGGGCCGCAGGCCAATTATCAGCTTGGCCGAAATGACATTCCCCCGGAATACCAGTTTGACATCCCGGAGGGGAGCAGTTTCCAGGATATCATCGAACTGCTGGCGCGCCGGTTGAGCGGCGGCGCGTGGCAGCCGAACGTCGGGCTGATTATCACGTTCGTGGTCGTGTTGTTCGTGGTTATCCTGGCGCTCATCGTCATCAGCACGGTGGCGCGTTATGTGGCGGAGACATCGCTGATCCGGATGGTGGATACCTACGAAGCCACCGGCGAGAAGTTCCGTTTCCGCCAGGGGTGGAAGGTGGGCTGGTCGCGTGAAGCCTGGCGCTTGTTCCTGATGGATCTCGCCATCTTCATCCCGGTCTTCGTCGGCGTCATCATCTTGCTCGGTGTCGCGGCTCTTCCCTTGCTGTTGTGGACAACGGGTGACAAAGCGAGCGGCGTCGTCGGGACGGTCGCGGCCATCGGGCTTTTGCTCCTCGCCATCTTTGTGATCATCGTCGTCACCACGCTGTTGGAGTTGCTGGTGCGCTTTTTCCGCCGGGTGTGCGTGCTGGAAAAGGTCGGCGTTGGCGATGCGCTGCGCCAGGGCTGGACGCTGGTCAAGCAAAACTGGAAAGACGTGGGCTTGATGTGGCTGATTACCGTCGGCATTTCCATCGTCTGGGGTTTGGTGATGATCCCTGTTGCGTTCCTCCTGGTCGCAGCGGGGGCGCTGTTTGGGGGCGGCGTCGGCCTGTTGGCGCGCGCCCTAGCTGGATTGGCGATGGGCAACATCGGCGCCTGGATCGTGGCAGCTTTGGTCGGGCTACCGGTCTTCGTGCTGGTGATCGCCATCCCCTCTGCGTTCCTGGGTGGCCTGAAGGAAGTGTATCTGTCCAGCGCGTGGACGTTGACCTACCGCGAGTTGCGCACGCTCAAAGGACTTGAGTCGCCGGTCGTTGCAGAAGTGCGCTATACACCGGAGTTTGAGTAACCTGTCACGTTTTGCAGACAAAAACTCCCGCCGCTGAGGCGGGAGTTTTTGTCTGGGGCAGTTATGTGAATCTTGAAGTATTCAGAATTGCGATTTGATGCTAAACTATACCAACCGCACGTTAAAATTGTCATTCTCATCAGCAGATTAAGCAGATTATATGCTGTAAACCAGTCAAAAATCTGCTTAATCCGCTAAATCTGCTGACAATAATGAGGAGGAGTTATGAATTCACCGACGATCAATCTGGCTTTTATCGGTTCCGGGCATTGGGCGCGCAAGCACCATTTCCCAGCATTGGATTATCTGCGCACACACGCGAGCGGGCGTTTCGATCTGCACCTGCGGGGCATCTACAGCCTCGATCAAGCGGGCGCGGCTGATGTCGCCGCGCAGTATGGTTTTGCGCGCGTCTACGACAGTCTGGATGCGCTCCTCGCCGACCGCGCGATCAACGCGGCGGCGGTCGCCGTGCCGCCGGAGGCCGTCGCGGGTGTGCTGGAACAGGTAGCAACCTTGCGCGTCCCGGTTTTCAGCGAGAAACCGCCGGGCATCAGCGCGGCGCAGGCGCAACGACTCAGCGAAATCATCACTGTTCCCAACGTGCTGGCCTTCAACCGGCGTTATGCGCCGCTGAACAACATTTTCAAAGATGTTGTGGCGCAGATGGCGGACATTTACTTCGTCGAAGGACATTTCTTCCGCCACCATCGCCTGGATGATATGTTCATCATCGGCACCGGCATCCATTGGATCAACTTGATGACGTATCTGTTCGGCGACATCGCGCATGTCAGCGTGGATCGCTTCCGCAATCCGCAGAACGAGACGTGGGTGCGCATCGCGCAAGTCGTCTTTGCCGGTGGATTCAAGGGCGCGCTCAAGTTCTTCCCGTGTTCCGGCTCGCAGGTGGAGCGCATTGAGGTCCACAGCAACACGCAATCCGCCTATCTGGACGGCCCGCTGGGCGACAATCCCGGCGCAATCGTGATTGAGGCTGCGAACGAGCGGCGCGTCATCCAGCCCGAAGCGTTAGCGACCGCTCCTGAAATCGTGCGCATTGGCATTGTTGGCGAGTATGAGGAATTCTTCACCCTGGTTTGTGACGGGACGCCGTCGCGTTCCATTTTTCAGAACGCCGTCAACGCGATGCGGGTCGCGGAAGCGATTGAATACGGGTGGGGATTCTGATCTCCCATAAAGAACGCCCGCCGGAGAAATCCGGCGGGCGTTTTGGTGTGCATATCTGGCGCGTGTGATCCGCTCAGTGATTCCGCATGATGAGCGGCAGGTAAATGACCCGTGGGGCGACGGTGGTGATGTCCTGCAAGGTGTCGGAGTATAAGATGACAGTTTCTACCTTGTAGGCGGAGAGTGTGGTCGTGTCGGTCACGCCGCTGGTTTCGGTGAGTGGCACGGTCAACACAATCTGCACGGTGGTGGTCATCCCCGGCCCAAGCTGGAACGGTCCGGTATAGGTCGAGCCGCCATCGCCGACGATCAGCTCGATGGGCCAGTTGCGGGAGGAGGCGGCTTCCAGGGCAAATGTGGCGGTCGCCTCATCGTAGCTCTTCAGAACGTGATTGTAGACCACTTTTGTGCCGGCCTTGGCGGTTTGATTGTACCCATCGGAAAGTTCGACAGGGATGGCGCCCAGGATGCGCACGTTGTCGAGCCAGAATGTGGTGTCGTTGCCCATCGTTTGGATGGCGAAGTTCGAGACGTTCGTGTTGACCCAGCCCGCCTCCGTAAATGGGATGCGCACATGGCTCCATCCGTTCTCTTGCCCAATGGTGTACCGGCAGTAGTCCAACACATTGCCACCGTTGAAGATCAACTGCAGGCCATGGTCAAGGTTCTGCTGCTTGATATAGAATTCCAGTCCGTAATTGTAGGCAGTGTTCAGCGGTGTTCCCCATGCCCCAATCTGTGCGGCGTCCCAGTCTTGTCCGAGCAAATCGGCGCGGAGCGAAGATTGCCCGGCAAAGACTTCATCGGTGGCGGCAAAGTTCAAAGTCCCACCATGCCATGTGCCATACCACCAGCCCCAACTCCAGTCCTCAGCGTGTGCCAGTTCGTTATCGATGTAGACATCCCTGCCCATAGTCTCGTTCGGGCGTGGATTGAGACCACCGCCGGTGTCCTTAGGCTCGCCGCCAAAGAATACCCGCAGCACATCTTCGGCGGGCTTATCGAGCGGGGAATACCCGCGGTCGCAGGGACCGCCCTGCATCGGATTGGTGTCCCAGCTCCATAGGAACACACCGGCGAACCAATCCTGCGGATAGACGGTTTCGAAGAACGCCTGGTACAGATCGGACTGCTCCTGGAGATCGAGCGCGGGGCTGCCCTCGTAGGCCCACGGCGCCATACCGGCGCCGTCAATGCTGCGGTAGCCGATCTCGGTGAAGATAATTTGCTTATTCCACTCCTGGGCCAGGTTCTCCAGGAAGGCCACCGGCGCCGCCCAACCAGCCTTGAAATCATTCAGGGTGGCCGTGGTGGTGACGGCCAACACATAGTAGGCGTCAATCCCGATATAATCGAGAGCATCCCAGAACATCACGGTGTTGGTGTAGGTATGGTTCGCCGCGTAGACCAGCGGACCCTCGTAAATCGTCTCGATGCCATTCGTGCCGGTGATCAATTTCCGCCAGTCAAGCTCTTTGACCGCTGTGCTATCCAGCTCCGTGCCGATGCAGAATTGCTCGACGTTGTTGTCCGCCGCAATCTGCGCGTAGTGGTTGATGAAGGCCTGATAGCTGGCAAACCATGCATCCCACTCTGCTTGGGTGGTGAAGTACTCGCCGATTTGTCCGCGCCAGTGCGCAGGATCGTTTTTCAGGTCCAGGTGCGGCTTGAGCATGACCTTCAGTCCCAGATCGTGCGCAGTCTTAATGGCGTGGATCAGGCCGGCATCCGTGGGAGTCTTCTGCGCGTCGGAGTAAATGACCGTGGATGAGACCGTGTCCTGATACCAGGTTGCCAGGATGCTGATCCACTCCGCGCCAGTGTTCTCTAGCTTGGCCAGGGATTCATCGGAACCGGCCGATGCGTACTGATCGAACCACCAGGATACATACGCAATGCCTTCCTGTTTGGGCGCCGGCGCTTGCGCGGCTAAGGTTCGAGGGCCAGACCAGATCAATGCCAAGCCGAAGACAAGCGCGAACAACAGTACAAGCGCTGTCACGTGTGCCAACGACAAAATTCTAGTTTTCATGTCTGATTCCTCCTAGATTATGTAGCTAATAGATATAAATTTTACCGCGCCAGTTGTGTAGATAGGGTTACGCTTGCTACACCAATACTTATAATTCTATGCAACTTTAGGATTTTGTCTACACTGCGATTGGACGATTAGATTGACCTGCGGTACAATACGAGCAGGCTGACTTTACAACGTGATGAGAGGCCCGGCGATGCGGATTGTGCAATTTACAGATGAAGAAGGAGCGCGGCGTGTTGGCATAGCGCGCGATGTGGATACGGTGGATATGCTTGTCGGCGCGTGGACGGTCTATGCCCTCGCGCAACAGGCCATCCACAAGCGAATGACGTTGCGCGCGCTGCTAGAGCAACACTCTATTGAACGGCGCTTGGCTTACGCCGCATTGGTAGACGCAGGGCGACTGTTGCCCCCGCTCGACCACCCCGATCCGGCACACATGCTCGTCACCGGCACCGGCCTCACGCACCTGGGCAGCGCCGACGCCCGCGACCGGATGCACAAGGCGCAGCCCGAGGCGCTGACCGACAGTATGCGCATGTTCCAACTCGGCCTGGAAGGCGGCAAACCCGCGCCCGGCGCGGTCGGCGTGCAGCCGGAATGGTTCTACAAGGGCGACGGGAGTTGGGTTGCGCCGCCTTACGGTGCACTTGCCAGCCCGCCATTCGCCCTGGATGGCGGCGAGGAGCCGGAGATCGTGGGATTGTACGTGATTGGAACGGATGGCGTCCCCTATCGCGTGGGGTTCGCGCTCGGCAACGAATTCTCCGATCACGTGCTGGAGCGCCAAAACTACCTTTACCTGGCGCACTCCAAACTACGTCCCAGCGCGTTTGGCCCGGAATTGCTGCTCGGCGACTTGCCCAAAGATATTCGCGGCGTCTCACGTATCCTGCGAACGGATCACGTCATCTGGGAGAAACCTTTCTTGAGCGGCGAAGACAACATGTCTCACACCATTGCTAACCTGGAATATCACCACTTCAAGTACCCGCAGTTCCGGCGCCCAGGCGACGTCCATGTGCATTTCTTTGGCACGGCGACGTTGAGCTTCGCCGATGGCGTGCGGCTTGAAGATGGCGACGTGATCGAGATTGCAGCACCGGAGTTTGGGCGTCCGTTGCAGAATCGCGTGACGTTTCTTGCTGACAGTGGTTTCAGCGTGGCGCCACTATAACGTTTGTCGAACAATCCAATGAAAAAACTGCCGCACGCTTCATCTGAAGATGTCCTCAGCACGCAAAACCTCGTCGTGACCGAGGTGTGGGCTGAGACGGAACGACTGCGATTGCTGCACAGCGTCCTCCCCTGGATTGGGATGGCGTTAAGCGTTGGTATGGCGATCGTACTCGTCGTAACCTTGTGGCATCCTCAGGCATGGCAATTGTGGGCGATGTTCACCGTCATGACGTTGAGCCTGGGCGGTTATGTTCAGGCGACCCAGTGGGGGCGGCGCGGACGTGCGATTGCCAGTAGTCGTTTGCTTATTAGCATCGTTATCGTCATTGGGCTGGCGCTGGCGCTGCTTTTTGAGGATTTGATCGTCGCGTTTGCCATCCTGGGACTCCTGATTTCGCTCCTGGCCGGCGTTTTGATCTCCCCAAAAGTTGGTTACGGATTTGCCGTTGGCTTGATTGTGACAGCGGTGGGGCTGGTTGGATTGACGCTCACCTCGTTATATCCCAGGGCAACGCTCGATTTGACCAGTCCGACCAAACAGTGGGTTGATCTTGGCATCTTTCTTTTAACGATGTTTCTGGGAACGTATCTGGTGGCGATCAGCCAGGAAGGCACGCGGTTAGCCTTTGACCGGTTGGTCGAGCAATCCAACAAGCTGAAAGTCGCCAACAAAGACCTGGCGCACGAGATTCACGAGCGCAAACAGGCCGAGGCCACCCTGGCGCAACTCAACAACACCCTGGAAACGCAAGTCGCCGAGCGCACCGCCGAAGTCGTGGCGGAAAAGGAGAAAAGTGACGCAATCTTGCGCAGCGTCGGCGACGCCATCAGCGTGACCGGTCTCGATATGCGTATCCAATATGTCAACGATGCATTTGTCGCGCTGACCGGTTACAGCAGCGCCGAAATCATTGGACGCCCGATGTACACTCTCCTGGTTCAGGAATGTGCGGACACCGCTCTTCGTTCCCAGCCGCTCACGTGGACAACCGGCGCCTACACCCAACGGGAAATCACCATGCGGCGGAAAGATGGCCGTGCCTACGACGCCGCGTTGACCGTCGCGCCGCTGCACGATGCGCGCGGCGAGCGCACCGGCTACGTTTTCAGCCATCAGGACATCACCAAATTCAAGGCGCTTGACCGGGCGCGCAGCCAGTTCATTACCAACGTTTCCCACGAGCTGCGCACGCCCGTGACGAGCATCAAACTCTCCACGTATCTGCTGCAAGTCGAGCGTTCGCCTGAAAAAGCAGCGACCTACCTTCAGGCTTTGGAGCGCCAGTCGTTACGTCTGGAGAGCCTGATCCAGGACATCTTGGAGATGGTGTCGCTGGACAGCGGGCAGGGGGTTACATCCTGGGAGCCGCTCTTTTTGGCTTCCATCATCGGCGAGGCGGCGACGTGTTACCAGCGCCAGGCCGATGCCCGCAACATCACCCTGGCGGTGCAGCCGGTCCCGCCCGATTTGCCTGCCGTCAAAGGCGACCCATTCCGTCTGGAACAAGCGTTGAAGGAAGTGCTGGAAAACGCGCTCATCTTCACGCCATCCGGCGGCGCAGTGACCATAGCGACTGCGCTCACCGAAGCGCACGGGCATCCCTGGGTGACGCTCACCGTGCAAGACACGGGACCGGGCATCGCGGCGGAGGAAAAGCCCAAGCTGTTTAACCGCTTCTTCCGCGGGCGATTGGCTGAGTCGGGGCATATTCCAGGCACGGGGTTGGGACTGAGCATCGTCTACGAGATTATGCGCGCTCATGGCGGTGACGTGACCGTGGAGAGCGAAGAAGGCCGGGGCAGCGTCTTTACGTTGTGGCTGCCGGTCAGTTAAGGAGGGGGTGATGCAAACCAGTCGAGAAGTGGTCGCCAGAACAATCCGTTTTCAGGGCGCGGAGCGTCTGCCCTATGATCTGCCGCCCGAATACGGCACGGATTTCGCTGGCGTTGGCATGACGCCCTCGCCGGACGCGCGCCCTTCTGAGGGCGTGGACGAGTGGGGCGCGGTGTGGGAGAACATCGGCGTGTGCAAGTTGGGCGAGGTGAAGGAATTCCCGCTTAAGGACTGGAAGGACTTCGCTAAGCTGCACATCCCCGACATCCGCGAGCCGCGGCGTTGGACGCTGCTCGAAGGGGCGCGGGAGCGTGCTGGCGACAAATTCCTGCTCGCCGACGGCATCTCCATCTACGAGCGTGTCCACTTCATCCGCGGGCTGGAAAACACGTGGATTGACATCTACGAGCACCCTGACGAACTGGCGATGCTGCTCGACATCCTGGTGGACATGAACCTCTACGCCATCGACCGTTACGCGGAGGCCGGCGCTGACGGCTACATCTTCTGTGACGATTGGGGCTTGCAGAATCGCCTGATGATCTCTCCGAAGTCCTGGCGCGAGCTGTGGAAGCCGCGTTACGCGCGCATCTACGCAGCGGCTCACGACGCGGGGATGCTCACGTTCCTCCATAGCTGCGGGCACATTGTTGCCATCCTCGACGATCTCATCGAAATCGGCCTGGACGTGATCCACATGGATCAGCAGGAGAACATGGGCTTGCAGCTCCTCGGCGAGCGGTTTGGCGGGCGGTTGACGTTCTTCTCGCCGGTGGACATCCAGCAGACGATGGCGCGTGGGACATTAGACGAAATCCGCGCTTACTGTCGCGCGATGGGCAAGCATTTAGGTCGCCCCAATGGCGGCTTCATCCCGCGCTGGTACGGAGACCCGGTCGGCGCCGGGCACCACCCGGAGGCTATCAAGGCGATGTGCGAGGAGTTTTTGGCGATGAGTCGGGAGTGGGGGAGTTGGAGGTGAGGGAGTAGGGGAGTCCTTACCTATCCTCTCGCTCACAGCGGCGCTTGCGCTCTGCGCCCCCGTCCCCAGGGGCGCGTTGCGCGGTGGCTGAGGCGGAAAATTATGCTTGCCGCCCGGCAATACCCGCCCCCGAGACGGGGGTAGTGAGCGTGCGCTGAAGAATGATAAGACCCTACCACAGAGGCTTGTCTTTTCGCGCCAGATATGTTATGCTGAAAGTAATACGATGAGCCGGCATTTTTCAAACGGGTCTCCTGAATGCTTTTGATGTGTGTTGAGGGAAAGAGGAGTACAAGATGTCTACAAGCGCATTGTTAGATGAAACTGATGTCAAAGTCGTTTATGATCAGCAGGGCAACAGACGCGAAGTGTTGTTGAGCTATGAGAAATATCAGGAAATGTTGGAGTTCATCGAGCGATACGCTTACTTTTATAGCCAGGAAGTGCAGGAGCGATTGCAACGCGCCAACGAGGACTTAGCTGCGGGACGTTACATCACTGTAGAGGCCGACAACGTTGACGCCGCCCTGGAGTGGCTCCATGGATGACGTCGAAATCATTCTCACTGAAACCCTCCGTGAGGACTACCGCTGTTTGCCAGAGTCCATACAACGCAAATTCGATAAGCAACTCCGTTTTCTGGCGCAGAATCCTAAACACCCTTCTCTGCAAATTCACCGTCTATCTGACCACTGGGAATTCTATGTAGATATCCATTATCGCTGCATCTTTCAGCAACAGGGCAATATCTACATTCTGAAACATGTCGGCGGTCATGAAATCGTGGATCGTTTTAGGTAAGTTCAGTAGAGGAGTGAACTATGGATACTGTGCAATTTGGCAACGTCGCTGTCAGCAAACTTATCCTCGGCGGCAATCCATTCAGCGGATTTTCGCACCAGACGCGGGAGATGGATCGGGAGATGACGTGCTATTTTACCACGGCGCGTATCAAGGAGACGCTGCGGCAGGCTGAGGCGCTCGGTATCAACAGTTTCCTGGGGCGCGCTGACGCGCATATCCGCCGCACGTTGCTGGAATACTGGGACGAAGGCGGCGCGATCCAGTGGTTCGCGCAGACCGCGCCGGAGTTCGCCAGTCTGCCGGGCAATGTGGCGGGCGCGCTTAGCGTGGGCGCGGCGGCGGTCTATATCCATGGCGGGCAGATGGATTTCTTCTACGCGCAGAACCAGCTTGACATGGTGCCGGACATCATCGCGCAGATCAAAGGCGCGGGCCGGGCGGCCGGCATTGCGGCGCATAACCCGCGCGTCCACGAATGGGCCGACGAACACCTCGATTTGGATTTCCACATGTGCTCGTACTACAATCCCACGCGCCGTGACGAAAACGCCGAGCACGTCCACGGCGCGGCGGAGACGTTCGCCGACGCTGACCGCGCCGCGATGGTGGATGTGATCCGCCAATTGCGCCGTCCCGCCATTCATTACAAAATCTTCGCCGCCGGGCGCAACGATCCGCGCGACGCCTTCGCCTTCGTCGCGCAGCACCTGCGTCCCCAGGATGCCGTCTGCATCGGCGTCTTCCCCAAGCACAAGCCCGACATGCTGGCGGAGAACGTCCGGTTGTTTGAAGGAGTGTAACCGAACCTGGGTACAGCCCCGATAATGAAAATTTTACTGCAGAGCACGCGGAGAGCGCAGAGTATTTCTTATTTTTCTCTGTGAACTCTGTGTCCTCTGTGGCTATTTGCAGAGAAGCTATGCCAAACCAGAAATAATCTGCGTGAATCCGCGAAAATCCGCGTCCTACTTCTGTGCTGTTATACCCCGGTCAATGGCCTGCCGCACGATGTCGGCGTGATCGAACGCCAGCGGCGGCAGATCGTCGAGAGGCCACCAGCGGGCGGCGGCAGCATCGTCGCCCGCGTGCGGGGTAACGTCGCCTTCCACGCGCGCCCAGAAGACGACGGATACCGTCCAGCCTCGCGGATCGCGCCCTGGATCGCCGAACGCGCCGAGTTGTTGTAGCTCTGGCGGCTGCAGGCCGGTTTCCTCGCAGAGTTCGCGGCGGGCGGCGGCTTCGAGCGGCTCATTTTCATCCACAAAGCCGCCCGGCAGCGCCCAGTGTCCCGCAAAAGGCGGGTGGTTGCGCTGGATCAGCAAAATCTTTCCCGCCCGGAGCAGCACAATATCCACGGTGAGCGCGGGGCGCGGGTAGGGGTAGGTATAAACCGGTCTGGTCATTTGTCCTCAGTCCTCAGTTGCTGGCTGTTCGTCGTCAGCCTGGTCTGCTAAATCACTCTCTCCTTCTCTGGGGCCGTACTTCTCGCGGATGGCGGTGATGAGTGTGCGCACGGCGGTGATGCTCAGCGTGGCGATAAAGCCCGGCAGCGCAATCAACAGGACGGGTATCACAATGCTCAACGCGGTCAGCAGCAGCGCGACGACCAGCAGGATGAGCGTCGTCAGCGGGCTGATGAACGAGATCGAGAAGCCATTGCGCAGGATGGCGACCAGTTTCGGTTCCTCCAGTTCGATGAGAAAAGCGTGTGCGTAGAAGGTTATCCCCGTCCACACTAGCCCGACGATGATGAGGATCGGCAGAATCCACGCCGCGGCGCTGTCGGGCAGCGGTGAGACTTCCGGCGTGAGGTAGAACCAGACGTTGCTCGCCAGCAAAACGTAGCCCAGGATGAGGATGAGCGTGAGCCACAGCGACCTGAGGCCGTATTCCTTGATGGCCTGCCAGTACAGGCTCCAGTTGATGCCCAACCCGCGCACGGCGCGATGCGCCACCATCCACACCCCTATCAATGCGAACGGCATAGGGATGATGAGCAGCGTGGCGACGAACAAGATTGCACCTGTCATAAAAAAGAACAACATCTCTTCGTAAAAGGCTTTTGCCGCAGCGATGGTAATGCGCAATGCTTGCATAGCTATACTCCATGGGTGATTTAGGGTGTTCCTGTAACGGTGACGATCAACTTCACCGTAACTGTGCCGCTTGTCGGGGTGATGCGCACGCGCACGCCCTGCTGTGCGTCGAACGCTTGCCTGGCTGTCACACCGGTCAACACGATCTCATGGGTGGGGAGAAAGTCCATCCACTTCCCCGTTGACCAGTTCCACACTGCGACTTCCTCGATGTCTTTGAGCGGTGTGAAGACGCTGGCTTCAGGCACAGGGAGCAGGGCCAGCGCCAGTTTATCAACAGCGCCAATGTGCAGATAGACCGGCAACACGTATTCGAACGTCGCGCCGGGCGCGTTCGCGTAGGCGATGTGCGTATACGTATCCACCCAGCCGTTTTCCGTTTTGGAAGCGGCGCTGTCCAACGTCGCCTCGATGTTGCCGGATGGTTGGGTCGGACAGGGAACGCTGTAGATCAGGCAGCTTTCCTGGATGTGTGTACCGCCGATGTTATAGGTGGGGAAGGGCACCTCATCAATAAAGCCGGTCAGATAGCATACGGATGTGGCGGTGAGCGCGCTGTAGGGCGTGGATGTGGATGCCGGCATACTGTATGGAATATAATTGTAGTTGATATTTCCACAAATATCGGTGTACGATCCGTAACTTGAATTTGTCGCCGTGACTGGTCTGGAAATGGCCGCCGAAGCGCCCTGGGGAATCGTTTGCGTCAGTGTGATGTGGTACGAAGTGTCGCCCATCAACAACGCCACGTCGCGCAGATCTGCCTCGCTCCACACCTGCCCGGTGATGTAGTACAACCCATCCTGAAGCGTGATGCGTAGGTCGGATTTGATCGCTGGACTCTCGTAGAGACCCTCTGTGCCCCAGGTGATAACGCCCAGTGGATTGCGGACTTGGAGCGTGGTATTGCCGTCACGATAGCTTGCCTCGACGGGGAAGGGATTTCCTTCATTGTACCAGGAGTCCATCTGGTGACTGCCCAACAGGGGGCGGGGGGCACCGGCAGTGTCCCAGGCTAGCCGGCGGATGCGGGGCGCATAAATAGCCGTGCCCTGGACGACTCGTGCTGGCAGCGCGGCGTCGGGAACCGGGATGATGGCGACTTCGTGGATGAGCGGGAACGTGCGCGAAAAGGCGTTGCTCAATCCCCCCGCCAGAATGAGCAGCGCGCCGATAATCCACGCCGGGATAAAGATCCAGGCCAGGATGGGACGTTTGAGCCGTCGTGTCAGGATCAAAGTCCCCGGGCCGACCAGAAAAATATAGACCGGAAAGAGAATCAGCCATCCCCAGAATTTGGAGAAAAATGTATACGGAATCTCCAGCATCTTATATATGTTCGGCCCGCCGGTCGAGAGGATGCCTCCGTTGACAGGCGTGGTCACGGCAGGAATGTGATCACCGGCCCAGAGAGCGACGAGCCAGTTTGTCCCGCCAGGGTGCGCCATATCCCACCCGACGATATCAACCTGCCCCTTGCCGACCGCGCCGCGCACGGCGAGCACTGTATCGCCGGCCGTTGCCAGGGGAATAGCATGAGCATCGGTTGTCAGCGCGACGGCGGCGACGTCTTTGAGCGTCCCATTGTCCAGTGACACCTGCGGGATAATGCGCGCCTCGCCGGGCGCCGCCACGCGGAGCGGATCCGGCAGATGCGCCAGCGTCTGTTGCAGCGCCGCTCCGCCGCCCACGATGAGATGCCCGCCCGCGCCTACCCATGCCAGCAGCGCTTCCTGCTGCGCCGGCGTGAGATTGGCGGTGGAGACGCCGTTGAGCAACAGCACATCGGCGACATCCCAGGCCATCGGCGTTTCGGGCAGGCTGTCAAGATCAGGCAGCCAGATGTGTGTATCCACTGCTCCGTAAGGTGTGGCTTCCATGATCGGTCTGCGCGTGTCGGCGCTGACGACGACGCGGCTGCTCTCGCCATACCCGTTCAGCAGAATGTGCGCTTCCTGGCGTGTCTCTTTGCCGTCTTGTAGCGCGATGGTCAGCATCATGGTGTCTTTGACGAAGAGTGGCACGCGGTATTGTTTGTAGGAATGCACGGGCAATTCCACCGGACGGCGGTACGTCACCTGGCTTTGCGTGTCACGGATGACCAGTTCACCCTGCCAGTCAGCGCCCTCATTCCTCAGGGTGACGCGCACTTCTGTCCACCAATTCTGCCGGATATAGCCTTCCCACGCAGTGACGGCCTCCATCGTCAGCGTGTCTGCTGGCGCTTGCGCGCTCGATGGCGTCCCACCGAGCGCCAAAAGCGCACAAAGCAATCCCAAAATCACGAACCTGGTCGTTTTTCCCATTTCAGTCCAAAGTCCAAAGTCTGACAGTGATGATAAAACTACCCGACTATCCGACAGACCAGCCCCTTGAGATACTCGCCCTCCGGGAACGTCAACGCGATCGGGTGATCGCTGCTCTGCGTCATCCGGCCCACAATCTGCGCGTCGCGCTTCACATCCAGCGCCGCACCAAACACGATCTTCTGGAACAGATCGGCGGAAATCGCCCCGGAGCACGAGAACGTGAAGAGCAGCCCACCGGGATTGAGCAGCCGCAGCGCCTGCATATTGATGTCTTTGTAGCCGCGCGCGGCGCGCTGGACATCGCCCTGGGTGAAGGCGAATTTGGGCGGGTCGAGGATCACGATGTCGAAGGCGCGCTTCTGGCTGTGCAACTCGCGCAGGACGGTGAAAGCATCGCCTTCAATATCCTCCACGTTAGCTGCTGCGAAGCCATTGCGCGCGAGGTTCTCCCGTCCCACTCGCAGTGCCTCCGCCGATGTATCCACATTGGTCACGGCGGATGCCCCGCCCGCCAGCGCGTAGACGGCGAACCCGCCGGTGTAGGAGAAAGTGTTGAGTATCGTTGACGCCTTCCGTTGTGCAACAGCGCCTCGTACCAGGGCGCGGTTGTCGCGTTGATCCAGGTAGAAGCCGGTTTTGTGTCCGTGGCGCACATCCACGCCAAAGCGCAGGCCATTCTCTAAAATCTCAACGACGTCCGGCGGCTCTTCCCCGTAGAGCAAGCCCTCGCGCGGGGTCAGCCGCTCTTTCTCGCGCACGTCCACGTCGCTGCGCTCGTAGAGGGTGGCGGGATGCAGCAATTCCACCAGCAATTCGTTGAACAACTCGCGCCGCGCATCCGTCCCGGCGGAGAGATATTGCACGACGACTACTTCACCGTAGCGATCTACCACCAAACCGGGAATACCGTCCGATTCGGCGTTGACGAGGCGGCAGGCAGTCGTCGTCCCGTCGGCGAGCAACGGCTGCCGCGCCGCAATCGCCTGCTCCAGCCGCGCGCGCCAGAACTCCGGCATTTCGGGGACGAAATCCGCATCCTCCCAGGCAATCAGCCGCGCGCGGATCTGCGAGGCGGCGCTGTAATGCCCCCAGGCGAGGAACGCGCCATCGAAGCTGTGGACGGCGACCAGCGCGCCCGGCTCCGGCTTCCCCTCGACGCGCGCGATGGCCCCGGAGAACAACCAGGGATGCCGCCGCCGCACCGATACATCGCGTCGGGCGTGCAGAATGATGCGTGGATATTCACTCATAGCGCCGATTGTAGCAGGAATGGGGGGATCGTCAAAGAGCCGTCAGCGGTCAGCCGTCAGTTATCAGCTTTCAACCAGTGGTTCTCTGGCTGAAAGCTGATGACTTGCTCCTCACTTTTGACGCTATCTCGCTTTTACGCTATACTCTCATACAACAAAAAGGACTATCCGACTATGACGATAAAACGTAACTATTCAGGCGTTGTCCAGAATTAAGGTTTTTCTGATACTAATCCAACCCGAATCTTATAGAACTGTGCTACCATCTAGTACTTTGTCAACCATGCTCTGATGGGTAACTTGGTGTATCCTGTCTCCAAA